>MGYC01000001.1:0-11126 GCA_001801575.1 Gammaproteobacteria bacterium RIFCSPHIGHO2_12_FULL_41_20
GTTATTGGCGATTTCTTATGAGCTTGAGCCAACCATGTTATGTTTGCCATTACTGATAGCTGCATTATTGCTAGTAGCAATATTGTCGCCATATGATCCAAGCAGTGTTACATATAATCGCGTGCATGATATTATTATGGGGACATTTGTTGGCACAGTGATTGGGTTATTAATCTTTCCTGATCGTGTAGAAGTAATTTTTAGAAAAAATACACTCTCTTTACTTAAACTATTTTCTGATTTCTTTGCAATGTTAATGACGAAGTTTCTTTGTATGCAGGAATTTTGTTCTGCAGAAGAAAGTAATTTAATGCAGGCTATTTTTCAATCTCCACGCATTATGCCGAGTTGGGTATATCATTCTGGATTTAATCCAGGGCTGAAAAAGAGTTATCGTTATTTTTTATCTGTTATGACACAGCTATGTGAGACGTTATTGTCGCTGCATAGCTTATCTAATGTTATTAATAAACAAGCATTGACTATTTTTGAGCCGGAAATCAAACAATATACCAAGGTCACACAGCAATTGTTTGATTTAATTATTTCAAGATTACGGGATGAGGCTTTAATTGTAGATTTCTCCTCACAGGATTTTGTTATTGATATCAACGAACTAGAAAAAAAACTCCAAGAGCACTTGCCAACTGGTTTAGAATTCTTATCCGCCTCTAAAGAGGCTGTTTGGCTTACGGCATGGGCGCGGGATTTACGGGAATTACGTACAAAATTGCTATATATAGCAGAAAGTGTTATGTGATTTGCTATAATGTAAGAGGATTAACTGAGGAGTATGAATTATGTCTGCCAGCAGACCACTAGAACAAATTGTAGCTAGTCCACAAGGCCCAGCAGAGTTTTTAATTGCCCTTTCCTTCCCTGATTCGCCAGTATCTAAACAATTAGCGCAGCAACAGGAAGCAGCGGCAATAGAGCGATGGCTTGATTTGGAAGCGTATCTGTTGTCGATGCGGGAGCAGCATCAGCGTCACGATAGAGAAGAGAGATTAAACAGAGACTTAGTTGATAGACTAAGACAAATAGAACAACAATTACATGATCAAGTTCATCAAGCTCAGGCTGGTGGGCATATTCCGTCAGACAAAGCGCAACATGTGCATGAATTAGGGGAAAAGCTAGCTAACCTAAATATGTCTTATGCTGCGGCTACTCAACAATGGCAACAAGCGCAGCAGGCTCATGCAGCTAATGTGGTACAACAACTGGCTAAGGCAGGGTTAACTAATTCGCATGGACAACCTATTACTTTTTCACAACAGCAACAGCAACAACTGCAAAAAGCCGTGGCAAGTGCGACTGCGGTTATTCCCAAGGTTATTCAAGTGGTATCTGCTTCTCATCAACAAGCAGCTGTAGCTCCTACTCCTGTTATTCCTGCAGCTTCACCATTGAGTGCCGATACTGTGATAAAAGTAGCTACTGTGAATAGTGAATTCGCCGCTTTGATGGGAATGATGAAAATGATGGCGGGTAGTAGCGCTAGTGCATCACGGGATAGCCAGGGGCTAGGGATACTGCAACTTTTGGGAGAAAATAAGGGGCGTATTAAGCCATCCATCTTTGGGCTAAATACTACTGCGCAACAACAGGTAAGAGACCTGGTGAGAATTAACGAAGCGCGAGCACAGGTTAGGCGGGAATTGGCAGAGGTTATGATGCCACCTCCTCCATCATCATCCACTCCTTTTAGGATGACCTTGCGTCGCGGCGGGTCATAACGAATAGTGTAACTATATGGCCACATCGCGTACGGCGGACTTATCAGGTTTCCAACTTCCAAACCGGTGGTGGCCACCTGCTGCAGACTATGACTACTTTGCTCTTTTGCAGCAATGTGTAGCGGTAGGTACCCCACAATATGGAAATTTACTGGATCTTATTTTAGTACAAAATGATCGCATCGAAGGCGTGCAGTCCTATATAGCGAAAGATACCGCGCTTTATCCAACAGGTTATGCGCTAGTGCGCGATGCCAGGCAAACTACACCAGCGCAGCTACGTTCTCCTGATAATCCACTCACTGAATCTAATAATATGCTATTACGTGTATTAAGTGCCATGCGTGCTATTGATTTTGTGTTGGCAAAGATAGGGCGCACAGATTTGCAGGCGCAGTTAAATTATGCAGTGCGGCGATTACTGGTAGAAATAGAAAGGTTTCAAAAACAAGCAGGAACAGGAGAAGCACTGCCAGGAAAAATCAGTGAATATGAGGTGGATTTTAATGCGACACTGAAAGGTATAGTGCAAAAAGCAGGTCTTGCTGATGAAATGCAGACAGACAAAGATTTCGCAATGTTATTAGGCCATTACCGTAATTTAGCTAGCACCTTAGATCCGGCAAAATCTATGGTAACGGTACAACAATACTCAAACGATTATACCCACGTAGAAATAGCACATCCTATTACAGGAAAAACTAGAGAACAAAGAGCGCAATTAGCAGTGATGCATACCTTTAGTGCAGCAGAAACCGAGACAGAAAAGAATTTTCATAACACAAAGAAACGAGCAATGCGTATGGCTAATGCATATTTTTACGAACAGATTGTACGTGATGATACGCGATTACCTGCGCAAATGCGCAGAACTATTGGGCCTACTATAAAAAATGGTTATATTACCTGTAGCCAATTGTGGAAATCCGGCAGCATCTTGGTTGGCGAGCAGTGGTCGGCGCGTAGTAGCTCGCCTGTTTATGTGGGTGGCGGCGAGACGGAGGAAAAATTAAGCGCTTATGCCAAGGAGAGTATGCGGCAAATACGCGAACATATCCATCAGCTACGCTATAAAAATCGTGGGCCAATTGAGTCTGAAGTGATACATGTATTGTCCTTACTTACCGATTCTACTCTTGAAAATCAAGACCTGATGATTCGTTGGACTAAAATGGCATTAATGGCGCTTAATAAAGAATTCGCCAGTGAGACGCAACCGCAACTGTCGCCGATATTTTATTTGTCAAATATCCCGACTAATTTGCTTGGGCTTGCTTATTCTTCAGAAATATCAGAGTTGGTAGGGGGATTAGCAGAAACCATAGATAGCGTACCTAGTGCTGGGAGAGATATTGGTCGTCGTGCAGAAAGAGCAAAAAAAGCAGCAGAGATAATACGTATCGTTAATCGGGCTTCAAATATTACCAATGCGGTGAGTTGTGCAAGTGGATTAGACCGCACGGGCACAATCATCGAAATTGCAGAAGAACAATGGTTACAGAAGATGTTATCTGAGCAAGGGGTAGACTTACCATTAGAAATAATTCAACGTATTCGTGCATGTGCTTGCCATAACGCTATTTTAGCTTCTTTAGCTGCACCAGGTTCACCAGGGATGAAACCTTGTTCCATGCCGGGGGATTTCTTTCCTGCTGAGGTGGCAGCGCGTTTTTATCGGGACAGCGCTGATTCTAATAAAGCGTCGCCTATTTTAAGACAGACAGCTAAGCAAGCGCTGCAAAGAGCATTGAATGAAGCGGAGGAGATATTGCAAGATACACAGGCGTCTAATCCACTTTCAGCGATAGTAGATTGGGTAGAGAAAGCATTACAATATCAACAATCAAAAGAAAAAACCTCATTACCAGCAAGAACTATACAACAAGTAGGAAGACTGTTTGGCAAGGGGGGCGAGGCGGTGTCTAGAGAGACAGTAAATGACATACTCAAGCTCTTTCAGATGCGCCTTGAGGATGCAGGAAATGATGATTTGCCCCGCATTATTGAAATCACAAGAGATGAGATTATGATGGCAAAACACATGACATTTGCTGCGAGCACAAGACGTATGGCCATAAAACAACCAGCCACAGCAGCACAAGAAGCTAGAGCTGGCGGTACTGTACTCGACCAGTTTGAACGGCTATTAACTATGCTGGAGAAATGCCCACGTTTTGTCACAGCTTCTACAGCGGCAGCAGCAGCACCTTCTGCAGTTGTGCGTCGCTCATCGTCATCCTGAGCGTTAGCGAAGGATCAGTGTCCTTGTTGAATTCGTTTAACAAGGACACTGATCCTTCGCTAACGCTCAGGATGACAGGCTAACGCTCAGGAATAACTACCATGCGCCAAAATAGCTGGGTTTAATAAGTGATCCCGATAGTATTTCAGCTCCGCAATGGAATCATAAATGTCATCCAAGGCACGATGCCGAGAGTCTTTTTTAAACCCGGTACTTACTTGTGGCGCCCAACGTTGCGCTAGTACTTTTAAAGTACTGACATCCAGCAGACGATAATGAAAAAACTTTTCAAGTTGTGGCATATACCTATACAAGAAACGGCGATCTTGATAGATACTATTCCCACACAGTGGCGAAGTGCCAGCGGGCACATAGTGTTTTAAAAAAGTTAATGTGGTTTCTTCCGCTACCTGCTCTGTAATCTCACTATTTTTTACGCGTTCAACCAAGCCGGTGGAATTGTGCTGTTTAGTATTCCAATCATCCATGGAGTTTAATAGCTCATTCGCTTGATGAATGACAATGGCGGGTCCTTCCGCAATAACATTAAGATAGGTATCAGTGACGATAGTAGCAATTTCAATAATTCTATCTTTCTCTGGATTCAATCCCGTCATTTCTAAATCAAGCCAGATTAGGTGAGATTCATTTGTCGTCATATTTACATAAACCTTAAAATGCTCAAATTTTTGAAAGCCTATCTCAATCAATCTGTTACATTTAAAACACGCGCTCAGCAGCTGTTTCTTTGTTGAAGATCATGACAAGGATATGGATCCTTCGCAAGCCCAGAATGACTGCGACTAGTGCGGACAATGACGGCCTTGTGATAAACACCCTCTGGAACTCAGGGCAAAAATTGGCTAATATCTTAAAATAGGCTATAAAAATAGCAAGCTTAGGAGGGGGATCATGCAAGCTAGATTAGTTCAAGTAAAACAATGTGTTGATAGGCTATATCAACAAGCTTTACCTGAACATATTGCTTTGCCTGGTCTAATTGTGGCTTGGGGGGATGAGTTGGTTTTTAGGCCTATATGTAAAGCACAGAAACTGCTTGATGCGGTGAAAACCCAGCAAGTAACGTATGATTTGCAATACATAGAGCAATTACTCGACATGGTAGAGAAGAATATTCCCAATCTACATGCGGCTGTTTTGCCTTATCAACAAGCTTATCAAGAAACGCTAGCGGTACTTAATGAGCAAAAACAGCTATTTCAACAGCAAGATCTTGTGGATGAAAATGTGCGTGCAGCAGAGCAGCAATTAACTGAATTACAGGCGCAATGGGCTCAGCATCCGCAAGTTGCTGATATCGTGCAGCTTGCTATTAGACATATAGCTTTTATCCGTGATCATCTCTTTGCCGACATTATTCAGCAAGCGCAACAGAGTTGTGATGTTATGCGAGACAACTTTGTTGAAACCTGTAAAACTGTTACCTCTCTTGACGCGTTACAAGCAGCGATGGATACGGTTGCTGCTGGTATTAATCAAGCATATGCAGTATTAACCGATTCGCTGAAGAAATGGCAAACACGTATTAAGCATCATCTAAAGATGGTAGAGCTAGTTATAAAAATGACTACGACGATTCAACAATTTATTGTCATTGCACAACAAGCACAACAACAGATAACGGCTATGCCGGAGAACAACAGTGAGCGTGATGCGCTACTAGCGATTGCTCAAGAAGACTTGCGTTATCTACAAACAGAATTAACACAGCAATTAACCTGGGTGATAGAGAGGTTGCAAGCTGGCGATAAGTCATATATCGATGAAATTTATGTGACGCTTGTTATAAATAGACAAAAAATAGAAATGGGGCAAGCGACTTACAATACCGTAGATACTTACATGGGCTATCTTTATGATCAAGTGGCGCTATCTAAACCAATGGATACTGCGCAATGGCGGCAAGAATTACAGCAAGTTGTGGTTTTAATTAGTTGTAGTTTACCTCATTGGCATGCGCAAGTAATGGGAGCAGGGGGTGTGGCAGTCAAGGCATTTGCGAATCCAGATATTCCGGACATGGTGACTGTTCCTCGCGGCATTGCTGCGTTACTCGCCATTATAAGAGACCCGCAATATCAAGGTTGGGAGAAAGATGAAACATTAGCTATACCATTAGCACAAGCATTGTGGAATCAGGCTAAGTTGCAAGTCAGCACAAGGAATATGTTTAGAGAAAATGCAACGCAACAGATGTATCAGTACATTATTAATAATTTGTCTGCCGTGCCTCAGCCAGTGGGTAGGCTTTATTTACCTTCTTAACAGCACTGCATAAGCCTTGTTATACTGCAATTTTAGGTTTGTTTTAAAATTCATTTCTTATCCGGAACTCGCGTTATATGAATAATCTTGATGTGGTTGCAGCTATTATCATTGCCTATGTGTTTGGCTCTCTTTCCAGCGCTATTATTGTTTGTAAACTGATGGGCTTCCCTGATCCGCGTACTCGAGGTTCTGGCAACCCTGGGACGACGAACGTGTTGCGTATTGGTGGAAAAACTGCCGCAGTTTTCACTTTGTTAGGGGATGTATTAAAGGGAGTTATTCCTGTTTTGCTCGCACGTTGGTATGGGGTTTTACCCATAGGGTTGGTTTTAGTTGTATTAGCGGCATTTCTTGGGCACTTATATCCCGTGTTTTTTCGCTTTCAAGGTGGAAAGGGTGTAGCAACAGCACTAGGAGGAATCATCGCTTTAGCTTGGCCGGTAGGAGTTATGCTTATTGCTACCTGGTTGTTCGTGGCGTTATGTTTTCGTTATTCCTCGCTAGCTGCGCTGATCTCTGCATTGCTGGCTCCATTTTATACTTGGTATTTTACGAATAGATTCTATGCCGCAGTGATTGTATTGATGAGTATGTTATTGATTTATCGGCATCGCAACAATATCCGTAATTTATGGATGGGAAAAGAAAGCAAATTAGCGGAAAAAATTTAATAATCTAGATAATTCATTGATGTCATGCCAGCGCAGGCTGGCATCTAGGAGCTCGACTCAAGATTAAAGTCTAGATTGTAGATGTGGTGTAGACAATCGTTGCCGATAAGGACAAACAGTTATAGCAGTGGTAGTTGTTTGTGTCGAAGAAAATACACCCAGCGTGCTTACACGAGCACCTAGTGCCGCAGCTGTGGCATTTCCCATTAAGTCTATTGGTGTTGCTAATGCCATAGTATTGCGGCGATTTTCTGCTGTTGCAGTGCCAAAGATAGTGCGTGCAGCATATCTATCATACACAATACGGCCAATTAAGGTTCTTGCATCTTCAACAGTTCGTATACCTTCTGCAATAATTAAACGTGTGTTGACGGTTTTTGGATCCATGAGGGATCGAAAAATTTGTTCACGTGGATTGTCTTGGCTAACTGCCCAGATAGTGGGGATAACCACAAATAATTCAGACCATGATTCGCCTAATCTTTCTTTTATTTCTAATAGTGCTTTTTGTACGGCAGCAACTTGCATAGTAGCTGCATCTTTAATATTAATATTTATGGCTTTCATTATTTCTTCGGAATAAAGTCTAAATTTTTCTTGAGAAAGATTTCCCGTTTGTAAGCATTCTTTTATATAAAGGATGGTTAAATCTAACATTTGTCGAACACGCGCCATACTTTCTGGATTAAGCTCGCTCTGGTTCAAGTTGGTTAAAACATTTTGGATATCAATAAGCAGAGATTGTAATAATGGGATCCATGATGTATCGCCGGGTTTATTAAAGTAGGATGCAATGATGGATAGAATTCCTAAAGGCATATGGGAAACACTTTTGTAATATTCATAGGCTTTTTCTACGGGTCGGATATATTCTACTTTGCCATCTGCAGTGAATAAGATATAGGTACCACCTATGCCAGAGTTATCTTGCTCATTTTCAATGGCTATAATTAATGGAAATATATTGCGGCCGACTTTATAAATAATTTGGGCATACTGATCGCGTATTCTGCCGTTTAATGTTCTCATCAATTGTTGAAAAGACGCAGGTGTAGCGGCGGCTTGTGCGGTAGTAGTGGCTGGTTGCATATTAGAGCCTGATTGTGGCGTACTGTTTTCTACAAGAACACTTTCTACATATCTAGAATAATCTTCGCTAAGTAATTGACGTTGGTATTCAGCATCCTTGAAGGATTTATGAGTAATAGAATAGCCGCTTTGCATATTATCCTCTCGTTTCTAGGTTTAAAAGTGATCAACACGAGAGTGATTATACGAGGCTATTATTAATGCATGGTTAATTAATGATCTGTTAATGTAGAAACGTGCAATAATTTATTTTATATAGATAAAGAAGGTAATGACCAGCGTGGGTTAACATCAATAGCCAAGCTATCCTGCTGCCCAGCGAGCAAACGCTGGCAGCCAGCATAAGCAATCATTGCGCCATTATCAGTGCAAAATTCAAGACGCGGGAAATATACACAAGCTTGTTCACTTTGTACCATGGCCTGTAATGCTTGACGTAACATGCGATTCGCGCCAACACCTCCTGCAATGAGTAATTGTTTTAATCCAGTTTGTCGTAAAGCACGGCGACATTTAATCACAAGCGTTTCTACGACAGCTGCTTGAAATGCATAGGCAATATCAGCCTTGGTTTGCTCATCCAGATTATGGGTTTGTATAACATGTGCGGCGTAAGTTTTTAACCCGCTAAAACTGAAATCTAATCCGGGTCTATCTACCATGGGCCGAGGAAAATGGAATCGCGATGGAGAGCCATATTCAGCTAATGTTGCTAGGGCAGATCCTCCTGGATAACCTAATCCGAGTAATCGTGCTGTTTTGTCAAATGCTTCACCAGCAGCATCATCTAGAGTATCTCCTAGAATTTCATATTGACCTAAGCGGCTAACTTTGACTAATTCAGTGTGCCCGCCAGAAACCAGTAAAGCAATAAAAGGAAACATAGGTGGATGCGGTTCAAGGAAGGGAGCTAATAAATGTCCTTCTAGGTGGTGTACACCAATAGTGGGGATTTGCCAAGCCCAGCCTAGCGTACGGCCTAGCATAGCTCCGACTAAGAGTGCACCGATTAACCCTGGGCCAGCGGTATACGCAATGCCATCCAGATCTTTTCCTGAGAGCTGTGTTTGCTGAAATAGCGCTATTAGCATCGGCAGTACTTTACGTACGTGATCGCGCGAAGCCAGTTCAGGCACTACTCCGCCATACATGGCATGCATAGCCGTTTGTGTATATAGCTGATGACCCAGTAATCCTTGCGTGGAGTCATAGATGGCAATGCCGGTTTCATCACATGATGTTTCAATACCTAAAACACGCATAAGTTAGACCTGTACTTTATAAATAATAGTTTGAATGGCATGGGCAGGAATATGCATATTTAAATAAGCATTTTCACTATGAATAGACTGATCATAGATATAGTAGCTTCTGCTAGTGATGTCACGATTTAATACCACAATGACGATTGTTTCCGGTAGATTTGCATGAGCAGGTACTTTAAATGTGACTTCTTCAAGTGGTGCCGGGCCAAGTGACTGACTAGCCAACAGTTGCGAGCCAGGGCGAATAAATTTGCTGAAATGGCCTAAATAATAATACATGGGTTGCTTGTAAAGAGTTTGTGTTTGCAGATCAGCAATGATGGGAGCATCTACATAATTTTTTGCCCAATTGGGGCCGCCTTGTGTGTCTAATAATAAATTCCAATCAGTCCATCCTGAGACATGATGGTTAAGATCTTGAATGATATCATGCGCATAAGATTCTCCTCGCGCCCAGTTACCAAGAGCGGGTCCATTTGGCATCGGTAAAGAGCCGGTACATGCTTCTGTGCCTATAATAAAACGCTGACTTTTAGGAGAGGCCTGATCTAGCATTTGGTAGGCTTTATCAAGATTTGCTAAGAAAGGGCTGTAATTCACATACCAGTGTAGTCCTGTGCCATCGACGTACTGTGCCACTTCTGGATCATTTAACATCTCAGTACGTTTGTGAATGTTGATAATCTGATCGTCGTGAATCATTAAGTGAATTTTCGAGTGATATTCTTTCTCAAACTGCTTTAATGCGGGACCTAGATAGTTTTTGATAAATATCGCTTCTTCCTCTGTGGAGGAATACATGGTTTGCCAACTTTGCAAATCTTTGATACCCAGTATGGCGCCATTTACGGGTTCATTTTGCACAGTGAGTCCCCAAAAGGTAATGCCGTGTTGTTGATAAGCATGAAGGAATTTCACAAAGTATTCTGCCCAGAGAGGTTGCAATGCGGGGTTTAAACTGCCATGAATCATGCTGCCATTGGTTTTCATCCAGGCAGGCGCTGACCATGGGCTAGCAAAAAGTTTTAGTGAATCAGGTGAATTAGCTTGTGCAGCATGGATCATGGGAATTTTGAAATTCAAATCTTCGGGCTGTAGAGCAAAATTACTTAAAGTGTAGTCAGGTTTGTCTGCGTATGAATAGGGCGATAAAAGATTGGAGCACGGAGTTAAACTTGGTGTAGGGATATCGTGACCTTGTTCTTTCGCAAAGTTTCTACAAGAGAAATCACTGCTTGCCATGGGAACACGCCCTAGAGAGTACTCAATGCCTTGAGGTGAAAAATAAGCGTCAATAAGGGCTTGTTTTAGGGCAGGAGATAAATGTTGATAAAGTATTGCAGTGCTATCGGTGAATGCGCCACCAAAGCCGATGATAGGGTGAGTTTGGCTAAGAGCTGTTTCATTAACAGTAATATGTTGCCAGCCGCCATGGTGTGTTTTGGAGAAGGATTGGCTATAGCGTGTCATAAACTCTGGGTGTGACGAGGTTTGATAAATAATGGCTTGACTGGCGAGCTTTTCATCTCTTGGGAGGATGGGAGGTAAGGAAGGGCAATTTTCTGCTTTGCAGGTGACGACAGCGGTTGTTAGATTGGCTGCGGCGGGGAAAGAGTACAGCAACAAGATTGGCATGCCCAATGCCAACCAAGATAAAATTCTAATTATAATCATAGTCATATGAAAAGCCTCCCGCCTAATGTTAATGGCTTAATATGGAGATGACAAGCTTTCTAGCAGGAGTTCCCGCTAACACTGTCATCCTGAGCGTCAGCGAAGGATCTTCTTAATAAATCCTCGGTGTTTATTAAGAAGATCCTTCGCTGACGCT
>MGYC01000001.1:11140-16312 GCA_001801575.1 Gammaproteobacteria bacterium RIFCSPHIGHO2_12_FULL_41_20
TCAACACATTAGAATTTGCGGTTTCTAATAAATGAACGTGGGAGTATGACATTCAGTATGCCAACAATACGTATCAAAGATAATGAGAATTTTGAACTTAGTTTGCGCCGGTTTAAACGTCTTTGTGAAAAAGCGGGCATTCTTTCCGACTTAAGACGACATGAGTTTTATGAGAAACCGACTTGGCGGCGTAAACGTAAAAAAGCAGCGGCTGTGAAACGGTATCAAAAGAAACTAATGCGCGAACAGATGGCATTAGAAAGAGACAAACAACCTATGGCAGCTCCTCGTAAAGAAAAAGAAGCAGCATGAGTGTTTACCTATGACATCAGCAGTGAAAGCCCAGATTCTTGATGATATGAAAGCAGCGATGCGTGGCCACGAGAAAACGCGTTTAGCTACTATACGATTAATTTTAGCAGCCCTGAAACAGAAAGAAGTTGATGAGCGTATTACGCTTACTGATGAGCATGTCACTGCTATTCTGGATAAAATGGTGAAGCAACGCCGCGAGTCAATTAGCCAATTTCAGACAGCTAATCGACAAGATCTAGTAGAAAAAGAACAAGCAGAAATACACGTTATACAACAATACCTGCCTACGCAATTAACATTAGCTGAAATTGATGCATTAGTCGTAGCCGCGGTTAAAGAATCCGGCGCGACCTCAGCCCGTGATATGGGCAAGGTAATGGCAATCTTAAGGCCACAAGCACAAGGAAGAGCAGATATGGCATTAGTTAGTACGAAAGTGAAGGAGCATTTATCCAGCTGATGAGTGAGCACAGCTCGCGTGACTTTATTCATCTCGTGTTAAATAAAATCGACCTCGTTGATCTCATTGGGGCGCGTATTTCTCTACGTAAAAAATCTAGCCATAATTATTTTGGCTGCTGTCCTTTTCATAATGAAAAAACCCCGTCTTTTTCTGTGAGCCAACATAAGCAATTTTATTATTGTTTTGGTTGCGGTGCGCACGGTAATGCAATTGATTTTCTTATTCAATATGAACGTTTAAATTTTAAGGAAGCGTTAGAAACATTAGCGCGCCAAGTGGGCTTAGAAATGCCCAATACATTTCAGCGTGATAACAAGGAAGAAATAGATTCTTCACTGTATACATTATTGATGGCTGCTGGGGGTGTATATCAACGTCAGTTGCGTCAGTCTAAACGTGTTATTGCTTATCTAAAGAATCGCGGTATTTCTGGCATAATTGCCAAGCAGTTTGGGCTAGGTTATGCCACTGCGGAATGGGGTAGTTTATTAAACTTGTTTGGTAAAACAGCAGAAGATAAGCGGAAGTTATTACAGGTAGGGTTAATAATTAGCAAGGAGGATGGTAAATGCTATGATCGGTTTCGTGATCGTGTGATGTTCCCGATTCACGATAAGCGCGGTAGGGTAATTGGTTTTGGAGGGCGGATTATTGATCAGGGTGAACCAAAGTACTTGAATTCACCAGAGACGCCTATTTTTCAAAAGGGCCATACTTTATATGGCCTACATCAGGTATTAGCCGTAAATCATCATGTACCACGTGTTCTTGTTGTAGAAGGCTATATGGATGTGATTGCTTTATTTCAACATGAAATCACGTATGCAGTAGCTACGTTAGGTACGGCAACGACAGCATTTCACGCGCAAATGTTATTTCGCTATGCGTCTGAGATTGTATTTTGCTTTGATGGTGATGATGCAGGGCGACGGGCGGCGTGGCGGGCGTTGGAAGTATTATTTCCGCTTATGCGTGATGATTTGCAAATTCGGTTTATGTTTCTACCGGATGGAGAAGATCCAGATAGCTTAGTGCGTCGCGAAGGTAAAGTCTTATTTGAAGAGCGTGTGATTGCGGCTATGCCATTTTCTCAATTTTTTTTCCATGCTTTATGTGCGCAGGCGGATTTAAGTACCATGGAAGGACGTGCACATTTGGCTGCGCGCGGGTTAACTTATATTAAACAATTATCACCTTGTGTGTTTCGTAATGTGTTATTAGAAGAGTTAGCACGGCGTACGCGTATTCAAGCTGATCAGCTATCGCAACAAGTAGGATCTTCCGCTGCTGCTGGCGCGATACCTGTAGAAGCATTATTGCCTAAGAAATCCATGTCAGCACCGATGCGTTTAGCCATTACTCTACTGATTCAGCATCCTACTCTTGTACAATGTTTAGAAGAGCCATTACCACCTTTAGTTCTCCCAGGATTTGCGTTTTTTATGCGACTTATTGAGCTGTGCCAACAAAACCCACAGATGACGACAGGTAGCTTAAAAGAATATTGGCGTGGGCAGCAGGAGGAAAAATACATTGAAAAACTTGCACAACAGGATTTAGTGATTCCTGAGGAGGGAGTAAAGGCAGAGTTTCTTGCGTCAATTCAAAAGTTGCTCAAAATAGCCAATGAACAGTCGATACAACAGTTACTGTCAAAAGCGTCCCTAGAGGGGTTGACAGAAGAAGAAAAAAGTCATTTATCTCAAATAATTAGAAAGAAACAAGGCTCTATAGAGACATAGTTTTTTAAGTTAAAAGTTATGCTTTTTTGAGAATATGTTATATAATATATAGTTTTGTGTGTTCTGCTCTATACTTTTACTATTACATAGCCAAGGTCCAAATATGAATCAAGAACAGCAGAAATCTCGTCTAAAAGAATTAATTGCTCGTGGTAAGGAACAAGGCTACCTCACTTATGCAGAAGTGAATGATCATTTGCCGGCAGATATTGCTGATCCGGAGCAAATTGAAGATATCATTAGCATGATTAATGATATGGGCATTCGTGTTTCTGAAGATGCACCAGAAGCGGAAGAGTTATTACTGGTTGAAAATGAAGCAGCAGCGGATGAAGTCAGCGCAGAGGAAGTAGCAACGGTGCTGGCGGTGGATACTGAGCTAGGTCGTACTACGGATCCTGTACGCATGTATATGCGCGAAATGGGTCGTGTTGAATTGCTATCGCGAGAGGGTGAGATTGCAATTGCGAAACGTATTGAGGAAGGCATTAATCAAATGCTGACAACATTAGCATATCAACCACAAATGATTGCTGAAGTGTTGGCAGATTATGATCGCGTTGAAAAGGGCGAGTTACGGCTAAGCGATATTATTAGTGGTTATGTGGATCCTAATTTGGCGGATGAAGAGTCGCTAAGCAAAGGTGAAAAGGATATTGATGCATTACTCGATGAAGATGAGGAAGAGGGAAGTAGTGGTAGCGGTGAAAATAGCGAGGATCTTTTTGATGAAGAGGCAGGATTAGATCCGGAGATAGTGCGAGAACGGTTTTCAGCTATTCGCGAGCATTATTTAGAAGCATTGGCAGCAGATAAAAAGTTTGGTCCAAAGCATAAAAAATCCATACAAAAACGCGATGTGTTAGCAAAAGATTTTATGGATATCAAGTTATCTCCTCGCCAGTTTTATAAGCTTTCTAGAAAAATGCGCAATACCTTAGATGAAATTCGTGCACAAGAAAGGCATATTCTCGATGTGTGCGTGAACCGGGGTAAAATGCCGAGAAAGGCGTTTATTGGTTCTTTTGTGCATAATGAGACGAATTTAAGTTGGATCAATCAACATAAAAATAAAAACCATTATATAGATATGGATAAAGTGGTTGCTGAAGTACAGCGGTCACAGAAAAAATTAATTTCTTTAGAAGAGCAAATGAAAATGCCGATTGGGGAGATAAAAGAAGTCAATCGGCGGTTATCTATTGGCGAAGCGAAAGCACGCCGTGCAAAAAAAGAAATGGTAGAAGCGAATTTACGTTTAGTAATTTCCATTGCGAAAAAATATACGAATCGTGGGTTACAGTTTTTAGATTTAATTCAGGAAGGCAATATTGGCTTAATGAAAGCGGTAGATAAGTTTGAGTATCAGCGTGGATATAAATTTTCAACATATGCGACTTGGTGGATACGTCAAGCAATTACGCGTTCGATTGCCGATCAAGCTAGAACCATACGTATTCCTGTGCACATGATTGAGACGATCAATAAATTAAATCGTATTTCTCGGCAAATTCTCCAAGAAACTGGCCAAGAGCCGACGCCGGAGGAATTAAGTCAACGCATGGCTATGCCGGAAGATAAGATTCGTAAAATATTAAAGATCGCGAAAGAACCGATTTCGATGGAAACACCGATTGGTGACGATGAGGACTCACATTTAGGCGACTTTATTGAAGATGTTAATACCATTTGCCCAGAAGATGCGGCTACGAGCAGTGGTCTTTCTGAGTCTGTGCAGCATGTATTGTCATCACTCACCCCACGTGAAGCGAAAGTATTACGCATGCGTTTTGGTATTGATATGAATACCGATCACACGTTAGAGGAAGTGGGTAAGCAATTTGATGTGACACGTGAACGTATTCGTCAGATTGAAGCTAAAGCATTGCGTAAATTGCGCCATCCATCACGTGCAGAGCAATTACGTAGCTTCTTAGAGGAAGAGCAGGACGGTTGAGACGCAAAGGTTAGCAGTAGTTCCGCTAACACTGTCATCCTGAGCGTCAGCGAAGGATCTTCTTAATAAATCCTCGACGCTCAGGATGACAGTATTAGCGGAACTACTGCACAAAGGTCAGCGTATCTTTAATCGCATAGAGAAAATTATACGATCCGGACAGACAGCATAGTGATTTTTTGTTATAAAAAGCAATCAAATTTATGAAACATTAGACTAGAAAGTAAGCTCAGTTCGATATATTATTGGCAACCTATTTCTCAGTTTACCTCACGGGCCCATAGCTCAGTTGGTTAGAGCAGGGGACTCATAATCCCTTGGTCCTAGGTTCAAGTCCTAGTGGGCCCATTAAAAATCATAGTTACAGAGTTTTTCAAAAGTCAGGGAGCAAGTCTGTGTAATTCCTGTGTAATTGGGCGGCAACAGGTATACCGCCTCCGTTCGGTAACATTCATTTTGAGGCAATTCGGGGTAGGCTCAGCCGATTCAGTGCTTAAGCATTTCTAATTCAAGCACCGGATTTTTTGATATACTGCGCAATTATATAACATAATAAATGGGGAAGAGCAGAATGGCTGCGAATAGACCATTGTTTGGTGATCTAGATATTTTACCGTTAGAGACAAGAGAAGAAATACTCTCCTATTGCTCACTACCTGTCCTCGGTGTGTTTGCGCGAGTATCGCACCAAGCTG
>MGYC01000002.1:0-11858 GCA_001801575.1 Gammaproteobacteria bacterium RIFCSPHIGHO2_12_FULL_41_20
CAGAACCGTTAAGACATGATATTGATAATACTCTCCCAGCCCAAACTGATCTCGATGCTGCTGCACTCTCTGGCGCTGTGACGGCTCTCCAACAGCGTATTGAACAGGCTAGGCGTCAAGAAGAAGAGCGGCGGCGTGTGGTTGAAGAACAACATCGACGTGAAGAAGAGCAACGCCAACGAGAACGAGAACAACAGGAAGCGCGTGATGCCGAACGTGAAAGACTTCGTGGTTTACTGGGACAACAAGCTGCTCGCGTTGTGGTACTTGAGCAACAGGTTGCTGCTGATCCTTCTCCAGCCGCTAGGCGAACACAAGAAGAGAAGGGCCGCACTCTTACTGAGGCACTTCGTCAATTACAGGCGCTCAACATAGAGAATACCGGTGAGGCTGCTGCTGACTTACAAGCTGCTATTAGAGACTTACAGCAAACAATCACTGCTGGACAAACAACCGTACAGAGAAACCAACAAGCATTAGCTGCTAAGGAACGAGAAAGACAACAAGCTATCGCTGTTCTTGCTCTGCCTGCAAAAAAAACAGCCATAGGACAAGATCAAGGTAACTTGGCCATTGACGGTAAGCTTGCGGAGATAGCTACGCATGTGGAAGAAAGAACAGAACCGTTAAGACATGATATTGATAATACTCTCCCAGCCCAAACTGATCTCGATGCTGCTGCACTCTCTGGCGCTGTGACGGCTCTCCAACGGCAGATAGAACAGGCTAAAGAAGCTGAACTCCTCATCCTTGCCTCCAAGCAGCGACAAGTAAAGATACATGTTTCATCCAAGGATGTTGCGGAAGTGATTGTAAGGCTGAATCAGCTAAAAGGGTTCTACGACGAAGCCAAACGTAAGCTTGACGCTGCTAGTGATACCACCACTATCCCCGGCGAGTTAGTAAAGCTCGTTGAATACTACCGCGAGCACAAAGAAAAACTCGAGGCGTGGAAGAAACAGCTAGGGTCTGCTCCATCGTCAGACGATGCTGCAATGTTAGCGCGTTTAAAAGCCGTAGAGACGGTGTTAAATGCCAAGGCGCATGGGCTGAATAACGCGCACGACATCTTCGTTACCTATGTGTCTAGACATGATATTCGTGTGTGCAGAAATGATGATGCTGTTAATGACTTTATCCGAGACATACAGCAAGGTGGAGGCGCCGCAGCCGCCGCAGCGGCAGCAGCAGCTGAACCAGTAACAGCAGCCGCCGAAAATTATTACTTCGTGCAACCATTTACTCAAGGCACAACAATTGGCTTCAAGATGCAATTGCAGACGCCTGTTGCTGAAGAGAGGGGAGGTGACGAAGATGATGAAGCGGCACTCAGAGTACCCCCTCCTATCACGGTTGGCTGGACGGTGAGAAAAAATGAAGATGGTAGTGTTGTATCGCGGGCGATTAAGCCGCATACAGGAGATATAGATGCAACGCGCACATCAATAAACATAAGTGGTACAACACATAATTTCCCTAGTGCTGCTTATATTCAATGGGCCATCACTATGCTAGAGAATTACAAATCCGCTAATGGCGGGTATCCCACGATTATCCGCGGTGGCTGGCATCCGCAATTTGTTGAGGCTGCTTTGCTCTATTGCGCATTAAAAGGGCATGCGATAGAGAATTTAACGGAGCATCATAAAAATTTTAAGCCGGACGCTGCTGGTGCGAGAATCCAGGCCTTTTCCCAGCTATTGGGTAAGGGGTTTAAAGAAGAGTCAAGAGCTGTTGATGAGGCGGCTGCTGTTGAGACATCTCCTGCTACTGCGCAGCTGAGATTCTTTTCCGAGTTCAGAAGTCGGCGTGAGGTTAAGGAGTATAAACCTCCACCTACTGCCGCTCCCTAACCTGATCTTGCAACCAATGCGAGTCGCGGGAATGAACTTAAAACGCCCCCTGTTAGGCTTTCTGTCCGGGGGCAGGGTTATTATTCGCTATATAGCTATAAGTAGCGAGAGTGGAGAGCATCATAATGTTTGGTCGCCATGCAAGTGAATATAAATACGATAACACCCCTATTCATCAGTTATTTGCTGAATTAGTGTTCTCGCCTGATGCTAGCGGTACACTGAGGGAGCGTGGTGGCGAAAAGTATTTAAAAAGTCTCCTGTCAGAACCAGATGCTATTCAGGAATTGTGCGCAGCTGTATCAATATATCCGATATCCGTATCTAAGCTGATTTTAGATACATTAACTAGCGCTGGTCTCGCTGATGTTATACTGCAAGTGAATCCTGATGATAAACACAGCAAGAAAGAAAAGTGTTTTTTACGTTTTTTGCTTGCAATACAAAGCGCAGATGAGAGTGAACATCTTTATGGATTGTCAGATGAACAGCGAGCGCTAGTGATTGATGCGTTACGTCCAGAAGATTTGCAACGATTAATTTTTCATACCTTTGACCTCCAAGTGCTACTTGGTTTTCTTCCGCCAGAGCGCTGGCAGGATATGTTGCGCGAATTAGGCGGAGAATTTATAGTAAACATTATGCACAGTGGGACAGGGTTAGCTGAACATGTGCTGCAGTTTTTACCAGAGGAGCATCGTGCTGATTTCTTAACACAAGAAATAGCGCAAAAGCGTCTACAGCAGGTAGTTACCCGTAAGGATGTAATTAGTGGTGGGAATGAGATTGGTCGTATCTTAGCAGTACTTCCCGAGAGTGCGCGCGTCCTTGTGTTGCGTAATTACATTGGCCAGCAAACAGTGCAGGCGGTTGCAAAACGCATGGTGGATGTAGTTAGTATGGCGGTTCAACTCCCAATAATGGAGCGTTGGCCTTTTATGCGTGATGCGATTGGGATGGAGCGTCTAAAACAATTAGTGGCCGATGGCTATGACCTTGTTAGTTTTTTAAAGGTTTTGCCGGGCGCAACAATGCTTATGGCACTAAATAGCTTACAGTTACCTCCTGCTGAGTTACGAGATATGTTTAAGGGTAAGACGCAGTTGCAATCATTACACGGATTGCTGACACCTGTGTTTGAGGAGGTGCGTGATAGGTTAGGTATGGAGCAAACCTCTGGGCCTCAGGAAGGCATGTATTCTCCCCGGTTTGTATTTGGGAGTAACGACTCTTCGCAGCAAGATGGGTCTGCGTCTATTGACCATGCTGCACACCTACAAAGGAAGTTGCTCAAAAAAAGGCGTTGACGCTAACTGGACCAGGAGTTTCGCGGAGAATTACTGGCCATTCAGCCTATTTTCATGGAAAATTGATTGATATATGTGATATTTTCCATTATATTGTGTAGATGTATATTCATCGTCTGCTTGAAAGTCAAATAAGCGCTATTCTTGAGAAGGAAAAGAGCATTTTATTGCTTGGGCCTAGGCAAACCGGCAAAACGACATTAATTAATCAAGTGTCTGCAGATAAGCGAATAACATTGGCGAATCCTTTCGATCGATTGCGCTATGAAAAAGAACCTTTTGCACTGACGGGAGAAGTGGAAAGATTAGCGGAAAAACAAATAAAACCCAGCCCCTTAATTATTATTGATGAGATACAAAAAGTTCCACTGTTAATGGATGGAATTCAAGATTTAATTGATCGTAAGCTAGCTAAATTTATTCTGACTGGCTCATCGGCTAGAAAGCTGCGCCGTGGAGATAATGTTAATTTATTACCGGGTCGTGTTATTCCATTGCGCTTAGATCCATTTATGCAAAGTGAGTTACCATCACATTGTTGCTCTTTAGATACGCTTTTACTTGATGGTTCTCTTCCCGAAATTTTATTACAGAAGGATGACCACGAAAAAGAACAATTACTCGAAGCTTATGTGACTATTTATCTAGAAGAAGAAATCAGAGCCGAAGCTATTGTAAGAGATTTGGGATATTTTGCGCGGTTTCTTGAATTAGCTGCCTCTGAATCAGGAAAAACCGTTAACTTTACTAAACTATCACAAGAAATAGGGGTGTCACATTCCACCATTGCTAATTACTACCAAATTTTGGAAGATTGTTTAGTCGTAGAGCGCATTGAACCGCTTACTCGAAGTAAAACGAGACGGAAATTAACTAAAACCCAAAAATATTTATTATATGATCTGGGTGTGCGACGCATTGCTGCTCATGAGGGGAGACATCCTTCACGGGATCAATTGGGCCATTTATTTGAACAGTATATTGGCTTGGAATTGATACGATTTATTCGTTCTACACAGCAACGATTCTCTATAAAGTATTGGCGTGATCCAAGTGGCCCCGAGGTGGATTGGATTATTGAAACCGATAAAGGTTATATTCCTATTGAGGTAAAATGGACGCAAACCCCGGGTGAAAGGGATATAAAATATTTGCAAATTTTTCTCAAGGAATATAAACAAGCCAAAAAAGGGTTTGTTGTTTGTCAGACGCCGCATTCTATGAAATTAACTGATAATATTTATGCTATACCATGGAATTGTTTAACTGAGGTTTTTGCTTGTTAACCACATAGCAAAACGCTTCGGGTATAGACCAATTACTTGCTTGGTTTTGTCCTTTGTGCAGCTAGTATATAAAACTCATCTTCACCAAATTTAAACGTGGTTACTTCTTCCATTCCAACCTTTTTAGCGGCATAAAATGATCTTGTATTTTGAATAGATATAAATGTAACAATCAAGTCAATATCGCTAGATAAAATTTTATCTAGCATATTCCACATGCTTACAAAGATTCCCTTTCCGTGATAACTTCGCTCAATACACCAGGGTCCTGCTGTAATTGAATGATAGCTATCTAGGGTTTTTCCTTTGTAGTTTATTTTAGGGTAAAGAGCAATCATCGCTGCCGGCAAAGGAAACGCTTTATTAAACTCTGGCGGTGAAGTACAAAGATAACCACAAACAATTCCCTTGTCCTTACAGACAATAATCCCCGTGCTGTTATTCATTGCTATAAATTGTTCTTTGCTAAATTCAACCGAAAGAAATCCATGGCTTTTTTCTTCGGCAGTTAAATTCTTTATTTGATTATTAGCTTGTAAGGTTAAAATACCTGAATAGTCTGCGGCTTCCGCTTTCTCAAATTGCATAAAATATCCTTCTTATCTTAAGATCATGCTTGCTACTAGACGTTAGTATAGCTGGTATTGCCATTCCCAGGAGTTACACGGAATACGGGATAAGCCGTCATGCCAGCGCAGGCATGACGGCTTATCCCGTATTCCGTGTAACTCCTGCTTGATATGTATTATCCTAGATTTCAACTGCTGAATCTAGGATGATAATGGAGAATTTTTCGTTACGAAATTTAAATTGTCAACAGACCCTAACTTGGATGGCTACTGGGGTTTCATTATCTAATGAAAAAAGAATTTAAGTTGTTTGTCTTGGTTATGCTCTGCAATGTGCTTTTCATTGCCAATGGATTTGCTGCTGAACGAACAGTCGATTTGCATGTTGCTTATAAGACAGTAAATTTTGCTGGTAAATCAGTTAAGGCTATTGCTGTTAATAATCAAATTCCCGCGCCCGCCTTGCATTTTCAAGAAGGCGATCATATTACTATTAATGTGTATAATCACTTAGACAAAGAGACGGCAATTCACTGGCATGGAATGCTGGTTCCCTGGCAAATGGATGGTGTAGAGGGCGTCACGCAAAAAGGCATTAGGCCAGGGAACGTTTTTCATTATCAATTTACACTCCATCAAGCGGGTACTTATTGGTATCATGCGCATGCCGGCCTTCAGGAACAACAAGGCTTATACGGGGCTTTTTTAATTGACCCTCCACAAAAGCCACCTTATCGATATACTAAAGATTATGTTATTGTTTTATCTGATTGGAGTAATACGCAGCCAGAGCAAATTCTTGCTAATCTCAAAAAAGCAGGGGATTATTATGCACCTCGCTTTCCACTGCAACCTTCGCTAACTAAATTTATCCATGATTACCGAAAAGCTTCTATGCAAGAACGTAAAAATATCATTGATGATTATAAGATGATGCAACAAATGCGTATGAGTATTTATGACATCAGTGATGTAGCCTATGATGCTTTCTTATTAAATGGCCAGCCAAATGCTACGCCATGGACGGCACCTGTTAAAGCGGGAGATAGTGTGCGGTTACGTTTTATTGGCGCGGGTGCTGCTACTATATTTAACGTTAAAATTCCTGGTACTGCTATGCAAATGGTGCATGTGCAAGGAAATGACGTGAAGCCTTATGCTATTAATGATTTCAAAATAGCCCCAGGTGAAACGTTTGATGTTTTAGTTAAAATTCAAAAAAATACTCCGTATATCATTTATGCAGAATCGATAGACACATTGGGAGCTGCATACGGTGCTTTAGTTACTGCTCCTAGTCAGTGGGTAAATTATCAGCAAGTCACGCCATTTCCTGAGCCAAAACCTGTTATGCGAGAAATGATGTCACTGATGATGAATAATCATGATTCATCATCAATGCAAATGCACCATTCACACCCTATGAATGCGCTGAAAAATGGGTCTATTCACATGAGTGGCATGAACATGGATCATCACATGCCTATGAATCACTCTATGGATATGAGTATGTCCACTGAACCCACAGTTGTAGGGGATGCCATCTCTTCGCCTAAGTCATATCAAAAAACCATAGGCACTAAATATCAAGCTATCGTAGCCGCTGTAAAAACCAATAATCCTGATAAACCCGTGGATGGTGTTATCAAAATGGAGTTATTTGGCGATATGGATCGGTTTACTTGGTTTATTAATGGTGTACCAGAATATAAAGCGCATCCTATTGTTTTAGAGCCTAGTAAACGCTATCGCTTTATTTTTACCAATACTTCAATGATGCGTCATCCTATGCATATCCACGGACATTGGTTTGTTTTACGCAACGGGCATGGTAGCTACGATCCGTTATTACATACGCTTGATATCCCACCTGGCGCCACTGTCACAGCCGATGTGGATACCGATGCAAGTGGGCAATGGTTTTTTCACTGCCATCTGCTTTATCACATGATGTCTGGTATGTCGCGGGTATTTCAATATGCAACGCTCATTGAAATTACACAAGATGAAGCTAAACCACAGAATATAATTAAACAAACGCCTTATCTTAACCGGCCCATTGTCAGGGTAGATGAAGCAAGGCCTATTGATGTCTCACTGGTAAAACATCCTATGGCGCATCCTGCTGGTGTATGGCTTGCCAATTTTCTGGATGTTAATGAAGATCCATTTCATAACGTTCAAGAGCTTACTTTTAAAGGACTCTACGGCGGGGATTATAATAAGCTTGAGTTGTTTGTTAATGAAGCTGAAATTGGTCAGGGCGCGGTAGACGATGCTGATTTAGATATTTTTTATTGGCATTTGCTTAGCCAATTTTGGGCAATTAAGGGTGGTGCCAATTATTTTTATCAACCCTCTACACATCCTTATTGGCAACCAGGTATAGGTATAGAAGGATTAATGCCGTACTTCATTGATACTAATATCAGAGGATATTATCATGCGAATAGTGCTAAATTAGACATTGAGTTATCTCGTGATACACAGATTGCCAATAATTTTTTCATTAGAATGGATCTCCGTAGCATTTTAGCTACTAAAACTGTTACAGCAGCTGAAATTGGGAGTGGCTTAAATGAAATCCGCGCTGCGGTGAGACCTTATTACCGTGTTATACCAGGGCTAGCAGTTTATGCTGAGTATGAGCATGAACAATATTATGGCCCAGTCAGAAGCCTTCGTCGTAATGCGGACGAATCTAATAGCCAGAATACCTTATCGTTTGGTATTTTATGGTTATTTTAACCTAGTATCTTGATAGTATCTTGACCCTGTTCTTTGCGGTCCAGTAAGATGATAACAACGGGAGTTCCGCTGAAGTGGCGTCATTGTGTCGCACAAAACACTCCTCGCAATGACAGATTCTCATTTTCACAGCGAACTGCCGGATCTAGGTTCAAGGCTAACTTGGAGAGGGGCTCATGACAAGGATGATGTTGGCGCTCATAATAGTAGTTGGCTTTACCTTGTTTTTATCGGGATGTGCTACGTCACCAAGTGGGTGCGGATACAAGAATCACTACTGTTGTCCTCAAAGCAATTCCCAATGTACGGCCCAAACGGTTTTAAGTTATCCATGTGACGCTATTTGCGACAGTTGTCATGTTAATGAGCCATCCTGCTCAATGTGCTGGACTTGTATTCATCATAATGCTAATGATGTTTGCAAAGTATATTAAAATATCTCTAGCGGTAGCATGCCAAATTTGGTCAGCTCTGTGAGGGCTTATGTTATATGCGAATTTTATTCATGGCTGGTAAACTGCAAATCTGCCTCGTCCTTCTTCTTTCGCTTGAAACAGTGCAATGTCTGCATGATTTAATAATTCAACAAAACTCTGTCCTGATTCTGGATAATGGGCGATGCCTATGCTAGCGCCTATCTGCACAGTAGGTGCTCCTAATTGAAAGGGTTTTGCCAGTTCCTTTATAATTTTTTCAGCCACCTGGCATGTATCAGCGGCTGTCTCTACCCCAGTAATTAAAGCAGCAAATTCATCGCCGCCTATACGGGCAATGATGTCTTCTTTACGTAAAATACCAGTCAGTTTTTGACTAACAGCAACAAGCATTTCGTCACCTACTGAATGTCCTAAAGAGTCATTCACTGCCTTAAAATAATCAAGGTCTATAAACAGAAAAGAGAGTAAGCGTGAATGTCTTTTCGCTTCTGATAATGCGCGTACTGCCATCTCTTCAAATGCATGCCTATTAAGCAATCCCGTTAAATCATCATAGTAGGCATCATGTCTCAGCTGCAGCTGTTCTTCTCTCGCCGCATTATCTGTTTGCCTTTTTGTAATGGCTTCTAAAATGCTATGGACTAAAGTCAATGGTTTTATGGTAGATTTAACGAGGTAATCTGATGCCCCTTCTTTTAATGCATGCACAGCAATATCTTCGTCTCCATGTCCGGTGAGCAGAATAATAGGTAACGAAGGGTCTATCGATTTTCTAATGATTTTTAGCAACTCGATACCATCCTGGTCGGGTAACCTGTGATCCAGTAAGGCACAGGATATTTTCTCTTTTTTGAGAGCAGCAAGAGCTTCCTGTGCATTTTTGGCTTCTATAATTGTGAGAGAAAATTTAGATAATTCAATTAAAATATGCCGATAATAAGCTCGGTCGACATCATTCGCATCTACAAGCAGTAGTTTGATTTCGTTCATGCAGTTATCTCAGGATCTGATTTTGTCCCGTTGTACCTTCCATTATGGCATAGTATGCCTAATATTTCCAATAGATAGCCATTATGCGGCCATTATGCTCAACTGCCGTTTCTAGGTTAAAGCAAGTGGAGATTAATTCACTTTTTTACTGAGTTTGTCTTTGTTATCTATCATTGATTTATCTTGCACTTCCATGCCGTGCTTCATGCACAGTAGGCATTGATCATTACCTTGTTGCCATGACTTTATGCCGCAATAGAAGGTGCAGAGTAAGGATAAAATTGAAAGTACAACAACCAGTATGGAAATAACATTTGCACAGCATTTTCCTTTGCCATCGCAACGAGCAGAGAACACATACAAAGCCGAGCCGGCAGCTAATGCTATTAATCCAAGCGAAGTCGCAATATGAAATAAAAACATGATAATACTCCTTGTAATTACATGAAATAACGGAATTAGTATATCACGGTCTCGTTTAAAGGAAACCAGTAAGTCATATACAGTGGATAGCTTCTGACTTTCTCGTTTCACGTAAGGCAGTGATCGCTGCTGAATCCAACTTGACACCTGTGCTCCTCCACCCGGATCAAAGCATTTTTTATTGTGTTTTAACCTAGAAACTCGCTCCCAACTGCCGTGCTGCGCTATACTTTATAAACTGACATGAGGAATACCATGGCTACGACTGCTGATGATGCGCTGCTTGCCATCCCGACTCTTCCCGCCAAGATCCATTTTGTCTGGGTAGGCGGCCCTATCCCTGAAAAATACTTGCATAGCATCCGTAGGTTAGCAATTGCTGCTGCAAAGAGCGGGATTGAAGTGAATCTGTGGACCAATAGCCAGGCCAATTATGAAAAGACAGCGGAAAAGTTAGATCTACCTATGCCTGATAATTTCCGCATAAGAGACATCCAAGAGCTCAAGGAAGGGATGGGGAAGGATGAGCTATATCAGTCGGATGAACGTTTTGAGCGATTTTGGAATTACGTTAACCGGGAAATGGTCGGGCTTAAAAACCTGGCTGCGGCATCGGATATTCTGCGCTATGAAATTTTGCGGCAAGAAGGCGGTTACTACTTTGATACCGATACCGAGTTCGAGCTTGATGAAAAATCAGTGTTAACTATTGATCCGCTAGAGCATGGATTCAAAAAGATAGGCAGTCTGCTTCAGGATAAGTTGCATGATATGTTTGATGGTAATGATATTATAGCTGCAGTGCCAAATCATCCAGCTATACAGCAAGTGTTACTGAATGTGCTGGAAAACTATAAACAGTTGGATATCAACGCGGGTCCAGCAGGGCAGAGATTAGCGACAGGAATGCGTGATGCGAAAGGGTCGATGGATGAAAAGCGTAGTTTGCAGGACGAGCAATTTTTCGGGAGGCGGCCATTGACTGCTAGGGCATCTGGGCCAGCTATTTTAAGAAAAGTTGTTGCTCAATATGCTGCAACACTGCCAGATCAACATATAGAAAATAAAAGAAAACTTTTCTTTAGTACCGCTGATAGCGACCGTAGCGCTTTTGGTATACAGGTTTTGGGCGTGCTAGTGCGTAGTCACTCTGCCCAGTCTTGGCTGCAGCGGAGTACGCCTAGTTCTTTTGATGATGCCAGTACTTTTTTTTCAACGCGTCAAGAAAGAAAACAATCAGGTGATGGGGTGAAGCCGCAACTAGCGCCAAGTAGCGACAGAAAGCATTCTCGCTAAGCTGGGAGACCCATGATCTAGCCCCGCTTTAGCACACGTAATTTCAAATAGAGTCATGTCCATAAAGATCCGAATGGGACTGCCCAAAGATTATTTCCCATGGAGCCTACGTCAATGGGTATCCTCCAAGCCCAGAAAACCTCTCTTAATGCGAAGAGCAAGACAGGTGGGGAAAACTCATGCTGTGCGTGAACTTGGAAAGAGATTTACCCATTTTGTAGAAATCAATTTCGAAAAGCGTCCTGATTTTATAGAGGTATTCGAAAAAAATCTGGATCCAGCACGGATCGTTAACACACTGGCTACAATGACAAATCAATTAATCATGCCAGGAAAAACCCTGCTATTCTTCGATGAAATTCAATCCTGCCCAAAAGCCATTACAGCATTACGATATTTTTATGAAGAGATGCCCGAATTGCATGTTATCGGCGCTGGTTCATTATTGGATTTTGCTATTGAAAAAATTGGGGTCCCTGTCGGTCGTATTCAATACTGTTATGTGTATCCACTCTCTTTTATGGAATACCTTGCGTCACTCGGAAATAAATCATTATTTGAAGCGATATTATCACATCAAGTACAACAACCATTAGAAGAGATCTTGCATGCCAGACTTTTTGAATTATTAGGGCAATATATGCTATTAGGTGGCATGCCTGAAATCATTGCTGAATTGCTGAAGTAAAAAGTGGAAAATGGACGACATTGAAAAGTTTACATCTATTTTTAGAAAATAAACCTAAATCACCGTTTGGCATTCGATTTTCAACGCAACCTTATTCGATTGAGAATAAGTTATATTCCTACCCGCTCTATGCAATAGCTGGACTGTTAGCTCAGTATAAAGATGATTTGCGAAACAAGTTGTACTCTCTGATTTCTACGGAGAGGGAGTGAGGACTGTGCAAGTGTGTAGAAAGAAATAGTCGTTTTGGCACAAGTTCAG
>MGYC01000002.1:11894-12575 GCA_001801575.1 Gammaproteobacteria bacterium RIFCSPHIGHO2_12_FULL_41_20
ATCCGTCGAGTACATTATCTACAAATAGCCTCTTTGCTTCGAGCAGAAATCAATCTATAGATGAGAGCGCTACTACTCGCTCATCTCGCGTATCGACAACAAATGCAGAGCGTTCATCCTCAGAACATACACGATGATTGAATAAAAATTCGATTAATTTATATGGTTGTCTTGTCTCTGAAAGTTCTAAGAGATGGCAGAGACAGTTTTCAGTGGCTATACTTTAGGTATGGTCAAGGGGGAAATAACTATGTGGACAAGAGAAGGGGATTTTCAGCGTGAAATTGAGGGAGGGGGAGAGCTCAGACGAGAAGCGAGCTATTCATATAGTGAACTTTCTGCTGTTATTCAAAGATTGCATTTATACGAGTATGCCAATGGAGAGATCAAGCTATTTGTTGATACACATGATGAGGATAAAGCCTCTCAGCTTATAAATCTTCTTTCAATCAATTTCAAGTATCTGATGATCTAGGAGAAACTCTTGCTATCAATGTGACCTCGTTTTCGAGGCAAAAGTTCGATCAATTGTTTTTTGTCCTTCGTTTATTTACTAATTTTCCATTCCAGAATATGCCAGATGATCTTATTCAGTACTTTGAAAATAGGCAAAATATGAGAACAAGACAAGAACCGATGGAGCAAGACAATAATAATAGAATTGAAGGTACAATTCTGCAA
>MGYC01000003.1 GCA_001801575.1 Gammaproteobacteria bacterium RIFCSPHIGHO2_12_FULL_41_20
GAGTCAGGATGACAGATTTGCGAGTCAGGATGACAGATTTGCGAGTCAGGATGACAGCTTGAATTGTCAACAGCCCCTACTTTTCTCCCTTATATCCTCGTAAATGCGTCAACGGTATCCTCGCCACCCCCTCTGCATCTTGTCGATATCCTCGAGTCTTAGGCATCCAAGCATGCCCGTAAATCACTTCAAATGTTGCCGTTAATTGCGCCTGTTCACTATATTGTTGCATCACTATCGTTGATAACAATAAATCCCTAGGTATAAATGCATTGACTTGTAACTCATACAAAAACTTAGCTGGATCTGTATAGGTTAACGTATAATGATCTACTTCCAACACGGGATCAACAAACCCCGCCTGTACTAATGCATCACCTAACTCATGCATATCAACAATGTGCATGCTAGGAGATAAAAGTGAAGCCCATTCACGTAAGGTATCAGGACCAAAACTGGTAAATAATAGCAATCCACCCGGCTGCAATAAGCGCTGCCATTCTTGTAAAACGTCTATTACCCGCATATGCCACGGCAAGAGAAAATGACTACAAATAAAATCCAACGTCTCGCCCGCTATAGGAATAGATTCACCGTCTGCCAAAAGCCACTTGATGCATTTGGAAACATGCTGCTGTGCGTAATGCAACATAGTCATATCATTATCTATACCTAAAATCTGCGCCTTGGGATAACGCACTGCTAACTCTTGAGTTAACTCACCCGTCCTACACCTCATATCTGCTATATAATGTGGCTGCAACTGCATCCAGTCTAAACGCGAAAGCAATTCTTTTCCCACAGCCCGTGCTAACACCGAACACTCAGCATAATCAGAAGGAGACACCATCATGAAAACATACCTCTCATGGCTTTTACCTTATACGTGCATTCTCTGCCATCAACCCAGTCAGCGTCGGCAAGATCTATGCGTAGATTGTTTAAATAACCTGCCCATTCTATCGCATCCTTGCCCAAGCTGCGCATTACCTTTGCCCGGTGATTTACAGACCCCCTGTGGTTCATGCCAACGTCAAACTCCGGCTTTTAATAAAATCCATGCCCTATTTACTTATCAAACACCGATTACTCAGCTTATTTTACAGCTAAAATTTCATCATCAGTTAATTTATGCAAGGATATTTGGCGAATTACTGGCAGAAAAAATACAATGCACTTGGTACCGCACTACACCGCTACCCAATGTGATTATTCCCGTACCATTGCATCCCTCTCGCCTACAAAAACGCGGTTTTAATCAAGCCCTAGAAATTGCTAAACCTTTAGCAAAAATCCTACGGTTACCTATTGATACACAGTGTTGTTCGCGTATCAAACCAACACCACAACAAATAACCTTATCTGCAGAAAAACGTCGGCACAATCTACAATATGCCTTCCAAATACATGGCGATCTTTCTGGCATGATTGTCGCTATAGTTGACGATGTGGTTACCACTGGAAGCACTGTACAAGCACTCAGCGCCACACTGAAAAAACACGGAGCTAATGCTATTCACGTATGGTGTTGCGCACGCACAGCTGTTACACTGCCACAAAAAATAGCGCTGTGAGATCATTGTAATTACAAGGCTGCCCCGGCCAAAAATTACCGGGGTAAACTCCTGAACCAGAAAATAGGTGTACTTATGCAAGAGGTTACAATTTTTATTCAACAACACTGGCTACTTAGTCTAGCGTTGGTGCTCGTATTTATTGCTATCGTTATTCTGGAGCTCATTAAAGCACAACGCCAAACATGGCAAATCAATCCGGGACAATTAACTCAATTAATTAACCGTGAAAATGCCGTGATTATTGATACGCGCCCTGGTGACACCTTCTCAAAAGGGCATATTGTCGATGCTATCTCTTCCCCCATACAAGACTTAAAAGATCCTATAAAGAAAATGGAAAAATATCGAGCAAAACCCATTGCCCTTGTTTGCGAAACCGGTCTTGGTTCACAAAAAGTTGCCGCTTTACTAAAAAAAGCCGGGTATAATGTTTACTCTCTTAAAGGGGGTATGCGCGCGTGGCAAGACGCTGGCATGCCTATCGTGAAGCAATAGTAAAAGTCTTATAGGAAAATAACCATGCAAGATAAAGTAGCCGCTACACAACCACAGTTTGAAATCCAACGTATTTATGTGAAAGATGTATCCTTTGAAGCTCCCAATACCCCTCACACCTTTATGGAAGAATGGAAACCAGAGGTTTCATTAAATTTAGAAACGAAAAGCTCGCGTGTACAAGATAATGTACACGAAGTCATTATTTCTATTACCGCAACCGTTAGCACGGGTAAAAAATCTGCTTTCTTAATTGAAATCCAACAAGCCGGTATTTTCTTAATTACCGGGGTCGCTAATGATCAATTACACCATATGCTAGGTAGCTTCTGCCCGAATATTTTATTTCCTTATGCACGTGAAGTCATTTCAGATATGGTGATGCGCGCAGGTTTTCCACAGTTAATTTTAGCCCCAGTTAACTTTGATGCGTTATATGCACAACATATGGAAGAACAGAAAAAACAAGGGACTCACAAGGAAGGTGAAGATACACAAGGCGGCAAAGTACATTAATATAGAATACGAAGGATCTTTATCATGGACAGATCACCAGCAAAACCTTTAGCCATTTTGGGTGCTGGATCATGGGGAACTGCGCTTGCCCTCTACTTATCACGGCGAGGGCAAGCCATTCACTTGTGGAGCATAGAAACACCCCACATCAAAACCATGATGGTAGAAAAAACCAATAATCACTATCTTCCCGGTCATCCCTTTCCTGATATCTTACAACCTGTGCCTGATCTAGCTGATGCAATACATGGTGTCGATCAAGTACTCGTTGTCGTACCGTCAGAAGGATTTCATGCTACATTAACCGCAATAAAACCTTTACTAAAACCACACACACAAATCATTTGCGCAACAAAAGGCTTAGATGCAAGCGGCCAATTACTCCACAACGTTGCGAAACAAGTATTAGGCAGCCAACATCCCTATGCAGTCCTAGCCGGGCCATCTTTTGCACGAGAAGTAGCCACTGGATTGCCAACAGGTGTAGTGATTGCTAGCCAAGACGCGCCCTATGGTCGTGCACTACATCAGCAATTCCATAGCCCGTTACTACAAATTGATTTAAGTAATGATGTAGTGGGAGTAGAAATTTGTGGGGTAGCAAAAAACGTTATCGCCATTGCAACAGGCATTGCTGATGGTATGACATTAGGCGCCAATGCGCGTAGCACCATGATTACACGCGGTTTGGCGGAGTTAACACATCTAGGGTTAGCATTAGGCGGACGTTCAGAAACATTTATAGGTTTAGCCGGCATAGGCGATTTAATTCTCACTTGCTCTGACAATCAATCTCGCAATCGGCGTTTAGGCTTAGCCATTGGTAAAGGTCAGAGTATTGCCGATGCAGAAAAAGAAATCGGTCAGGCTATAGAAGGAAAAAAGAATGCGGAACTTATCGTGCATATGGCACAACAGCATCGCATTCACATGCCAATTTGTGAAACAGTATGGAGTATTTTGCAAGGCAAGATGACAGCTAAAGGGGAAACAATAGAGCATTTATTAGCACAGCACCCACCCTTGTCTCAGCATGCAGAATGACCAAGAATTCTCGGTGGATAAAGAATAGTAAGCGAAAAAGTCGATATAAAAGCACAAATAAAGCGCAGGAGGCTGGAAGCAGCCTGTCCCTGCATGTTTTTAGCAGGGAAACCATTGTGCTTTTATATCGACTTTTTCGCTTACTATTCTTTATTCACCGAGAATTCTTGCAGGATGAACCAACCTCATGAATATAATACCCTTTCTCCTCTACCACCACGCTTCTGCCTAAAACAGTATAAAATCATAGTATGGACAGCTTACCAACTACCATCAATAAGCAACTACAAGGCGCCTGGCTGTACTCAACAAAAATGGCCGCGTTATGGGCGCAACTTGCATCTGCAAATATTAAACAATGGAAACACACGACCCAATCCCTGTTTGATTTTATAGAAACACAAAACACATTATACTTAGATATCCCTGCCTTATTACCGTCCCTGGCGGAATATCTTGTGGATTCTTTACAACGTCATATACTTTTTGTGGACATATTACGCAAACGCGGCAATCACTATCTTGAGCATGTGGCAGCAGGGCAACCACCCGTACTTATTTTTTCTTATCACTTATTAATGGATGGTAGAAAACTTGAAAAACCGGTGAATTATGGATTGGTTGAAATTATCCCCCCAAAAGAGATACCTATTGATCCTACAAAACGGCCGTACATTATTATCGATCCACGTGCCGGCCATGGCTCTGGCATCAGCGGCTTTAAAGATGAATCCCAGGTGGGTTTTGCATTGCGTGCTGGCCATCCTGTCTATGTTGTAATTTTCTTTCCGGATCCAGAACCACAGCAAACCTTAGCAGATGTAGCTGCAGCACAAGAAAGGTTTTTACGTGCAGTTGCCAAACGTCACCCACACAGCCCTAAACCTTGCGTCATTGGCAATTGCCAAGGTGGATGGGCAGTACTTACTCTTGCTGCTGCTCACCCTGATATTGCTGGCGTGATTGTGGTGAATGGCGCACCCCTAGCTTATTGGGCTGGAGAAAATGGCAAAAACCCCATGCGGTATGCCGGTGGTATTCTGGGCGGTAGTTGGTTAGCACAACTAGCTGGAGATTTAGGTAATGGAAAGTTTGATGGCGCAAATCTAGTCATGAATTTTGAATTCGCCAACCCGGCTAATACTTACTGGGAGAAGTACTATCATCTCTTCGCGAATATTGATTCTGAAGAAAAACGCTTTCTCGAATTCGAACGCTGGTGGGGTGGGTTTTCCCTGATGAATGTTAAAGAAATGCGTAGCATCGTCGAGAATTTATTTATCGGCAATAAATTGGTACATGGTAAAATTCCCTTAGGTCAATCTAGCCAAAATTTAGATTTGCGTGATATCAGTGTCCCCATTATTATTTTTTGCTCACAAGGCGATAACATCACCCCTCCAGAGCAAGCTTTACGCTGGATTGCCGAGTTGTACTCCAACACACTAGAAATTAAATTAAACGGACAAGTCATCGTCTATCTTATTCACGAAAACATTGGCCACTTAGGTATTTTCGTATCCAGCAGTGTCGCGAAAAAAGAACATAAACAGATTATTGATGTGCTCAATTATGTAGAAAACTTACCGCCCGGTTTGTATGAGATGAACCTACAAGAAGTAAAAAATTCGGGCGATGAACAGCCTAATTATACGGCGCTCTTAGCAGAAAGAACTATAGAAGACATTACTCCTGATAAAACTGCTGTGCATAATGATGAAGATATTTTTAACTTGGTGCACCTTGTGTCGGATTATAATGCCATGAGTTATGATTTTTTTATTGGCCCGATTATCCGTATGACCACCAATGATTACACAGCAAAGCTATTAACCCAATGTCACCCGTTACGCGCTAGCCGTTATTTAATTAGCGACATTAACCCATACTTTTGTTATTTAAAATACCTTGCACCACTTATCCAGCATAAACGCCACGTTATTGATAAACACAATGCTTTTTTTGCATTACAAGAACAAGCATCGAGTGTCATCACGGAATTATGGAATACTTATCGAATGCATCGCGACTCTGGCATAGAGTTATTATTTTATGCAACGTATAGGTTGTTATATGCTTGGTCACCACTGGATTCCTCACAAAACACGTTTATGCATGACACCCATGACGACCACGATGCTGCGCTAGCGCAACATATTATTGCTAGTGCTGATAGAGGCAGCACAGCAGAAGCAGTAATCCGTATTTTATTACTCTTAGTTAAAACGCAGGGTTTTATACGCGGCGCAAATGTTGCTAATACCATTACTATATTACGCAATAGCAATGTTTTTCAGTCATTGACTGATGATGACTTACGTCAAATCACACACACTCAAACCATTATAGTCGAATATAATTCCGCATTAGCATTAGAAACTCTACCAAACCTATTAAAAAGCCAAGAAGAACGCACCTTAGCCATCAATACTATACGCGCCATTTATTCCACGGCGAATATGCCGCCATCAGAAAAAATCCAGGAAAAAATACGCCAAATACAGCAGGTTTTGAATGGCAAGAATGGATAGCATTACTGATCGATAATGCAATGAGAGAGGGTTGTTATTATGGCAACAGCGCGGGCTTCGACACCTGTTTTTACGAACGCAACAGAAAATATATCTTCCTTGCCTATATCCACTAATTCTCCTGTCGAAAATTCCCAAATAACCATTGGCGATTTACATGCTAATGCCTTGAAGCTGGTTTGGTTTCTAATCAAGGAAGGGGTGTATACGTTAGGTGATGAAGATTATCAAGCATTGCAGATATTGTATGATAAATATAGGCCTCCCGGCCCTTACAGCGGTGCTCCTGACTTAGCAGCAGAGGACTTAACAAGGTTTAATCAACTTATTGCAAAATTACAAAAGAGAGACTCGCTTCCTAGCGGTATCCTGATTCGATTAATTGGCGATGAGCTGGCAGATCGTGGTGCTAATGATTATTTTATTTTAAAAATTTTTGAAAAACTTCACCATGATGGTATTGGTCTCGAATGTGTGTTTTCCAATCATGGCACGGAATTTATTGAGGCATTAGAGACTTCAAATACTGCGGATGATTTTATTGCTTTTCTTAGTCCACTAGACCTCTCGAACCAGATTCATTCACTTAAAGCACTACAACGCCTAGTTGCAAATAGCGATGATAGGGAAGGTCAATTTCAAAAAGTGCAGAAGCTTTATGAAGACCATTATCGTCCCCACTTTAGAGCGCTGAGTTATACGCTGAGTGAAGATAAACAATCTATTACACTGTACACGCATGCACCTGTCGGTCTGGATGTGATCAAGGCGTGTGTGGATAGATTAAATACTTTTGCAGATACATACGTGTTTCCTCCAATTGTCTATGATGATAGTACAGCAGAGAAGTTAGCTTCCACTATTGATGCTATGAATAGCGTATTTTTAGACTATTTTGTTAAGCAAGGCAAGATGCGTGAATTATACAGAAATGATAATAAAGACGAAGATATTACTGCTACTACCGACCCTTTTGCATTGTTAATGTGGCGTAGAGATCGGCATTTGAGAAGTACTCCAGAGCAACCACAAGAACAACATAGCTATCACTTGTATTTTGTGCATGGCCATGATGGTGAGTCTAATCGTCATGATAATGTATTCAACCTGAATAATAGACTAGGCCAGTTTGCTAATATAGAGGGTGATTATGCTACCACTTGTGTTCCGGGTACTACGCGGGCGTTAACAGCTGTCGCGGCGGCAGCAGCGGCAGCGGCTACTCCTGTTGATGAGGATGAGCATGCTGCTCATGTCGATGAGGCTGAGGCTGAAGATGAGCATGCCGCTGCTGATGAGCATGAGCATGCCGCTGCTGATGAGCATGAGCATGCCGCTGTTGATGAGGATGAGCATGAGGCTGAACATGCCGCTCCTCCCGAACTGGCCAGTGAAAGTAAAGATAAGCAGCTTAAAATTCACAGAAGCGAGAGAGATCAGCAACATGTTTTGCGTAAGTTGTTAGCCTTGCACAAGAAGTACACTAAATCCCAGTCCGAGCATCCTGATGAGGATGCTCCATCAGGTGAGCTTATTAAACTAGTGGAATATTATCGAGAACATAAAGCAACAATAGACGTTATTATCAAGGATAACTCCAACTCCCACTGCGATACATTACGAGCTATAGCTGCGATAGCAGATAAGAACAAGAATATTTTTGTTACTTATGTCAACACGGATAATATTCACCTGCGGTGTCTACGAGGCGCGAAAAATATCGAAGATGCGGTTAGGAATATGAATAAACAGGTATTGCAGAAAGAGATGGGAACTTCACCTCCTACGCCTACATCACCCTCATTTGTGGTGTTGAATAACGATATAAGAGGACGATACCTTGGTTTCACCATGGAGGTCGGTGCCGCTACTGTTACAGCTGGCTCGCCTTCGCCGCCGAAAAAAGTTGGCTGGGTGGTGAGGAAAGGAGAGAACGGAGAAGTTGTATCACGGGGAATCAAACCCCCTAATCTAACCCTGAGTAAGGATGATTACAAAAAGTGGGCAGTGACTATGCTGGAAAATTACAAGTCGGCAAATGGCCGTTACCCTAGCGTTATTCGTGGCAGTTGGGATAAGCAATTTGTAAAGGCAGCATTATTGTATTGTGCGCTTAAGGGGCATGAAATTAGAAACGAGACAAAGCAGTGTCAGAATTTGAATGATATGGAACAGCGAAAAAGATTAGCTACAACGGCATTTCCCGCGCGTGACCTGTCAGAGGATTGGAGATTTTTTTATGGGCGTAGAGGCACAATACGCCAGGACTTGCCCCTTCCGCCTTCTCGTCCAACGCGCTAGTCATACATCAGTTGATCCAACGGCGTCATTTCTCCGCGTGGCGTAGTTTTAACTAACTCGCTTACTACATCCACCATACACAAGATTCGCAATACATTGGGCGTGATATCATCAAAATTCACCTTTATTCCCAACACTGAACCTTCTATATCATCAAAGGTAATGCCTATCCCATAGCCTAAACATAATGAGGCTAATTGATCAGCACGTCGCGCAATTGCTGGCAATAATCCAGTTGGTGCAAATACTTCTTCTGCGGTCATCGGTCGGCTATTTAAAGTAAAGCGCGCGCCCATAGTCCGTGCAATTTTTACTAATTGTTGTGAAACATCCAATGCCATGACTAACACCTCCACCAAGGTTGGGCAATTTTACGTGGACCAGCAATATACGAACGCAACCAACGGCCGAAAACAGCTAAGGAAAAGCCGTAACGCTCTAATGCAGTAAAAAATACCGTTGCTATCACCGCTATTAAAAACGTCCACAAACGAATATGAAATAACATGAATAGCAGCGGAAAACACGCTCGAAAATCAACTAGCCAAAGTCGCACATTCCTTGCCGAATCACGCCAGTGTGCCATAGACCTTCTTCCTCTATCACTTTCTTTCATTCAGGAGTTTCGCACTTTATCAGGAGTTCCCGTTAACACTGTCATCCTGAGCGTTAGCGAAGGATCTTCTTAATAAACACCGAGGATTTATTAAGAAGATCCTTCGCTAACGCTCAGGATGACAGTGTTAACGGGAACTCCTGATAAAGTGCGAAACTCCTTTCATCTTAAACGTGAACGCTGCGTAAGCCAAGGGGAAGTCCTGGCACGTGAGGGTAAAACTTGACATCAGCTGCCCATCTTGCTTCAATTCAATAAGATAGAAAGTAGGAAGTGATGCAGCAAAAAGGATGCCGCTTCATGTATAAAAATAGTATCGCTATAATATTCTTAACTGCGCTGATAGGCGCTTGCTCTACGCCGACTAAACCACCCGAGCATCCCCTAGGTAAACACGAGGCCTCGCTAGCAGAAGCCTCTTATGCAGTCAGCCGCTCTATTGTCAGCTTAGCAGAAACAGCCCAAGCCGCACATCCCTTGCCTAATTTAGCACCACCGCCCAGCCCAGCAACTTATGATATGGATCAACTAACCACTGTTGATTGGTCTGGCCCAGTAGAGCCCTTAGTTCGCCAGGTAGCAAGAGCGGCCAATTACCGTACCCAAGTATTAGGTACCCAGCCCGCTATCCCGGTATTAGTGACGATTTATACGAAAAATCAAATGTTAGGCGATGTATTGCGTGACATTGGCTATCAATGCGGTAGACGTGCCACCGTGGTGGTTTATCCAGGGAGCCGCACTGTCGAATTACGTTATGCAAAGAATTAGTTTGTGGTCGAAATTTAAATTGTCAACAGACCCTAATATGATAAATAAAAAACGCATGGCCATTGCGCAATTACTCGCCCTCGTTGGGTTATCTACTTTACTCTTTGCTTGTGCATCATCACACACAAAAGATTTAGAAGATATTGATACTACCAACCTTTCACAATTAGAAAATGTACGTATCACCCAGCGCTCCCCAGCTAAGTCTGCCAAAGAATTTAGCCAGTTGCGCACCAAATCATTACAAGACACAGCGATGAGCTTGGGAGCACAAGCGGGGCTAGCATGGGCGTCAGATCAAATTAACGCTAAAATGGCTAAAGATGAGAAATTTCTTGGCACTGTTTTCAATTTCAATGCCATGGTTTTAACGCATGGCGTATTACCGCCTGTACTCGTCGAAGGCGATTATAGTCTTAACTTAAACGATCCCACGACAATTCGTGTTGCGGATAAAACTTATAAGATTGTCCAGCAAGCTCGGTTTGCAACTACCCCCCCCCACTGGCGTGAATATTTATGGATGTCGTATCCCAAACCTGAGCTCCCCGACCGCAGTTTACTACCGCGAACTAGTGCAGAACGTCACGCCTGGAAACATGCCATCGCCTTGGGCTGGGATAAAGGTATTGAACAAGCCTATAGTATTTTCCAGCAAAATCTGGCTAGGCTTAAGCGCGATTATGAAGGCATGATACTCTATCGCAAATTATTGCAAGCACGCATGATTAGCCAACCTTTTGTCGCCAGAACAGAGCTAGGCATTACCGGTGATGGTGATGATATGCGGATTAATGATCAAGTATTACGTATTGTTGAGTTACCTAAGTTGCAAACTGAGGGTAAACATTGGCATGCAATTGTGGTGAAAAGTTAATGGCTAACGAAGAAAAAGTAGAGTACTTATTCCCACACGAACCTGTCCGCCTCACTATTGATACGGCAAATGAAATTTTAATGTATTGTGTCAAAATCGGCGCTTCTGATATTACTTTCCAAACCGCTGAACCGATTATTGCAGAAATTTATGGTCGGTTAAAAAAAATCACACGACGCCGCCTATCTAACACCGAAGTGGGTGACATCATTAATGCCATGTACGGGCCGAATGGTACTTCACTCATCATGTCAGGCAAGGATCTGGATACCCATTATGAAATTCGCCCGAATCGTTCTGATCGCTACCGGTTTCGTATCAATGGTACGGGATGTCAAGTCGAAGGGTTTGATGGAATTCAAATTACTGCACGTACTATTCCTTCTGATCCGCCCAGCCTAGAAAGCATGAAGCTGCCCCAACCTATTCTTGATGCCATTGCGCCAGAACAAGGCGTCGTATATGTTACTGGGGCCACAGGATCTGGTAAAAGCACCTTGTTGTCAGCGATTATTCGGCATATTGCTGAAGACCCTGACAGTAATCGCAAAATTCTCACTTATGAAGCGCCCATTGAATTTGTCTATGACAGTGTTGAAAAAGCGACAGCTGTGGTCAGTCAATCCGAAATTCCACGGCACTTACCTAGCTTTGCCGCTGGCGTACGTAATGCCTTACGTCGTAAACCCCGCCTAATCTTAGTTGGTGAATCCCGCGATCCCGAAACCATCAGCGCGGTAATGGAAGCGGCCATGACTGGGCACCCTGTTTATACGACATTACACAGCAACGGTGTGGCTGAAACTATTCGCCGCTTAGTCACTACCTTCCCTGCCGACGAACGTGAAGGACGTACTGTGGATATGATAGAGACCATACGCTTAGTCATTTCTCAACGCCTCATGCCCACAGTCGATGGCAAACGCGTCGCATTACGTGAGTACTTGGTATTCGATGAGAAAATCCGCGATATCTTACTAGAGACAAAATTAACTGATATTACCGCCGCGGTCCGTCATTTGGTACGCGAAAAAGGTAAAACTATGGAAGGTGATGCCAAAGCCAAACTTGATGCAGGCGTCATATCAGAGCGCACGTATAACTTGATTGCGGAACAGACGAAGAGAGAAGAGGGATAAGAAAGAAGCCATTAGACATCTTTCCAAACCTCGACCAAAGCGACAAGGTCGAAGAAAAAATGAATGAGAAACCGGAGTTTACATAGGGTAAATGAGGATTTCGAATGAATTTTTTCAAAGAGATTGGCCTTTGGCCGAGGTTTGGAAAGATGTCTATTGATGTCATACCAGCAAAGGCTAGTATAACATCAATGGCTTCTCCAATTCGCGTGAATCATATCAAGATCAAGGAGCAGGTGGTGCACCACCGCCGCCTGCAGCAGGCGGCGGTGGCTGATTGGCTGCAATCTGCGCGGCTTTTTTCTTCTTCGCTGTTTCTGTTGCTATTCCCATAGTCTTACCTACTCCAATAGCCCCCTCACCCATACCTTTAGCACTCATAATGCCCCCTGCCGCACCTTCTACCCCACTCTTCACCGCACTCAGTGCTTCACCGGCTTCACCATAAGATACCGCTTGTCCACCTATCCAAGTTAAGATTCTATCTGGTAAAATCCACACTAAAGAAAAACACTTATTTAAAGCAGTAACAATCAAAGAAACATAAGCACCCATAAATAATAAAATCTCTAACAACCCAGGACTCATAATCGAGCTAATTACAGAACCAATGCCTGCATTAATCATGGTTACTGCCGCTACCGACATAAATAATGCTGCCATTAATCCAAATACCATCAAAGAAGGACGCAAAAACAAATTAAACAACATCATGAGCGCAGGCTCGGCTTTACCCAATAGTTCGTGTTGACCACTGGGCGCTAAAATACCTAGCGCAATCAATGGCCCTGCAACCATGGCTTCTATGGATTGAATAAACCAACCTAGCACTCCCACGGTAAAAACCACGTAAGGAATTAATGGAACATAAATAGCTAAAGTACTACCAATCCCGAAAAGAATACCTAGGAGGAAAAAAACAATAGGATTAAGAAGCATGAATAAAACTTCTAAAAATGTTGCTTCTCCAGGCACCCCAGTACCCAATACGGTTGTAGAAATAAATCCACCGACAATCGCAATAATAACAGCCAGCGCCAAGTAAACAAAAAAGATAACTTGCACGGCAATCAACAAACCCTCTCCAAATGCTTGTAGATTAGACAAAGGCGTCAACACGGGCTGGCCTGCTGTACCCCCTGTTATCATAGAAGTAAACTGATAATTTATACTATTCCCGCTACCCGCTAGAGTGCCAAATGCATTTAGTTGGGCCACAGACGAAGCGTCGGTTCCGCCTTGAATATAAGAAATTAGGCTGCCAGCTGCCTGAAAATCATTAAGATATCCAGATAATGCGTTTCCACTACTAGTACTCCCTGGATCCGTAGCCTGCACTTGAAATTGTGGATTAGCCGCTAATGCCGTTTGATGATTGAATCCTGCAATAGCATAATAATATACTCCCGCACCTACCCAACCTTTATTATAAACGTTTCGACTAATCGTATCATTTGAAGAGCTTTGAGTTACCGTCGGCAAAACCGCATTCTTAATTGTAGTAATATAATAAGAAGAAATAATATCAATAAAATTACCGCTACCACCCGAGCCAGCAGCCCCTGCCGACCGCACTACTGCAGTTTGCATACCCGGAGAAGTATAGCTACCCCCTTGGGCCGCATTAATAGAAACCATACTAGACAGCACATAAGGCCAGTATAAGCTAGTTACTGTATTATTCGCTGTATTATTATAATCAGAAGAGGAAGTGCCAATGGCAAAATTCAATTGTCCATTATTACAAGCGCCCTGTGTAGTGCTAGTACTATCTCCCCCGGCATTAGGAGCAGCATGACAACATTGCGCTGTAGGTATCGGTGGTGATTGTGCGCCACAATAATTAGCCACCCACGATGGCGCTTGGCCACCATTGAGGTAAAAGTTACGATACTGATAATCTACTAGTACAAACCAAGCGGCTACAGTATCCAGCATAGTTACAATATTTTGTAATATGCCACGTTGCGCATTACAAGCCAGACAAGCAGCAGAGTTAGGACCGGTTGTCGTTGCATTGTTGGGATCGGTTGCACACAAACCTGAATTTGCTGGCGTTGTACTATTCCAAACGGTACTATTATTACAGTATTGTAGACTGCCACAGGCAGTATTACTGTTTCCACTCGGCCCCATCCAATATTTTTGCTGCGAGCTATCTGCATGTGGTCCCGAAAAAATATCCAGCATTGCTGTTTGGGTTTCACTACACCAACTACTACCTGAATTTGCACACCAATATGTACCTGTATTCCCTTGCCCAGGCGATGACATAGGAAATCTAGCCTTGGCTGTTTCTTGACAAACCAAGGCTTGAAATAAATTACCTAAATTATTTTTTATCCCAGCATCTGGGGTTGTTGCTGCAAAGACCGAGCCATTCATTTGTACATAGTTTAAAACCGTACCCCACAAGGTATCCGCAGCCCCTATACCTTGTACAATAATCCACATAATCACAATTTGAATCGCGCAATAACCATTAGAAATAGGCACTAAGCCAGCAATACCCAATACCATACGTATAGGCAGCCAAATCGATTGGAACTTTTTCCCTAGGAATTCGCCTTCATGGGCCGTCATGATGACACCCATTAAAGTGACATACACGACGATAAAAGCACCTATGGTTAATGCCATGGTGTTAAACGTTTGAAACATAGCTCCCATTAACGTAACTGGACCTACGCCACCTAGCACCCCACTACCTACAGGGCCAAAAATAATATTCAAATAGTTGAGAGATTGATCTTCTGGAGCAATGGTAAATAAATTCATGCCATCGGCCCTTTATTTGGGGAACCACGGCGCCATTCACGATAGGTACAACCTAATTTACGATGCTTAATTTGAAATGCCCAAAAATGATATTTAAAAGCTTGCGATAAAAACAATGCCATTGCTGATAAAGACAGTAACAAACTAAGAAACATACCATGATGAAATAATAAATAAAGACCAAAAACTAATGCAGCTACGCCTAAAATAACAAAAAACCATGCATAAACACGATACGTTTGCTCAGTATCACGCAAATCTACGTCTGTTAAGTTCAGGCGCTGTATCGCTTCTTCAAAGGTTTCATGTTGCTCCGGTTGCGATAGGAATAACAATCCCCTAAGCAACCACCCTATCATCCTGTTATTACTTTTAAATGACTCATAACCGAACCAAGCGGTGGGATTAAAAAATGTTTTCCACGAAACCTTAAAGGCATCTTTAATAGCCATAATGCATCCTTTAATACGGCATTATTTACATTACCATTAGCGGCAAGAGATAACAACATGCCTCAGAGAACAAATAATTTCCAGTGAAACTACCATAAAAATTGCGGTATAATGCTTATTTGCCCCGCTACAACAAGGACGGCCTTATATGCCCAATTTGGATATTCAGTCTTCCCATGAGTTTTGGAAGAACTACGATGACTCAGCCATTTATCGCGTCATTGCCTTTATGGAAACCGCAGAAGACTGGACATTAGACGGCGACCCCGCCTTAGAAGAGCAAATGAAAAAAATTGGCGAAGCACTAGATAAGCTAACCAGTTTCGAACTCGGTAAAGAAAATGAATTTGTTACTCTATGTGCGCATATTAAAACATCGCGCATTCTGCGCTTATTACAAACCATTGACACCATTGACCCTGGTTCTGCATCCAAAATGTTAATGTATGCAGAGGAAAATAATACCCCCGAACATATCATGGCTAACTTATTTCTACGGCGTAATATTGCATTTGAACGGCTACGACTATTATCTCGCGTATTCTCTACAGAACGATTTGATCTGGTATTAAAAGCGCTGGAGCAAGAACATGCGTAAATTACTCGGGATAATGCTATTACTGACTTATACGTGTTGTGCATTCGCGCAAAATTCATTTTTTTCTTCAGTAGGCGCTACCAATAATACCAATGTAAAACCAGCCAACACAACAACACTATCGCCCAAAGCATTTAAGCAACAAGTCAATACATTGAATCAGCAAAATCAAAACCAATTATCACAACAAGTCACGCAAATCATTAATAAGGCAGCCTCAGCAAATAAACCTGTCATAACAAACACCCCTGTTGCAACCCCCATGGAAGAAGCCATGCCAGCTGCGCCACCAGCGCCCGCCCCCCCACCAGTAACCCCATCAGCAGCGAATACTGCGGTCGTTCCAGCAACTCCTAGTCTACCGCCTGCACCGCCGCCTTCTCTGCCCGAATTACCGCCTAGTCCAACACAAAGTCAAGTGTATACAGGATTCCAGAATAGCAATAATTCAACAAACTCAAACAGTCCAACTGCCAAACCATCCTCCAACTCTAACGCATCATCAGGATGGAATGTTCAATATTAAAAGGAGTTTAGAACATGCGTAAAGCCATCACCAAGCTCGTGCAACAAGGAGGACTGATTGCCGCTATCCTATTAGTGAGCGGGGTCATGTTATCACCACTGCGAGCCTTAGGTGATACTAACGGCGGAGGCACAGGAGGAGTAGAAAGTGGTGGTGGCGGTAGTTATTTGCAACAAATAGCGCAAAATACTTTGGGCATCTTGAACGAGGTAAACAATTTACCCACGTACTTGCAACAATTGGTTGCTTTCGCACAGTCTTGGGCCAGCCCTGATGATTCTGATGCCACTGCACAACTGCAATCAACCATCAGCACTTGGTCAACCGCAACCCAACAAGAAAATGGTCAGCCTCTAACTTATTTAAAAAGCTTACAATATGATTTTTTTGGCCCTCTACAAACAACCAACACTAACCAACCACAAACTACTACAACTAAACAAGCCCCAGCTAATGTAGATAACCTTGCTTATTCTTCTTTTCTAGGTACTCCATATAGCCAGTATGCTAAATCCGATTCATCAACTAATCCACCTGCACCCACCGATGCTGCCTATAAATATATTCAAAATGCATCAGGAATCAACATTTCTCATATTAAACCTGCTGCAGGTTGGCAAGGATCTGCCACCGACTGGCAAAATTACAGCAATTATTATGATGCTATTTCTGCCATACAAACTTATAATGCTTATTTATTTAGTCAGGCCTATACTGATGCCAAGAATGGCACGCCTTTAAACACGCTACAAACTTCACTACTACAACAAGCTAGTCAATCCGGTTGGTTCTCGCAAGTAGCGTCGGAGAGTTTAGGAATAGTGCTTAGACAATTATTACTATTCAACTCACAAGTATATGTGATGTTAACGCGCCTAGTGCAAATACAACAACAAGCATTAGCTACACAAGCGACAAATAACTCCTTACTCGTATTACTAAATCTATCTCAAGAACACGACTTAATTGGTTATGCAAAAGGGGTTAGATAATAAGCACATGCGGCTCCGTAAAGAAATTGTACTGGCTTTGTTGCTCAAGATACTTGGGTTGTTTTTATTATGGGCCTGTTTTTTTTCACATCCGATAGCTAAAAACATAGATTTAGAAAAGGTCAAGCAACATTGGGTAGCATAGTGGTCAATAAAATTAGCCATACATTCTCGTCTATTTTATCCAATGATAAATGTCGCCTCTTTCAACTAAGCTTTCTCATGTTGTTTGTCGAACTAACATTAATGCGCTGGTCAGGATCCACTATTCTCTATCTTTTCTTTTTCTCTAACTTCGTATTACTAGCAAGTTTTTTAGGCATGGGAATTGGATTTTTACGTTCAAAATCTTCTTTCCGCTTGTTGCAACTTTCTCCTATTTTATTGGCCATTTTAATCCTGCTTTGCTATATTTTTTGTTATGAATATCAAGCACGCGTTAATCCTAAAACTGGAAACTTAGATTATCTTGCCACTTATTTTAAAAGTAATGCCTACCCAATATTCTTAACTCTACCTATTATCTTTTTAGCTATAGCCGCAGTAATGGCGTCTATTGCTGACGGTGTTGCTCGAGCATTCAAAAAACTTCCTCCATTACAAGCTTACCGCTGGGAAGTGTTAGGATCATTACTAGGTATTATCATTTTTTCAATATTATCATTCTTACATGCCTCTCCTGTTTGGTGGGGAATAATTATTAGTTTACTGTTCATACCACCGTTAATTCCAAAGTGGAAATCAAGCTGCCTCCTGTTATTTATCGTGCAAGTAGGGGCATTAGCCCTTATGGTAGGTATATTTAGTAAAGAATCGATGACTGAAAAACATTTTTGGTCATCTTATTATAAAATTGAAATTCAACCCTATGCTACTAACAGCTATGTTGTAAATGTTAATGGGCTTCCGCAACAAATTATCGAATCAGTAAAACAACGTAGGGATGTCAAACCATTTTACTTTCTTCCCTACCAACATACAGTAAAGCAAAATACCTTAGATAAAGTATTAATTATTGGATCGGGTACGGGTGGAGATGTCGCTATTGCCTTAGCTCAAGGCGCTAAGCAAGTCGACGCGGTTGAAATTGACCCTGTACTATATCAATTGGGGAGGAAATTTAACCCTGATCGACCTTATTTCGATCATCGAGTCAATGCATACATTAACGATGGAAGAGCTTTTTTTCAGCAAAGCACAAATAAATATAGCATGATTATCTTAGCTCTAACTGATTCATTAATGTTGATACCTGGACAATCCTCTCTACGCTTAGAAAATTATCTTTACACGCTGGAATCTATTTCCCGGATCTATCAACTTCTTAAACCAGACGGCGTATTTACAATATATAATTATTACCATGCCCCCTGGCTAGTTGATCGATTAGCCAATACATTAGCCAAAATATTTAAACATGCACCTTGTCTTGATACCTATGGAACCGATGATTATTGGGCAACAGTTCTCTCCATCAGCCCAAAGCAGTCTGCTTTACAATGCCCAACCGTATGGCAAGCCCACTCAAAAGAATATGCAAATCCCTCCAGTGATAACCATCCTTTTCTTTATCTGAAAAATAATAATCTTTCAATCTTATATATAATTGGTTTAGGTTTTGTATTATTTGTTTCACTATTCGCTATCCGCATAACCAGTGGCTCTTTCAATGCCATAAAAAATTATCCTGATCTCTTTTTAATGGGTAGCGCATTCTTGTTATTAGAAACAAAAAATGTAATTAATTTTGCTTTACTATTTGGTACAACCTGGTTTGTGAATGCTTTGGTCTTTATAGGTGTTTTGCTAACGGTCTATTTTGCGATTGAAGTAAAGACTCGTAGCTCATTTTTATCAGTACCTATTTTATATGGGGCGCTCTGCATCACATTATTTATATGTTGGTTAGTCCCTAATAGCTATTTACTATCATTATCAATGCCATTACGATTTTTTACAGCGACAATATTAGCGTTTGGACCTGTTTTTATTGCTAATCTTATTTTTTCTGAACGATTTAGCAGTGTTATCGACACCACAGAAGCTTTTGGTGCAAATCTTATAGGCGCCATGTTAGGTGGAGTATTGGAGTATGCATCGATCGCAATCGGTTATCGTAGTTTGCTTATTTTGATTGCCATCTTATACACTTTTGCTATTTTATTTATGCTATTTTATAAGCGTCCACCAATGTCTATACCCATTACACTTCAAGATGCGAGATTTTAACGCCAAGATTGCAAGAAATTTAAACGTTCTGATTGAGAAAAATCGCAGGAATACTCACTGTATTTCGAGATTTTTCGATTGAAGAACGTTTAAATTTCGCCGCAAGATGGGATGTTA
>MGYC01000004.1 GCA_001801575.1 Gammaproteobacteria bacterium RIFCSPHIGHO2_12_FULL_41_20
AAAGATCTATCTAGTTGATTAAATAGATCCTTCACGGAGTTTACCCTAGAGCGAAGCGAAGGGTTCAGGATGACAGAATTATAGATTTTTTATTTTTGTCGTGTACAGAGGGTTATCTCACCCTGAACTGGTTGTTATCTAGCTTATGCTTCCTAGCAAGCTTACCATGGTCATAGTAAATCCCAGTTTGGGCACAACAGACATTAATCGCGGGCCAAGTCCTTTAGCAAATGCAGATGCGCCTTCTTCTTGTAACGTACGACGAAAGATCGATAATGCGCCGACACGATTCTCACTTTTTTGTGCTATGGTACGTGTTCGGACGACATCAATGGGTGCCGTAACAACAACAGACGTTGCAGATGCACTTACAGAAGCGGCGACATGTTGCGCAACAGAAAGAGGATGTTCTTGATCGGCGTGAAATACTTTGCGTTTGATGAGATCGGAGACAGCAAATAATACAAATGCGCCAGGTGCATTTCTGCCCATGGTGATGCCTACGCCTTGCCATGGATTTGGGGTATGCATGACTGCTCGTGCTGCAATAGCAATCGTGACTCTGTATTGTTGTTGAAATAGTTTGATTTTTTCTACAGGTAACAAGGCAGCTTCTACTGATCCTACTATACTGCCTGCTGTGCCATTTAACATAATGGCTGCAGCATTATCGCCATATTGCTCTTTAAGTGGGTTGCCTAGATGATTTTCTAGGACTACTTTGGTAAGCGGCTGGGCACCAAATTGAATTGTGCGTTGTAACATTCGATAACCAACGGCTGGTATAAGCCCTTGATAGAGAGAAGCAGGTCTGCTGGGAGTACCCAGTATAACACTCATGGCTCCGCGAAAATGCCCCATTAAGTTGGTTGCATTGGATCGTCCTTGAAATAATTGTAGGCGCACGCGAGCTGTATCTAATGGTAGAAAAAGGGAGGCTTCCAAGCCACCAGCTAGAGCCGCATTTCGTAAACTGTCCATGATGGAGAGGGACGAGCCAGGCATAATTTCACTCCGATTTGTGTGATTTTAATTAAGCTATATTATATTTATTTGTACAAAAAGTAAACTACAAAAAAAATAGTTAATATTTATCAATGTACTATGGCCTGCCGCTGACGTGTCGTCATTGTGCGCGCACAACTGCCATTTCTAGGTTATATTAGTCGATTCTATTGCTAATTTCCTATAAAGTGAACATACCATAGCCATGCCATAGAAATTATTGCGATTCCATGAAAAAACATCTTATTTTTTTAATACTTCTCACGGTTTCTGTATTAAGCGCGACTGCTTTTGCAGATAGTCATTACGCTATTATGGTGGATGCGGGTAGTAGTGGGTCGCGACTACATGTGTTTGAATATGAGATCACACTGTCGGTACCGGTGATAAAAGATATTTTTTCTGAGTCAGTTAAACCAGGGCTAGCCACATTTGCTGATCACCCTGATGCAGCTGGATTATCATTGAAACAGCCACTGGATGATGCCCGTCAAATCTTAAAAAGCAAAGGGGTATCATTATCACTCGTGCCAGTGAGTATTTTTGCCACAGCGGGTATGCGCTCCTTGCCGGAAGATAAACAAGCCATCATTTATCAGCATGTCACGGATTATCTTCAACAGAGTTATCCATTTTCTATCGCTGCTGTGCATACGATTAGCGGTAAAATGGAGGGATTATATGGCTGGTTGGATGTGAATTATCTATTAGGAAACTTTACTACGCATCAGGCCACGGTTGGTAGTATTGATATGGGCGGTGCCTCGACACAAATTGCTTTTTCTACAGAAGATCAAACGCATGCTGAGGATGAAATTGCCGTGACGATTGACCAGCAGCGTTATGTGATATTTAGCAAAAGTTTTCTAGGCTTAGGACAAGATCAAGCGCGTGAAGCTATGCTGGCAAATCCAGCAGCAAGCAGTTGTTATCCGGAGCATTACTTATTTAAGGGTAAAGAACAGGGGCGTTTTTCTAGCGCGCAGTGTCAAGCTGTGTATGCGGATTTGCTTGAACAAAAACAGGTATCACAGCAACTTATTCCATTATCGGGGCGACGATTTATTGCTTATTCGGGTATTTATTATACCTTTGATTTTTTTGGCGTCGATAAAACGCCGAGAGAGGCGGAGTTGGAAACGAGTTTACAAAACGTGTGTAATAATACCTGGGAACAATTAAAAAATAATTATCCACAAGTTCCAGAGAAATATTTAGCGATATATTGCGCTAATGGCATTTATTTCGAGCAGTTGTTGTATAAGACTTATTATTTGCATGATGCAGAGTTAACTGTTACTAACAAACTTAACCAACAAGAGATCGATTGGACATTAGGTGCCATGTTATATGAGTTGGTGAGATAACGTATGGTCGCTTCAGCCAACGAGTTAATATACTTTATTGAATTGGCAAATACGTTGAATTTTTCACGTGCGGCTGAGCGTATTGGTATTAGCCAGCCTTCATTAAGTGTCGCGATTAAACGTTTAGAATGCACAATTGGCGCAGAGCTTTTTATTCGCAATAAAAATGGTGTCGCACTGACGCAGGCGGGTAAGAGACTTTTATCGCATGCTAAACAATTACTACAATTATGGGATACGGTGAAATCTGCGAGCCTTGCCTCGCATCATGAAGTGCAGGGTTGTATTGTTATCGGATGTCATCCGTCTGTTGCTTTGTATTCTTTGTATAAATTTCTACCGTCTTTACTTGCTGATTACCCTAAATTAGAAGTGCAGTTAAAACATGATTTATCCAGAAAAATATTAGAGGGTATTGTTAATCTATCTATTGATGTTGGTATTATTGTTAACCCGGTTAAACATCCTGACTTGATTCTGCAAAAGCTATATACGGATAAAGTAACCTTATGGCATGCTGCGGATGTAAAATATTCTACACAAAATATCCATTCAGGCGATGCGGTGATAATCTGCGATCCAGAGTTAATGCAAACGCAAGCGTTGCTAAAGAAGGTGCACAAGAATGGTATCCAATATCGTCGTGTCATAGCAAGCAGTAATCTAGAAGTTATTGCTAGTTTAACAGTGCACGGAAGTGGGGTTGGCATTTTGCCGGCTGCGGTTGCGCTCTCTGCTTATCCAGAAAAGCTTAAACCCTTTGCACAGGCACCCATTTATCATGATGAAATCTATTTAGCCTATCGACATGAGAATCGCAACATTAAAGCGGTACAAACCATTATTGCGGCTATAAAAAGTAATGTTAAACCTAAAAATGTATGAGATTTTCTCTGCCACAGCATTTTTCTAGGTTTAAATTGTCAACCGATTCTAGGTATTCTTGCATTCCAAATCTCATCCTGAATTTGTCGATAATGGGGGGCAAGCTCTAAGTCTCCTTGTTGCAGCCGTAATTTTTCTTCTGGTGTTAATCTTAATAACAAGCTTGCATACTCATCTGCTATGGTTAACTCTTTCGCCCCGGCGAAGGTTCCCTGCTGCTGATAAGATAATATCGCTAATTTCGCTGCTGCTTTATCTTTGGCGTGGCGAGCAGCTAAATAGCGTGATTGTAAAGATGAAAAAAATTGTTGCATACATTGATAAAACAAGTGCATTCCTACGCGAGGATCAATTTCATTATTTGCTGCGCGATTTAAAATATTTAAACAAGATACTACTAGGAATGAGGGTTTAACTCTGCCTTCTAACTGACAATCAAAGCTATTAACTATTCTAGGGAGTTCAACAGTAGAATTCAGCTGCTGGTAGAAATGTGTTCTTATATATTGTCTTGTTAAATTCTTTGCTGTTTTTCCTGGCTGTTTCACAACAATGTTAATATGTGGGAAGAGCGCGCTGTGGCAAGCGTGAGTTAGTAGCTTGGCTGAACCATTTCCATGCTGTAAGCGCGCGGGCTGTTTTTTGATGGTCACGTGTCCTTGGTATTTTTCGCTAAGATTATGAATAGAAACAAGCTGACAGAAAAAAAGATCTGTACGACGTATGGCATGTTCTTTTATTAGAGCAGCATGGGCATGAACAAATTTTAGCGTAAAAGTCGTATCTTGAGGTTCTTTATTATTTTCTGCTAATTGGCGTAATGGCGATTCTAGACTAGAGGTAAGATTTTTTTTATAGGGATAAATTCTTCGAGCAGATGATAGATATGCGACAAGACTGTATTGGGATTGGGAGCGAACGAATTCGCGCAAACTGCTTAATGCTGCTCGAATAAACATAAAAATCCTTTATCCATTTCATTACCCTCTCGTTCAACCGCTGTTTCTAGGTTCAATAAATATCCTCGAACAATCTGGGCGTGTAAAATAGTAAGCATCATAGTTAAATATGACAATGAAAAAAAGGAATCGAGAATCGGGGTCAGGTGCTAACATGTGGTATGTTGTTTTATTTTCAGGCAGAAACATACCGCATGTCAGCACTTGACCCCCTTTCTGCTTTCTCTTTCTTCAGGCCAGTCCTTGGCTGCATGTATTTTAAAATCTTAGATCATATAATTTACTTTTCAGGAAACAAACCTGGCATCCAGCGATGTGCTAACTTGGCTGAAAACACCAATCTGAATGTTGCTTTCGGAGAATCAGAAGTTAATATACCTAGATCAACCAGGCTAGAGGTTATTCTGCGAGTCTGCCTTTCTGTAAGGTTTAATATATCTGGAATTTCACCTCGGGTGATTTCTCCTCGATATAGAATTTTTTCAAGAATTTGAAATGATTGTTGTGGAATATTTTTTATCTCAATTTCTTCTTTAGCCCATAATAAAACTCTAGTGCGTAGTTTATCTGGTTCCATTAGCTCTTGCATGAAAGCAACCTGATCAATGCAAACCTCAAGGAAAAACTTGGTAAAGGCAATTAAAAATTCCTGACTCAAATTACCTCTGCCATCTAAATCATTTCTTCTAGTGGAGTCGCAACTCATTAAAAGTTGTTTATATTCATTGACATTTCTTGCTAGTCCTCGTGCAACAGACCATGTTCCACCAGTGTCTAATGTATTTAGTATTGTGGTGTATGAAATGAAGCGCGCTACTCTGCCATTGCCATCTAAAAATGGATGTATCCATAAAAAACGATGATGTGCTGCAGCAAGCGCTAACATTGTTTCTGATTTTCCTAGTGGTGAATAGGCTTTTTCATAGCGTTGTAAGAAGCGCGGAACGGCACCAGGGCTTATTGCGATATGTCCTCCAACTTGCACATCATTCTTCCTTGGTTTACCTGGAACAACTCTAATTTTTTTATTTGTTTTAAGGTCTTCAACCCATAGCAATTCCTCAGGCAGTTTTTCACAGAATCGCCTGTGTATTTCACAGATAGTTTTAGGAGCAAAAATGCTATTTGTAATGCCACCATTATCTATCCATTCTTGGACTTCGATATGAGCTTTTGCTTCAAGTTGTAGATTGCGTTTCTTGGGGTCAGAGTCATAATTACCATTTAGTGCTTGCTCAATAGCAATTGGGTGCGTGTTATGACCTTCTATAAGGTTGCTGTAATAACAATTCATGGCTCTTACTGTTCCTGCAAGAGAGTTTTGAATTGCTGAGGGTAATGAGTTTTTGAATTGAGCTGACTTTTGGGTTAGATCAAGGACAAGATCCATTAAATCAGTTCTATTGGGGGCGTTCTCGGGTATTAAGAGAGGCTCCATTAGTGTTGTAGCTTCGTTTCGATCTGTCACGAAAAATGTCCCCTTAAATGTCCGTTTTATACTTTATTAACTATATGATTATAGCATAAAAAAATAATTTTAATCTGATTTAATATATGAAAATGTCCGGATAAATGTCTGATTGGCGTTCATGTGGTTTTGCTGTCTTTTACGATTTGTTCAGAGTAATGATCAAGTTTCATCACGGTATTGAGGAATTTGCAATGGATGAAGTCAATCAATAATGGAAACCGGGAGATCCTATTAACGCCTGACTGGTCAAGCACTAAACGTTAGCACTTGAGATCATTTTTCAACAAAAAAAATAAATTAGCGATACGTGAGATTGAAATAAAATTCACTTCGCAATTATTTACTAGAATTTTCTTATTAAAATCCTTAGTAATAAAGAAACCATACCTTGGCTGGTAAGCATCGATGAAAGAGCGAAATGAACGAGTAATGACTGGGCTATTGAATGATTTGAATTTTACTTCAATAGGAATAATACAATCAGTATTTTTATACAACACAAAATCGACTTCAGCACTACTTTGTGTTCGCCAAAAATGAATGATAAAATCGCAAAAATGTTGCACTTTAAATTTATATAACTCTTGAAAAACAGCACTTTGAACCAATAGCCCCACATCTTGCCGTGTGTCAAGTTCCATTGATAAGTTATGCAATGATTGATTTCTAAATCCATTGTCAATAAAGTACAAAATAGGATTGCTAGTGATTTCTTTGCGCTTATTACCAACAAAAGGCGTCACACTTAAAATCGTATAAGTACTTTCTAATATAGACAAATAGTTTCGTATGGTAGCAACAGAAACCAAACAGTCTGTCGCTAGTTGATTGTAATTCACTAACTGTCCCGAACTGTGAGCAACAAGAGCAATCAATTTCTGCATCACATCAGGTTTCCCGATTTTTAAAATCTCAATAATATCTTTCGCAATATAATCCTGATAAATTTGCTGCAACAAAATAGTTTTTTCACTGGATTTTACCACCGCTGGATAACAGCCAAAAACCAACTGTGAATCATGCGCATCACCTATTTCCTGATAACTTAAAGGCAAGATGAGCGCTTGCAAATGACGGCCAGTTAAATATTCTTGCACTTTACTTTTTAATTCTAATTGTGATGAACCCGTTGCTATCATTTTAATATTCAACTTCAAATCAGCACAGGCTTTTAATAGTAGTCCTGGGTTCTCTAAACGCTGCACTTCATCAATGAGAATGATTGGCTTCTCCAAATGAAATGTATCCATTGCTTCCTGAATAAACAGTGGACTAGTCAACCATTGCCTTACTTCGAGTAAGTCACAGTTTAAATATAGAAGCGTTTCAAAACGTCGTTGCTGAATCAATACCTGGGCAAGGTGTTTAGCGAGCGTGGTTTTCCCAGCTTGTCTTGGTCCAACTAATACCAGCCAAAGATTATCCCACTCCGGTGATAGCAACTTCTCAGTTTGCAACCGAGGTATGTAATCATAATGTTGTATTGGTATCTGCTGGGATTTCAACCACGGGTTTGCCTGATAGATGAGTTGTATTAGACGGTCTTTCATTGACTTTAACCTGGTTGATATTCTCTATATAGTATTTTAACCCGGATAAAATCAATGTCAATAGAGATAGAGGTGGTTTGTGCACAGCACGGTTTGTGTGCATAGTACACCATGGATACTTCTTCTCCCATCCATTGACACGCCTTCAAAATTACTCGTTACCAATCTTTTTGTATTTCGTTAAGCGTTGCGTTACACTTAACATATATGATTATGTCATGGAAGCATAAAGGATTAAAGAAATTCTTTGATACTGGCAATAAGTCAGGCATTACTGCTGGCCATGAAAAACGGCTAAAAGTAATATTACAAAGGTTGAATGCTGCATCAAGCCCTGAAGATATGAACACGCCCAGCATGAAATTTCATAAATTAGTGGGTAATTTGAAAGATTTTTATGCGGTTACAGTCAGTGGAAATTGGCGAGTTATTTTTAAATTTGATGATACTAATCGGAATGCAATTGATGTCAACTATATTGATTACCACTAAACATGTGGAGGAAAGAACAATGACTATTATACACAATCCACTACATCCGGGAAAAATTGTTAAAGATGAATTAATTGATGCCACGGGTATGAACGTGACAGAAGCAGCCAAAAGATTGGGCGTGTCCCGCACAGCTCTATCTCGCCTCTTAAATGGGCACGCAGGAATTAGTCCTGAAATGGCATTAAGGTTATCTAAATTTTTTAATACTAGCATTGAAATGTGGATCAACATACAGTCTCAGTACGACACCTGGTTAATTAGCAAGCAAGCCAGTAAAATCAAAGTAAAGCCATTTGATGAAGCTGCTTGATATCTTTCGACAGACCTTGACGCCCAAAGCCCATCACTATCCGGCTCATTATTAATGGGACCAAAGAATCAGGGTCAGGTGCTGACATGCGGTATGTTGTTTTATTTTCAGGCAGAAACATACCGCATGTCAGCACCTGACCCTGTTTTCGGCGCTCAACCTAGTCAAAACAAGGGCTTACAGACGCATGATCCGGCGTCTCTTTAAAAAAATGTTAATAAAAGTCACCTATAATAAAATTACACACTAAATAATCAAACACATATAACGAGCTAGGATTAAAAATGACCACACCTAGAAAAAGTCCGCATGCAGCCGCTCTTGATTCGTTACGTCAAGCCGCAAGTGAACCAATAGAAAATAACTATGCAACTATTGAGCCACAATTAAAGCGTTTTACAAAGCTTATAACTGCTTCCATACAGCGAATTACTGGCAATTTTGGATCATTTACTAATCATCCCTCTTGGCGAAGAGGAGAAGGGCAAACAAGAGAAGCTGCAAAGTTTACTCAAGAAGTAGACACACAACGAGATACTATAAGGTCTCTTGATCTGGACAATATTACATTATCTGATCTTAAGAAAAAGCTTAAAGAACTTTCACAAATAGATGGGTCCACAGGAAAAGCCTTAGCCTCGGTCTTTAGACAGTTAAGCGATGAGCTCAGTCTTTTACCCCCGGTTATGCGTAGGTGTTTAGAAATATGTGCTGCACTGGAAAGGGCTCTTCCACCTAGTGTGGCTGAAAAAAATCAGGAGCTAAGACGGCTTATTGAGAGTGCTAGAAAACAATGCAAAGCAGGAGAATCGACAATAAGCACAGAGCAAGAAGAAATACGAGAAAAATTAGACCACAATGCCTCTAGTGCCGCTGGTATTTTGTTGGTACTACAACAACAAATAAAACAACAAGAAGAAAAAACAAGAAGAGCTATAGATGGTGTAAGGCAATTATTTGTTGAAAAACAACAAGAAGAGGACAGGTTGATTTTAGCTGTAAGAGAAATGCTTGGCAGAAGACAACAAAAAACAGGTGTAGATGTAACAGATATAAAAGTGATTGTTGATGGCCTGAACACAGACAGAGCGGAATGGAAGCGAAAGGAATTCAGCGGCCATCTGTCTATTGCTGATTGTCAAACGTATTCCCAAAGAATAAATAACTTGATGGAGAGACTAGAGGGAGCAACCGCTAGTTTATCGGAAAAAATAAGGTTAGCCGATGCTGCTGCAGAGCAAAAACACAGGGCATCCGAGCTTCAAGCAAGCTTATTAGTACAAGCACAGCAGCAACAAGGGACGGTCGCGAGGCAGAAAGAAAGACTCGATGCTGCTGCTCGTTCCTACAACGAGAAGATGCGAGTTATACAGGGTGAGACACTGCAGGGGTTAACTGCTATCCGGGAAGGACTTCAGAAATGTTCGGGTATCCTCAGTGAGTTAAGCGGTGATGCTCTAAGTAACTATGAGGAAAAAATTGAACGGATTAGAAAAAGAGCAAATCAGATTCGCCAAATTGCATGGCAAGAAGAACATGAAGAAAAAAGATTAACTGCAGCGGACATTGAAGCTATAGCTTTACGACAACAAGCAGAAAAATATAGAGAACAGCTTCAGCAACAAGTTAGTGGAGTTATTGATATACAGCAACCCGCTATTCAGATTGATATAGCCCAATTAGGTCAGAAAGTAGACGTAGATCTACAAGCAATACAGAAAAACATAACTGCTAGAGTAACAGTGATTGTAAAGCTAACAGAATTAGTAGAGGAATTTAGCGAAAAAGAACCACCAAAACCACAAGCAGAAATCGCAGTACTAGTTGAACAGGTACAGCAGTTACAGAGGGAGATGGAGAGGGCGAAGGCGGTGGAGACACGGCGTCAAGCTCTACAGGCTATCTTGGAGCGACAAGCTGCGACACTTCCTCAAAAACAACAAGCTATTGAGGCTGCAACAGCCGCTCTTCGCACAGCCAAAGAACAACGTGAACAACTTATTGCTCAGCAGCGTCAAGCTATCCGTACCTTAAAAGATGCTCCAACTGAAGACTCTGTCGGTGATGTGGGTGCGCAAACTGCAGGTCTCAAACAACGCGCCCGCGCCCTTGCACCAAGAATCGCTGCTGCTCGACAAGTCGCAGATGCCAATCAACAGGCTTTAACTGGTTACGAACAACAACGTAATGCACAAATCACTGCTGCTCGGCAGGCACTCCAAGGGCACTCTGCTGAAGGAATCACTGCTGATCAAGGTACAGTCAGAGATGCTCGTGACATGGGCGCCTTAACTACCGTCGAAAGAGATCGTATCACCCCGCGATCTACTGCTCTTCAACATACTCTACCTGCCAACGCACTTGGTGGTGCACAAGCAGTCGACGTTACCGTACTAAATCGAGAAGTTGATCAGTTAAACCAAGACATTCAACGGGCTCAAGAAGCGGAACACCAACGACAAGTTGAAGAGGAACGACAACGAGAAGAAGAACGGCAGCGACGAGAAGCGGAGGCACAGCAGCAACATCAACTTGAAGAAAAACGTCAAGCTCTACAGGCTATCTTGGAGCGACAAGCTGCGACACTTCCTCAAAAACAACAAGCTATTGAGGCTGCAACAGCCGCTCTTCGCACAG
>MGYC01000005.1 GCA_001801575.1 Gammaproteobacteria bacterium RIFCSPHIGHO2_12_FULL_41_20
CAGATAATAATTTTCTTTATTTTGTTCAATGATACTTTCTAGTGAGGAATAAGGTACGTAAACATATCCTGGTGGCGTATCAAATGGGGTGGCAGTTTCAAAAAAAATGCCAATTTGCTTCCCTTTCGCGTCAAATGCAGCGACACTATTAGATGAAGTTTTATAATTACCTCTGTGCTTTTCGTCTTTGTCGCTAAATGACAATAAATCTCGGTGTAGTTGCTTGATGTGATTTTCGGTTAATGTGATTTCATTGTATGACTCAAATACAAGTTCCATAGTTTTCGCATAGCCGCCAACTTCTTGTTCGTCACGGCTTGCGAATGAATGAATTTCCAGGTTGGATAAGAGTCTATCCACTTCGCGATCAGAAAGCTTGCTGCCTTCTATACGGGTTGATGAGCCTATACTTTCAATTGTGGCTACATGTCGTAATGAGGCTAACCTCTCGGGTGCGAGAGTGCCAAGGGCGCGCCATGTGCCCTTAAACTCATCAATTTCAGCAATGAGTGAAAGTATCTCTGGTGTAATGTTGAGTGTTGATGTGTTTATCATATCACCCAATTATACACCCAATTCCACCCAATAAATCAACCGCAATGTCACCCATTTACACCCAATGTTTAGCTTTATGTGAACGGACAATTTACGTGTTACAGAACCGGACATTTCTATATGTCACTAACGTGAATCGTCAGGAATTCTCGGTGAATAAAGAATAGCAAGCAAAAGGGCGGTATAAAAGCACAAATAAAGCGCAGAAGGCTGGAAGCCGACGAGCCATTGTGCTTTTATACCGCCCTTTTGCTTGCTATTCTTTATTCACCGAGAATTCCTGGTGAATCGTTGTACTAGTCGCTTCTCTCCCCTGTTTTCATGTATAATAACCGGTTAATTTTATCTACTATTTCCGGGGGTGTGCATGCGCTTAGCTCAACTGGAAGCTGCTTTGACATTTGACGATGTCTTATTATTGCCGGGCGAATCCTCAGTATTGCCAAAAGATGTTGACCTCAGAACCCAGTTAACGCCAGATATCGTGTTAAATATCCCGTTATTATCTGCAGCTATGGACACCGTAACAGAAGCACGCTTAGCTATTGCGATGGCGCAGGAAGGCGGGTTAGGGGTTGTTCATAAAAACATGCCAGTAGAACAACAAGCCGTGGAAGTACGAAAAGTAAAAAAATTCGAAAGCGGCGTAGTGAAAGACCCCATTACCGTTTCACCTATGGCTACGGTGCGCGACATTCTCAAGCTAACAAAAACCCATAATTTACGTGCCTTTCCGGTGGTGGAAAATGGTAATCAGTTAGTGGGTATTATTACCAGTCGTGATTTACGCTTTGAAACCAACCTAGATCAACCCATTGCAAATCTCATGACACCGAAAAAACGTTTAGTGACAGTCAAAGAAGCAGCAGATAGAGAAACAGTGAAGCGTCTATTGCATAAGCACCGTATTGAGAAAGTGCTGGTGATTAATGAGGATTTTCAGCTGCGCGGTATGATTACAGTAAAAGATATTCTCAAAGAACAAGAAAAACCTTTTGCCTGCAAGGATCAATTAGGGCAATTACGTGTAGGAGCAGCGGTGGGAGTTGCAGGGGATGCAGAAGAACGCATTACTGCTTTAGTTGCTGCTGGCGTGGATATTTTAGTGGTCGATACGGCACACGGCCATTCCAAAGGCGTGTTAGATCGCGTGCGTTGGATTAAACGGCATTTTCCTGCTACACCGGTGATGGCAGGAAATATTGCTACAGCTGATGCAGCTAAAGCATTAGTCGCAGCAGGGGCAGATGTCGTAAAGGTAGGAATTGGCCCTGGTTCGATTTGTACCACGCGTATTGTAACCGGCGTAGGTGTGCCGCAAATTACTGCGATCGCCAAGGTAAAAGAAGCCTTGTTAGGTACGCCAATTGGTGTAGTGGCAGACGGTGGCATTCGCTATTCCGGTGATGTATGTAAAGCCTTGGCAGCAGGCGCGCATGCAGTGATGATGGGCAGCTTATTTGCTGGCACAGATGAGGCGCCTGGCGAAGTGGAGTTGTATCATGGTCGTTCTTATAAAGCTTATCGTGGCATGGGATCGTTGGGAGCGATGGCGCAACGTCACGGTTCTAGTGATCGTTATTTCCAAGATGAAGTGGCTGAGCAAGCGGAGAAGTTAGTGCCAGAAGGGATTGAAGGTCGCGTTCCGTATAAGGGTAGCTTGGTGAATATCATTAATCAATTAATCGGTGGTTTGCGCTCTGGAATGGGATATACCGGTTGCGCAGATATTGCAACATTACGCGAACAGGCTCTTTTTGTGCGCGTAACGCATTCGGGGACACGAGAAAGTCATGTCCATGATGTGCAAATTATTAAAGAAGCGCCCAATTACCATATGGATGAAAAGTATTTGTGAATATACATGCACAACGTATTTTAATTCTCGACTTTGGTTCGCAATATACACAGCTTATTGCACGACGTATTCGTGAACTGGGGGTTTATTCAGAAATACATCCGGCGCATGTATCTGCACAAGTGATTCATGAGTTTGCTCCAGCAGGAATCATTTTATCAGGCGGACCAGAAAGTGTTACGCAAGCACTGACACCACGCGTACCTGATGTCGTGTTGCAATGGGGTTGCCCAGTATTAGGTATTTGCTATGGCATGCAAGCCATGGCGGAACAATTAGGTGGACGTGTAGAACAAGTAGAAAAACGTGAATTTGGTTATGCAGCAGTAACCTTATTAGCGACATCAACTTTATTTGCTGATATTGAAGACAGGGTGGATCAGCAAGGTCAATCGGTGTTGGATGTATGGATGAGTCACGGTGATCAAGTTACACAGTTGCCAGATGGATTTACCTGCGTAGCCAGCACAGCCACTTGTCCTATTGCTGTGATGGCGGATGAGCAGCGGCGTTTTTATGGGATACAATTTCATCCTGAGGTATCACACACCCGGCAGGGGCAACGCGTTCTGCAGCGTTTTTTACTGGAAACTTGTCAATGCTCACCGCTATGGACACCAAAAAACATTATTGGAGAAGCGATTCAGCGTATTCGTGAACAAGTGGGCAATGATAAGGTAATTTTAGGGTTATCCGGTGGCGTTGATTCTGCTGTGGCTGCGACGTTAATTCACAAAGCGATTGGCGAGCAATTAACCTGTGTCTTTGTCGATACCGGGTTATTGCGGCTTAATGAGGCTGCACAAGTGCAAGCCTTGTTTGCTAAGCATATTGGTATTCGTTTGCTTACTGTTGAGGCACAAGCGCAATTTTTTTCTGCGCTTGCAAATATAGCAGACCCGGAACAAAAACGTAAAATTGTCGGTAAATTATTTATAGATATTTTTGAAGCAGAGTCAAAGAAAATCCCTGGAGTGACTTGGTTGGCACAAGGAACGATTTATCCTGATGTGATTGAATCCGCGGCAACAAAAACGGGGAATGCACATGTGATTAAGTCGCATCATAATGTAGGTGGATTACCCGAGCATATGCAATTGCAATTACTCGAACCATTGCGTGAATTATTTAAAGACGAAGTGCGAAACATCGGTGTTGAATTAGGGTTACCATATGAGTGGGTCTATCGTCATCCTTTTCCAGGGCCAGGATTAGCAGTGCGTGTGTTAGGAGCGGTGAACCAAGACTATGTGGTGAAGTTGCAAAAGGCCGATGCTATTTTAATTGAAGAGTTACAACGTGCAGAGCTTTATTACCAAGTTGCACAGGCATTTGCAGTATTTTTACCGGTTAAGTCGGTAGGTGTGATTGGCGATGCACGGCATTATGAGTATGTTATTGCTATTCGTGCGGTGGAAACCATGGATTTTATGACGGCACACTGGGCACGGTTGCCTTACGACGTGTTAGAAACCATTGCTAATCGTATTACCAATGAAGTGACTGGGATATCGCGGGTTACTTACGATATTTCAAATAAGCCACCGGCTACGATTGAGTGGGAGTAGATATTTGCGAGTATGTTTTCCGAACGTGATCAACATTGGATGCAAAAGGCACTAACGCTAGCACAGTATGCGGCTAAGCAACAAGAAGTGCCGGTGGGAGCCATGCTGGTAACAGCAGAGGGGGTGGCGATAGGGGAAGGTTGGAATCAACCCATTATGCAACATGATCCAACAGCCCATGCAGAAGTGATCGCTTTGCGTGCTGCCGCTAAACACCTAGGTAATTACCGCTTGGTGAATACAACCCTTTATGTAACACTGGAGCCATGCCTGATGTGTGTGGGAGCGCTGGTACATGCACGAGTAAAACGATTAGTATTTGGTGCTGTGGATCCTAAGGCGGGTGCAGTGGTGAGTGTATTACGTGTTTTGGACACAGGCAAATGGAATCACCGTGTTGATTATGCAGGTGGATTGATGGCGGAGTCATGCGGCGAAATATTATCCGATTTTTTTCGTGCACGACGGGGGTGAGTGGAACTCCTGAACCGCAACATTGTTTACTATGAAAACAGAGGTGAGTTATGGCACAGGCGCGACAATCTTTTATAAGTATTTTATCCGCAGCATTTACAGCAGATCCAGGATTGCAAAATCGGTGTTGCCGAGAGAGTATAAAAGCGCTAAACAATTCAGGCTTAACTATGCGGATTTTTGATGAATTTCCTTGCTTGTTGCCGGAGGAGGATATTAAAGAGTTAAGTGATAGATTTTCATCTATTCTAAATCTTGTGCAGCTGCGATCACAAGGCGATGTTAATACATTTACTACGGAAAATGACGTACTGATGGTTGAGGCTTGGGAACGTAAAATTACTAAAATAGGAATAGCTGAATTATTGGGTAAGGATGGACAGATAAAGCCAGAGATTGCATCTTTACTAACATGGCCACTGGCGCAACCCCAAGCAAGAATCTACGAAATTGTATGTGCCTATGTGGGTGCAATTAATCAAGTGGTCATAGCAAATATCATGGAGGAGATTGACCGGGTTCCCGATAAACCCCAAGTTATTTTTGATTATATAAATAAACATTATAGCCAATGGGTAGTTGATGAATTAAGAAAAGCCAACCTTGTTTTTGATAGACAGGCGTTGGATGCCATACGATTACCCGTAGTACGGCCATTATTTACCAAACGCCAAGTAGCTGCTGCCGGTATTTTTGTCGCAGGGTTAGGATTCTTGGCTGTGGGCTTGAGCCTTTTGTTTGCCGATGCCGGAAAAGGCGTGGGTACGCGGGCGCACAGAGGGGATGATAAGCCAGATGAGCGGCAACGTCAGCATGGCCCCGGCCATAGACATTAGACTTCTTGCTCTTTCACCTCGAGAGCGAGTTATGCAAGAAGTCTATTAAACATCCTAGAAGATGAGAGCTTGCTGTAATTGATACCATTTTGTACAATATAAAAATACACTACTGACAATCTCTTCTTATGCGCAAAGAGTCACAGTCGTTACTTCGTTGCGTTTCTTTCTGCACTGCTAGCAGCTATAACCTTATTGGCTTAAATCAATTTTTTCGACGTAAAAATTATTTTGCACGTTTATCGCGAGATGTTTTGTATGTTAGTAATGTGCGTAGACCGGGCGATATATTTTTTTTCAATCATGGCTGCTTTGTCTGCTGGGGGTTTAAAAAGGGGCAAGAGCAGCGTTTGCTGGAGTATGTCAAAGGCTTTTCTACATCACCGGTAGCGCAAATTGAAGTGGATGATTTTGGTTATCGTTATGGTGAGGAAATTGCTATTGATACCCATGAGCGATTTAAAATAGATATTATTACGCTTGACTCTGATGATCCGCAGGTCAAGCTAGCCATTTCCTATGGATTAGCGCAATCTGCCAAATTAGAATCTTTCGAAGAAGCCATTCAGCAGGCAATTAAAAAAAATATCCATTTACCAGAAGAGATGGCTATACATGGGATTATCTCACTGAATCGACGTGCGATATTTAAAAGAATCGGAGAGATTTTTATTGCACGTAGCTCTATTAATTTAAGCAGTGAATTTCTGGATGTTCCTGAGTTTTTTTGGCGCAACCCCAATTTAGAGCCTTTTTATGTGATGGCAAAAAAATTTTTAGATATTCCTAACCGTGTCATGGCGTTGAATCAAAAGTTAGATGTATTACAGGAACTATTACATATTTTAAATAGCCAAGTACAACATCGGCATTCCAGTTTATTAGAAAGCATTATTATTTTATTAATTGTTGTAGAAATCTTGATTAGTTTATTTCAGTTCCACGTCTGGTAGTTTCATGATGCAATAACCAAGTTTTAATATCGTGAAACTGGCCTTGTATATGGCCAGCATATCCACCTGTATGTGTTGCGCCAACAATGCGATGGCAAGGAATGATAATAGGGATGCGATTAGTGCGACATGCGTTACCAATAGCGCGCGGACTGGTTTGTAACTGCTTAGCTAGAGTTCCATAGGTTACTGTTTTTCCACTGGGAATTTGTTGTAACTGTTGCCACACACGTTGTTGAAAAGACGTACCAATCAATAGCAGGTCTAAAGTGAAGATTTGCTGCGGATGTAGGAAGTAATTGATTAATGCGTTTTCTACTATTTTAGCGTGATCATCTTGTGGTGAGATTAAGGGAGTGGCTATAGGTAAAAACTCTATACATTTAAGCAAGCAATTTTGCATGACAACCCCTAAAGGGCCAAGCGGGCTAGAAATGACAGCAGCAAATGGTGTGGGGTTCATCCGCGTTCCGTGTTATACAAGCAGGCTACTATCCCCCTCTCTTCCATTGTTTTTTAATGGAGAGGAGAAGGGGGGGAAGAGAAGGGTTCAAATAAAGTCTAGTACGTTGTCTTACAACGCGTTATTCTTCTGTTGTATTACTATCTGTAGCATCTGTTCCAGCGCTTGCATCTGTAGCAGCATTCATACCGGGTTGACTATTATTAAGAATACGCTTTTCTTTGATACGCGCAGCTCGACCACTGAGTTCGCGCATATAATACAACTTAGCACGTCTAACATCACCATGACGTTTCACTTCAATACTGTCGATGACAGGGCTATACACTTGAAATACGCGTTCTACACCAACGCCATGAGAAATTTTGCGAACGGTAAAGGAGGAGTGATAACCTCGGTTTCGTTTTGCGATAACGACACCTTCGAAGGATTGCAAACGAGCGCGATCCCCTTCTTTTACTTTTACTTGTACCACTACGGTATCCCCAGGAGAAAAAGCTGGGAGTGGTTTAACATTTTGCATTAATTCGGCTTCTAAGTTTTGCATTACATTACTCATTGTCGGTTCCTCTATCAATCTCTGTTTGTTCTGCTACAAATTCCATAAGCAACTCTAATTCCTGGTTGCTCAAGGGCTTTTTGGCTAAAAGATCAGGGCGTTTTAGCCAAGTTCTACCTAAAGCTTGTTTTAAGCGCCAGCGTGCAATAGCTGCATGATTCCCGCTTAATAACACATCAGGGACTCGTGCTCCCTGAAAGTCTTCGGGTCGGGTGTACTGAGGATATTTCAAGAGACCAGATGTTAGCGACTCTTGGGTGATAGAATCCTCATCACCTACTGTGCCTGGGATTAGCCGGGTTATCACATCAATCATAACCATGGCTGCTAGCTCTCCGCCTGACAGCACATAATCACCGATAGACCATTCTTCATCGACTTGCTGGCTGATGACGCGTTCATCTATGCCTTCATAGCGCCCAGCTAACAAAATCAATGCTTTTTTCTCTAACAGTATTTCAGCGGTTTTTTGCTGAAATGACTTTCCTTGCGGTGATAAATAAATAACCGTTGGCGGTTGCGGCGCTGTTTGTCTAGCAGCAGCGATTGCTGCACATAAGGATGGTGCCATCATCACCATTCCCGCACCACCACCGTAAGGATTATCATCTACCGTGTTATGTTTGTCTTGTGTGAAATCACGTGGATTCCAGCATACTACATTCAATAGTTGTTTTTTTATTGCCTTGCCAGTAATGCCATATTGTAATGCAGCCAGCATTTCTGGAAACAAAGTAATAACGCCGCACCACATTTATAACACTTCCCAATTTACATGAATTTCTTGTTTAGCTAAGTCAATGGATGTGATTACATTGCCAAGCAAATAGGGAATAGCGTGTTCCTGTTCTCCCTTTACTACTAAAACGTCATTGGTTCCAGTTGCCATTAAGTAAGCCACCTTTCCCAAGTGGCTACCCTGTTGATCAATAACCTGTAAACCCTCTAAATCTGACCAATAATATTCATTATGCTTTAATTTTGGAAGCTTGGTGCGTACAGTAGCAATCAACTTACCTGTATATAGCCCTGCTTCTTCAGGGTTATTTAACCCCACTAATTTAATAATTATTCCTTTACCATGTTGCTTCCCATTTTCTACCGTGACGGGGTGCCATGCATTATTATTAAACCAGTACCATGGCTGATACTTTAATATATCATCGTGTTTTTGGGTAAAGGAGTGTATTTTTACCCAACCTTTTACCCCATAAGTAGACCCTATTTTCCCTATAATAATATATTGCGAATCACCAGAGGCAGCTTGGCGCATAATACGTTATTGCGCTGTAGCTACTACGGCAGTTGCTTGGGCGGATACTAACTTCTGATAAGTTTTTATTAAATTCTTCACCCGATCTGACGGTTGTGCACCTTGGGATAGCCAATATTGCGCACGTTCTTGGTTCATAAGCAGGCGTTGCTCTTTGCCTTGCGCAATGGGGTTGAAATAACCAATACGTTCCACAAAGCGACCATCTCGAGAACTGCGTTTATCAGTTACAACAATATGATAAAAAGGCCGTTTTTTGGTGCCGCCACGCGATAAACGAATAACTACCATTTTTTTTCCTCTTACTCGAATGCTGTTTTATAGTGATTATCTTATATATAAAGGCAGCAGATTATACGAGACTACTCAGCGAGTAGCAATATGCTTTACCCTCTTTCAGGAGCTCTCGTTGAATAAAAGATGGCAAGCTGCTAGATAAGTATAAAAGCACAAATAAAGCGCAGGAGGCTGGAAGCCGACGAGCCATTGTGCTTTTATACTTATCTAGCAGCTTGCCATCTTTTATTCAACGAGAGCTCCTGGCCTTCTTTATCCCCCCCGCCATGGGGGGATATTGTTGCCAGCAAAAGGTAATCTGTTTTGCATGGTGCGCATCATCTTCATCATGCCGCCTTTTTTCGACATTTTTTGCATCATTTTTTGCATGACGAGGAATTGTTTAAGAAGCTGATTAATGGCTTGTACTGATGTGCCAGAACCATCAGAAATACGCCGTTTATGGGATCCTTTGATTAGGCCAGGGAAGCGACGTTCTTTGGGTGTCATAGAGTTAATAATCGCTTCAATTTCCACTAATTTTTTGTCATTCATTTGTTCTTTGACATTAGTAGGTAAAGCGCCCATTCCTGGTAGCTTGCTCATAATGCCCATGATTCCACCCATTTTATGAATTTCACATAGTTGATCGCGAAAATCTTTTAAATCAAAGGTTTTGCCTTTTTTGATTTTTTTAGCTAACTTTTCTGCTTTATCTTTATCTAGTTTTCTTTCTGCTTCTTCAACCAGTGTTAGCACATCTCCCATCCCTAAGATACGCGAAGCAATACGCTCGGGATAAAAAGGTTCTAGTGCATCAGTTTTTTCACCTATGCCAATAAACTTAATGGGAGCTCCTGTGATTTGCCGTATCGATAATGCGGCACCACCACGAGCATCACCATCTGCTTTGGTGAGAATGACTCCAGTTAAAGGTAATGTTTCATGAAATGCCTTGGCTGTGTTAGCAGCATCCTGTCCAGTCATGGCATCAACGACGAATAAAGTTTCTATAGGCGTAGTTGCTGTATGGATACGTTGAATTTCTGTCATCATGTCATTGTCAATATGTAAGCGTCCTGCTGTATCAATAATCACAACATCAATCACTTTGTTCTTGGCAGCATGAACTGCTTCTTGGGCGATATGCACCGGGTCTTGTGTTGGAGAGCTAGGGAAAAAAGTGGTATCAGTTGTTTTAGCCAGGGTTTCTAATTGCTGAATAGCTGCCGGGCGATAAATATCAGTACTGACGACCATCACAGACTTTTGCTGATGCTCTTTTAACCAACGAGCCAGCTTGATGGTGGTGGTGGTTTTTCCTGATCCTTGTAATCCAGCCATTAATACTATTGCTGGAGGCTGAACGCGTAAATCAAGGGTAGCATTTTCTTTGCCCAAAATAGCGACAAGTTCATCATGTACTATCTTTATTAATACTTGCCCAGGTGAAAGGCTTTCGATTACCTCTTTCCCTATTGCTTTAACATATACGTGGTCAACAAATTCTTTAACAACAGGCAAGGCGACGTCGGCTTCTAGGAGCGCAAGGCGGATTTCTCGCAAAGTGTCTTTTATATTGTCCTCAGTTAGGCGACCTTGACCGGTTAGATTTTTAACAATGCGAGTTAAACGTTCGGATAAATGTGTGAACATAATTTTATGTACCAGGATAAGTAATAAATGAAAGGAGTATACTGAGATGGAGAAAATAAAGGAAGATTTTGGCTATTATTTTTACCATACTTTATCGTAAAATCAGCGCGGCGGCGACTTGTCGATTTTCAGCAGTGAGTGCATTGTAAGTTCGACACGCAGCAGCCGTATCCATGATTTCTATGCCAATTCCATGATTAATTAAGTCGCCATAGGTCTCTAGAGCAGGAAATTGCAAGGTAATCCCTGTGCCAATAAGCAAGATGCTGGGTTGTAATGCAAGCACTGGAGATAGGTGTGTAGAGGTTAATTCATTGATATGTTGTGGTGGCCAATGTGTAATAAGTTGCGAAGCAGAAATAATAATGCTGGTAGTTAATTGTTGATTATTAATTTGAATGCAACCTGGTTTATATCCCTGAATTTGATATTGTGCTTGGTTTTCGTCTAGAGTGAATGATGACATGCATGGTTCCTGTCTATGTATTAAATTCTCGCATTTCAAGGTGTAATGGGTATAGATTAGTATTTTAACAAAATGTTAAACTAAAGGACACCTCATGTTAAACCATGCTTCTTCCTCCTTACCATTTAAGAGTGTTGCAAGTGGATTGTTATTTGCTGTTATCCTAGGTCCAGTTGGTTTACTGTATGCTTCATTTTGGGGTGGGGTAACCATGATAGTTGTGGGTTTTATTGTGTGTAGTAGCCGTCTCTTTGTGCCAATTTTATTGGCGTGGATAATCTCATGTATATGGAGCGTGCATGCTGTTAATCGCTACAACAATAAAATTCTAGAGGCTATTCGGGTTCATTAAGGCATAAGAATTAATATATGCAAAAAAAAATAATAAGACGTTCTTTGTCAGAAGACATGCGTAGTTATCTTTCTGATATGCATCCTGTATTACGTCGTGTGTATTTGGCACGAGGTGTGCATGATGTAGCAGAGTTAACGCATGAATTGGAAAAATTACAGCCCTACTCCTCTTTATTGAATATTGATCAGGCTGTGTCTTGTATTGCTCACACGCTGATGACGCAACAATCGATTTTAATTGTCGGGGACTTTGATGCAGACGGTGCAACGAGTACCGCAGTGGCGATTCGTGCACTGCGAAGCTTTGGTGCACAACAGGTGAATTTTCTTGTTCCTAATCGGTTTGAATTTGGTTATGGATTAACGCCAGAGTTAGTAGAAGTAGCAAAAACATTTCAACCGGCCTTAATTATTACTGTTGATAATGGTATTGCTAATCATAGTGGTGTGGCTGCAGCCAAAGCCGCAGGTATGCGCGTCGTGATTACTGATCATCATTTGCCTGCCGCGACATTGCCTGAGGCAGATGCGATTGTAAATCCTAATCAACTGGGAGATGCCTTTCCCAGTAAGAATTTAGCGGGTGTGGGTGTGACTTTTTATGTCATGTTGGCTTTGCGACGTTATTTGCTTGATCAAGGTTGGTTTGTCCAGCAAGCGCTACCTGAGCCAAACATGTCGCGACTATTAGATTTAGTTGCGTTGGGGACTATTGCTGATTTAGTGCCATTGGATTACAACAATCGTATTCTTGTGCATCAGGGTATGCGACGTATGCGCGCAAAATTATGCTCGCCAGGTGTATTGACGTTATTTGAAGTATCGGGTCGTGATATTACTAAGGCTATGACATCTGATGTGGGATTTAGTGTGGCAGCACGTTTAAATGCTGCGGGACGATTAAATGATATGTCATTGGGCATAGATTGTTTACTATGTGATGATTATTCTCGTGCTCGCGAGATGGCATTAACCTTGCATCAGCTTAATGTGGAGCGTCGTAGTATAGAACAAGACATGCATCATCAAGCCTTAGCAGCAATGGCGACTGTGCATGTAAATAAATTGCCATATGGGATTTGTTTGTTTGACGAAAGTTGGCATCAAGGTGTAATTGGGATTCTTGCCGCACGTATCAAAGAACGTTTTTATCGACCCACCATTATATTTGCGCCAGGGAAAAAAGGTGAATTAAAGGGGTCCGCACGTTCTATCCCAAATTTACATATTCGCGATATTTTGGCGGATATTGCTGTGGCTTATCCGGGGTTGATTATGCGGTTTGGCGGGCATGCCATGGCTGCAGGATTAAGTATTGAAAGTAATAAGTTAGTTGAGTTTTCTGAGATCTTCAGTCAAATGGTGGCAAGAAAAATGACAGAGGATGATTTGTCTCAACGAGTATGGACAGATGGTAGTTTAGGTCATGAATACTTAAATTTATCGACTGCAGAGCTACTGCGTGATGCGGGTCCGTGGGGGCAGCGATTTCCGGAACCGGTGTTTGACGATGTTTTTCGTATTGTTGATCAGCGTATCGTTGGCGATAAGCATTTGAAGTTGGCTTTATCAAAAGACAATGGCCGAGTGCTCGATGCGATTGCGTTTTATGTGGATTTGCGTCAATGGCCTAATCATCGTTGCCAAACTATACATGCTGCTTATCGATTAGATATTAATGAGTATAATGGTCGCCGCTCAGTGCAATTAATTGTTGAACACATGGAATTAGGCTCTGTGAAAGAATAACTTCCCTTTTTAACAGAGCAGATTGCTATCAGATGAATATGATCTGATTGAGAAAAAACACAGGAATACTTGAGGTATTTCGAGTTTTTTCGAATGAAGATCGCATTCAGATGATAGTAAGATGACTGTTAAAAAGGGAAGTTATTCTTTCACAGAGCCTTAGTGTGAAAATTTTTGTTGACTGTTTTTTTTGTTCACTATACGATTAGCCAGTTTATTTTGTATTACCTATTTGTTCAATTATCTTCGACTAAGAATTTCATCGTATATCCATCCTTCACCCTGTGCATCAACGCAGGATCCATATCCTTGTTATGTGGTTTAGCCAAGGTATGTATGCTTGGTCGGTGCTAGGGGTGGCTGATGATCTTATATATTCCTATCTATTTTCATAACAAGGAGAATTACCATGCAAATGGGAGAAAATGTTTTATCTATGGCATTTCAACAACATCATACGGTGTATTTGCGCAATATTCATTTATTTTTAAGCAAAGTCTATTACGATATTTTGTATGGCGAAGATGATTTATTAATATCTGATTATTTGAAATTAACACGGTTTAAAAAAATGGAAACAGAATGGATTAATCATGAGAAAGCACAATGTTTAAATCATTATAATTGTGATCAAGAAGTGTGTTCTATTCATGTGGTAAAACAAGCTATACAACAACACCCTGTGTTTAATCATCTTTTGTTCAGTTATCTTGGTGATGAAGCCAGCACTGAACATATGCGACAGTTTTTACTTGGAGAGGCGGTGCTTAATGTGGAGTTTTTTGATTATCTGGTGCTTGCTGTTATTGGTGCGTCAGATGAAGCAAAGGCAGAAATAGTGACAAATATATGGGATGAAGCTGGCCGCAGTGATATTAGAAAATTTCATACTAATTTATTTAAGCGCTTACTATTTGATATGGGGCTGCAGTATAACCGCGATGAGTGTATTGCTACTATGTCATGGGAGGGGCTAGCCGGCATCAATCTATTTAGTTATTTAGCTATTTATTCTTTTAATAAAATGAAATTTTTTGGTTTATTGGCAGCAACTGAATTGCTAGATCCTCCGCATTATCACCAGTTAAATAAAGGGCTAATACGATTATTCCCAAAAAAGAACGTTAATAGAATTTATTATGTAGAACATGAAACGTTGGATGTTGAGCATGCGGATGGTTGGTTAAATAGAGTTATTCTTCCTGAGTTGGCACGTCGTCCACACAAAACCAGGGATTTTTGGTTGGGATTTTATCTTAGACTAAATTCGGTAAAAAAATATTATGATCAACTGCTCACGACTTTTATGGTGAAGCAGGCAGCCTGAGGATGGATTATGCAATACATGTTAACAAATGACGCTATGCAAATTGCCAATGAATGGCAGAAGTATAAGGGGTATACAGTACGGCCGCTGGATAGTACTACATCTTATTATCAAAAAATAATTCGAGATAATATACAAAAAGAAAACTTTTTAATTTATGGGGGAACACCGGAGATTAGAAGTATTTTTCAAAATTATTCGCTATATGTCACGTTGTTAGATAGGTCGGAAGAAATTATTCGCGCTATGGGATATTTAACATTGGAAAGAGTTCCTATCGCTAGTAATGAGTCATTTATAAAAGAAAATTGGTTATGTATAGAAGAGACAAAAAGAAAATATGATTTAATTTTAGGTGACGATGCTATTAACATGGTGCGCTGGTGTGATTTTGACTTGTTTTTATATAATGCGCATAGATTGCTCGTGGAGGACGGTCTATTTGTTTGTCATTTATTAGTCAAGCCTTATGATCACTTCATTGATCAGGATTTTTTCGATATTGTTAATCAATATCATCGCAAAACTATCCTGTCTCAGTTTGACTTGGCTAGCCGGTTAAATTTTATTTGCTATGATAAAAATAGTTACGCTATGGGCTGGCAACGTACTATTACCATGCTTGGAAAAAAACGTTTAGCGGTGCTGAATACACAGTTTGATTTCGTGGATACTTTCAAATTTTGTAATAGTCAGTTTTACTGTCCACCACAAATGCAATTTGAACAGCTTGTACAGCGGTATTTTAAAATCGTGGAGATCTTTTATCCGCACGAACATGAATATTGTTTGTTTGAGCCTGTTTATTGTCTACAAAGAAAATAATATTTAAATCTCTTCTACTCTCTAGAGCTGTCATCCTGAGTGTGATACTGTCATCCTGAGTGTGATGCTGTCATCCTGAGTGTGATGCTGTCATCCTGAGTGTGATACTGTCATCCTGAGCGTGATGCTGTCATCCTGAGTGTGATGCTGTCATCCTGAGTGTTAGCGAAGGATCAGTGTCCTTCTTGAATTAGTTTAACAAGGACACTGATCCTTCGCTAACACTCAGGATGACAGCATCACACTCAGGATGACAGCATCACGCTCAGGATGACAGCATCACACTCAGGATGACAGCATCACACTCAGGATGACAGCATCACGCTCAGGATGACAGTATCACACTCAGGATGACAGTATCACACTCAGGATGACAGTATCACACTCAGGATGACAGTATCACACTCAGGATGATAACTCTAGAGAGTAGGAAAAGGAGGATCCTTTTTTATGCATACATTAATTTCATTTACAACTGAGCCACATTTTTTCATCGCAGCAAAAAAACGCCTAGATACTTTAATGCAAGGTAAAAATATTGTTTTTATCGAGCCCTACGGCGCTGCGTTGTCTTTATTAAAACATGGGGTAAGGAAAGGTTACAACATTATCATCCTCACCGCGGATCAAGATCTGCGTGTTGTACCTAGCGCCATCTTGATGTTGGCAGCATTGGCTATAAAAATAGACACGACAGATGAAGTTGCTATTCTACAGCTAGCTGAAATATTACAAAAAATTATTAATATAAACGCAGTAATTCCTGGCTTTGAATATTTTGTTCCTATGACGGCAAGACTAAACGATTATTTTGGTTTGCCAAGTATGAGATATGCTGATGCTCTTAAAGTTAGGCGCAAGGATTTAATGCGGGTATCATTACAAAAAGCTCAGCTATTTTTGCCAAGATTTTCTATTGTTAACTCCATTGCGCAAGTGCAACAAGCCATAACTAACATGATGTTTCCTCTCGTGTGTAAGCCTATTGATGCTGCAGGCAGTGTTAATGTAAGAAAAGCCAATAATCATGCAGAGCTTATGATTTCAGTAAAACGAATTTTAGATGGTAATGATATTTTATGGGGGCATAGATTATCCACTATGGCACTGATAGAAGAATATATCAGTGGTAAAGAATTTAGCTTGGAAGGAGTGGTGCACAATCATGAAGTAACTCATTTTAGTTTGACAGAGAAATTTGTAGCTGATCAAACGGAGTTTATTGAAATTGGACATATTGTTAATGTGCCAGTGCCTGCTCAGTTAAAGTCTATTTTAGAAAGTTATATTAACCGGGTTATATCCGTGCTTAAAATAAATAATTGCCCTTTCCATGCGGAAGTTAGAGTGCAAGAGAATGGGCAGCCAGTGTTAATGGAAATCGCAGCTAGATTAGCGGGCGATAGCATTGGCGAGCTTATCTGTTTGTCTGGAGCAGAAAATTACTTTGATTGTATCTATGCTGCATATCTTCAAGAGGGTCGTGCAGAAAAATCATTGGTGCATTCCGTAGCGGGGATAAGATTTTTTTATAGGCCAACTATCTGTAGTTATTCAAGTGTGAATGGCATAGACAAAATACAGGATGCTTCTATTAAAGAGATACTTTTATATTATACACCTAATCAAGTTATTCCTGCTTTTCCTAAGCCATTACGTCGTCTTGGGCATGTGATAGTAAAACACCATGATTATGCAGAGCTAGTTAAAACATTAGATATTATCGATACGAAAATGGTGTTTTTATCATGAGTAAAAAGAGCAATGTAATTGTTATTCATGGTGCATACGGTTACCCAGAGGAGAATTGGTTTGGGTGGATGATGCGAAAGTTAAAGGAAGTGCATGTTGATTGTTATGTGCCTGCCTTTCCTACGCCAAAAAATCAATCCTTAAAAAATTGGTTGAATGTATTTTCCCAATACTATGAATCTATTATTAATAAAAAAACTATATTGATAGGGCACAGCTTGGGTGCGGCATTTGTGTTGCGATGGCTTGAAAAAACAGATCGTCAAGTATTTTCTGCTATTTTAGTGGGCGCGTTTCTTGGGAAAGTAGGGATTGATAAATTTGACAGGATCAATCATAGTTTTTTTTATGCACCATTTAAGTGGACTGCGATTCAAGATAATGCCAAGCAGTTTATTATATATAGAGGTGACAATGATTCTTACACCTCAGATCAAGATTTCCATCTTATTGCACGGCAACTTAATGCGAAAAAAATCATTATTTCATGCGGCGGACATTTAAATGCGGCTGCAGGTTATTCGCAGTTTCCTCTGTTGTTATGGCAAGTGCTAATGCTGATCAAGCTGTTAGGCTCTGTGAAAGAATAACTTCCCTTTTTAACAGTCATCTTACTATCATCTGAATGCGATCTTCATTCTAAAAAACTCGAAATACCTCAAGTATTCCTGCGTTTTTTCTCAATCAGATCACATTCATCTGACAGTAATCACGGGTCACACCTTCTCAAGGTAATCAGCAGTTCCCGCTAACACTGTCATCCTGAGCGTCAGCGAAGGATGACAGTGTTAGCAGGAACTGCTGCAAGGTAATCAAAAAATCTTCTAAGGAGTTCATATGCAGAATTGGATAAATTTTGTTTTTATTGGTACGGTTGGTTGGGGGATATCATTATCTCTTATTAAAGTTTTATTAGGCTGTTTATCGCCATTAGATGTTGTACTGTATCGTATGATTGTAGGGCTATTATTTTTAATACTATTAATAAAATTACTAGATTTAAGAGTTACTCATTTTACCAGTCTTATGAAAGACGGTGTTGTTTTCGGTATATTTAACGTAACGATGCCTTTTTACTTAACGTCTTATGCTGAGAAAACAGTTTCTAGTGCTTTATCTGCTGCGATTAATGGTCTTACTCCATTATGTACTTTTATATTAGCCATATTATTTTTCAACGGCAAACAGCATGTACGTTATACACACTTTGTTAGCTTATTGTTGGGGTTGGCTGGTGTTGTTTTAGTGAATCAGCAGTTACACGGTATACCGGCTGGTGAAATAAGTTTGATTGCATTAATTTTATCTGGAATTTCTTATGCAATTTCAGCAAATTATTTGCGATCACGCACACAAACCAACCACCCACTATTAATTTCAGCGGTTGCAGCGGGTGTGACAATCATCATGCTTTTATGCTACAAATGTATACGGGGAGAGTTAAGTCAATGGCCTATGCCACGAGGACTTACACAAGGCGCTGCTTTGCTATGGTTGGGAGCAGTGGGTTCGGGTTGGTGCTTTTATTTGTATTGCGTATTAATACAAAATATGGGGGCAGTGACGGCCTCTATGACCACCTATTTAATGGTGCTAACAGGCCTATTTTCTGGGGTGGTCGTGTTAGGAGAGCGAGTATCAATACTAAGTTGGGTAGGATGCGGATGTATTTTATTATCACTGATATTAACTTTATCAATCCCCACTAAAAAACCTCACGCTATACTTAAACCTAGAAATGGCAGTTGGGCGCGGGTGTGAAGCCAGCTAGGGTTGCAAAATGAATGCACAGGATTACATTAATATTGAAAATAAACTATCAGCAGCAATGTTGCAGGAAGTCGTTGTTAATGTTGAAATTAAACAAGTATTACATGAAGTGGCGACCCTGCTTATTCCCGTTGTATTAGAGCCTATAAGAAAGTCATTAGATGATAACGGTTGTTTTGATGATTTACCTGGGTATATCCAAAAATCCATTCAAGAATTAGCAGAAAACCATTCATGGCAATTGCGTCAATTAGGTGCGTTACTGCCAAATATTGCCACGTCACAAGAAATAGTGAATGAAAAAGAAAAGATAAAATTTTTGTTAGAAAAAATACAAGCACTGCTTTTGCATTGTCATCATATTAATGATGTGAGTGCAGCATCTAGGTTTATCAAGGCATTACTAGATTTATGCCGTTGTTATTTTGAATTTTTTCCCGCCTGTTTGCACGGCAATGACTATTCGCGCCTTAAAAAAGCTTTATGGCCGTCTACAGAGGAAATAGATTTTCGTATTAAACGCACTGAGTTAGGCGAAGATAGTCAAGTGGTTATTGGGGAGAAAGGAATTGGCACACAACCAGATATTGATTTGGTTTCTGTTAACGATGAGCATGGGCAGCGCGTAGGCCGTATTGCCGGCAAGTCAATTTTTTGGGGGTGTGATATGTCTAAGCGGTTGCAATTAATTGTGGATGGTTTTGACGAACAAATACAAGATACGACAATGCAACATAATGTGGCGGAATATAAAAGATTAAAAAATTTATTATCTTATGCACAAGATTTTTTAAACCATGCTCACTCTGAATTAGCGGTAGAAAAACAGCCACATTTAGAATTAAAAATAAATGTTTTAATGCAACGTTTAATAGAAATACAGTCGCTTTGCCCTGCTAACCTAATGAAAATGGAGTATTACCATATTCCATTAGATAAATCAGAACGTATGCCTATAGAGGAATATGCTAAATTATGTGAACCTATTTTTAAGAAATTAGCCGGGTTATCTGGATTGTCTTTGCCTTTTGTTGCCAGTATTTCTGGATCCACATTACGTACATTAATTACTTTATATGATATTGGTGCTTTTGTTTATGCGGGAAATTTTCAGGTAGAAAAAATTCAAATCATAGCTAATTGTATTATGGGATTTTTCATTCAAAGTGGCCATCACTCTTATTTCGAAGTGGCAGAATCCTATAATAGATTATTAGATTATCTTGTGTTAGAGCATGCTGTGAAACAACGGCCTTATTATGTAATGGGAAATTATCTATCCTTTCTACACGGTTCTTATGCAACCCGAGTTATTGCGCGCGCTGGTTTGGAAGTGGAAACGCTGCTATTACAAGGAAAATATAATACTTAGCGCAAGGCTAAGTTGGGTAACAAGTAAAATAGAGGTGGTTAACTGTATCCCAAAGCTTATCGCTAAACTGATCATAAAACTCACGAGGAAAACACTAGCAATGGCACCGCAAGGATTATTTTTTTTGCGTAATAAAAGGGTGAGGGGGATAGTGGCTAGTATGTACCAAGGTAAGTGGGTAATAAGGAATGCGATAGTTAATGCCAGTATGCTGCCATAGTGTACGCCTAGCCATATTTTATTGATATTTTTTAGCGAATTGATTTGTGGAAAATAATTATCAATGGCAATCAGTGTGCCACCAAAAATTAAGGTGCCATTGAAATTGGCTAGCCATGTTGTTAACCAATGTAGTGAAGGGTGAACTTTGGTAAACAAGAAACTAGCTAATGCGGTAATGAGGCCACTACAAACTAAAAACTTACCTAGGGTACGGCGAGAATGAAATAATAAAATGGGCGTAATATAGCGTCGACTAAACCATACAATAAGTAATGCTTGCAGGGTGGTTAATGTGGCAAAGACTATGGTTGTAAATAGCGGGTAAGTGGCTAGATAATAGGCCAAAAAACTGGCTATATATATTCCAGATAAAACACTATAGCCACGCAAGAACACGAATCCACACGCAGTGCCGCTGGCGAACCAAACGGGCATGAGTTGTGGTGTGAGTGTAGTAAACATCAAGCCAATGTATTGCAATAAAAAAACCAATATGTTTTCTGCGAATACTCGATAAGTGACAAGTTTTTGGAAGTTGCCAGTATGCCATTGTTCTCCTGCTGAGGTGTGCTGATTGACGATAGCCTGTACTCGTTGCCATTTGTCCATGAAGATAACCTTGACTATTTCTTATGTTTGCTTATAGTAACAGATGATGAAGCTGCTTGCTGTTGTGGTTGACTACTGGAACCAAACAATGCCAAAAAACGTCGAAACAAGGTAGGAGCATGCTCTTGTTGTGCGATTTTTTCATAAAAATTATTTAATTGATGATAGTATCCACCGTAGCGTCCTGTTTTTCGCATTATTTGCCATATGCGTGAACATTGTTTATCTGTCAAAATTAATCCTAATCTTCCATCAATGGCATCTGCACTTGATGGGGCTATTTTATTTAATAGAGCCGTGATGGTAGTTCTCATCTGTTTGTCTAAGTATGGCCACATATCTAAACACAAACCAATAGCTTGTTTGCCGTGCTTTTCTAGCAGGGCAATAATAAGAGGAATGCGTGTATTTATTTCTTGCTCATCTAAATACGGACATAGATTTCTGAAAACTGCCCAAGCTGTAAGTTCTGATATATTTTTATCTGTTTGTTCTTCATTAGCTGTTTGGGGAATGACATGTAGTATTTTTGCTTGTGTTATCTTGTCTAAGTGTGGCCATAGACGACTGCATGCGGTATAAGCTATGTTTCGTACGGCCATTTCCGGATGATCTAGCATGTTAAGCATATGGGCGAGAATTTGTTGTTTTTCTTCTGAGTTGAAATGTACCCATTCTCTACAGCAAGTTGCATAGAATAGACGTAGGCAGCTAACATCATGAGACGGGTTTTCTAAATAATCCAATATTCCTTTCAACATGGGTTGTCGATTCTGTTGATCTACATGTGGTAATAACTGGCAGAGAATGGCTCGATAACGTGGATAAAAATACAGGGGTTTGCTAGGTTCATTTTCTAGATTTTGTATTATAGGTAATAGTTGTTCACGATCCCGTTGTTCTAAATAAGGCCATATTCGGCTGCAGACTTCAGCACTTCTTAATTGGGACTGTTGATGGTCCTCAACGGCTTGGAACGGACAATCTATATCTGCAGCTTGCAATGCTTTTCTATATTGGTGAGGGTTAAAGGCAAGTTTCTTTAGGAGGCTTTGCAATAATTGACTTTTTTCATCTTTGGTTAAGTATGGCCATAACGCGCCTGCATCCATTTTTGGGTAGAGATTGTTTGTCATGTCTTCAACTATCTCTTGCCGTTCGTTGCGATCATATACTAATTGAATTAATAACCATATACGCAAGCCACAGTATGGATTAGCTGGGGATTCTCCAAGTATCATCAAACGTGTAAGCATAGCATCAAATTGCTCGTTATCTTTAACTGTCTGCTGTCGCAATATACATAACCTGGCAGCAAGTAATAACATTTGTATTTGACTAGACTCATAAGAGGAATTTACTCTCTTATTTGCTAGATCTTCAAAACAATGAAGCCATGCTTGTTCGTCTGGCAATGTACTGGAGATAACGGAAGTTTCTGCTGAATCTCCCCCCATGGGTGTAGTCATTTGCATGATAAAGCCCCATAGGAAGCCAAGTAAACGCTTCTCATCCATGCAGTCTAAAACAACGACCTTGAGGTCATCAGGAAGTTCTACAAGCTTAGTTGTTAGTTCAATATCGGGTAGTTTTCCTAACTGCTGCGCTGATAAATCGCGTAATAATGAAAGATTAGATCGACTATTAGCCATAAGTTCAGCCATAATTTATTTGTTAAAGTATAGATTAAAAAAATATATTTTCCATTTTTTATTCCTTGGCTTGTTACTATATAATAAAGTAATTTATAGGGGTGGGGTGCTATGTTTAGACTTTTTCGAAGAACTACAGTAGCTATCGCAACAGGAACAGGTAGTGCTTATGCAGTAACTGCTTGGCATGAACAGAAGCCAATATCGGTAACGGGTTATGCTGAGTTTATGCACGATGCCACGCGTTATGCGCTAGGCCGTGATCCCGTGGTTAGAGACGCTGCAGAAAAAGCAGTAAGAGTGGCTAGAAAGGCGGTAGAAGAAGGTGAACGTCTATTGCGAGATGCTTCGTCTAAAAACGATGGTTCTGCACCGTCACGCCGTTCTAAATAGCCATGCCTATTTATAGTAGCCATCAGCAGTTATGCACACAATACTTGGATAGTCTTTATGAGGGATTGCATTATCAATATAAAAAAACGAAGCTTGCTGAGCAGCCAGGTGAAATACTTTATCCTAGTGTGAGTAAATTACTTAATTTGGCTAATTTGTCTACGCACGATGTGTTTGCTGATTTAGGTTCTGGATTAGGCAAGGCAGTGTTACAAGCGTTTTTATTGTCCCCTGTTAAAGAGGCATTGGGTATTGAAATTGTGCCTGCTTTGCATCATCAAGCTGTGTTAGTAGCGCAGCGAGTAAAAAATGAATTACCAGATTTTTTTGTTAATCAACGCAAACTCACTTTATTGCAGGGTGATTTTTTAAGATTATCTCTTGCGCAGGTGACCGTTGCATTAATTTGTTCGACTTGTTTTGATCAACCCTTATTGCAAGACTTGGGGTTAATTATAAACGATACACCGAGTATTCGCACTGTATTCACTTTGCGTCCCATTGTAACTTTGCAGCGTCTTGTATTTAAGCGCGCTGTCCGTGTTGAATGTTCCTGGGATTCTGCTTTATGTTATATCTATGAGAGATAATTTGGAATAGATGTATTGGTGTGTAATATTGGAGTAATGTTATGCCACCTCTCGCTTTTGCTATTTTTTTAATTACATTTCTTGGTTGCTGGCTATGGGTGTTTTTGACTTGGCGATTTGCTAAGCTATTAAAAGCGATGCACCCTACTGTGTATGAAGCGCTAGGCTTACCGATGACTTCTATTGTTGATTTATTTGGTAACAAACCGACTTTAAATCTATTAAATATTCGCTGGAGTACAACTGCAGAACAAAATAAAGCTAGTATTAAGCTAGTTAAGTTTATTTTACTTGGGAAGTTTCTCTCGCTGGATACAGCGGCCATAAGAAAGCTGGGTACATTTATGCGCTGGCTTTTTTTAGCAGATCTAGGGTTAATGGTGTTGTTAGTGATTGTTTTGGTTGGTTATTCTTAAGACAATCTAGATAGGCAGCAAACTGATCTAGGTTGGATACCATTTGGGTGCATTAGCGCCACCTAGTTTGTCAAGCGCTTACTTCGCGTGTTAAAATAATCGGCTACACTTACAGGAAGTAGCAGAATCATGATAACAATACGGAGTATTGAATGAACATACTAAGATGCTTAGCTGTATCTTTATCGCTCGCGTGCCTTACTTGTTCACTACCTATAGCCGTCATTGCTGCAACCGCAGATATAACATCTACGAAAGTATCAACAGAAGCTAAACAAAAAGTCTCGTTATTGTTTGTCCTACGCGCTGAAACCGGTGTGATTGCTAAAACCGATGATGGCTATACACTCACACTGCAAGGTGTGGACGATAAAGTGTTGTATTTCAGCGATCGCCCGGTGAGAAAAGCAGGTTTCATCACCATGACACAATTAATGAATGATTGGGCTAAGGGTAAAAATAGCTTCCAGGCTAATCCACCTAATGCTGCCATTGTACATGCATCTTTGAAGAGCAATGAGAAAGGGGTTGCACAAGCCATCCCAGTTGAATTGACTAATCCTGTGGCTACAGCTAATGGATGGTTATTTCACGTGGCCGATTTACATGGAAAGATTAGTATAGGGTCTTATCATGAGGTAAGTGTTTTTATCGACGATTCCTTGGGTTTTGTGTGTTATGGGCGAGGGGAGTGCGGGCCTACTTAGGTAAATCTTCAAACTCTACATTGCCTTTTCTCTATCGCTCACGACCACTGCTCTTAACAGCGGCCGCATAGAGTGGTTTGAAGCCTGCTCCTAATAACCGACTTCGGCGGGTCTACCGCTATCTCTCCGCAGCTTGGCTACGGCACACATCTAACCCCGATTTTGTAGACACAGGCCTTCTTAACACTATTATCATGAGAAAATACTACATGTCTAATAAATTTACTATAAGGCCACTTTGCTATACAGACAAAGAACCTTGGCTTGAAATGTGGAACGATTACATACAATTTTATAAAACAACTTGTAGTTCAGAAGTAACAGAGCATACTTTTAATAAACTTCTTGCCGGCGATAAGCACATAGGTTGTCTAGTAGCTAGTGAGAACAACAATGTATGCGTGGGATTTCTTACCTATATCGCACATTTTACTACTTGGAAAATATTGCCTGTTTGTTATTTAAACGACCTGTTTGTTAAAGCTAATTATCGTCAATCCGGAATAGCAAAGTTGTTATTAGAAAAATTATATGAAATCGCAAAAAATGAAAAATGGTCACGAATTTATTGGCTCACCAAACCAGACAATAAAATTGCTAGACAATTTTATGACAAAATAGCCAAAGGAGATGAATGGGTTAGATATATTCTCAATCTAGATAAAGATACGGTGAATTCATGACAAATCAAGGTGAAAAATATGATTTAATAGCTGCCGGCTTTGTGAATATGCGAGATTCATTTTTTACAGAACAAAAATATGTAGATTTATTTACTCAGTATCTAAAACCTCATTCGCATATTCTTGATGTGGGCTGCGGCAGTGGTTATCCCATTGCTTCTTATTTAAATGTATGGAAGTCATGACACTTTTTACCTGTTTGGGGAGCCACTTAATACTATAATTAAAATTAACCGTAACATGATTAAAGGGTTTTGTTGACATGACCATCGCACAGAAATTTATCAAAAAACTACAGGATGCTACGGGCAATGAATCGCTCCCTGTACAATTTTGGGGAGATTATTCTAGCCATGATGGTATACCTACATTTCAAGATGTTTTAGATAAGTACGCTGAATATTGTAGAGATTTATCCGCACCCCAAAAAGAAGCTATGTCTAAAATATTTTGGGAACAAATAAAATCTATTGGAACACCTATTATAGAAGATAATTTAACATCTGATAACACATGTAATGTTTATTTTTTATTTCCGAAGGATAACATATCAGAGAGTGAAGAAAAAAAAGATGGCACTAAAAAAGACCTTTATCTGCAAGGCGATTTTCATGGCTATGGCTCTACAGAGGGTAGGCAGAGACTATTAGAACTTCCAGATACTGGAATAATGTGGCACAAAGATAGCATGCCCAGAGAATCCATAATAGTGTATAAATATATTCAAGTAGAACCTAGTCATCGAGGTAAAAAACCAGTACCTGAATTATCGCCATTCTTTAATGATGAGGAAGGATTGACTCCTTGTAGCACCAATACTGCAATATTTCCAGAAATACCACAAAGTGTATGTAGTGATGAATACAGTACGCATACATCTCCCTATCCTGGTTTCGATAGTCCAGAAAGAGTATTACGTGTAAGTGCTGATTCAAAGCATGCACATATCTCAGGTAGGCCAATAAACTGGCCTAGCTTGCTGAGTACAGAGACACCAACTGATACAAGACACTTTGTCTATCATGCTACGCTGTATTCAGATCAAGCGGGTGATCTACTTCGTAATGAAGCGTCAGTGACAAAGCAATATCATGATGATTTACATTATTCTGATCAAACTACTTCACCTTATACTAATTTTACTCGTGCCATACAGGTGTTCAAGCCCGCATCAGGTAAAATAGACGATATCATTGTGGTCAATGATGGAATACCTTATTTAATAACAGGCATTCTGGATCACTTTGAAAAAATGGTAAATGAAAATAAACTATCTCCTAACACTGCTTTTGTGTTTATTGATGCTTTACCTGGATTAAAAACAACATTGTCCGCAGAAGCAGCGATAGCTTTCGATAAAGACCCATCAACCAACTTACCCGGTATGGGAGTAAGGCTGATTGACTATAAACATGGAATTGATCAATACATTGATTTTATAGCTAATAAACTATTCCCTCAGTTAATAAAAGAAATAAGCATTCCTGACGACCCAAGTCATAGAGTAATAATCGGGTCCAGTTTAAGCGGAACCGCAAGTATCTATATCGGTTCACGCCCCGATCTTTTTGGTGCGGTTATAGCGCAATCACCTTCACCTGATAATAGAGCGATACTCAGCAAAATACCAAGAGCAATGCTAACAGAGAGAAATATACATTTAAGCTGTGGTACATTTGAGCATCCTGATTATGCAGCTGCTAATTCTAATGTTGAATATGCAGCGGAGTTATCTCGTAAACTAGGCATACCATTACATACAGGTGCGCATGGGCATCAATTTGTAGCATGGACTGAAGAACTAGAGAGATCATTACCAGACATAATTAGGCAAATAGATCATGGAGCAAGGGTAGAATTATTTCTGAAAACTCAAAAAAGTACGGCAGCAAGCTTAATGGAAGTAGGAATAGCTGTTGCAAGTTCAGCAACAAATACGAATAAACCTGATGAATGTTTACCGCAAAGTAATATCGCAAAAACAGCAAAGGCAGAAGTTGAGCCTGATTTATCTTCTCAAACAGAACAAACTGAACCTTCTCATAGATCACCAACACCATTTGATTCAATTATTAACAAAGGACCAAAGCCGAAATAGTGTGAAGCTTCATGAGAATCGGTTACATCATAGAGGTATTCCGGCACTCACAAGCCAGCAGCTTGAAAATACCTATATTGGGTATTATAATACTCATATATGCCACGTGATGCGGTTAGTCTTTCAGATGCTCTATTTTCAAAAGTACGTCAACGCGTGCTGGCGCTTTTTTTTAATCACCCGAATGAAGACTTTCACACCAATGAAATCATACGCCTTACCCACTCAGGAACAGGCGCCGTACAACGTGAATTAGCATCCCTTAGCAAGACAGGCATTATAATTGTTAAACAATTAGGCAATCAAAAACGTTATCAAGTCAATCAGTCTGCACCTATTTTTACTGAACTTTCAAGTATTGTTAGCAAAACATTTGGAATTGCCGACCAGTTGCATCATGCCTTAAAATCAATTATAAAAAATATTAAAATAGCATTCATATATGGATCGGTCGCTAAGAATACTGATCGAGCAAACAGCGATATTGATATTATGCTGATTGGTGATAAGCTAACTTATGGCGATGCTTATAAACAACTGGAAATTGCAGAAGAGCAAGTTGGTCGCAAAATCAACCCGACCTGTTACTCTGTTGAAGAGTTTCAGCGCAAACTGAAGAGCAATCATTTTATTAAAAAAGTACTTTCACAAAAAAAAGTATTTTTAATAGGATCCGAAGGTGAGCTTGAAAAACTTAGATAATCTCGTCAAAACCAATAAATTAAAAGTTGAAGACTTTGATCAAAGAGAATTTGATGGCTTAGTAAAATCGGGCAAGGCTCGCCTAAAAGACGCTAAAATTACAACCTTATCGCAAGAAAGCCATAATAACACTATAGATAAGACATTCAAGAGTCAAACTGCTACTGTGTAGAAGTCATAATGGATTTGGCTTTTTGCATTCTGAGCGCACAGCTGTTCATTTTTTCATGCAGCCAGATATTTCTTACACCGCTAGGACTTAATTCAATAATAAATTATGGAATTCCCTACATAATCAGATGGTCTACTTGAGGCGGGTTTCAGCGGAGTTTCGCATCATAGTGATAATAAGATATAAATTCATCGCGCCCGGAGAGATTCGAACTCCCGACCCTCTGGTTCGAAGCCAGATACTCTATCCAACTGAGCTACGGGCGCAAATTAGGAATTGAAACGCGCCCGGAGAGATTCGAACTCCCGACCCCTTGGTTCGTAGCCAAGTACTCTATCCAACTGAGCTACGGGCGCAAATATAATAACCAGTATAAATAATATCTAACCGAAGATCTAAGCAATGCCGTAACAAAAGACAGAAAACAGGGCAACATTGCCATAGTGCCTAATTCAATTAAGCACAAACTGTTTTCTCTCTTCTGATGTGCGGAGAGAGAGGGATTCGAACCCTCGATGGAGCTTTAGGCCCCATACTCCCTTAGCAGGGGAGCGCCTTCAGCCTCTCGGCCATCTCTCCTAGGATGCGGCTTATTCAGCGCTATCTGTTTTCGTTTTTTTACTCTTCTCTTTTTTAAGCTCTTCACTCTTTGGCGCTGCTGTTGTTGTATTTTTTTCTTGTTGTATACGTTGGTATATTTCTTCACGATGCACAGACACATCTTTAGGCGCATTAATACCTATGCGCACTTGATTGCCTTTAATACCAAGTACAGTAATAACAACATCATCACCAATAATGATTGTTTCACCCACACGTCTTGTTAATATGAGCATTGATCCATCTCCTTTATAATCTTACTTTATCTACTACCTTGTAATCCCATCATCCTTAAGGCCTCGTTAATCGCGTTACAGCTTCCTTTTAACGGGCAACAACCAATGGTTTACCGTAAACTCTTTATATTTCAGTACGTTATGGATTTAAACGGAAATATTGATTTATCCACTTTTCAAGGTGTGCAATAGTAAACAATATTAGAGCATTCTGTAAATAGGATTTTCACTTTTTCATCCTTTTTTTGAATAATTATTTTCCGTTTAAATTCCCTACCTTTTAAGTATAGACCCCAAAACAGATGTTTATAACTCCAGTGGGGCTTGGATTTCGGTCGGAAGCTTATCTAATTCAAATGCTTGATGCAAGGCGTACACGCCTTTGTCTAATTGACTTTCTTCTACCATGGCAGAGATTTTGATTTCAGAGGTGGATAACATATGAATAGAAATATCCGCATTGCCTAAAGTTTGGCACATTTTACTGGTAATACCGTGATGAGAACGTATGCCAATGCCAACTAATGACAATTTGGCCACTTTGGAATTGCTGATTACTGTAGCATGATATTTTTTTGCTAGTTTATCCATAACTTTCATTGTTTTAGATAGCTCTTTACGCGGGATGGTAAAAGTGAGGTCCATAGCATTTTTACCCACCGCGTTTTGGGTAATCATATCTATTTCAATGTTTTCAGCATGCAGAGCTTGTAAAATATTGCCCTCAATGCCGATTTGTTTAGGGATGCCAGATAGGCCGATAAGGGCTTCTTCGCGATTGAAAGCAATACCTGAGATTAAGCGTTTTTGCATAACTTTATCCTCAAAGGTGACTAACGTTCCAGGGCCCTCCCGAAAGGTTGAGAGTACCCGCAAAGGAATATGATGTTTGCAGGCTAATTCAACGGAACGTATTTGTAATACTTTAGCACCTAAACTTGCCATTTCTAGCATTTCTTCAAAACTAATTTCTGGCAATAACTTGGCTTCAGGAATTAAGTGTGGGTCAGTAGTATAGACGCCATCGACATCTGTATAGATTTGGCATTCATCGGCTTTTAGTGCCGCAGCCAATGCTACAGCGGTGGTATCTGATCCGCCGCGTCCTAAGGTTGTGATGTCGCCTTGGTGGGTTACCCCTTGGAACCCTGCCACAATCACAATATAACCTTGAGTTAAATTATGCCGGATAACACTCGTATTAATGTCAATGATTCTTGCTTTTGCATGTACGCTATCTGTTAAAATACCTAATTGATGGCCAGTATAAGAGCGAGATGGGCAGTTTTTCGCAACTAGGGCCATAGATAATAAGGCAATGGAGACTTGTTCACCCGTAGCGACAAGTGCATCGTATTCGCGAGGGTCGGGGTCGGGTGTAAGCGCGTGCGCAAGTTGAATTAAACGATCGGTTTCGCCGTACATGGCTGATACCACTACTACCACATCGTGGCCTTGGTCTTTTACTTGTTTTACTTTACTGGCGACGTGGTGAATACGGTCCAATGTACCTACTGAGCTTCCACCGTATTTTTGAATGATAAGTGCCATGACGTTACCTTATGTGCGCTTCCGTACAAAATCATACACTGATTGTAGCGCGTTTTCTAAGGCTTGCGGTTGGCTTCCTCCCCCTTCAGCTAAGTCTTCTCGTCCGCCACCTTTGCCGCCAACTTGTGTAGTAATAATCCGTAGTAACTCATTGGCCTTGATTTTTTCAGTATTATTCGTGGTGACGCCAGCGACAATACTGATTTTATTTTCTCTGACAGTAGCTAATACGATAACAGCATTTTTTAATTTTTGTTTTAATTGGTCTACAGTATTGCGTAAGGCTTTTCCTTCTAACTCATCTATGCGTTTAGCTAACACATGTATACCATGGACACTTTGTGCTTGCGCTGCTAAATCATGACCCAGTAATTGCGCCACTTTATCTTTTAACTGTGCAATTTGTTTTTCTAATAAGCGATTTTTTTCATCGGCTAGCTGTAGCTTATGTTGATGGTTGGATTCTTGTTGCTCTAACCATTGTAATGCATAGTCGCCGGTAACAGCCTCAATGCGCCGAATGCCTGCTGCGACGCCGGTTTCCGCAGTAATTTTAAATATACCAATATCACCGGTGCGTTCACTGTGTGTGCCACCACATAATTCAATGGACTCACCAAATTGCACGACACGCACTTGATCACCATATTTTTCCTCAAATAGACCAATAGCTCCACTAGCCAATGCCTCATCTGGGGTGGTAATGCGTACTATCGCTGTATAATTAGCACGAATTTCCGCATTTACACGGTGTTCGATGGTATGTAGTTCGTCTGGCGTGACAGGAGCAGGGTGAGAAAAATCAAACCGTAAGCGCTCAGGTTCAACCAGTGAGCCTTTTTGCATGGCATGAGGTCCTAATACTTGGTGTAAGACTCTATGTAAAATATGGGTTGCGGAGTGATTGAGTACAGTTGCTGCGCGGCGTTGTTTATCGACTTCTGCAATGACTTGATCACCCAAGTGTAATATGCCTTTTTCTACTTGGCCTAGATGCAAATGTATCTGGCCTTGTTTAATCGTATCCGTAATGCGAAATTGCGCCTGATTTTGTATACGTAATAGGCCTTGATCGCCTACTTGTCCACCTCCTTCAGCATAGAAGGGAGTATGATCTAAGATGACAACGCCGGTTTCTCCCGTTTGTAAATGCTCGACAGCTTGGTTATCACGAGTTAACCCGAGAATTTTTGCAGAAAAGATGGAATCTGTGAGTTCGTAACCAGTAAATACAGTAGGGGGATGAGCATGGTCAGCTATAATATATTCCGTTGCAAAGGTACTAGCTTGACGTGAGCGATCTCGTTGTTTGCTCATTGCTGTTTCAAAGCCTTCTTCATCGAGAAGTAAGCCACGTTCTCGAGCGATATCCGCAGTCAGGTCGACAGGAAAACCATAGGTATCATAAAGTTTAAATATAGCTTCCCCGGGAATGACTGTGCCAGGTAATTCACTAATAACTTGTTCAAAGAGTTTTAAGCCTTGGCTTAAGGTAACACTAAATTGCTCTTCTTCTTGTCGTAAAGTATGTTCTATGTGACTTTGTGATTGACGTAGCTCTGGATACGCTTGGCCCATGATGGCGATGAGATGAGTGACAAGCGTATAAAAAAAAGGACTAGGGATACCTAATTTATCTCCATGTCGCAAAGCGCGACGAATAATGCGGCGCAACACATAGCCACGACCCTCATTGGAGGGGATTACCCCATCTGCGATTAAAAAACTGCAAGAGCGGATATGATCAGCTATAACGCGGCAAGAAAAAATCGCGTTTTTATCTGGAGTAGAGGGAATTAACCGCATAACTGCTTGGATGAGTGGCTGGAAGAGATCGGTATCATAATTATTATGTACGTTTTGCATGACTGCGGTAATACGTTCTAAACCCATACCGGTATCTACAGAAGGCTTAGGCAGTGGTGTTAAACTGCCATCCGCAGCCCTATCGTATTGCATGAATACCAAATTCCAAATCTCAATATAACGATCTCCATTTGCGTCAGGGCTTCCTGGCGGACCACCGGCTATTTCCGGGCCGTGATCGTAAAATATTTCTGTGCAAGGACCACATGGGCCGGTGGGTCCCATAGCCCAAAAATTATCGTTTTCACCGCAACGCGAAAAACGTTGCGGGTCTATTTTTATATCCTCAAGCCAGATTTTCTCTGCTTCTTTATCTTCATTAAATACAGTAATCCATAAACGTTCAGGGGATAATTGCATGACTGGGACGAGGAATTCCCAGGCATAATGAATGGCATCACGTTTAAAATAATCGCCGAAACTAAAATTACCTAACATTTCAAAGAAGGTATGATGTCTTGCTGTGTAACCGACGTTTTCCAAGTCGTTATGTTTCCCACCGGCACGCACACAGCGCTGTGCAGACGTAGCGCGTTTATATGGCCGATCTTCTTTGCCGAGAAAGACATCTTTAAATTGCACCATGCCGGCATTAGTAAAGAGTAAAGTAGGGTCGTTGGTAGGTACCAATGAGCTGCTATGTACGATTTCATGTTGTTTTTTCTGAAAATAATCAAGAAATTGTTGGCGAATTTGTTGGCTACTCAGATAAGTGTATTGCATAGTCAATTTGCTCTTGTGTAAATCCGCGATACTGCAAGAATCGCCTGTGTTTTATGCGTGTTTTTAGGTCCTGGGGTAATTTTCCTTTGCTGTATTTTTGCCATACTCGGGTAATGGTAATTTGCCAAGCATTATCATCGATATCCAGTTGCTGTGCAATGTTCTCGTCGGTAATTCCTTTACTGCGTAATTCTGCTTGAATGCGTAATGGCCCATAGCCCTTTTGCTGGCGCATATGAATGTAATTTTCAATATAGCGGGTTTCATTAAGCCAGCCTGCTTGTCGTGCCTCACTAAGAAAGGTATGGATATCTGCACTACTAAAGTCTTTTATTTGTAATTTTCGTTGTAACTCGGCAACAGTATAATCACGTTGCGCTAGCCAGCGTAAAGCAATTTGACGAAGGGTAGCCAGAGACAATGCTTTTATGCTCCCAGTGTGCGTTTATTTTGCTGTTTAGGTGAGTTTTCTAAGGATGAGGGGGGGGAGGGGGAGGGTGTTCGAAAAAAGAAGGGTCGTAATCTACGAACCGGACCAGGGGGTGGCTGAAGCGGCATGGTTGGGGAATGTGGGGGAAGGAGGGAGACAGGCGTGTCATAGTGTGGGAATACCTTGGCAGCATTATCAGAGGAAGGAAAGTATTTCAATGCAATAAAGTTGGTATTTTGGCGAGTAAGGTAGCTTGCTAAAAGAGTTATGCCTATATTTAAGCGTTGTGCTACTTCAGGGAGATCATCGGCATACCGAATATGATGATGGATAGTGCGCAATGTTAGCCCTGGTGCAGATTCTGGAGGGAGCGCGATAATTTTTTCATAGTTTGGATAAATAACAGATGCAAGCTGATAACTAAGTCGTTTTAACAGGTCGAAAGACGTGCCTTGCTCGGCCAAGTACTGTGTTAGGAATGGAGCATTTACATTTAAATTTTGCGCAGCAATGATTTCTGTGTCAGAAAGTTTAATAATAAAATGAATTTTCTCTAGTGTAAGTCCGTCTACGATAATGGATATAGTCTCTGTATAAGGTCTACACTCATCCTTTCCCATTTGGCTGCCTCTCCTATAAATCTTACTTTGCGCAACATGACAGTAGCGCTAACCCAGGAGTTCAGCTGAATACAGTGTGGCAAGCGCACAGATAGGTATAATGCACAAATAAAGCGCAGAAGGCTGGAAGCAGCCTGTCCCCGCATGCTTTTAGCGGGGAAGCCATTGTGCATTATACCTATCTGTGCGCTTGCCACACTGTATTCAGCTGAACTCCTGGTGCTAAAAGCCTAAGCCATTTCCTCTTCCAGTTCTACTGCTACAACAGGCTGCTGTTGTTGGGATGTGGTTGTGAGCAGTCGTGTTCTAATTTTGGTTTCTATTTCTTTGGCAATGGTTCCATTTTCTTTTAAAAATTGCCGTGCATTTTCTTTACCTTGGCCAATGCGTTGTCCACTATAACTAAACCATGCGCCGGATTTTTCTATTAACCCATGTATTACACCTAAGTTCAAGATTTCTCCTTCACGAGAAATACCTTGATTATAAAGAATATCAAACTCTGCTTGTTTGAATGGCGGGGCTACTTTATTTTTTACAACTTTAACACGCGTTTCGCTACCAATGATTTCTTCGCCTTCTTTAATGTTGCCAATGCGCCGAATATCCATGCGCACCGAGGCATAAAATTTGAGCGCATTCCCACCCGTAGTAGTTTCTGGGTTGCCAAATATAATGCCAATCTTCATACGAATTTGGTTAATGAAAATAACTAAGGTATTAGAGCGTTTAATGTTGGCGGTGAGTTTACGTAAGGCCTGCGACATTAAGCGCGCTTGTAAACCCATATGTTGATCCCCCATTTCGCCTTCTATTTCTGCTTTGGGGGTGAGTGCAGCAACCGAGTCAACAATTACCACATCTACAGCGCTGGAACGCACTAACATATCAGCGATTTCCAAGGCTTGTTCGCCGGTATCCGGTTGTGAGACTAATAAATCATCGACTTTTACTCCAAGGCGCTGTGCATAATTGGGATCTAGCGCATGTTCTGCATCAATAAATGCAGCAGTCCCGCCTGTTTTTTGACATTCAGCAATGACTTGCAAGGTAAGGGTGGTTTTACCAGAGGATTCTGGACCATAAATTTCAACGATACGGCCTTTGGGTAAGCCACCAATACCAAGAGCGATATCCAGGGACAAGGAACCAGTAGAAATGGTTTCTATATCACGCACGGCAGATGTATCGCCTAAGCGCATGACAGAGCCTTTACCAAATTGTTTTTCGATTTGTGATAGCGCGGCGCCTAGGGCTTTTTTTTTATTATCATCCATTAAGAAGTTCCTTTTTAAAGTGAGTAGGAAAAATATCCAAGAGTTTTTTAAGAATTCCTTAAGCTTTCTCAGCTTAGAATGCAGGGTTTCTTTTAGGGTTGGGCCGAATTTTCTTGGCATTTCCTAAAAGTTAAATTAAAACAGTTGCAGGAGTATGCTTGCTAAAGATGTCATTGCGAGGAGTGTTTTTTACGACGCGGCAATCTAGACAACATTGCTGCGTGGATTGCTTCAGCTAGATGCTTTCGCAGTATCGCAATGACGGCAATAGTTCTAAAACTCCTGTCACAATTATATTTGTAAACTTTATAGTTGTCATCCTTTGCAAGCAGAGGACAGCAGTTCCCGCTAACACTGCCATCCTGAGCGTTAGGCTGTCATCCTGAGCGTTAGGCTGTCATCCTGAGCGTTAGCGAAGGATCAGCATCCTTGTTGACTGTATTGTGACAAGGATGCTGATCCTTCGCTAACGCTCAGGATGACAGCCTAACGCTCAGGATGACAGTGTTAGCGGGAACTGCTGAGCAGAGGATGATAACTGAATACGTTTAATCGAGAGAAAAATTAAAAGAGGAGTACAGAAAATGCTAGCATCAGGAAGAGAGTCCCCTAATAGCGATGATGAAAATAATAACAATATTGCTGATGTGGAAAGTGGCGCAGCATTGCCATTGACCGGGAATGGGAATGGCAATGCTGCTGATAATGCTGCGCCAATAAACAATTCGCCTAGCTTTAAACGCAAAATATGGGCCGCATTTGACTTGAGAACAGCTATGATTGGTTTTGGAAATGCAGTTTTTGCCAGATCCTGGCTCTTGGAAATTCCCGTCATAGGTAAAGTGGTGTTATATGCGCTGCGTAGAGAAGCTAAACCCGCTTTTACTATGCTGGAGGGCGCGATTGCTGGAGGTACGACGCATTATCTGCAAAATAAATTTAATCCAGGCTGCGAAGCGAATGTTTCTACAGTAACACATGTTGTTGACCAAGTAGTAGCATCCAGTGCAGTGAGTGTTGTCGCATCTTATGGCCTTACTGCAGCGGCTGGTGCCGCTTTTGTTGCCGGCCCGCCAGGGGTACTTGCATTAGCTGCCGTTGATGTTGTGGTAGGCCCACCCGCAGCTAAGGCTTTGGATAAGTTGGTTGAAAGAGTAGGTCCATCAGTAAGAGATGGGTTGTTTGCTGCTGGGCGCAGGATTCATGATTGTTATACGTATTGCCGTGGGTATCATCGAGGAGCATCATCGGAACTGCCAATGACTGCTGCTGATGTAACAACAGGTGCTGGTGCTGAAACAGACCATTTAATTGCTGCCGCTAGAAGATAAGTGATGCGCTATATTCCAAAGCGAAGGCGATAGCTTGGTGGCGGATTGCTGTGCGGTCTCCAGTAAATACTTTCAGGCATGTTTGTGTGGGTAGGGAGGTTCCTGCCCATGCAAACCACACTGTGCCTACAGGTTTTTGTGCGGTACCACCATCCGGCCCTGCGATGCCAGTAATAGCACAACTCAATTGCGCATGGCTGTGTGTTAACGCACCCTCTGCCATTTCGCGCGCAGTTTCTGCGCTAATTGCGCCATATTTTTCAATAATCTGTATATCTACCGCAAGTTGTTCTATTTTTGCTGCGTTGCTGTAAGTCACAAAACCACGATCAAACCACGCTGAGCTTCCTGGAGTAGTAGTTAACCAATAAGCTAAGCCACCACCGGTACACGACTCAGCGGTTACTATCTGCCACTGGTGTTTTTTTAGTGTGTTACCTAGCTGGCTAGCTAATAAAGAAAGAGCATGCATGGTACGTTCCCCAGTGTGGCAATTGTAATCTATACTTAATAAGTATACATAAAAAAAGAGAAAGATATCTTATGCTTACTGCCACTCAGCCGGTATCTTCGACGTTTCCTGCCAAAATCCATTTTATTTGGGTAGGTGGCCCTATTCCAGAACACTATCTGCGTAGTATACAACGTTTAGCTATAGCTGCGAAAAAAACGGGTATCGAGGTAAGTTTGTGGACAGATGCACAAGCACATTATGAAAGAACAGCGGAAAAATTAGCTATGTCCATGCCAGATAATTTCCGGGTGCGAGATATACATGAGTTAGACACAGGTATGCAGCGGGATTCTTTTTATCAGCAAGACAAAAGGTATGAGCGATTTTGGAGTTATATTAATCGTGAAATGGTTGGATTAAAGAATCTAGCTGCTGCATCCGATATTTTGCGGTACGAGATTTTACGTCAGGAGGGGGGATATTATTTTGATACAGATACTGAATTCTATCTCGATGAAAATACCATATTGAAACTTGATAATGTGGATTATGGATTTAAAAAGATTGGCCATCTATCTAGAGAAGGAGCTGAGGGTGGAAACGACATAATGGCTGCTGTACCAGGCCATGCCATTTTAGAGCGGGCATTACTCTTGGTTTTTGAGCGCTATCGCGATTTGGATACACAAGGACCGCTTTCCCAAAGTATTCATCAAACGATGGATGACAAGCGTAAATTGGCAGAATTTATGTTCCATGGCCGGCGTCCTTTAACGATAGAGTTATCGGGACCAGGTGTGATGAGGGATGCAATGAAAAGTTATATGACAACTTTTTTACCGCCGTATCCGCCTCTAGAAAAAAAATGGGATAAATCACCTTCTGCAAGAGAATTTGCGAGAAAACTTGCAGAATTTCGGATACAACTGGCGGCATATGAAGCGCAAAATCCAAAAAGAAAATTGTTTTTTACAGGTGATAGGGTGTTAGATATAAAAGTAGTCAGTCATTCATTCAGATCGAACATGGCTTACGCATAAGGCACAACCTAGTTCTTTTGATGAGGCAGGTGCCTTTTTCTCAACACGACATACAAGATCACAACAAGCTAGCACGGGTGATACGGTACCTCATTTACCAAGAAAAAAAAGCCATAAACCCCTGTAGTAAGTAAGCATTGAATTACTCAACATATTGATGGGATGATAGAGGCCATTGATATTTATTGTGATGGATTCATTTATCATGCTTGAAGTCATCGAACCCCTACAGCAACATACGCCAATGATGCAGCAATACCTGCGGATTAAAGCACAATACCCTGATACTTTATTGTTTTATCGCATGGGGGATTTCTACGAATTATTTTACGATGATGCACAAAAAGCAGCAGCATTGTTGGATATTACTCTGACAGCACGCGGGCAATCAGCCGGCAAGCCTATTCCTATGGCCGGAGTGCCATTTCATTCCGCAGAATCTTATATGGCCAAATTGCTGCGACAAGGATTATCCGTAGCAATTTGCGAACAAGTCGGCGATCCTAAAACGAGCCAAGGTCCTGTAGAGCGGGAAGTAGTCCGTATTTTGACACCGGGGACAGTGAGTGATGCGGCATTTTTAAGTGAACGTCAGGATAATTTGCTTGTAGCCGTATTTTCACAAGCAGATTGTTATGGGTTAGCAAGCTTGGATATGAGTTCAGGGCGCTTTTGTGTCTCCGAAATGCAAGGTGTGGATGCCTTATGGAGCGAGTTAGAGCGAGTTCAACCTTCTGAATTATTGGTAAGCGAATCTTGTTCTTTAAGTTATTCGTCTTGCTTGGTGCATGTACGCCCAGAATGGGAGTTTGATAAGCAAGTTGCTGAACGTTTATTGAAAGAACAATTACAAGTCTTCAACTTACAAAGTTATGGCTGTGAATCATTACCACTAGCCATCACTGCTGCAGGGTGTTTGTTGAACTATGCTAAGCAAACGCAACGCGCTGCTATGCCGCATATTCAAACCTTACAGGTAGAAAAGCGTGAAGAGGGACTGATTCTTGATGCAGCTACACGACGTAATCTGGAACTAGTCCAGACTCTATCTGGTGGTGAAGATAATACGCTAATCTCGATTCTGGATGAGACACAGACGGCCATGGGTAGTCGCTTGTTGCGACGTTGGTTGCAACGACCAGTACGTGATCGTCATGCGCTGCAGCAACGACAAGCTAGTATCCAAGCATTCTTAACCGATCGTTGGTATGTAAGTTTACAAAAAACCTTGCGTCCTATCGCAGACTTAGAGCGGATTTTGTCACGCATCGCTTTGAAGTCGGCACGATCACGTGATTTGGTACAATTACGTTTTAGTCTGGCTATTTTGCCGGAGCTGCAACGCCAACTACAGCATGTTACTGTGCCTTTATTGCAGCAGTTACGTCAGTCAATACAAGATTTTCCGGCTTTATATGTATTATTAGCAAAAGCCTTGGTGGACAATCCACCTATGACAATTCGCGAGGGCGGGGTGATTGCGCGGGGGTATGATGCGGAATTGGATGAGCTGTTAGCCTTGAGTGAACATGCGGGTGATTATTTATTACAGCTAGAAGAGCGGGAAAAACAACGTACAGGGTTTTCTACGTTAAAAGTGGGTTATAACCGTGTACATGGTTATTACATTGAAATTAGTCGCGGACAAGCCCAAGAAGTGCCACATGATTATATGCGTCGGCAAACACTGAAAAATGCAGAGCGATTTATTACCCCAGAATTAAAAACATTTGAAGATAAGGCTTTAAGTAGTCAAGAACGTGCACTGGCACGTGAAAAAATGTTATATGAAGAATTATTAGTAAAGATTCTTCCTTACTTAAAACCATTGCAAAGCTGTGCGCAAGCGATTGCGGAAGTAGATGTATTGGCGAATTTAGCGGAGCGCGCAGAATCGCGGCGTTGGTGTTGTCCAGTATTATCGGAGGCTTCTGGTATGCGTATTCTGGGCGGACGTCATCCGGTAGTGGAGTCTGTGCTAGCCGCGCCATTTGTGCCTAATGATATTACCTTGGATGATAATCAACGCATGCTAATCATTACGGGTCCCAACATGGGCGGTAAGTCGACGTATATGCGGCAAGTGGCGCTAATTGTATTACTTGCGCACATCGGTAGTTTTGTACCAGCACGCGAAGCGTATATAGGTCCTGTTGACCGCATTTTCACACGTATTGGTGCCACGGATGATTTAGCCAGTGGTCGTTCTACTTTTATGGTAGAAATGACTGAGACCGCAAATATTTTACATCATGCAACAGCACAAAGCTTGGTATTGTTAGATGAAATTGGTCGCGGCACGAGTACATTTGATGGGTTGTCATTGGCCTGGGCGTGCGCAGAGTATTTGGCGACGACTACGCGGGCCTTTACTTTGTTTGCCACGCATTATTTTGAGCTCACCCTGTTAGCAGATGAGATACCTACTGTGCGTAATGTGCATCTACAAGCCAGTGAGTATGGGGATAAAATTGTATTTTTGCATGCGGTACATACCGGACCAGCCAGTCAAAGTTACGGCATTCAAGTTGCGCATCTAGCGGGGGTGTTGCCTGCGGTGATTCGGCGCGCGAAACAAAAGCTGCAGGAATTAGAAGGGAAGGCGCACGTGCCAATACAGGCTGAGCGCCAATCTTCTGTGCAGCACCCAGCGTTAGAGTTATTGCGGCAAGTTGATCCAGATACATTAACGCCAAAAGCCGCGTTAGAGTGGCTATATCAGTTGCAACGCATGGTGTAGAGATAGGGTGGTGATCTTGGCATTTTCTATTTGTTCGTCTATAATATGACTATAGTATTATGACTATGGGAAAATTATATGAAACAAACTACTCGTTCCATCCCGGCTGGGGAGTTTAAGGCAAAATGCTTGCAATTGATGGATGATGTTAATAACAAACATATTACATTAACTATCACCAAACATAATAAACCCGTGGCTAAATTAGTGCCTATAGACGCAACGCCAGCGAGTTCTTTTGGTTGTCTTTGCGGTTCCGTTACTATTAAAGGAGATATTGTTGCGCCATTGGATGTACAGTGGGAATCACATGCATGAGGCTTGTTTTATTAGATACGCATGTATTTATTTGGTATGTCAATGGTAATGAAGAATTAACAAAACCTATTCGTGCAGCCATTAATACTGCAGCACAACAAAATGTGCTTTACCTAGCAGCGATTTCTTTATGGGAAGTTAGCATGCTTGAGAAAAGGCGGCGTATTATCTTAGAGAGAGCTTGTTTAGCATGGCTACATGATGCTATTCATGCTACATATATCCAGATTGTACCGATAACTCCAGCTATTTCTGTAGAAAGTTGTAACTTACCTGGTTCGTTCCATGAAGATCCGGCTGATCGCCTCATTGTAGCTACAGCTAGAGTAGAAGGGATGCATTTATTTACACGTGATTCTAGAATTCTTAGTTATGGGCAAAGTAAACATATCGCTGTTAGAAAAATATAAATGTTAAGGCCTATACTCATTACACCTCAAGAGGGTGTGACCTGTGATTAATGTTATGCTGGGGGTGCTCTCCTGTTCGAAGGACGTCTCGACCAGGGAGGGTAAGAAGAGCCGAGTACAGGGACGTACGTTCCTGAGAACAGGAGAGCACCCCCAGCATAACATTAATCACAGGTCACACCCCTTCAAGATGCGAGAATTCCTAGCTAATTAGCATGTCCACGTCTTTTTTCTCGAGTTCTATCCATTTCCCACGCCGTAATCGCGGCGGGAGGGTCAAGGTGCCAAAGCGTATGCGAATCAGGCGACTGACTTGTAAGTCTTGTGACTCAAATAAGCGGCGAACTACACGATTACGCCCTTGTTTGACGATAACATGGTACCAATGATTACTCCCTGTGCCGCCGGCATCGACAATGCTTTCAAAATGGGCAAGGCCATCGGCCAAACGTACACCTTTTTTTAACTTAACCAGTATCGGGGTAGAAACTTCGCCGCGAATTCGCGCGGCATATTCTCGCTCAATTTGTGCTGATGGATGCATGAGTTGATTGGCTAACTTACCATCATTGGTAATAATGAGTAATCCTGAAGTATTAAAATCCAAGCGGCCTATGGAAATCCAACGACCGTTACGGATGAGTGGTAAGCGGTCAAAAATAGTGGGGCGTTGTTCGGGGTCTTTACGTGTACATACTTCACCTTCAGGTTTATGGTAGAGCAATACGCGGCGCTTTTGTTGTTGGCTTTTAATGAGGCTGATTTTTTGACCATCAATTACAATCTTATCCTCACTTTCTATGCGTGTGCCGATTTGTGCCGGGTGCCCATTGACAGTGATTCTGCCATCACGTATCCATTGTTCAATTTGGCGACGGGAAGCAATGCCAGCATTAGCCAGGATTTTTTGGATTTTTTCGCTCATAGTATTTATCTCGGTTACTCTTCAACACTTTCACTCCGTGTGTTTTCTATGGTCTGTTCTTCTAATGCTAACTGTATTTGCAAGCTGGAAAATTGAGCATCTAAATCCTTTAATTCTGCCAGAGTAGGTAATTCCGCTAGGTTTTTTAGATTAAAATAATCGAGGAATTCTTTTGTAGTTGCATAAAGAGCCGGTTTGCCAGGGATTTCTCGATAGCCAACGATGCGTATCCATTCGCGTTCCAGTAGTGATTTAATAATAGGAGAACTGACGGTAACGCCGCGTATAGACTCGATTTCTGCACGAGTAATAGGTTGTTGGTAAGCAATAATGGCAAGAGTTTCAAGAAAAGCCCGCGAATAGCGTGGCGGTTTTTCTTCCCATAGCTTAGCTAGCCAAGGGCTGAATTCTGCCTTAGCTTGAAAACGGAAACCGCTGGCTATTTCACGTAGCTCGATGCCACGATCTGCATAGCGTTGTTTAAGACTATGTAATGCCGCGTGAATATCGATAGTTGTAGGGAGCTCCGCTTCAGAGAACAATTTTTGTATTTGGGCTAGGGTAAGAGGATTATCTGTGACCATTAAAGCAGCCTCAATAATACATTCAAGTTGGTTAGGGGTCATAATAGCCATGTGTTAGTTAGTAAAGTTACCAGTAATCATAGCAAAAACTAGAGAAAGGGTCAGCAATAGACTAATATTGTTAGGAATTTCAACTGAAGCTGTCTGGATACTGGGGAATGTTTATTGAACTGTAAACACTCCCCAGCATCCAGACGGCTGCAGCAGAAATCTCTGATAACCTTCTGAATAATAGGTAATAAAATGGGCAGTAGAACAACTGATGCGACTAGACGTGCTCCTTTTTTTTTATTTTCCTTATCGGATAGCCATTTGATGGGGGACCTTTTACTTACTAACCCAGATGGGTTTATGCAGAAGTTAATGGCTAAATCTGCTTGGTTTTCCCAAGAGATGGCGCAACAATTAGATGCAATTGATCCTATTCACTATACCGCAAAAATGTTTAACGTTGGTGAACTTGTCCCCTTTGCTGGACATTCTTTAGGTCCCGTATTTCAGCCTGTGTTAAATAGAATCCAGAGAACAGCTGACTTACAGAGCAGATTACATGAGGGTCATTTTCCTGATTCACACCCAGATGGACAAGAGAGTGGCCACTGGTTTGATTGTGATCGTTACCAGCCAGCATTGGCAGCAGCGAAAAAGCTGCTTGGGTTCGCGGATGAGAGTGAGTTTATTTTTACAGCAAGTGGGTTGTCACAAAACTTAGGGATGTTAATGGATACCTTTTTCCGTTCTACCAAAAGGGATTGGGATACAGGTAAAACAAAGATAGTGATGTTGGATACAGAGTTTTTCTCCGATCAGGCAGAGGCTATTTCAGTTTTAAGGCGAGCAATACAACAGGCTGACGATTTTGAATATTTTCGTGAACGCGAAAAGCCGATACCTGAAAGCCAAATCATAAAAATCAAGCCTGATGACAAGGGACTATTTAATACAGAGGATATTATTAGAATTATTCGCGATCATGCTAAAGAAGTGAAAATGATTTGTTTGTCAGACATCGTATTTAGTACGGGACAACGGCTTGAATTAAATAAAATATTCTCTGCTGTGGGAGATGTCATCAGGGAGAATTGTATTATTGTTGGGCTAGATTTAGCACATACAGTTGGGAATAGAGCTATCGATCTTAAGTCGCTCCCAGTTACCTTTGCTGTCGGTTGTGCATACAAGCATTTAAGCGGCTTCCCAGGCAGTGGCTTTGGTTTTTATGTAAATAGGAACGCTGATTTAACAAGATATCCACCCTTACAGGGATGGAAGGCGGCGAATTCTAGCCAGGTGTTCGCAACTATTAAGCATTATGATTCTAGTATTATGGCACAAACCGGAGCAGTGGCATTTAGAGCGAGCAATCCTGCACCGGTGGCATTAATTCCAGCGCAGGTGTTTTTAACGTACTTTAATAATATTGGTTTCGATAAGTGTTTTAATAAATCAGAATGTTTAACGCGATATTTGCTTGCACAGTTAAAGTATCATTTAGGTGATAAACTAGAATTGATTACCCCTGAAGACCCCATGCAAAGAGGGGCAATGATTGTGTTCCGTATTAAGGGATTATCTTCAGTGGAAGAAATAGAAGATTTTTTAAAAGAAGGGCGATCAGAGTTAGGTAATTATGAGGTAGATGTTAGAGCACCGAATATTCGCATGACGGCTCATTATGCATATTCTACATTCGAACAAATATGTCGGATGGTAAATAAGCTCACTTTAGTTGTGAATAATCTGTTACGACAGGAAGAAGGACATGCCTTAGCGGTTAGTAAATAACAAATAAAATGTACAAAACTCCCGAACAAGTATCACTAACATGACAATATTGATCCGTGGATTACATAACATTACTCCGCAGTGCCAAGGCGGGGTAGTGACGATAGGTAACTTCGATGGTGTGCACCAAGGGCATCAGCGTTTACTTGCGCGTTTGCTAGCCATTGCGAGAGCTCGCCATGTGCCAGCAACGGTAATTACATTTGATCCGCAACCGATGGAATTTTTCCATCAGAGCCAAGTGACGGTACCGCGTTTAACAAATTTTCGCGAGAAATTCCAGCATTTAGCCGCTTGTGGGGTAGACCAAGTCGTGGTATTGCATTTCAATGATTACTTGGCAAGATTAAATGCACAAGATTTTGTGCGTGAAGTGCTTTATGAGCGCTTACATGTTAAGCATATTCTTGTAGGGGATGATTTTCGCTTCGGTTATCAACGTTTAGGAAATATAGGCTTGTTGCAAGAGTTAGGTGGTCGTTTCCAGTTTACCTGTGAAGTGATGCCTACGCAGTGTGCCCAAGGAGAACGTATTAGTAGTACACAATTACGCCAAGCATTAACTAAATTTAATCCAGAAAGAATTCGTGCTTTATTAGGGTATCCTTATACCATGATTGGCCGAGTGATGCCGGGCGCGCAACGCGGGCGACAATGGGGCTTTCCCACGGCAAATATTTACTTACGTCGTTTATTGACCCCGGTGCTAGGGGTATACGTTGTATGGGTGCATGGGGTGGCAGAACAGGCATGGCCAGGAGTAGCGAATGTGGGTGTAAGACCGACTATAGATGGTACTCGATGCTTACTCGAGGTACACTTGCTCGATTTTAATAAAGACATATATCGGCGTTATGTGGAAGTCGAATTTTGCGATAAATTACGTGATGAACAGCGCTTTGCAAATATAGAATTATTACGCACACAAATAGCTGAGGATGTACAACAGGCGCGGAGTTATTTTAATTATGACTGATTACAAACATACTTTGAATCTTCCCCAGACTGATTTTCCCATGAAAGCCAATCTGGCACAGCGCGAACCGGAGATTCTAAAAAAATGGTACGACATGGATCTTTATGCGCAAATACGCACTATCCATAAAGGCAAGAAGAAGTTTATTTTGCATATGGGCCCACCTTATGCCAATGGCCACATTCATTTAGGTACAGCGACCACGACCTTACTAAAAGATATGGTGGTGAAATCGAAATCTATGAGTGGTTATGATTCACCACTCGTTCCAGGTTGGGATTGCCATGGGTTACCAATCGAATTAAACGTTGAAAAAAAAGTGGGAAAGCCAGGGCGCAAGGTAACGCCTGCTGAGTTTCGTCTGGCATGTCGTGAATACGCGCAATCTTTTATTAATTTCCAACGTGATGAATTTAAGCGCTTAGGCATTCTGGCCGATTGGGATAAACCTTATCTCACTATGGACTTTAAATACGAGGCAAATATTATTCGCAGTCTGGCGAAAATGATACAGCAAGGGCATTTGCAGAAAGGGTATAAGCCCGTGCATTGGTGTTTGGATTGTGGGTCTGCATTAGCTGAAGCTGAAGTAGAATATGCAGAGAAAACGTCACCAGCAATTGATGTGCGGTTTTTTGTGGTGGATGAAGCAGAGCTGCTTGCGCGTTTCTCTGTGGAAGCAACAAAAAATTTAGGGCAAGGTCCTATCTCCATACCTATTTGGACTACGACGCCGTGGACCTTGCCGGCTAACCAAGCGGTAGCTTTACATGCAGAGGTAGAGTATGTCTTGGTGGAGTGTGATGGGGGGAAAGAGCGCTTGATTTTAGCAGAGCCACTCGTGGCTACGGTTATGCAACGCTATGGTGTACAAGAATATCGTCAATGTGCACGTATCTTAGGGGAACAGTTAGACAATATTTTATTGCAGCATCCTTTTTATGCTAGACAAGTGCCTGTAGTACTGGGTGAACATGTGACAGTAGAGTCAGGTACTGGTGCAGTACATACTGCGCCTGCACATGGTCAAGATGACTATGTGATTGGCCGTGAATATAATTTGCCGTTAGATAACCCTGTGGGTGATGATGGCTGTTTTATTGCCGGAACGCCTTTATTAGCGGGCATACACGTTAATAAAGCAAATGATCTGATTCTTGAGGAGTTGCATGCAAAAAACACCTTGTTGCATACGACCAAGATCCAGCATAGTTATCCGCATTGTTGGCGCCACAAAACCCCATTAATTTTTCGTGCTACCCCACAATGGTTTATTAGCATGGAGCAACAAGGGTTGCGTGCTATGGCTATGCAGGCTATTGAGCGAGTGAAGTGGGTGCCGGATTGGGGTAAGGCGCGGATTACCGCGATGATGGAAAATCGCCCGGATTGGTGTATTTCTCGGCAACGCACCTGGGGTGTGCCTTTATCTTTATTTATCCATAAAGAAACGAATGAATTGCATCCACGTACACTTGAGTTGATGGAAGAAGTCGCCAAACAAGTGGAGCAACAAGGTGTAGAGGCGTGGTATATCTTAGATGTGCGAGCGTTGTTAGGTAAAGAGGCTGATGAATATATAAAATGCCATGATATTTTAGATGTATGGTTTGATTCTGGCGTGAGTCACCATTGTGTGTTGGAAACCAACCCTGATTTACGTTTCCCTGGCGATATGTATCTTGAAGGTTCAGATCAACATCGAGGCTGGTTTCAATCGTCTTTGCTTACGTCGTTGGCTATGCATGGCACAGAACCTTATAAAACCGTGTTAACACATGGTTATGTGGTTGATGGGCAAGGCCGTAAAATGTCAAAATCCTTAGGTAATGTGATTGCGCCGGAAGAAGTGATTCGTACGCTGGGTGCAGACGTGTTACGTTTATGGGTATCTTCCATTGATTATCGTGCTGAAATTGGTGTGTCTAATGAAATTTTAACACGCACTTCAGAAACATATCGACGTATTCGCAATACTGCGCGCTTTTTGTTAGCTAATTTACATGGGTTTAATCCAGAGCAACACTTGGTACAACCACAAGACATGGTGGCGTTAGATCGCTGGGCTGTAGACAAAGCTTATCAAGTGCAGCAAGATATTATTCATGCCTATGACACCTATCAATTCCATTTGATTTACCAACGCTTACATTATTTTTGCGCGGTAGAAATGGGAAGTTTTTATTTGGATATCATTAAAGATCGCCAATATACTATGCCAACGGATAGTCGTGGACGGCGTTCTGTACAAACCGCTATGTTTCATATCATTGAAGCATTAGTAAGGTGGATGGCACCCATTTTAAGTTTTACTGCAGAAGAAATTTGGCAATATATGCCAGGCAAGCGCCCAGCATCAGTATTTTTTACTACCTGGTATGAGGAATTATTTTCATTGCCACGTGATACAAAAATGAATCAAGCCTATTGGGAAAAAATTCGTTTAGTACGTGATGCAGTTAATAAGGAAATTGAAAGTCAACGTAACGCAGGCCATATTGGCTCGGCTTTAGAAGCAGTGGTGACACTTTATTGTGACTCCACATTGAAAGCAGAAATGGATCATCTTGGCCAAGAATTGCGTTTTGTACTGATTACCTCAGAAGCCAGAGTTTTGCCAGCGGATGCACAGCTGACAGATGTGGTAACAACAGATGTGCCTGGTTTGTGGTTACGAGTTGTGCCAACGAAGAACATTAAATGCGAGCGTTGTTGGCATAGACGTGCTGATGTTGGTACCTATCCTCAATATCCGGGATTGTGCGGGCGCTGCGTAGAGAATGTGGCGCATACAGGGGAGGCAAGAGCCTATGCTTAGTAGAGGTGTTTTGTCACGCATATTTGCAGCAACAGGGCTGGTGTGGCTGTGGGTGACTGTGTTGGTTGTGATTGCAGATAGAATTACTAAATATGCGGCAAATGCTTTTTTGATACCGTATGAAGCGCTTCCTGTGATGCCCTCTTTTAATCTTACGTTGGCCTATAACAAAGGTGCGGCGTTTAATTTTTTAGATAGCGCTTCTGGTTGGCAGGGGATTTTTTTAGGTAGTATTGCGGTTATTGTGAGTGTTTGCATTCTGGTATGGATGTACCGTAACTCTGCTAAACAATATTGGTTAAATGTGACGTTGGCTTTTATTTTAGGCGGGGCATTAGGTAATTTTTGGGATCGCTTAGAGTATGGACATGTTGTTGACTTTATTCAGCTATATATTTCACATTGGTCTTGGCCAGTATTTAATGTGGCAGACTCAGCTATTTCTGTTGGTACGATGATGTTATTGTGGTATTGGTTGGTGCGAAAGCAGTGAGACTTTTCAGCACAAACTTCGAGAGTGTTTATTGCATTTCCTCTATGTACACGACAAAAATAATTTTATGTCATCCTGAGCGTCAGCCTGTCATCCTGAGCGTCAGCCTGTCATCCTGAGCGTCAGCCTGTCATCCTGAGCGTCAGCCTGTCATCCTGAGCGTCAGCCTGTCATCCTGAGCGTCAGCCTGTCATCCTGAGCGTCAGCGAAGGATCAGTGTCCTTGTTAAACGAATTCAAGAAGGACACTGATCCTTCGCTGACGCTCAGGATGACAGGCTGACGCTCAGGATGACATAAAATTATTTTTGTCGTGTACATAGGCATTTCCTATGTGCTGTTTTGTATAAACTCCGCTATTTGCTGTGCAAGATACATAAAATCAGGGTTATAGGTGAGTTCTTTGCGTTGTGTTTTGGTTAAATGATGTTGGTATAGCCAACGATGATATTTTTCTTGAATACGGTTTAATGCGCCATAGCTAGCGGAATTATCAGGATGGCTTGCATATAAAAAATCCCCCTCTTTGCCATAATGAATATTTTCTGGAGCAATTGGCATAGAAATATGTGATAAATTTTGAATGTGTAACTCCGGATATAAGGAGCTACGTAAAGTAATGCGCTTATCTAGATTAGGCATATCTTTAGCAGTGTATAAAATAAATCGATGTTGCGACCCAGGCAAATGTTGAAAATAACGAATTGCTGTCTCAGGGGCAATGATTTCATCTTCTGCACTACAGGCAATAAAAGTAGGAACAGTGGCATAAGGTTGTGGTGTGTTATGCATACTTTGCAGTAGCATATCTAATTCACGGATTGCGTGTAGGGGGATGGACTGATAGCGTACATAGTCGATTTCCTCGTCAATGAGTAACCAATCAATGTGGTTTTTTAATAAACTTAATCCACGATGAATATGAATGAGCATATTAATCGAATGCAGTAAATCCAAGCAGGGAGCTAAGAGTATTAGTCCGGTAATAGTCGAAGAAGAATGTAATGCGTGATGTACAGCTAAGGCAGCTCCCATAGAAAAGCCAATAACAAAAGTGTGCTCCACTTCTTCAGCTAATTTTTCTACGCCATAACGAACACACTGTAGCCAATCTTGGTGCGAGGTAGATAACATACAACCAGGGGTAATGCCGTGTCCTGGCAATAACATGCCGCGTACTAGGATGCCTTGGCTTTGTAGATAAGAACCAATATCACGCAAGGAGAAGGGTGAGTCAAACATGCCATGGATGAGTAAAACGCCGTATTTTACTTTTTTATTTGTCTTAGTAGAAGGAATGGGGTGAGTGGGGTATAGCTCAAAGGGGGTGTTAGCAGTAATGATTCTTTCCGTGTAGGGTTCTCTAAGGTCAAGTCGATGCTGTTTTACTAGGGTATGACATTGCGTGATATAATCTTGAAACGCAAGCTGTGGATTATGAATCGGATAATTAACAGCAAGTTTTTTTAGCCATGGCTTAGTGTGTAACATAAGATAAATTTATTATACTCTCAATGATGGATAAAATTATTGCTAAAAATAGGTGATTTAAGCAAGTACTTTATTCGTCACGTTCTATATACACGACAAAAATAACTTTATGTCATCCTATAATTCTGATGGGTGTCATCCTGAACCCTTCGCTTCGCTCTAGGGTAAACTCCGTGAAGGATCTATTTAATCAACCAGATAGATCTTTCGCAGAGTTTACCCTAGAGCGAAGCGAAGGGCTCAAGATGACATAAAGTTATTTTTGTCGTGTACATAGCATCGCGTTAATAGATAATTGTACTTTCGCTTGTGTAATGAAATAATAACAGCATTATGTCATTAATGCGCTTATCTCTGTTTCTATATTTATTTTGCCTGAGCTGGCGAGTTTTTGCTGCGAGCGATGACAGTGTCGGAGCCATGGCAGCCAATTTAATGGAGCCTGTTGTTGTCATTGCCAATTTTGTTAATAGTGCTTGTATCGTGATTGGCGGTACATTTATTTTTTCTGGCATTATTAAATATATGCAACACCGTGTTAACCCATTAGCAGTGCCGATTGGGACAGTGGTTTTTATGTTTGTTGGGGGTGTGGTCTTGCTTTGCTTGCCACTCGCTTATATCCTATCTGAGGAAGGGCAGCCTCCTTATGTACAGACGCAATCAACGACTGAGAATACTAATAAAAACACAAATACACCACAACAGGGGTCATAGGGTCTGTTTACAATGATGCAGCGATTTTTTATCCTTTATTTTTTATTGCCCATAGTTACTTTTTTTTTAATGGGATGCCAACCAAAGTTAACTTATTCCTATCTTATGACGCATCCTGCTGCGTTAGAAAAGCAGGTTATGTATTGTCAACGTATCACTGACCCGGACAATACAGATTGCAGAACAGCGCTGCGCGCCATGACGGATTTTATGACGTTAGCACGCGAGCAACAATTTGATCCAGAAAGATTTGGTAAGAAAATTATGCAAGCAGAAGAGGCTTGCGTGGAGACACGAGAAAATATGCTGCAGGCAAGACAACATTATGAAACGGTACAGAATAAGCAGAATATAGCGGATGTAGATAAACTTAAAGAATACTATCATGTAGCGCAACGTGCTTATCAGATACAACGTGAGCAAGTCCATATTCTTCTTGCAGTGGTATCTCTATCTAGTCCAGAGTAGGCAGGAATTCTCGGTCTATTCTTTATTCACCGAGAATTCCTGCAGAGTAGGAGAGTTCTACGCGCTTAGCTGCTACAGCTTTCAGGTAGATACGTTATTCTAACTAAGAATTTTCTCGATTATCCGCGGTGATAAGGGTGGTTTGTTAAGATGCTCCATGCACGATAAAGTTGTTCTACGACAATAATACGCACTAAGGCATGCGGGAAGGTTAACGGCGATAGCGACCAAGTTTGCTGTGCACGTTGTAAGCACATGGGCGATAAACCATCGGGGCCACCAATGAGCAGATCAAGATTTCTACCTTGTTGATTTCTGTGTACCAGCTGTTCAGTTAATTGCTCTGTTGACCATAATTTACCTTTAACATCGAGAGCAATCACATCATGATGCGGATGAATAGCTAGCAGCATTTTTTCGCCTTCGCGTTGTATAATGCGGGTGATATCAGTATGTTTGGCACGTTTTTCTGCGGGAACTTCTACTAATTCAATAGTAAATGTCGGTGGAAAGCGCTTATGATATTCGTAGAATCCTTCTTGTACCCATATCGGTATCTTGTGGGTAATGGTGAGTAATCGTATGCGCATTTTTTCTATCTACTTTGTTGTTCTCTTGCTGTTTTTATCGGTTCCCATAAGTCTTCAAGATTGTAAAACTCTCTAGCAGTAGGCAACATGACATGAATGATGACAGCACCTAAATCTACTAATACCCATTCTGATTCTCGCTCGCCCTCCATCTTGATATAAGTTACAGCCTGTTGCTTGGCTTTTTTAACAATGGCTTCTGCCAACGATTTCACGTGACGGGTAGAGCGGCCACTACAAATAATCATATAATCGGTAATACTAGTAAGAGGTCTGACATCATAGGTAATAAGATTAATAGCCTGTAAATCATTTAATGCGGTTATTGCTAAGGTTTGTAATTCTTCACTCTGCATAATCATACTCGTGTAATGCTGTAAATGCCTTGTTGTTGGATATAGTCATACACACTCTCTGGCAATAAATACCGTGGATTTTTACCCATGGCAATCTGTTTTCGAATGTCTGTAGCAGAAATATCCAATGATGTGACAGGATGCAATAGTATATACCCACCCAGGCTGGTATAAATAGCAGATACTTCAGTCTGTAGGCGTTCCTTGACAAGGTCAGCAATAATGCCTGTATGTGGTAGCTGATACTGTGGGCGGTGTGCAACGATTAGATGAGACAAATTAATGATTTCCTCCCAACGATGCCAGCTAGAAAAATGCAAAAAAGCATCGATACCAAGCAATAAGCATAATGGGGTATTGGTTAGCTCTTTACGTAATTCAATAAGGGTATCAATCATAAAAGAGGGATCTTTACGGCGTATTTCTTGTGCATCCACATGAAAATGCGGTTCTGTAGCAATGGCTTTTTTAACCATAGCTAAACGTTGCTCTGGTGATGCAGAAGGCAATTTGCGATGTACAGGTTGATAGCAAGGGACAAAGCGTACTTCCGCTAAATCCATGGCATTGTGTAGCTCTAATGCCATGCGTAAATGACCAAAGTGTATAGGGTCGAAGGTGCCGCCTAAAATCCCTACTGCTTGGTGTAAATGGTACATAGTTGCTACCTTGTTCACGTGTATACAATCAATCGCCAGGAGTGCTGCTGAATAAAGGATAACGAGTAGCACTCCTGATCAACTACCGTTTCTAGGATTATAGCAGGATACTGAGGGTACATTAATCTTTTGCAGTTTGTTCAGGAGTATCCTGGCTATTATCCTGCATAAGCTCAGGATGGCAACTGAATCAACTTTGCCATAGCCTCCCATGGATCTCCTGGCTCTACACCTTTAATGATACGATCAATGTGTGCTGCAGCTAATAACCGTTGCCAGTAGTCTTGCACACAGTATTTTTTTAATAACCGTTGAACCCCTGTGTGACGACGTGCAGGAAATAGCATGATGCGTTGTTCTTGTGTGCAAGTGGCTAGCATACGTAATTCACGCGTGATGGCCCACAATACTAATGTAGGTTCAACACCCTCTGCACATAAGGAATCTAAAATGCATAATGCACGCGCAGGATTTTCTAGCATGTTTTCAGCAAAATCAAAAATTGTAAATTGAGTTGCTTCCGTCAAGACAGAGGCAAGTACTTGTTCATCGATAGGATTGGGTAATTGCATTAACGCTAGTTTCTCTAGAGTTTGTGCGGTTGCAGATAAGTTACCTTCTGTGCTCGCAGCAAGTAAATTAATAGCTGTTGTTGTTAGCGTGAGTTGATGCGATTTGGCGCGCTGGCTAATCCATTGTGGCAGTGCGTTGCGGAATGGCGGCCAGAGAGGAATAACAACGCCCGTTTTTTCTAGCGCTTGTAGCCAGGATTTTTTTTCTAGTTTTTTGTCTAGTTTGCTTAAACGTAATAGCAAAATACTATCTGGCAATGGGTGTTGAGCGTAGTTTTCTAAGCGTTTTCCTGTGGTTTGCAGTATGTTAATATCTGTCGCGTCAACGTCTAAAAACCGCTTAGTTTGAAACAAGGATACAGAATAAATAGCATTAAAAACACTTTCCCAATCAGTTTCGGCATTAATAAAGAATCGCTGATATTCTGTAAATCCCGCATGATTAGCCTTATTGCGAATAGCTGCACAAACTTCTTGTTTCAATAGTAATTCATCACTGCTGATAACATAAATAGGCGCAAGTTGTTTTGATTGTAAATGGCGATCAAGTTGATAGCCGGGTAATCTCATTGTGTAATCGGCGTAGATATCGCCGCCTTGTTAACGACGGTGGTAATTTCCTTGCCTGCTAATCGATTGATTATATCGGAGGCGACAGCTTTACGCATACTTTCATATAGCAAAGAGGTTTGATTACCACTAGCTAGAATTTGATTGGATTGTACAGTTAATGTGGCATTTTTTGTCACGGTTTGGGATGGAGACAGAATCAAGCCCTGTGGATTGGTAACCTGGAAAATGACACTGTAGGTCAAAGTATATTGACGAGTTTGTTGTGTACCACTCACGCTAAGTAACTGCTGTCCTACATCTTCGTGTAGGATTTCTAACACTGTTTTTGCTTCCTGTTCTGTAGAGACCAAGGTAACATGCGACATCTTTAAGTAGTCACGTAAGTAACGTGTTAATTGACCATAGGGGTCTGGTGTTTTTATATAAAGCTGTTGTAGTGGTGGAGCAAGTACTGGAGGTTGTTTTAAATGAAAACGACAACCTGTTGCTATGCAGCAAAATGTGAGAATACAAAATATATATTTAATATTGAGCATAAATAATGAACCTTTTACTCCCTCGTTACAATATTAATTAATTTTCCTGGTACAGTAATCATTTTTTTAATTGTCTTTCCCTGTATGCTTTGTTGTATACGCGGGTCTTGTTTTACGGTTTTTTCTAAATCGGTTTGTTCCATAGTGGCGGGTAAACGCAATCGGCTGCGTAGTTTACCATTAACTTGGATAACCCATTCTATGGTCTGTGCAGTAATAGTCATAGCGCTCGGTTTGGGCCAGGGCGCATTGATAATGTCATCTGGGTAATGCAAGTCATGCCAAAGCTGTTGTGTAATATGTGGCGTGATAGGCGCGAGTAAGCGCAATAGAATGCCGAATCCATTGTGGAGCAGATATGGATAAATATCTTCCTCCGTAGAAACATGAGGCAGCTTGGTCAACATATTTAAGATTTTCATGCAGCTTGAGACCACAGTGTTAAACTGCTGGCGTTCATAATCATATTTGATTTGATCGAGAATTTCGTACAGCTGACGATAAGCTTCGCGTTGCTCTTGAGTCACCTTTTCCCATGCGATATCAGTATAAGTGTTACTCGAGTGATTTTGTTTACGGATGAGTGCGTGTTGCTCATAACCAAAGGCCCAGAGACGTTTGAGAAAACGATAGGCACCTTCTACCCCGCTATCTGACCACTCCAAGCTTTGCTCCGGAGGTGCTGCAAAAATAACGAATAAGCGTACTGTATCAGCACCGTAACGTTGAATTAATTGTTGTGGGTCAACTACATTGTCCTTGGATTTAGACATTTTTATGCCATTATTTAATACCATGCCTTGTGTTAGTAAACGGGTAAAGGGTTCATTGGAATTAAGTAAGCCTTCATCACGCAATAACTTATGCATAAAACGTGCATACAGCAGATGCAGAATGGCATGCTCAATACCACCTATATATTGGTCGACTGGTAACCAGTAATTTGCACGTCCATCCAACATGGCTTGATCCTGCTTTTTACAAGTGAAGCGTGCGTAATACCAAGAAGATTCAAAGAAAGTATCCAAGGTATCAGTTTCACGCTCGGCTGTTTTGCCGCAAGTAGGACATGTGGTCTGATAAAAATCAGGCATCGCTTTAATTGGCGATAATACGCCATCAAATTTCACGGTCTCGGGGAGTATTACTGGTAACTCAGGTGCAGCGACAGGGCCGCAGTGAGCACAGTAAATAATCGGGATGGGTGTACCCCAATAACGTTGCCGGGAAATACTCCAGTCACGTAAGCGATAACGCACGCTTATTTTACCTAACTGCTGTTTTTCTAGAAAATGCGCAATAGTATGCATAGCAGTGTGTGAGTCAAGACCGTTAAATTGTGCAGAATGAATTAATGTGCCATCGTTGGTCCAAGCGCCTTGGGTAAAATCCCAGGTTTTATTATGCGCGGGTTGAATGACTTGTTTTAATGGGAGATGGTATTTATTGGCAAACTCGAAATCACGTTGATCATGTGCTGGCACAGCCATGACCGCCCCTGAGCCATACTCCATTAATACAAAGTTAGCTACCCAAATCGGTAGGACAGCTTGGGTGATGGGATGCTGCGCAAATAATCCAGTAGCTACACCGCGTTTTTCCATGGTGGCTAAGTCAGCTTCGGCCAATTTAGTGTGTCGGCATTCGTCGATAAACTTTTGTAATTCAGTATTGGCTGTGGCAGCAAGCTTAGCTAAAGGGTGTTGTGGGGCAATTGCAATATAAGTTACACCAAATAAAGTATCGGGTCGCGTGGTGTAAATAGTAAGCGGTTCGTGATTTTTTACTTGAAATACGAGGTCAATGCCTTGTGAACGACCAATCCAATTGCGTTGCATGGTTTTTACTTGTTCTGGCCAATGGGTTAGCTTATCTAAGTCAGCAAGTAGTTCTTCTGCATAGGCAGTAATCTTTAAGAACCACAAGGGGATTTCACGACGCTCAACAATAGCGCCTGAACGCCAACCACGGCCATTAATGACTTGCTCATTCGCTAATACAGTGTGATCGATGGGATCCCAATTTACTTCGGCATTTTTTTTGTATACTAATCCCTTAGCAAATAAGCGTAAGAAAAACCATTGCTCCCAGCGATAATAATGGGGATCACAGGTGGTAATTTCGCGGCTCCAGTCATATGCAAAACCCAGTTGCAACATTTGTTGTCGCATATAGGCAATATTTTCATAAGTCCACTTGGCTGGGGGAATATTATTTTTAATTGCAGCATTTTCAGCCGGTAAGCCAAATGCATCCCAACCCATGGGTTGCAACACGTTTTTACCTTGCATGCGCTGATAGCGACTAATGACATCACCAATAGTATAATTACGCACATGCCCCATGTGTAAGCGACCACTAGGGTAGGGGAACATAGATAGGCAATAGAATTTTTCTTTATTTAAATCTTCAGTGACTTGAAAACTATTTTTTTCCTGCCAGTACTGTTGAAGTGATGCTTCAATCTCTTGGGGTTTATATTGTTCTTCCATTAAGAGATCCTATAACTCGCGGCGTAAAGCAAGATGACGTAGACGAAAAGCACTGATGAGTAATGCGATAGCGATGATTAAAATCGGATCCATTGCATAGCGTTGCCAGGGTGTTCTACCTTGCATCGGTTGGACATAATCGGTTAGCACATAAGGTTCACGAGCTGGCGCAATCGCTTGAATATTGCCATTCGGTGCAATAATTGCGGTAATACCATCGTTGCTGACAAATAACCCAGGCCTACCCATCTCAATGGCACGCATACGTGCCATTTGTAAGTGCTGTGCTTGTGCAGGCGAATCTCCAAACCAGGCATCATTATTCACGGTGAGAAGCATGCCAATGGTTTTATCTCGTGATAAAACTTGTTCAGGGAAAGCGATTTCATAACAAATAAATGGCAAGATTTTAATGCCATTGACAATAAAGGGTTGCATTTTCATGGTGCCAGGAATCATGTCTGACATGGGAATATGTAAATAATTGACAATAGGTTGAATTAGTTTGGGGAGAGGAAGGTATTCACCAAAAGGAACCAAACGGTGCTTCAGGTAGGCTTCACGTTTAGCGCCAAGTGTAATTAGTGCATTATAGTAGCCGTCGCCACTTGGATTGTGCACGGGAATGCCAGTCATTAAGGTAGATTGGCTAGAACGGGCTTTTTGATCTAACTCTTCGACAAAGGGCTCTGCTTGTTGCAGGGGCATTGGTATGGCTGTTTCTGGCCAAATAATTAATTTATTTTTTCCCCATAGGGGTTCTGTTAGATTGAAATAGCGCTCAAGAGAAAACTGTACACTTTCTGGTGACCACTTCATATCTTGAGGGATATTGCCTTGCACTAAGCTAACGTGCAAAGAGTCTCCTTTCGGCTTGGTCCAATGAATGAGGGATAAGCCACTGCCTATTACCCAAAGTATCATTAGGGCAAATAACTGACGATAAACAAGATTATATTGTTTTTGTTGCCAGTAACTCCAGGCGTTAACAATGCAAGCACTACTCCAGAGTACAGCTAAGGATGCACCGTATACACTGAGGAGAGGTGCATAACCTTTTAGTGGTGAATTTGTTTGGCTATAACCAATGAGTAGCCAGGGGAAGCCGCTGAAAATAAAGCTGCGCATCCATTCGAAGAGTACCCATATGGCTGGAAAGGCACAAAAGGTTTTAATCGGCGTGGCATGTGGGAAGAAACGAGCTAATAAATAACCAACGTAGGCAGGGAAGGTGGCCAGTAGCATAATGAAGACGACGGTAAGAATGATGGCAAGCAGAAAGGGGGTGTCACCATATACATGTATGCTAGTAAATACCCAGTTGACGCCTGTACCAAATAAGCCCAGCCCAAATAAGAAGCCGCGTAACCATGCTCTACCTGGCGTAACTCTTAGCCAAGTAGCTAGGAGTATGGCAAGGGATATTATGGCAATAGGGAAGACTTCAAACGGCGCAAAGGCGAGCGTCAGTAATGCGCCTGCTAGTAATGCCGCTATGTCTTTTTGCCAAGAGGATAATTGCATGTGCACATACTAATATGAATTATTTTATTAGCTTGTCAGTGTACAGGATAAATGGTGAGTGTCGCAACCTGAGCGCTAGAAGAACAAAATCAAATGGACACTGTACTAGCTTTAGGTTACGGCCAGGGTGCTTTTATTTTTCGCATGAAAATGCTACGGTATATGGGAAATTTATAACCTTAGGGATTTCTATGAGGCATGATGGATCTAGCATAACCAGAGGGACGTGGTGTTTTCTGGTTGGTATAGGGTTAAGTTTAGTAGCCAACATATCATTTGCGGTACTTTGTTCTAGTTTAACATCCGCGCAACTTTGTAATATTAGTAACGCTAGTACTTGTATCACCTCTTGCGTCATTAATTACGCAGGTTCTGCTATCGTAGATCCATCAACCTATAATGCTTATATGATGACTTGTCCGGCTAACTATGTAGTGGCAAGAGTGGATTATTTGTACGGTGCAACTGCATCTAGCCCTTATGCTCCGTCTGCTTTTACAGGTAATTTTCCTGGAGTAGTTAACTTGCAGAATGGCGGTTACCAATGTTACTGGGGCAACAAGGTTAGCTACGACAGTACTACCCAAGGAATGATAGGCGAGGTAACAGACTTACCGACCGGCCCTATGTTTGTGGTAGGTTATACCACTTATAGCGCGGGATGTACTCCACATTATTGTTGCGCTCCTCACGGTACGGGGTGTAATCCTAATGGCTGGGCGTATGGAATATGTTACGATTGGGGAAATATTACTCCCAATAGTTGTCCAGGAGCTTACCATTCTTGCTGGGCGTATAATAGTGGTTGTGTGGCTAGATATGTTAACACTGGTTATCCCTATATTTGTTCTGGTTCTACTATCCCTAGTCCTTCACTCACAGCGCCATTCCGTGCCATATGTAATTGGGTAGGTCCAAAGTGGCAACAGGGGACGACGGTGAATCCATCTTGTTCGATTCCGAGTGGATCTATAGGGTCGCTTCAAGTATGCCCACCAAGCCCTGCAATTCCCATGCAACTTGTTCCTGGTACTAGCTAATTCCTTTGCGTGGCGGGTGAATGGCGCTGGGGGTGAGCAAGAATATCATAATGAGTTTCTGAATCGCTAGGAAACACCTATGTACACGACAAAAATAACTTTATGTCATGAGCGTTTGGCCGTCATCCTGAGCGTTAGCGAAGGATCAGTATCCTTGTTGACTGTATTGTGACAAGGATGCTGCTTCGCTAATGCTCAGGATGAATTATAGATTAAATAGATCCTTCACGGAGTTTACCCTAGAGCGAAGCGAAGGGTTCAGGATGACAGAATTATAGATTTTTTATTTTTGTCGCGCACATAGGAGAAACACTTGAGTTAGTATAAAAAGTCTGCTACTTTTCTCCTCCTGCAAATGGATTTTTCTGTAATATCGGTATAGGGACATCATTAAACCTAGGTTAAAAAAGTCATACCCATAAAAAAGCGATGGAGATGTCCTGCATGTCGTATTCACTAAAGCCACTGGCTTTGAGCTTGGCTATTCTTGGGCTAGTTTCTACCTCTGTTTTTGCTGCGAATGAGTCAGAACCGAATCAACAAATGGAAAAGATTAATGCACAAACACAATTGCTAGAAAAGCAGTTGGCAAAACTACAAGCTGAAGTGGTGGCATTGAAAACGCAGGTAAAATTAGAAAAAATTGCTGTTACTGCAAAAAAGCACCAAGTAGTTGCAAAGAAAACTCCAAAGACATCATTAAGTACGGGTTCGGGGACAGAAGTTCCTCTTTCTCAAGAAAAAGTCACACCCGAAGCTTCTGCTCCAGCAGATACATCTGTTAGCCAAGAATTAATTTTAGATCCCGATGTTTACATGCCGTTTGATATTTATGTGCCAGGACAATCGTTTGTTTCTACCGGCCCGTATATTGGCGTGCCGATTCAATATGCCGGTACTAATTTAGTGATTAATAACCCAAGCATAAACCAAGATGTGGTTTTATTAAAATTGCGCAGTGATATTAATAAAGAGTTGGCGGCACGGGGTACGGTGGATGTGGAAGGTCGTCATTCCCATCTATTATTAAGCGGGGTAATAGAAGGTGCGGCCTATTATGCGGATAACGGTGGTGGTGCTGCGAATACCAGTGATATTAACGTTACTAATGTGAGTTTAGACGGGTTCTTGTTAGGGCCGACGGAGTGGACATCGGCTTATTTCGAGTTAAGTTATAAAGATAATGTGGATACAGCATTAACGAATTATCGCTCTGCTAATTCTGAGGTGTTTATCAATAAAGCCTTTATTATGCTGGGGAATTTTGATAAATCGCCTATTTATAGCACTATTGGGCAACTGTATGTGCCATTTGGTACTTATTCATCGCAAATGATTAGCAGCCCCTTTACAAAAATACTGGCTCGCACTAAAGCGCGTACTGTAGTGCTGGGTTATTCGCCTATGCTAGCAAATACTTTCTATGCTTCTACTTATATTTTCCGTGGGGATAGTCATGCTTCCTCTGTAAGCCGCATCAACAATGGTGGCGTGAATATTGGCTATAAGTTTGATCAAGGACTCGTTGTCGGAAATGTGGGAGCAGGCGTGATTGGTAATTTGGCGGATTCTGCAGGTATGCAATATACCAATAACCAGCCTTTGTTTAATGGATTTGGTGGCCCATCTCCTTACGGTAGCGAGCAACTAGTGCATAATGTTCCTGCTTATAACATACGTGGGTTATTTAGTATTGGTGGGCATGTGGATTTACTCGCAGAATATGTGGGCGCGTCTACACGGTTTAATCCCAATGATATGACCTTCTCGGGGCATGGCGCACGGCCTTGGGCAATTAATACAGAAGCAGCGTATTCTTTTCCTTTGTTTAACCGACCTAGCTCAGTAGGTATCAATTACGGCCAAAGTGGCGATGCGCTTGCTCTTGGGTTGCCAGAAAAACGTTTGGGTGCAGTATTTAATACATCGTGGTGGCGTAATACGCTGCAAAGCTTAGAGTTTCGCCATGATATTGGCTACGCTGCTTCTGCTACTTCGAGTGGCTCTAATGTCACAGGCCCTTCTGGTACCGGTGTTGCTGATAATGTGGTAACAGCGCAGCTGGATTATTACTTTTAGGATAATGTTTTATCCTTATACTCACACAAATCCCGAATCAAACACGCCGGGCATTTTGGTTTTCGTGCGACGCAGACGTAGCGTCCATGCAAAATTAACCAATGATGCGCATCGTGGATAAATTGAGGTGGAATAATAGCCGTGAGTTGGTCTTCCACAGCGCGCGGTGTGTTGCCCTGTGCTAAGCCGATGCGATTGGCGACACGAAAAATATGCGTGTCAACAGCAATAGTGGGTTGGCCAAAATACGTGTTTAAAATGACGTTGGCAGTTTTTCGGCCAACACCGGGCAAGAATTCAAGTTCTTCTCGTGTCTCTGGTACACGTGAATGATGTTGTTCTATCAGTATTTGACAAGTGCGTAGTATATTTTTGGCTTTGTTGCTATATAATCCTATGGTTTTGATATAATTGCGTAACCCTTTTTCTCCTAGCTTTACTATTTTTTCAGGCGTGTTTGCTACGGGAAATAGTTTTTCTGTAGCCTTGTTAACGGATTTATCGGTAGCTTGGGCAGACAGGATGACAGCAACCAATAACTCAAAAGCACTATGATATTGTAACTCTGTTGTGGGATGGGGGTTGGCCTTCCGAAAGCGTGAGAAAATAGTGCGAATGGTTCTTTTGTTCATGTCGTTAATCATACTATAATTTGTGGCTTAAATTAAAAGGTCATTTTATATGTCTCAAGATCCCTATGTTAGTGTTGTTATTCCTGTCCACAACGAAGAAGAAAATTTACAAGAATTATCTCGGCGATTAACTGCAACGCTAGATAAGCTTGGTAAGCCATATGAAATTGTATTAACTAATGATGGCAGTACTGATCGTTCTGCAGAAATATTACAGAAACTCCATGAGCAACGGCCACAGCAAATACGTGTTATCGAATTTAATGGTAACTTTGGCCAACACATGGCGATTATGGCGGGATTTGAGCGGGTACGTGGAGAAATTATTATCACCATGGATGCCGACTTGCAAAATCCTCCGGAAGAAATACCTAAGCTTATTGCCGCAATCGAAGCAGGGCACGATGTAGTGAATGCTTATCGCGAGCAGCGACAAGATCAATGGTGGCGGCTTACGGTATCGAAATGGCATAACCGGATTCGTGAATGGATGATGCCGAAATTACGCATGAAAGATGAAGGATGCATGTTACGTGCGTATCGGCGCCATATAGTCGATTTAATGGCGGCAACCGGCGAAGCCACGACATTTATTCCTGCATTAGCATTAACCTATGCAGAAAATCCTACGGAAGTGGGCGTAGCGCATGCGCCGCGTTTAGCAGGGGAATCCAATTACAGTTTATATGGATTGATTCGTTATAACTTTGATTTAGTAACAGGATTTTCAGTATTTCCACTGCAGTTGTTTACGATGTTGGGGATAGTGATTTCTTGTTTGAGTTTTCTTTTTGTAGTTTTTCTGTTGCTACGTAGAATTATAGTAGGCCCAGAGGTAGAAGGCGTATTTACCTTGTTTGCCATTGTGTTTTTCCTTATTGGCATTGTATTACTTGGGTTAGGGGTAATGGGGGAGTATGTAGGGCGTATTTATCAAGAGGTAAGAAAGCGACCACGTTTTGTAGTCAAACGTGTGTTAGAAGAGTAGTTAGCAGGATTTTTATAAAGGAATACGCATGTTTATTGCCGGAGTCGATGAAGCAGGTCGCGGACCTTTGGCGGGTCCTGTAGTCGCGGCAGCGGTGATACTTAATCCTGGTCAACCTATTATAGGGTTGGCTGATTCCAAGTTATTAACGGAAAAAAAAAGACAACAGTTATTTCATGCAATTCGTAAGCATGCTTTAGCCTGGAGTGTACAGGCAGCAAGTGCACAAGAAATAGATGAATATAATATTTTACAAGCGACCATGTTGGCGATGCAGCGTGCGGTGCAAGCATTGCGAGTGGTGCCATCATTGGTACTTATTGATGGGAATCGCTGTCCAGATATTCCTTATCCAGCTAAAGCGATTATTCGTGGCGATCAAACTGAAGCTATGATTAGTGCAGCATCTATTATAGCAAAAGTTGTACGAGATCGTTGGATGCGTATGGCAGATAGAAAATATCCAGGCTATGGTTTAGCCAAGCATAAGGGCTATCCTACCAAAGAACATGTACAGGCATTGCAAAAGTTAGGGGTGTCACCGATTCATCGCCGTTCCTTTGCGCCTGTGGCTATTTTAACCTAGCGTGGATGCCCGCACTAATACACCAGGAATTCTCGGTGAATAAAGAATAGCAAGCAAAAGGGAGGTATAACGCACAATGGCTCGTCGGCTTCCAGCCTCCTGCGCTTTATTTGTGCTTTTATACCTCCCTTTTGCTTGCTATTCTTTATTCACCGAGAATTCCTGCTAATACACCATCTCTACTTGGCTGACTAATGCAGTCTCTAGCAGGGTTTGTAGTAATGTTTCTGTAGGTCGTACGCGCCATGCTTCGCCTAATTGTAATTGTGCAGTAGCGCCATTACATCCATAGTGCACGAGAATGGCGCAGCGTCCACCGCGATAAGGGGAGAGTAATTCCGCTAATTGTTGCACATCCGGATTAGCATTGGCATGCATGGTGATTTGTAAATACTTGGAAAAATGTTCACGTGCTTGCTCAATTGAGTAGAGTTCACGGCAAATCACTCGTTGACCACCATTAAATTCATCCATACCGACGTCACCGCGCAATACAATGATTTGGTCCTTGTTTAATAAGGCATGATATTTTTGATAGGTATCGGCAAAACATAACACTTCCATAGCAGCGCTACTGTCATCGATAGTCACAATAGCAATGCGATCGCCACGTTTAGTTTGTTTGGTTTTTATTTGCGTAATAATGCCAGCGATAATGACTTGCTTATGCATATGGTGTTGTAATTCCATTAAGCGGCAGGTCGTGATTTTCTCAAGTTCGTTGAAATAAGACTGAATAGGATGTCCAGAAAGATAATAACCTAGTGTTTCTTTTTCACCTTGTAATTGTAGATCTTTATCCCATGTGGGTACTTCTGTATAGACAATATGCTGTGTTAATGTGTCGCACTCTAACGAGAATAAATCTTTTTGGCCACGTGCTTTATCCTGTAAGGTTTGTTCTGCTTGCTGCAGTGCTGTAGGTAATGTTGCAATCAGGGAAGCACGGTGTATACCAAAACCATCCATGGCGCCAGATTTAATTAAAGCTTCCATGACACGTCGATTGGCTTTACGTAAATCGCAGCGTTGACAGAAATCAAATAAACTTTGAAAAGGGCCGTGTTGTTGGCGAGAGGTGAGAATGCTGTCTATAGCTGCTTCGCCTACCCCTTTAATCGCACCTAATCCATAGCGTAAATGCTTATCATCAATGACTTGGAAGCGATAATAGCTTTGATTAAGGTCTGGAGGTGCAACATGCAATCCTAGAGCACGACATTCTTCAATATAGAATACTATTTTATCAGTCTTATCCATGTCAGAAGATAAGACTGCAGCCATATAAGCAGCTGGATAATGTGCTTTAAGCCAAGCAGTTTGATAAGCAATTAATGCATAGGAAGCGGAATGTGATTTATTGAAACCATAGCCAGCAAATTTTTCCATTAAATCGAAAATATGATTAGCGATATCTTGATTGACACCGCGTTCTATCGCCCCACAACAAAACACTTCCCGCTGCTTAGCCATTTCTTCCGGTTTCTTCTTTCCCATGGCACGACGTAATAAATCCGCAGCGCCTAGAGTGTAGCCTGCAAGGACTTGCGCAATTTGCATGACTTGTTCTTGATAGAGAATTACCCCGTAAGTGGAGCGCAAAATAGGCTCGAGTTTGGGGTGAGGATAAAACACTTTTGCTCGACCGTGTTTACGATTGATAAAATCTTCAACCATGCCAGATTGTAGCGGGCCAGGGCGAAACAGGGCTACCAAGGCAATTAAATCTTCAAAACAGTCAGGTTGTAGACGTTTAACTAGATCACGCATACCGCGAGATTCTAATTGAAAGACCGCATTGGTTTTACAGGCTTTAAGTAGCGCAAAGGTTTGCGTATCATTTTTAGCTAGATTGCTAACATCAATCGGGGACGTAGTGTTTCTTGCATTTACATCATCCAATGCGCGCTGGATAATAGTGAGGGTTTTTAATCCTAAAAAATCAAATTTTACTAATCCCACCATTTCCACATCATCTTTATCGAATTGCGTAACAATGTGATCAGGGCTACCTGGTTCGCAGTAGAGAGGAGTAAAATCGGTTAATTTGCCGGGTGCAATCACCAGTCCTCCGGCATGCTTACCAACATTACGCGTTAACCCTTCTAGTTTGCGTGCTAGATCAATCAACGTACGCATTTCCTCTTCTTGCTGGTAGCGTTCGAGTAATAATGGTTCTTGTTCTAAGGCTTTTTCCAGAGTCATGCCTAACTCAAAGGGAATGAGTTTTGCAATTTTATCGACAAATCCATAGGGAAAACCAAGTACGCGCCCAACATCGCGTACTACAGCGCGGGCGGCCATGGTACCGTAAGTAATAATTTGTGCCACACTGTCATGCCCATGTGTTTTTGTGACATAGTCGATGACACGATCACGACCATCCATGCAGAAATCGATATCAAAATCTGGTAACGATATACGCTCAGGATTCAGGAAGCGTTCAAACAGTAAGTCGTGCGCTAGCGGATCGAGGTCAGTAATTTTTAATGCATAAGCAACGAGAGATCCAGGGCCGGAGCCACGACCTGGGCCTACCGGTATGTTATTTGTTCTTGCCCAACAAGTGAAATCAGCTACAATTAAAAAGTATCCAGCAAATCCCATGGAGTTTATCACTTGTATTTCTTTTTCTAGACGTGTGTCATAGGGGCGGCGTTGTATAGCGAAGGTTTCTGTTTGATTATCATATAAAAGAGCCAGTCGTTCTTCTAACCCTTGTTTAGCCAGCGCTGCCATGTGGGATTCTGCCGTATACGGAGCAGGCACAGAAAAATGGGGAAGAAAGTGTTTGTTTAGTGTTAGCGTAACATTACAACGTTTTGCTATTTCAACGCTGTTAGTTAATGCTTCAGGGATATCAGTAAATAATTGACACATTTCTGCTGGAGTGCGTAGGTATTGTTGTTCTGTGTAAAGATGCGGACGGTGTGGATCGGACAGTATTCTGCCGTCCTGGATACATACGCGGGTTTCATGGGCCTCAAAATCATTGGCGAATAGAAAACGTATATCATTGGTAGCAACGACAGGTAGCGATCTTGATTCAGAGAGGGTCAGGGCCGCATTCAAGTAAGCGTGCTCTGTGGCATGGCCAGTTCTTCTTAATTCTATGTAATAGCGATCAGGGAAAATAATTGACCAAAAATCAACGCACTTTTGAATTAAAGCGCTATTTTCTGCTAAAATGGCTTGGCCGAGGTCACCCTCTTGTGCGCCAGAAAGCGCAATTAAGCCATGGTTGAATTCCTTTAGCCATTGATAGGTGATAGTGGGTAAGCCATTTATTTGCCCTTCTTGGTAGCTGCGCGAAATAAGTTGCAGTAAGTGATGATAGCCCTGGTTAGTTTGGCAAAGCAGGGTGAGGCGGAACAAGTGTTTAGCTTGTTTATCATCGCGTAACCAAAGGTCTGCACCTATTATAGGTTTAATACCAGCGGATATGGATGCTTGATAGAATTTTACCGTGCCGAATAAGTTATTTTGATCGGTGATGGCGATAGCAGGCATGTTTTGTTTTATTACTTCGTCTATCAAGGATGGGATCTGAATTAGCCCATCATGAATAGAATATTCAGTGTGTAGGCGCAAATGGATATAACTTGGATTCATAAGCTGTCCCATGCTTTTTATCGATGGCAATCGATTTTTTTAGATGCTTGATACTATACTATGCACTAGTCATCTTGAGGAACCCTCATGAACCATAATTTTCTAGACTTTGAACAGCCTATCGTGGAATTAGAAGAGAAAATTGCTGAATTGCGCATGGTAGGTGCAGATACCAAAATCAATTTAGCCGAAGAAATTACCAAATTAGAAACCAAGAGCAAGCAGCTTACCAAGGATATTTTTTCACATTTAACGCCTTGGCAGGTAACACAGCTAGCGAGGCACCCGCAACGCCCGCATACCATGGATTATATTCCGCGTATTTTTGAACAATTTGATGAGCTACAGGGGGATAGGATGTTTTCTGCAGGACTCTCTATTGTAGCTGGGTTGGCGAAGCTGGATGGGCAGTCGGTAATGGTGATTGGCCATGAAAAAGGTCGTAAGACGCAAGAGAAAATAGAACGTAACTTTGGTATGCCGCAACCTGAGGATTATCGCAAGGCATTACGGTTAATGCGGATGGCAGAGCGCTTTCATTTACCTATTTTAACGTTTATTGATACACCAGGAGCCTACCCAGGTATTGGGGCTGAAGAACGGAATCAAAGTGAGGCGATAGCACGTAATTTATTTGTGTTAGCTCAGTTAAAAACCCCAGTTATTTGTACCGTCATTGGCGAGGGGGGATCAGGAGGCGCATTGGCAATCGGGGTGGGAGATCGGGTATTCATGTTGCAATATTCTATTTATTCTGTGATTTCTCCGGAAGGTTGCGCATCTATTTTATGGAAAAGCGCTGAAAAAGCGTCACAGGCAGCGGAGTCGATGGCATTAACAGCAGATAAAATTGTACAGCTAAAGTTAATTGATGAAGTGATTCCGGAACCATTAGGGGGGGCTCACCGTAATTATGATGGTATAGCGGCGACATTGAAAAAAGTCTTAGTGCGACAATTGGCGGATGTGCAATCCCTGGCTTTGCCTACGCTGTTGAGTAAAAGATATGAGCGATTGATGGCGTATGGGCTGGAGTGATGGCGGCTTTACTACAATCACTGCAAGATTTTTTCAAAGCGCATACTTTCGATCGTACTTATTGGATTGCCTATAGTGGGGGATTGGATTCACACGTATTGTTGCATCTTTGTGCCCAGCTAAGTAACAGCCTGCCATTATCCATTCGTGCTATTCATATTAACCATCAACTTAGTCCTCATGCAGCACAATGGGTTACATATACGGAACAGGTATGCCAACAGCTATACCTCCCCTATATTTCTCATGCCATTGCTTTACAACCATCATCAGGAATGAGTTTAGAAGCGTTAGCACGTGAAAAACGTTATGCCGCATTTGCACATTATTTGCAGCCTGGGGATATATTATTAACGGCGCATCAGCAAGATGACCAAGCTGAGACCTTGCTATTACAGTTATTGCGTGGTGCCGGCCCCAAGGGATTAGCCGCTATGCCAAGCATGAAACCTTTTGCGCAAGGATGGCATGCTCGGCCTTTATTAGCCTTTTCTCGAGCAGAATTGCGGCAATATGCAGAAGAGGCGCAATTACATTGGATTGAAGATGAATCGAATGACGATATTGCTTTAAGTCGTAACTATATCCGTCATGAAGTGATGCCAGTGCTTAAACTTCATTGGTCGGCAGTGACATCGATGTTATCTCGTGTTGCCACCCATTGTGCAGAAGCGCAAGCAGTTTTAGAAGAAATAGGCACAGAAGATTTAATTCAGTTAGCAGGATCCATGCCACATACTTTATCTGTACAACGGTTGCTAAAATTAAACCCTATGCGCCAGCGTTTAGCTTTACGTGCTTGGTTGCAACAACAAGGAAAAACATTACCTTCCCAAGTGAAAATGCAAGCATTACAACAAGATGTATTAACAGCAAAGTGGGATAGTATGCCAGTTCTGCATTGGGGAAATGTAGAGTTACGACGCTATCGCGATGACTTATATGTGATGTCTTGTATGTTGCCTGTTAAAAACGAGCATTATACGTGGGATTGCCAACAGCCCTTATCTTTGCCAAATATAGGCGCATTAATTGCTAGGAAAGTAACAGGGCAAGAAGGGCTGTGCTTACCGAGCACGATGTCTGTGCGGTTTCGTCAAGGAGGAGAGCAGGTGTTTGTCAGAGGGCATTACCATGATTTAAAAAAAATGTTTCAGGAATGGGGGGTGCCACCATGGCAACGTGCACGCTTACCATTGGTTTGTGTGGAAAATGAAATTGTGACTATACCGGGGTTTTTTATTCACCAGGCTTATCAAGCACAGCACGGGGAATCGTCGGTGATAATAAAGTTTGTTGCGGAATGAGATATGATTGTCATGAGCACCCGGAGTCTTTCTGAGCTTGCGAAGAATCTGTATCCTACACAATTAATTGGCAAGGATATAAATCTTTCGCAAGCTCAGAAGAGCACCCTTAAACAGACACCTCGCAAAAAACACCCATGCTTTCCAGGACACAAACAAAAGGTGCCTAGAATGACTGCCTAAGCTCAGAATAACCGTCACTACTTGTCCATGTGCGAATCACAGTGCTTTTTATCATGACAGTGATGACCATGATGTGGGCAAAAGCACAGGTATTTAATTAACGCACCAAAGGCGAGAATGGGTAAAGATACATCAAAAAAGTCACGGAACATGATGATTTTAACTAATGTATCTCGAGGTACAGTGAGAACAAGAATTCCTGTAATGATGGCAATCAGTACAATCAGTGAAATAAATAACTTCCTAACCATAATCCCATCTCCTTAAAATTAAATAAATCTCGTTAACAGACTAAAATGATCACCTACCTGAGTCAAGGGTTTTTTGTCTATTTTTCATCGATATGCCATACCCCTTGCCAGGACATATTAGGAGGATGGCTTTTGAAATGTTCGCAACGTTTTATGAATAATGGTGCAAGTGTATCTTCTGGGTAGAGTTGCAGACAGAGAGTAAATTCAGTAATAGCTGCATCCCAGCTTTTTTGTTGGTAGTAAGAAAACCCTTTGTCAAAGACACGGAGATAAGTCGCAATATCGAATGATAATTCAGCGGCGTTTGCGGTGAGTAATTCATAAATCGTAGTCGGTTCCGATTTGCCTTTGACAATGATATTGTCCAACTTCCTTAAAATGAAGTTATTCTTAATGGCTTTGTACACGGATTCACTAACAATAATTTGCGTGCCATATATCTTGTTGATACCTTCTAGGCGGCTAGCAATGTTTACAGTGTCACCAATAGCCGTGTAATTTAAGCGTTCGACAGCGCCTATGTTGCCAATAATTGCCTCACCGAGGTGAATACCGAAGCGGGTGAATAAAGCGGGCTTTCCTTGATTCTTCCAGGTATTATTTAATAGATCTAATCGTTGTTTACAGCGCAATGCAGCTAGAGCGGCTTGTTGTGCGGGCTGAGGCTCTGATATAGGTGCACCCCAAAACGCCATGACTGAATCCCCTATGTATTTATCAATAGTGCCACGCTCAGCCCTAATGATTTTTGTGAGCTCATCGAAGTATTGGCATAAGTGTTCTGTTAATGAATTGGGATCCATGGTTTCAGCGATGGTAGTGAAGTTTCTTATATCAGAAAATAGAATGGCTAATTGCTTTTTGGTTCCGCCAATACGAGCGTCTTCACCAGTTTTAATTAACAGTCGAACTAGCGAAGAGGGAACATATTTTTGGAAAGAGCGCAGACTTTGTTTCATGGTATAGATGGCATTGGCTAACAGACGTATTTCTTTAATTCTTGATGAAATCGGCGTGGTTGATGCAAGTTCAAAGTTTTTAATTTTTTCTGTTTCTGCTACTAATACTTTAATTGGATTAATAATACGCGATGTAAGTTTTGATATTAAGAGTATTCCTACAAGTAAAATACATATACTAACCAGAATAATCCTCATGTGTGCTGCTAATAATGTTCCAAGAAAATCACTCTCAGGTGCAACGATACCAACTAGCCAATGATGGTTGCCAAATAGTACAGGCAGAGTTTGATAGTGAGCTAAATATCGCTTGCCTTGGTAATTGAATATTGACGTGGCTTGTTTGCTGCTAATATATTTGTAGAAGGATGCCGTAACCCAGGGTGCAGCGACAGCACGAATTGGCAGTGTCTTTTTTATTGAATGTAGGTAATTTATCCCTGGATAGACGATAACCTTTCCATTGTCCATCGTGATAAAAATGATACTATTTTTGCTAACTTTTATTTTCGAAATAAAATTGACTAAGTGCTCAAAAGAAATACCTAGGGTAAAAACACCCATAAATTGGTGTTGTTGATTATAAACAGGTCCTGCTGCAGTGGTACCAAATAATCTGTGGCTAGATAATTGATATGCAAATGGTTCTGTCCAGATTATTTTATTTTGTTTCTTAGCTTCGATGAACCAAGGACGTTGACGAGGGTCAAAGCTTGAGAAGCCATGCGTTTTTTTAATAACTTGGTTATTTTGATTGTAATACCAAGTAGTTAATTTTGTCTGGTGTGGAGAATATGTGGTGATGTCGGTAACTATGCCATTAGGTAGGGCTTGAGTGGCAACCGCATTCCCATGAGCATCTCCCCAAACAATTGCTTGCGCTATAGGTAAGAAACTTTCGTGTTGTAAGATATAGGTATAAGTAGCTAGTTCTGAAATATTATTAACATTGACTATGCCTTGATTGATTAATGCGGATGTTGCACTAATGCGTTTTTCTGCAAGGGTAATTCCATTATTTATCTCATTCATTATCATGGTTGTTGTTTGGTTCATTAGAGCGAGAGCAATATATCTAATGCTGGTAGTGTAGTGTGCATTGTTAAGCCACAAAATAATTAAGATAGTGATAACGAATAAAGAAGTGAATAGCGTTAGCATGCTCACCCATAAAGTGATCACGAAATGCTTTGCATTATTAAGCAGGTTTTTTAGCATCATCTTGGTCTATAAAATTCCTTTATTTATCATACCACGTAAGGTTAGGGTTGTCCTTTCAATGAGCATGACATTAATCACGGGTCACACCCATTGAAAGTTGACGCATATTCGTTATTTGTTTCATAATTCAGCATAGTAAAAAATTTTGCTTTTTTAAATAGAGTGATCGATTAAGTATCATGGCAAACAATGCTGAAAAAATATCGCCGATGGGTTTTGTCCATCCTCGACATTGGCCTAGCTGGTTATCAATTGGCATAGTGTATATAACCAGCTATTTGCCCTATCATTGGCAAGTAGTCATTGGGTGTTATATTGGCAAGCTGGCGTATTGGGTTATGCCCGGTCGTCGACATATTGCCAAAGTCAATTTGCATCTTTGTTTCCCTGAGTTAACAGCCGAACAGCGCCAGCAGCTCTTAAAACAGAATTTTGCAGAAATGGGCGTGTCTATTGTTGAAATGGGACTGGCTTATTGGGGTAAAGATGATTATTTGCAGCGCTTGGTGAATATAGAAGGTAAGGAGCATTTGGATGCGGCTCTGCAAAAAGGTAAGGGCGTGATTTTACTCTGTGCGCATTTTATTACTATGGACATGGTTGCGCGTTTAGTTGGAAAACGCTATGGGATATGGGGTGTGTATCGACCACAAAAAAAGCTACTTTTTGACCGGTTTCTGTTTAGGCTGCGTTCGCGAGCACTGTCTGGGTTGTTACATCGCAAAGACATACGCGCGATCGTGCAGTGTCTGAAACAAAACTATCCTATCTACTATGCAGCAGATCAAGATTATGGTTTGCGGCATAGTGTATTTTCTGCTTTTTTTAATATTCCTGCAGCTACTATCACAGCTGGATTTCGTTTGGCCAAGTTAAGCGGTGCGGCTATTGTTCCAGTTTTTCACTATCGTTTACCACGTGCTCAAGGTTATCAGATAGTATTTCATCCTGCGTTAGAAAATGTGAGTGAGGAAGAAAGTTTAACAGATAGCTTAGCGCGGACGAATCGACTGATTGAGGATGCTATTCGGATTTGTCCTGAGCAATATTTATGGGTACATAGACGATTTAAGACTCGACCTGATGGAGCCCCTGGTTTTTATTAGATATTGCGGCATTTGGCTGATTTTGCTAGAGTTCTTGGCATGATGGTACAAGACGATACGATTTTATGACGCGATATATTTTTATTACGGGCGGGGTGGTTTCTTCATTAGGAAAGGGCGTAGCTTCCGCTTCATTAGGAGCCATTCTTGAGGCTCGTGGTCTAAAAGTAACACTTCTTAAGCTTGACCCCTATATTAACGTTGATCCTGGCACGATGAATCCTTTTCAACATGGCGAAGTGTTTGTTACCGAGGATGGTGCCGAAACAGACCTGGATCTGGGGCATTATGAACGATTCGTCCGCGTAAAAATGCGCAAGGAAAACAATTTCACCAGCGGTCGAGTGTACGCTAATGTGATACGTAAAGAGCGGCGTGGAGATTATTTGGGTGGAACGGTGCAAGTTATTCCACATATTACTGATGAAATCCAACATTGTATTGAAGAAGCGGCGCATCATGCGGATGTGGCACTAGTTGAGATAGGAGGAACCGTAGGTGACATTGAGTCTTTGCCATTTCTAGAAGCCATTCGCCAGATGCGTATTAAATTAGGGCGCCAACAAACTCTGTTTATTCATTTAACCCTTGTGCCTTATATTAAAACAGCCGGAGAAATGAAAACCAAGCCAACACAACACTCTGTCAAAGAGTTACGTTCCATTGGTATTCAGCCAGATATTTTGTTGTGCCGCTGTGATCGCTCTTTATCCGATAGTGCACGCTCTAAAATTGCTTTATTTACTAACGTAGAAAAACAAGCGGTTATTCCGCTAATGGATGTAGATTTCATTTATCAGTTACCTATGGAGTTACACCGTCAGGGGCTAGATGATATTGTAGTTAATTTATTGAAAATGGATGTGAAGCCAGCAGACCTCAAGGAATGGGAGGAGGTAGTGGATGCATATCGTCATCCTAGTTCAGAAGTTACTGTGGCCATGGTGGGGAAATATGTGGATTTGACGGAATCTTATAAGTCTTTATCGGAGGCATTAATTCATGCGGGTATTCAGACGCGTACACGCGTGAATATTTATTATGTGGATTCAGAAGTTTTAGAGAAAGAGGGCACGCATTTACTGAAAGGAGTGGATGCTATTATTGTGCCTGGCGGCTTTGGTAAACGTGGTTCTGAAGGGAAGATTATGGCTGTACAATATGCGCGTGAAAATCATATTCCTTATCTTGGTATTTGCTTGGGATTGCAAATTGCCATGGTGGAGTTTGCTCGCCATGTGGCTGGTATGGAACATGCAAATAGCACAGAGTTTGCTGCAGATACGCCGTATCCTATCGTAGCTTTAGTAACCGAGTGGGTGAATCAGGGTGGAGTGAAAGAATTACGTAACGATAAATCGGAAAAAGGCGGTACGATGCGTTTAGGTGGGCAAGTTTGTCATCTTTATGAGGGAACATTAGCGCAAAAAATTTATGGCAGTGATTATGTTATCGAACGGCATCGTCATCGTTATGAGGTGAATAATTATTTACTTGCAGCATTAGAAAAAGCCGGATTAAAAGTTTCAGGTCGCTCTGAGCAAGATAATTTAGTAGAAATGATAGAAATACCCGGTCACCCTTGGTTTGTCGCTTGTCAATTTCATCCTGAATTTACTTCAACACCGCGTGATGGCCATCCATTGTTTTCTGGATTTATTCGTGCTGCCATGGCTTATCAGGAGGAGCATCATGCAAATGTGCGGGTTTAACATAGGCCTAGAGCAACCCTTTTTCTTGATTGCAGGACCGTGTGTGATTGAAAGCGAGCAATCCGCTATCGATACAGCAGGAGAATTGCAGGCCATCACTGCGCGATTAAATATTCCATTTATTTATAAATCATCTTTTGATAAGGCCAACCGTTCTTCACACAAGAGTTATCGTGGACTTGGAATGGAAGCGGGCTTGCATATTTTAGCAAAAGTGAAACAGACGTTGGGTATACCCGTATTAACGGATGTGCATGAGGATACTCCTATCGCGGAAGTGGCTAGCGTGGTGGATGTAATGCAAACACCGGCATTTTTGTGTCGACAAACTAATTTTATCCAGCGTGTCGCGCAGCACGGTATACCAGTGAATATTAAAAAAGGTCAATTTCTTTCGCCATGGGAAATGAAAAATGTAGTAGAGAAAGCGCGAGAAACTGGCAATCAACAGATTCTTGTATGTGAACGAGGAGTTTCATTTGGTTACAATAACTTGGTTAGCGATATGCGCTCGCTAGTTATTATGCGCAATACAGGATGTCCGGTGGTATTCGACGCTACGCATTCTGTGCAAATGCCGGGTGGGTTAGGTGATAAATCAGGTGGGCATCGTGAATTTGTTCCAGTATTAGCGCGTGCTGCGATAGCAGTAGGTGTAGCAGGTATTTTTATGGAGACCCATTCTAATCCTGATGCAGCGCCATCGGATGGCCCTAATATGTGGCCATTATCACAAATGGAAACACTACTCATCAAACTGCAAGCATTGGATGCAGTAGCAAAAGCGTAAAAACTCAAGCTCGATTTGAGTTTGAGTTAGGTGGCGCAGAACGAGGAGCTTGCTCTTCTTCAGTATCTTCTGTATCAGGTATATATCCGCGTGATCCATATAAGGCAAAGTGAGACCGGGATAGCCAAGTATGTAATTCTTCGTACTTTTGCAGCTCTCTTCTTTGAAAGTGCTGGCGGTCCTCTGCAGATAATTTAAAATTATGCATGACGGTATTTGTGGCTTGACTAATTGTGCGCTCTGCAGTTTCCATGGCTACCTGTAATTCGTGTTGTACCGCTTTACCTAGCTGAGAATGTATGCCATAAGGGTAGGGGTTATTTGCTTTGCGTATCAGTGAACCAGCTTGGTCCGTATAGTTACCGAGAGTCTCTTTAGCTAGTAATAACTTAGCGGTGGTTTCTTGCGCAGATCCTTGTTCACAATTCTGGTGATAGGACTCAAGTTGCTTAATGAGTTCCTTTTCTAGGGCTATTATTTTTTCTTTTAATTCCTTTAGATCGATAATCGCTTGTAATTTTTTTTCTGGAAGTTGCACCATGTCATCTTCTTCAGCAATATCAGTAAGAGCTTGTGCCCATATTCGTGTGGGGCAGAGTAGATCGTGGTCCGTAGGCGATGTGATGAATTCAGGCGATCGAGTAAATTTAACAAGATCGGATTTTAGTGACTCGTAAATTTTTTGTCTTGCATCGGCACTTTCCTCTGCAGTACTTTTTCGGCGTATTTGTTCTATGTGTTGGGCACGCTCTATCGAATCAACTCTATCATTAAGATCTTCGATTTCCTCATAAAGAATAGGGAGTAGTTGGTTTTTTTCTAATCTATCGATAGCGTGATTCATTTCCTTTACCCGTATAATAATAGCAGCGAGCAATGCAAAGCGTTGCTTAAATTGTGTTGCGAAGTGCACCGTATGTATTGCGTCTTGATTTAATTGCAACGACCAAGGCGAAACAAATAATGAAGAGAATTCTTTAGATAATGTGAAATTATAACCATATGGTTTTACTATATTGTTTAGTCGTTTTGCTAACTCTGCATTTTTAGCATGTCCTTCAGGGGCGGCGATAAAAAAGGGCCCATCTTTTTCGAAGAGAAAACGAATTGCCGGATCGAGAGCTTCTAGTATATCGCGAGGGGTTCTTGTGATAGCCATAACTTATTCCTCATTTATTTTACAGAATTAAAGTTATTATGGCTGGCTATTATTAAGAATGGATTAAAGGCACCCCTGAGGCAATAGGGGGCAAAATTCAACGCCAATTGACACGCCTCACTTGTGGGGGGGCCTTGGCATGTACAGAATGGTACATCACTTCAAGAACTGCAACAGCTGGAGGATGGGCCAGTTTCAAGATGGTTCTGAGGTATGCACACCTCAGCAGCCACCCACCTAGCCTGATACGCTCAGCTACACGTAAAACCGCTAGGTCTGCACTATCTAACATTAAAAAAGTTACCAGAGATAATGACGACATGTGGCATATTAATACCCAGACTTGAAATGTTCACTTCTATTTATCATGAAAATTGTTCCAGCAATCTATATATCTGACCCAGCAAATAAAATGGTAGTGAAATTAGTTCATAATCATTCAGATCACCCGTTGTTGTTTTTGATTTTATGTGATCGCATTGAACGGGTCCCGCATAAAAACGAATTGCAAGTTTCCACGGTTTTTCACTCATAAATTGATGCAATGATCTTAATTTTCCCTCAACAC
>MGYC01000006.1 GCA_001801575.1 Gammaproteobacteria bacterium RIFCSPHIGHO2_12_FULL_41_20
CAGGATGACAATTTGGCAATTAAACTATCAAATTGTCATCCTGAGCGTTAGCGAAGGATCAGCTCACCGTCTTCAGCGGGAACTCCTGGTTTTTTGCGAGTGGGAGAGGTTAAATCAACCAGTAATATTAAAACCCAACGCTGTCAGCACGCGACGATCTTGTTCCGCCAACACCACATCCGCAAGACTCACGCTAGCAAACTCATGACGATCTTTAAACTCTTTACGTAGCTGATCAAAGACTCCACCCTGGTCATCGGACAGTAATGCAGTTTTCATTACCTGCGTTGTTAACCAAGGATTAAATAGCGTCAACACGACCTCTTGCCAAGTGCGCGTTGCACCAGAAAAAACACAGGTTTGCACGGGCGGTGGTAAAGGCAATGCCGCCGTTGTTTCATCTATCATCCCCGCTCGCTGTGCCGCTTGGTAAATCATCGCCACACCGCGATAGCGTGCTTGCACAGAATAGCCAGCAATATGTGGAGTAGCTATTGTTGCCTCTTGTAAACTATCTCTATCAATCCGTGGCTCATGCTCCCAAACATCTAAGCATACCTGCATAAACCGGCCATATTTTTTTAACGCTGCTGAATCAACCACTGCTCCACGTCCGGTATTCAGCAATACTGCCTGGGCTTTTTGTCGCTGTAAAAATGCGTGATCAATCAAATGAAAAGTAGAATGCTGGCCTGTATGGGTTAATGGCGTATGCAACGTAATCAAATCCATGTCAGCACATTCTTCCAGCGCTATAGAAACAAAAGACGACTCTTGCGCAGCACGAAGGGGATCACAAAATATCACCTTCCATCCCAGCATGTTTAATACGTCCGCCACTTGTTGGCCAATCTTTCCTACACCGATAACACAAGCTTGCAATGTCTGCTGCGTCAACATGCCCATGCACTGTAATGCTGCAATGGTACATACCACGTATTCCACTACCGGCGTCGCATTAAATCCTGCTGTGGTACTCCAGCCTATGCCGTGTTGTTCTAACCAGGGAATATCGAGATGGTCATGGCCGGTTGTAACACTACCTACCCATTTCACCGCAGTATCCTGTAATAAGACAGCATTGACCTTGGTAATGGAACGCACCAGTAGTATATCTGCAGCTAATAAATCACGATGTTCAATCTGACGGCCGGGTTTTAACACTAGCTCACCTAAGTGACCAAAATAATGCTCCACAAAGGGGATGTGTTGATCTGCGACAATTTTCATCCCAAGACGATACCCAAAAAAATAACCAGCCCTACCCAGTGATTATTCAAAAACGCTTTAAAACAACACGCTGGCTCGCGATTTCTCACTAACCATTGCTGATATACAAATAACAAGGCCACCACCACTAAACCATAATAATAAAAATACCCTAATTGAAATACTCTTCCCACTAAAAACATTCCCACTAAAAAGACAGCTTGCATCACGCCGATTATCTGGCGATCAAACTGTCCAAATATAATTGCCGTCGACTTCACCCCGGCTTTTACATCATCATCACGATCGACCATGGCATAGAAAGTATCATAAACAATCGGCCATATTGCCCCAGTAAAAAATAACATCCATCCTGCTATTGGTACTGTGTGGGTTTCTGCCGCAAATGCCATGGGAATACCCCAAGTGAATGCCAAGCCTAGACCTACCTGCGGGAAATAGGTAAAACGTTTCAGCAATGGGTAAAACACGGCTAACCCTAGCGCTATCACTGCCAGCAAGATAGTCAAACGATTGCATAACAACACTAGCCCGAATGCAAGCAAACTCAACAAGCAAAATAATACTAATGCTTCTTTTACAGAGACTTGCCCGGTCGCTAGCGGCCGCTCACGTGTACGTTGTATCTGGCCATCAATCTGCCTATCTGCTAAATCATTGACAATGCAGCCGGCAGAACGCATCAATATTACACCAGCAACAAAAACAGCTATAATCTGCCAATGCGGTTGGCCATGGGCAGCTAACCATAGCGCCCATAAAGTTGGCCATAATAATAAAAAGATGCCTATGGGCTTATCTAGCCGCATGAGTAAGGCATAGTTAAAGAGTCGATTAGTTAGCATATCTTTTTTATACCCCCTCACCCTCTCCCCCACAAAAACCGTGGGGAAGAGGGGACCTTGTACAGCAAAAACCCGCTGCGGGAGCGGGAATTGTAAGGTAAACTAGCGACATATGACACTATACACAGCCACCATCACATTACTTTTAGTCATGGATCCACTAGGGAATATCCCAGTTTTTTTATCTGTTCTACAACATGTAGAACAGCGCCATCGTAAACGCATTATTTTACGCGAAACGTTTATCGCTTTTATTATATTAACCATTTTCTTATTTTTTGGTCAGTATATCTTAGAAGGTATGCATATTTCTCAGCCGGCATTGGCTATTTCAGGTGGAATTATTTTATTTTTAATTGCTATTCGCATGATTTTTCCTCATGAAGAGGAAAAACGTACCCGCCAAGTTGGCGAACCCTTTATTGTGCCTCTCGCCACCCCCTTAATTGCCGGACCTTCTACTATGGCTCTGGTTATTTTATTGGCTAGCCATTCACCCCAACATATTTACCTTTGGTTTTTTGCATTATTTATTGCTTGGTTTATTTCTACCGTTATTCTGGTTTTTGCAGATTTTCTTAGTAAAATCCTCGGCGGTCGGGGACTCACGGCTATTGAGCGTCTAATGGGTATGATTTTAACCACCATGGCAGTGCAAATGTTTCTGTCGGGAATTGAGCAATTTTTTCATTTGTAGTTTTGAAACTTTGTTAAGAACTCCTTATGGGCATTTCTATATAAGCACTTCTATAATTTGTCATCCTGAACGAAGTGAAGGATCTGGTTTGTACTTGATAAATAATCAGATTCTTCGCTTCGCTCAGAATGACAAAAGTCGAAATGGTAATTTCTAGAGGTGCCCTTATGCCAACTAAACCCACTATCGCCGTTTTTGCCCCCAACCCTGTTAATTTAGCCAAGGCAACCGCTATCGCCCAGCAATTAAATTTGCCCTATTTTGCGCCTGGTCAGCCTTATGATTTTTTGTTACTCATTGCTGACCAGTATATTGGTATTCAGTCTATTCGCACCCCACCCACTAACCCATTCTATATCGATTTTCTATCCGCAAAACTGCATTATCGACAAACGCAAGCTAGCTTGCGCAAAGAAGCACTTGCACGCGCAATTGGAATAAAGCCACAAGAAAACCCCGTTATCATTGATGCGACGGCCGGTCTGGCGCGTGATAGTTTTATCTTAGCCAGTTTAGGCTATAATATTACCTTGCTAGAGCGCTCTCCCATTTTGCACCTGTTAATCAGCGATGCTATACAACGTGCTGCTCAGGACCCTATTGCGGCACCCATTATTAATAAACTGCATCTTATTCAAGCTGATGCCATCTCTTGGTTACAAAATCAGCATGCAGCTAATCTGTTACCGCATGTTATTTATCTCGACCCTATGTTCCCGGAACGACGCAAATCGGCACAAGTCAAAAAAGATATGCAGGTATTACAGAGCCTCGTAGGTAATGACAGCGATACTGAACAATTATTTGCCGTTGCTTTAGCTTGTGCCGCTGCGCGAGTTGTGGTAAAACGACCCCGTTTGGCACCCTTGTTAACAAAACGATTGCCAACATTTCAATTAATAGGGAAAAGCGCGCGTTTTGATATTTATATAACACGATAATTATGGACACAATCCAGCATCTTACTAGCTATATCCTGCATATTGACCGCTATTTAATTGCTTTTGCTAGCAACTATGGTATATGGACATATGGCTTATTATTCACCATTATCTTTTGTGAAACAGGGTTAGTGATTACCCCATTCCTCCCTGGAGACTCTCTTCTATTTGCAGCTGGCGCCTTAACTGCACACACTCACCAAGCCATTAGTGTGCATCTATTGTTTATCCTACTCACAATTGCTTCTATACTAGGCAACATGGTTAATTATTTTATTGGGCGCCTAGTTGGGCCAAAAGTATTCGCCTTCCCCAAATCACGGCTACTTAACCCCACTTATTTAACGCAAGCGCATCGTTTTTATCAACGCCATGGGGGGAAAACTATCATTATTGCCCGCTTTATACCCATTATTAGAACATTTGGCCCCTTTGTTGCTGGCATTGCTAGCATGAGTTATCCACGCTTCTTTTTTTATAATCTAGTAGGCGCTGTATTGTGGATTGGTGGCTTGTTATATACTAGTTTTTTCTTTGGATCACTACCCCTTATTCGAGATAATTTCTCATTGATTGTTATAGGAATTATTGTCGTCTCATTACTACCGCCAGTAATTGCTTTTATATTTAAACCTAGAAATGGCGGTTGATTCACGGTTTTAAATGTAACACCTTAAACCCCCTCCTACCACCATAAAAAAGGAGAGTGTTTATTGAACTGTGTCTACTGCCTATGTAAACGAAGGACGTCGCAGAAAGACAGGGAACTTACCCTATCTTCCGTGAATACGTCATAAACTTGCCGGTATCTTGCATCCATCTAGACAAATCGATATTATTCATGCAAAATTCACTTCTCTGAGAATAAAGAGGAATTCCTTCCCTTATGGATATGCGCAAAATTAAAAAGCTGATCGAATTAATCAAAGAAACCGGCATTGCGGAAATAGAAATTCGCGAAGGCGAAGAATCTGTCCGCATTAGCCAAGAAAGCAGCAGAATACCGCAGTTTGTTCCACAACCCGTACACACCGTATTTGCGCCCTCTGCTGCAGAGCAACATGCCCCCGAACGTTCCTCTTCTGAAGCCAAGCCAGCAGAATTATCAGCCAATCTTATCTCTGCCAACAAACATGTTATCAGAGCACCCATGGTAGGAACCGTCTACTTATCCTCATCACCGGGTGCAAAACCTTTTGTTGAAGTGGGACAAATGGTAAAAGCAGGTGATGTTTTATGCCTAATTGAAGCCATGAAAATGTTCAATCAAATTGAAGCGGACAAATCTGGCACGGTATCTGCACGCCTCGTAGAAAGCGGCATTCCTGTTGAATTTAACCAACCCCTATTTGTGATCGAATAACCCCATGTTAAACAAAGTTGTTATTGCTAACCGTGGAGAAATTGCACTCCGAATTTTACGAGCCTGCAAAGAACTCGGCATCCAAACTGTTGCTGTACACTCCACCGTAGATCGTGACTTGCTGCATGTACGCCTAGCAGACGAATCTGTGTGCATCGGTCCGCCACCCGCAGCAGAAAGCTACCTTAGCATCCCCGCTATTATTAGCGCAGCTGAAATCACGGATGCCGTTGCTATCCATCCAGGCTATGGGTTTTTGGCGGAAAATGCCGATTTTGCTGAGCAAGTCGAAAAAAGCGGCTTCATTTTTATTGGGCCCTCTCCTGATACGATACGACAAATGGGCGACAAAGTAGCTGCCATTCAATATATGCGACAATTAAGTGTTCCCTGTGTTCCTGGTTCTAGAGATCCTATTGGCGAAGACGATACAGACACCTTACGTATCGCCAGAGAAATCAGCTATCCCGTTATTATTAAAGCGGCAGGTGGCGGAGGTGGTCGCGGCATGCGTGTGGTGCATACCGAATCCCATTTATTAAATGCCATTACCTTAACACGCAGCGAAGCAAAAGCCGCTTTTAATAACGAGAAAGTCTATATAGAAAAATACCTGCAAAATCCACGTCACATTGAAATTCAAGTCCTTGGCGATGGGCAAGGCAATGCCATTTACTTAGGGGAGCGTGATTGTTCAATTCAACGCCGTCATCAGAAAATTATTGAAGAAGCTCCCGCTCCCGGTATTACACCAGAACAAAGACACAAAATCGGCGAGCTATGCGCAAGCGCATGTCGTAAAATGCAATATCGCGGTGCAGGCACGATGGAGTTTCTGTATGAAGATGGGTGTTTTTACTTTATAGAAATGAACACGCGAGTGCAAGTTGAGCATCCCGTCACCGAAATGGTAACGGGTATTGATATCGTTAAAGCACAACTGCATATTGCTGCGGGAGAAAAACTGGCTTACTGTCAAGAAGACATAAAAATAAGCGGACATGCTATTGAATGCCGCATCAATGCAGAAGACCCACATCGATTTACCCCCTCGCCTGGAACAATCAACTATTTCCATGCTCCAGGAGGGCCGGGTATTCGTGTAGATTCACATCTATATAATGGTTATAAAGTTCCACCTTATTATGATTCTTTAATTGCTAAAATCATTGCTCACGGTGAAACACGTGAAATTGCTTTAGCGCGCATGCGTAACGCTCTCGATGAAATAGTTATCGAAGGAATTAAAACCAATATTCCCCTACATCAAGATATATTACGAGGTAATACCTTTCAGAAGGGATTGATTAATATACATTATTTAGAAAAATGGATGAACTTATAACCTTTTTTACTATAACTCAAATAAATGGTTGATCTAACATAGAACAATGGATAAAATATACACTGTTCTATGCACAATTATCTGGACTAATGAGAGAAATTATATGACAGCAAATACTTTAGAAAAATCTGCAGCGAATGCTTTTGTGCTTTCACAAAAAAACCAGCCATTACATGATAGTGTACGACAAGCGCTAGAAAATCACATATCCCAGCTACAAGGCCAGATACCAGCAAACTTGTACGAAAAAGTACTTGCCGAAGTAGAAGCTCCTTTGATGGAAGCGATCATGGAATACACTAAAAACAACCAGTCACGCGCTGCTATCATTCTAGGGTTAAGTCGCGGAACTTTGCGTAAAAAGCTAAAAGCATATGGGTTACTGGATTAATTAATATTTCACATTGAATGTGACAATCATCCTGAGCATTAGCGAAGGATCAGTATCTTTATCATGTATTTTAAGAAGAACACTGACCCTTCGCTAACGCTCAGAATGACCACATAATACCTATTATTCACGTCCCTATTCAGCCAAAGCAATATCTGGTATAGAATGATTAATGCCTCGCTTTGCAATAAGGGATACAAGGATGATTGCTACTCACAACCAGCCTAAACAAAAAAAATGCGATCCCCAAGCAAAAACCCATGCCATCGCTCCAACCACTGCCAACAATCAACACATCCCTAAGCCTGGCCAACAATGGCTGCCCAGCAAAATTATCACCCACCATCCTAAAGCCGGCTTAAATCCCTTGGTTGATACTGCAGCTTATCTATTTTCCGCGATGGGAAAATTAAAACGGCTAAAATCACATCGGCACTTAGGAAAATTACAAAAAGAATTAACTGAAGAAATTGATTTATTCCAAGACAAAGCAAAAATGCTTAATTACAATGCAGAATGCCTACTTGTTTGCCGTTATGCCTTATGCTCGTCGCTCGATGACATTATCAGTAACACCGCATGGGGAGGTCAGGGACAATGGGAGCCCTATAGTTTATTACTCGCATATCAACAAGACATGGGGCACCAAGAAAAATTCTTTGCTATCCTAGAGCGTCTTATCAAAAATCCTGCTCTCTATATTGACTTAATGGAGTTCATGTATTTATGTTTAAGCCTCGGCTTCAAAGGACAATATAAAACAACAGAATATAGTCACCATCACTTAGAACTTACAACAGAAATTCTCTATCAACACATTCGTGCTTATCGTGGAAACTTCAATAAAACCTTATCCCCCTTACCAATAAAACCCTCTCACCTGATAGAAACAATCAGCACGCCTCATACTCAATCTGCCATTGCATTTCCTTTGCTAATGAGTATCTGCGCTATTTTGTCTATCTTTATTGTCTTAGGTTTTATATTAAATAACACGGCTGACAACATCCACACAAATTTAGAACAACTCATAAAAGTAGCTACGTATGAATAACATTCCTTATAAAAAATACATCACCACTATCGGTATTTTATGTGTATTTTCCATCGGCATTTGGTTTATCGGCCCAACTATCATGCTAGGTGACCTAACTCCTTTACAACAAAAAGAAGAAAGAATTTATGCTATTGTTTTATTGTTCCTTATCTGGTTACTAAAAATCATTTTTTTCGAACCGGATTCACTACAACAAGCCACTGATGACCCAGAAACCAATAAAAAAATCAAATCACTAGAGGGCCGAATAGAAGGTGCTATACAGTTTCTAAAAAAAACCGTCATTACAAAACAAGGGAAAAATGTTTATTTACATCAACTGCCGTGGTATCTACTTATTGGCCCAACTCAATCAGGGAAAACCACTCTATTAGCCAATACTGATATTAATTTCATTTTATCCAAACAACTTAAACCATCCCTGGTACAATCACTACCTGCATCAGAACACTGTGACTGGTGGGTAACACGCGATCTCACAATGATTGACATTCCAAGCCAGTATATTCAAGCTGACGCTTTTTTATGGAAAGTTCTATTAAATCTCATCGCAAAACACCGAAAGCAGCAAGCTATCCAAGGGATTATATTAACTTTACCCTTACCCGAACTCATGGAATCCTATCATCCACAAAAAATTATCGACATGAGTCAACATTTATTGCAACGCATTCTGGAAGTACAACAACAATTTAATCTGACTATTCCTCTTTATCTTATCATTACCAAGTGTGATCGTTTACCTGGTTTTATTGAGTTCTTCAAAGACAGTGGCAGCGATGAATTAGCACAAGCCTGGGGAATTACTTTACCCGCACTAAAAGAACATGAAAAATTGCTTGATGTTTTTCATAATCGCTTCAATTTATTGATTAGAAGATTAAACAAGCAATTAATTTGGCGCCTACATCAAGAAAGAAATCCTGTAGCACGTCCTTATATTAAAGACTTTCCTTTACAAGTAGAACGCTTAAAAGAAATATTACTGCTGCTAATAAAAAACTTCTCTACCCATCTACCCAATCCCTTGATTAAAGGGATTTATCTTACTAGCGCTATTCAACCCCTAGGCAAAGAAGAGGACTATCGCACCGCATACCTAATGCCATCTGTAACAGATACTACGTTGCAAGTTTTTAAGAATCCAGAAACTCTATCTCTTCCTTATTTCATCAAGCAAATAATTTCACAAGGATTGCCACATACAGTCACACATAGAGCACACCTTGCGCCACGCAAGAAAGTTCAAAAATCTATCTATTTATTATCACTAGGACTCATTGCCACAGCCGCTATTATTTTAGGCAAGGATTTTCGAGAAAATGTGCAACGCTCTCATACTATTCGCAATCAACTTGCAGAATACCAAACCCTATTACAAATACCTAATGCTACTGACCGACTATTAAAATCTACGCAAGTAATAGCAGCATTACAACAAACTAGCGCAAATCCTCAACCAACCATATTACCACGTTTTTTTTCTTTCTATACGCAAAAACTACTTAAAACTGCACAGCAAGCACATCAACAAGCACTGTATAATATTATTTTATCCGGGATAAAAAATTATTTTGAAGCCTATTTACAAACCCAACAAGAAAAAAATCCTGAACAAATTTATGCGATTTTAAAAGCCTATCTCATGCTAGGCAATCCTCAACATAAACAAGATGAGTTTATCTTGTATACCCTACATGAAACCTTATTTAATACGCTCAATGAAAAAATAAAAATATCTCTAACGAATAATATAAAAACCGCCTTAGCGTTAAATGTCACCTTACCACTGAATGACTCGCTCATTGAGCAAACACGAAAAACCTTGAACAATCTACCTAGTAACGAATTAAGCTATGTCATACTAAAAAACATTCATGACAATAATTTAACTATCAATATGAATCTGGGTATTAATATTGGCACACCGCCTGCCTTAATAAGCCAAGCATTAGATAGCACAATTCCGCGCTTATTCACTGCTCGAACATTCTCAACCATACTCTCCCAAGATATTCCATTTGCTGCTCAAGAAGCATTACGCGGTAATTGGGTATTAGGTGATGAGCTAGCTAGTCATCGCAACCCAGCGCTTGTTACTGAACTAGTAGGCCAATTACAAACCTCTTACGTGAGCCACTATGTCGATCTTTGGGAGAGTTTATTGGCAAACATCCACCTCTACAAACCACAAGACATTGTACAAACCGACGCGATGATCGCTAATCTCATTAGCAAAAATTCGCCCTTGCTACAATTACTGCAAACCATACAGAAAAACACCCATTTCTCCGCTATTATGCTAGCTAGCCCAAAAATACAAGGTTTGAACATGATGATGGTAAATAGTGGGTCTTCTGATGCGGAAGGAAATACACTCTATTCCATTTTTATTGCGTTAAAATCATTACATCAATATCTAAATCCTATCATTACCGCACCAGACCAAGGAAAAGCTGCTTTTTCAGCTGTAACGCAACGCATACGCCATACATCATCTGCAGCTGATCCGCTTATCACACTACTTACCCTTGCGGACACAACACCTGAGCCAGTGAAAAACTGGTTAACTAGCATCGCTGAGAGTGTTCAACATTATCTTTTACAAGAAACTGCACAATACATTAATTTGCAATGGCAAACGCAAGTAAGCGATATTTACCAAAGTCAAATTGCACATCGCTATCCTTTTATAAAATCCGCTCAGACTGATATTGCATTACCACATTTCATTCGTTTTTTTGGTAATCCAGGCATTTTATCGCAATTCTATCAAGGATATTTACAAGACTTTGTGGATAACTCAACCCATCATTGGCAATGGAAAACCATAGACAATCAACCGTTACCTTTTTCTAATGAAGCATTACAGCAAATTCAACGCGCTTTCCGTGTACAACGTGCCTTTTTTCAAGATGGAAATAATAAGTTGAATGTGCCTTTCATATTGCAACCATTACCTTTAAGTAAAAACATAAAAAGCTTTAATCTCACGATAAATGGTCAATCTATTGCATTTGATAATTCAGCCATGCCAATTCCTCGCAAACTAGCGTGGCCAGGAGAAAATCAGAACAACCATGATACGCATTATAGTTGGGTCACCCCTAACCAAAAAACTATTTCTGGTAATATTCACGGTGATTGGGGTTGGTTTAAGCTAGTAGATCAATCCATGCAGAGAATCTATGCACGTAAAAAAATATTACTTAATTTTTCCACTCCTGAATATCAGGCAAAATATCTACTCTTCACTCAAGGACACGTTAATCCATTTTTACCTTTAAATTTTCAAGATTTTTATTTACCATCAGAATTGATAGAAAAACAGGAGTTTCCGTTGAATAAAGTATGACCAGCAGTTCCCGTTAGTACTGTCATCCTGAGCGTTAGCGAAGGATCTTCTTAATAAACACCGGGTGTTTATTAAGAAGATCCTTCGCTAACGCTCAGGATGACAGTACTAACGGGAACTGCTGGTCATACTTTATTCAACGGAAACTCCTGATAGAAACTAGGATCCACAAAAAGGAATCTCTATGCTAAAAACACAAGAACTCTCTTACCAAGATGGTGATATCACCTTAAAGGGATATTATGCCGTCAAGAGTGATGCCCAGGGGAAAAAGCCTGTTGTCCTTGTTGTACATGATTGGACTGGGCGCAATACTTTTGCTATGAAAAAAGCCGAAAAGTTAGCTGAATTAGGCTATATCGGCTTTGCCATTGATATGTACGGCAATGCTATATGCGGAAAAACAAAAGAAGAAAAAATGGCGCTCATACAGCCCTTCATGCAAAAACGCTCCCTGCTTCTGCAGCGCATGCTTGCCGCATTAAACGCAGCAAAAAACATAGAATCTGCCGATACCCAACGCATTGCCGCCATTGGTTTTTGTTTTGGTGGCTTGTGTGCACTGGATTTGGCACGTAGTGGCGCTGATATTAAAGGATCCGTCAGTTTTCATGGATTACTGAATCCACCTACTGATCTCACTCCACAAAAAATCAAAGCTCAGATATTAGTGCTACACGGCGCAGCCGACCCTATGGCTCCTATTGACCAAGTCGCCGCATTTATACGTGAAATGAATGAAGCACAGGCCAAATGGCAAATGGATTTATATGGTAATGTCCGGCATGCCTTTACCAATCCAGAGGCCAATGACCGTGATTTTGGCACAGTTTACGATGCTACGGCAGACAACCGCTCCTGGATAGCTATGCAAAACTTTTTTGCTGAGATATTAGGGTAACTCATCATCCTGGACTTGCGAAGGATAACTCAGTCTACACCACCAAGCTCTTCACATCTGAATTTTTCATATAAGCAGCTAAAATCTCATCCACTAATTGATCCACCATGCCTTGCTTGGCATCCTCCTCAATTACCCCTTGCTGTTCTTTGAAAGTTGCTAAGCGCGTTTCAAGCAAGGCTTTTAATGAGCCGGAGGGAAATAGGTTCGCTAATACACGTCGCGCTTCTTTTGGGCCTAACTTAATATAAAGTTTATTACGCACACGCGCATCTTCTGCTGTCGTACTAAATGACCATAACTCAATCGGCCCTAATGTATTCGTAAGAAGTTGTGTATTCATCCCCTGTTTAGTAGCAAATTGCGCTAAAAACGTGGCTCCTCCTTCCCGAGGGCCATGCACACGTGTACGTAATGCCGTCTTAGCTGTTTCTGATAAACCAAAAATCTCTGCGGAACGTTTTATCGCTTGCTCCGGTCCCGCATCCATAATAAAAATAGATGTAGCAAATTCCACCATCACCGAGTCAAAGTCTTCTAATGACTGAGAAATCAAAGCTATTTGCACATTCCATTTACGGCCTTCGCGCATATCTAAAATTACTTGTTCACGTACTGCACGCGCCTTGGAGGTACGATGAAATTCGTCATATACAATACGTTTTGCGTCTTCACGAATTTCTCCAATACGCGTACGATGATACTCTCGATACGCATCATTAATATCGTTCAACACATCTTCGGTAAGATAATAGTGTCTAGCTAAAGAATAACGCGACAACATATACATAACAGCCGTTTGCCGCTCGGCAGCATCGCCACCACTTTTTGCAACCTCATCTAAGTCAAAAGAAACAATTCGCGCATCGCCAATATCAAACTTCGTAATATTCGATAAAATAGGATACTCACGTACCGCACTTGATAACATACGACTAAAAGCTTGAATTAATGGTTCTCCAGTCGGTGCACGTACTTGACCATACAAATCTTCTATAGTTTGAGTACGACAAATTGCAGCCGCATCTGCCATTAGTGGCATCGCATAGCGCTGCGCTAACATGGCTTCATGTTGAAATCCAGCTAAAAACAAAGCATCTGTGACTTCCCACCATGAGGTATGCTCGTCAATGACAAAGCCTATTTCAGTTAAAATATCATCGACAAGTAACTCCAATCCTTTCGTATAAGGGTGTGGCTTAGCATCATCAGCCATATACTTATACATCTCATCAATCACTAATCCCGCCATATCCGATATGCCATCATAAGGCCGCTCAGCACCTAATGGCGTAGCCAATAAGGTAATAAAATTCACTAAGAAACTTCGTTCTTGAGCAGTAGGATAACGACAGCCCAACTGCGTATCAAATGGGTTAATAGCATAATCAGGTGTCATGCGTAAGCGATAATAAGCTACCAAGTACCGTTGATTAGCTGGTAAGGCTTCTTTTAATAATGAAATTAGCCCGCTACTTGAGGGACCAATATCAATAATGGCAATCCGCGGCAGCCGTTGCAATCCACCAGATAAACACAAAGCCAAGTTGATTGAGTTCGACAATACCGACTTACCTGATCCGGGACGTGCATACATCAAATCAATCCACGTAGTTTGTTGCGCTGAACCTGGCTGGTAAGGCCATGGCTTACCATCTGGAGAGCGCAATAATACCGCCCCAAATTCCCATGCAGATGCCGGCCTTGAAAACGGCAACATGTACACCACATCCGACAGGGGCGCAACAGAAGGTGTCGCCACACTATTTGCGCTAAAAGCGGGTAAACTCGACACAACTCCAGCAAAAGCATCCCCTGCTACCTCAGAAACTTGACAAGTACCCCAGCCTTCTACTGCTTTAGATAGTTCTGCAGCACGACTACGTAATAAACGAATATTACCTTGGGGAGCCCAAGTTGCTAAACAAACCTGTAAACGCACCACAGCATCATCCGTATTGACATCAATTTCGCTAAGCTGTTTAGCTGCATCATTCACTAGGCCATTATAGGATGATGTCCAACTCAAGATGGCGGCCATCATAGATTTAAATCGTAGCGTTGCCATACCGCCGCTTTCTATCAAAAACGACGCTCGCCAAGGGATATGTGTAGGTAAAGTACGGGCTAATAAAGCATAAAATGGTTTCAAATCTTGGGGAAATAAATCAATGAAAATAGGCGTATACAAACGATCTCCAACACGTGCCGTGCGCAAATCGATGGTTTCTGCATCGCGCGCAATTAGTTGACGTGCTAAAGGTGGCCACATCAGACTAGATAACTCCCCTGCCACTGGTCGCGCATCATGAAAAGGGATTTTATCGCCTGGCAATACCGCGCGCCAATCTTTAGCCGTAAACTCAGGATCAGCCGCCATCCGAATTGCATATACTGCATCATGCACTTCTAATAACTTAGCGTAAATATTCAATGCATTTAAGTCTGTTACTACCGATCGCACAAAAGAGGCATGTGCTTCACGTAAATCAGGAATGGCTGCAATAAGGTTTTGGCCATTTTTAAACGGAGGAATTTTATGCTCACGGATAGCATTTAACTTATCCTTGCCTGCACGCTTTAGTTGTTCTGCGGATAAGGAATAGGGGCGTGTCCAAATAACAAAATACACTTCTTCATGAGCACAATAACGAGATATATAATTAATACGTTCATTAAATAAATCATCTAATTCTAACTTAAGCCGCTTGGCAGTGCCTTTTGCTGGCGCAAGAATTTCGCTCAGTTCTGTTTTTACCGCCTCTTTGTCATAACTAAAATAAACTTGTAAAATATGCCCTGGTCTTTTCAGCGTTGCTTGTAAACTCTGCGTTATTCCTTCATGAATTTGGTCAAATTCTTCCTGCCCAATTAACTTAGTTACACCATAAACACGAATAATAGAAATTAACGAACCATCGCGCGCGACTAAAGTCTGAGGATCATCGGCAGTTTCTAAATCACAATAAGACTCTATCGTTTGCCCGACTTCGGTACTAAACCAGGCAAGAATAGCATCGATACTTTCAAGAAATGGATCGACTACACTACGCACGCGCATGCTTTGTATTCCTTACATGGCAATTCACCGCGATCGAGAGTCAGGCGTTCCAGCTGAAGACGGTGAGCTGATCCTTCGCTAACGCTCAGGATGACAATTTGGCAATTAAACTATCAAATTGTCATCCTGAGCGTTAGCGAAGGATCAGCTCACCGTCTTCAGCTGGAACGCTTCTTCGGCTGTCATGCTTCCTTCGATGTGGGTGATTCTGCCTCCAATTCTTTTAATGCCGCAGCAGCCCATGCCTCTAATTGTATCTTAAACTTAGTATAAGAGGGTAATAATCTTACATCTTTTAACAAGTTTGCTTGCATATCAGGATGAGGATTCTCGATAAGTAATTGCCCGAATACCGCTGGGTTACTGGTACCACTACCAAACTTAGTTTCTATTGGCTGACTACGAAACTTTAAACTACGGTAAATGGCCTGGGCACTATCTTGGTAACCCGTACCATTACCCATTGCACAAAAAAGCACATGACAAAAACTATTAAGATTCGCTTGACTGACTTCTGGTAAAAAAATTAATTGGCCGCCACTCATATCATCATACCCTACTGCCTGCAAAAATAAGCATTGAGAACAAAAGCAGCACGTGGTAATCATGTTACTTAATTTGTTATTTGTATAATTGCCATCAACATTTGCAATTTCTTGATACTCTTGCGCAAGAAAACCACAATATTGGCAAGTGTACTGATCCCGCTCAAAAACACGCTTCGCAACTGGCAGAAAAGCCTTATCTTCTTTTCGTCTAACAAAAAGACGCCACCCGCTGAGGTTAGCTGCCAGTTGTAATTCCATCTATAGTAACACCAATTATGATTATGATGCCTTAGATGCACCAAAGGAGGTAATACCTGATACTCCAGCAACATTACCACTACCACCAAACATGGTGCCACCTGCTGTTTTAAATACCGAAGGTACAAAAATTAATGCTGCGCCAATAAATAGTAACGCTATTGGCATACCAATCGGCACTTGCGTAGGATTATCTTTATGCGCTTTAAACTTCACAATCGCACCCACGGCAAATGCCATACCTGCTACATATGAGCCCGCAGTAATAAGCTTTGCAATATTAGCTAAATTAGTTGTTACTTGTCCTGCTACCCCACCAATACCTGAGGTAGTTGCAGCTAATGCTACCGTTCCTGCTGCAAAACAACTCAAGGCTAACAAACAACGCAACATTCTCTTCATTACAGTTTCTCCTTAAATGTTAAAAATCCTTACACCAACTTATCCTATCCCCTTCTTTTGATCATTGCACGCCTAGCGTTTTGCGCTAAGCAATGACAATAACCAGATACTAACTCCAGCTCCATTGTATACCAAATGTCGCTGCAATCACTTGTACAAACTGATATATATTAATACATAAAATACCACCAATCACGTGGGTCATGCCCTTGCTAAAAGTTTCTGGCTGACCACCATGCCCACCTAAGCGGCTTAAAATGACTAATCCACGGATAAAAGAAATAGTACCAATCAATTGCACAATCAAAAAACATGCGCTCACAAATGAATTCCACTGCCCCGTAGATGAAGTTTGGTAAGCATAGGGAGTCGGAGAAGACCAAAAAGTGGTTAAACCAACAGAAACAGCCGAAGGTAAGTACATTAATGCCGTGCCGATAGCAAAGAAAATTAAGGGTCCTTTTAGTGAATGCTCTTGCGACATCATCGACCGAGACTCTCCAAAATGCTTTAATCCAATAACAGCAATAATAATAAAATACATCCCCATCACGTAGGCTACCGCTGTCACTAACTTCATTAAGGCCGGAACCTGAGTTTGGAAAGCGGTGAGCATGGTTTGTAAATTAAACTGACCTAGATTAGTAGGGCCGACAGCATAGGCTGTCTTAGAAAAGACAAACATCAACAAATAAAAAACATAAACCGTACTTAGCATCCTTAGGGTCTGTTGACAATTTAAATTTCGTAGGTTGTCATTTTGTCTTTTCATAGTTAACAATAATACCCTATCCACCACCATTGCCATAAGATAAAGTCACGCTTCTATTGCCAACGTTAACTTCTACAATACCGTCGTAAGGATCAATCTTTGTCACTCTTCCGTAGCCTTTTAGCATATCCCCTTCCGCCACTGTAACGGTTTCTCCATTATCTGACTTCAACCAAGCACGTCCAGGGATGATGGCTTGTACGGAAAAAGGTATTCTTGGTAAAGGACCTGCTACAGGGCTAGCATTATTCGGTGTCACAGCAGATGGTCCTGGCTTTCCTAAAGTTTGATTAACCAATTGGCTAAGCTGACTTTCCATTTCAGTAACACGTGCGGTTAATACTTGTACTTGCTCACGTAACACTCTATTTTGCACGCTAAACTCAGCCAGTTTTTGGCTTGCTTCCACCTGTAACTGTGTCACTAGTCGCATATTTTCTGCTTGCAAAGCAGCCATTTGACTGCCCGGAGCAGCGGTTTCTCCTTGTATAGCAGCTACAGAAGGTAACATAGTAGTAGCGCCTGGTTGCGCTTGTGTAGGTAATGACTGAGAGGATACTGCGGGTGGCATTGCTGGTGTTGCTGATGCCATCTGTGCTGCCTGTGGAGGAGTAGCGGCTGGCGCAGATTGCGGTATCAATGCTGTAGCCACTGTCGATACCGTTGGCGGTGATGTTGGAGTAACAGTCGCTTGAGCTTGCTGGGGAACAGCTGGCACTGCTGATATTACATGTGGTTGCTGCGCCACTGAGGCAGGAGCAGTAGGTTTAGCTGCAGCCACTAAAGAGGAGGTATCGCTCGGAACAATATTCGTAGAAGGTGTTGTTGACGTAGAAGTTAACATGCGATAAATAACCAATACCAATATAACAAATATAATCCCTCCTACTGCCATCCGCCTAAGATTTGGCAAATGGGATAGCAAGCTTACCTTGGGGGAGGCAGTAACAGCAGGTTTTTTCTCTTCTTCTACTTCATAATTAGCTTCATCATCAGAAAAATGATATTCGCTGTCTTCTTGCCCTTCATATTTATCATCTCTATCAATCATATCCTGGCCTCTTGTGACTTCCTTGCTAATTAGCTCTTATCACAAAAACAATCATACTGTTACATCAGACATAAATAATATACCTAAGCCCACCCCAGAATCCACCTTTACTGTAGGAGGAATGTTTACATAGTTTTGCACCGTATTTCCAATTGTTTGCCCTACCTGCCCTAACCCAACTGCGATATTTTGTCCAGGACTTAATTGAGGATGTGTCGTGCTAGTACCAAAAATACCTGTCGTAGTTGTCGCACCAGAAGTGGTAATTGCATTTGCATAACCCGTAATAAAGGAAGATGCCATCATCGCTCCATAACGTTTTAAATAATGGTAATCAACCTGGCTAGCTAACACGGTTCGTGCTGTGTCCGGATCGATAGCAAAAGCGTTGATTGACTTTGATTGTGACCAGGCATCCATATTCATCAAATTAAAAGACAAACCAACACGATCCAACTGTCCAGTAGTACTTTGTGTTACACTCAACTTTCCTAACAGTTTTGCGCCCTTAAATGGACCAGAAACAATCGTTGCCATCACTGGCGTAGTTGGATAATCACTATCAACAGCGGTATCTAATACCGCAAAAGCAATAGTCCCTGCTTTGATAACCGCTGATTTTGCTGCTTCCGCAGCTGCCGACCCTCCTCCTGCTTTACCTGTAGCCGATGTCTCTTTCGATGTCGATGACGTTGCTGCCGCCCCCTCTCGATAAGACATTGCTGGGGGCTGCCATGATGTAATCAACTGCTGGGATTGCGCAGACATCTCAGACATTAACGCTTGTATTCTCTCTGCCCTTGCTTGTACTGCTGCAGCTTGGGCTTGTTGCTCAGCCGCTGTAAATTGTGCAACATCTTCAGGAGTACCGGTTGGAACACCCGTGGGTGTTACACCACTAGCGATACCAGATTCTGCTTGTTGTAACTGTTGCTGTAGCTTAGTAAAATCCGCGGTGCTTGGCACCTCTGAGGTATCTGCAGTGGCACCCACAGTGAGTAAATTGGCAGGGAGTGGCATAGTTAATGCCTGATACTCCTGAGCTAATGCAGCAGCGGCTTGCGGGGTTAATACTCCGTTCCGCACCGCTTGTTTCAATGCATTCACGTACTCTCCTAAAGAAGCATTATTACCTTGCAATGCTTGTAACTGTTGTGCTTCTTTACGTAATGCAAGTAACTTTTGATAACTATCCATCAATGATTTTGCTGCATCTGGAGAAAGTTGCTTCTCTGCCACCAGTTTATTTACTAATGCTTGATAATCTTGCTGCGATGTACCTGCATGCATCGCATTAGCTAATTGTGCTGCCGCCTCAGGCGTTAACTGTTTATTTTTTACTAAATCTTCCAATTGTCGATCTGCTACCAACTGCGCCTGTTGCGTCAAATCATTCAGCGTAGAATTAGGCCCTAATGCTAAACGTTGTTTCTGATATTGCGCCAGCAATTTTGCTGCTACAGCAGGCGTTAACTTTCCCTCGGCAACCAATTTCCGCAATGCGGCTGCATATTGAGACACTGGAAGATTTTGCTTGAGTAAATCTGCTAACTGTTTTTCTACATCAGGGGTAATTTGCCCTTGTTGCGCCATTTGTTGTAGCTGAAACTCCCCTTGTCTCGCCATTTCTTGCGCACGCTGCTGTGCATACTGGGCAAGCAATTGTTGCGCTGTATCAGGAGATATCTTACCTTCTGCAACCAGGCGATTTAGCGCATTTGCATATTGAGCGGGAGATACTCCTTCCTTTTGCAATGCTAATAATTGATTCGCTACAGAGAGTGGAAGCTGTCCCGACTTAATCAAATTATCCATGGCATTGGCACTTTGCTGCAACAATGCATTAGCATGCTGTGCTTTATAACGTGCTAAAAGTTGACGTGCTTGCTCTGGCGTCAGCTTTCCTGACTTTACCAGTTGATCTAACATAGCCGCATATTGCTCAACAGGAACATTTTGATTTGCCATTTCTTGTAACTGGCTAGCTAAATCTGGCGATATACTGCCTTGTTTTACCCAATCATCGAGATCATATTTCACATTACTGGATTCTTCAGGGCAAATAATATTGCACTGCCCTATACCAGCAGCGGCCAAAGGCTGTGGCTGTTGGCCAGGAATATTAACTAATGTTGGTACAGCGCTGCCTCCAGATATTTGTGCCTGCTGTGCTGCTTGCACATTAGCCTGTGCTAAGGCTCGGTAATACTCTGGGGTTAATTGACCACCCGGAACAGATTGCAATCCTCCAGGTGCACTGGCTACACGCGAAGGACCCGTTGTATCTGTAGCACCGGTAAAAAACCGCAACCCTAAATAAACAAAAAAACCAATGCCAACTACTGCTGCGAGTAAAAAGAAAATTCGAGAACGCGCATCAAGATGTGAAAAAAAATTAAACTTAATATTAGGAAGTTTAAACGCCATTAGAACCCCTCAATCTTAAGTTCAATAGGTTCCCCATAGCGTGAAACTAACACAGAAGCAGCCTTTTGCATTTCATATGCTTGCATACCATCAGGGCTCATCATTTTTCCTACCCATCCCGGGGAAAGTACCGTTAGCCGCGTACGCAGGTACATTGTATCCCCCAACAACCATGCCTGACAATCACCCCCTTTTACCATCAATGCTTTACTTCCCGATGGCGCAACACCATCTAATACATTAAGCAGCAATTGATTGGCACTCTCTGGAAGGGCTGTGCCTATTGGCAAATCTTTCGTATTGGGTCCTAAGCCAGAAACATGAATATCCACGCGATAATCTACCACCCGTTGCCCAGACACCAATTCCAAAGTAACAGGTGTAGGTAACCCTGCAAGTCGAATAACCATATTCCCTGCCATATACGGTGCAACAGCTTGCATCAACATGACATTACTTTTTCCATCCCACTGAATGTTAACGTTCTTGGGATTACCAATATCAAAGGCCGCAATAGGCCAAGGTGAGCCAGTTGAATCTACAAATACTAATGAACTCACATAACCTTGCGCCAAACGAATAGCAGGTGGTGTAGTTCCTGGTGCTAAATTAATAATTAGTGTCGTAGACACTGGCTTAGGTGGAATGGTTGCAGGAATAGAGGCTGCACGCTGTGCTGCATCGATCTCCTGACGTAATTGTACAACTTGCTGTGGCGTTAATGGCATGTTTTTTTGCAGCATTGTATCAAATGCAGCAGTTGCATCAGGCTGCGGCGGAATCTGAGAAGGCGGCGCTGCATTTAACATGACTTGCTGGGATTGCTCATAAGTTAAGGGCAACCTAGGATTTTTACTTACAACAGAAGATTGTCCAGAAATAGCGGATGAATTATTAGTATTAAACGCCACTGAGGGTGCTGCTGTCGCAGATTGTCCTTGAGTAAGACCATTGTTTTGTAACCACTGTTGAAATTGCCCATCTCCTGTGGCGGAAGAAGGCGTTGTTGTCGCATCTGCTAATGATGATTGTGCCCATACATTCTGCGGCATACTAATCCATGCCAACAATAAGAATGTAACTCCTCTCATATTTCTCATGCTTCTCCTTAGCAGGATACCCAACCCATATAGAAGAATCTTAAGATATTACCATGAGATTCTCATTACCAAAACATCTAATGAACTCACCTTACGCAATAGTTAAGATTAGCCCTTGCGGGGATCCGGTGCTTCCGCCACCCCGCGTGTAACCACGCGGCCCCCCCGGCTGTCAGCACCACCTCCTCGGGCTTAAGGTTCATCTCGCGTAAGGTGAGTAATGAAGTCAACTGACTCTCAGAATTCCCAGGAGTTCCCGCTAACACTGTCATCTTGAGCGTTAGCGAAGCAACTGTCTTAATAAACATCGAAGATTTATTAAGAGGATCCTTCGCTAACGCTCAGGATGACAGTGTTAGCGGGAACTCCTGGGAATTCTGAGAGTCACTTACTCGAATTTACCAGCACATTTTCAATACCAACACCGATCAAGTTATCGAGAGTTGGGACTCTCACTACTAACACTTGCAGCACTAATGACTTCGTATAAGTTTTTTCATAGCTGGTATAAGTAATTTCAACTGGCACCTGCACCCACCATGCGTATCTTCCTTGTAATAATCCTTGGTTTAAAATAAATGGTGCTCCAGCTAAAGTACTGTTTATAAAAAACTTGGAGGCTTGTACAGAGTTATAGTCAGCATAATTATTAATTTGATTTAAAAAATTTTTCCACCCAGTCCCGGTAAAATATTGCGCTGATCTCGTGAGATCAGCATTATAGTTTACAAAACTAACATTAAATGTCTTAGGTATACTATTCGCAACCCACTGCAATAAGTCTGTTATGCTGAGATAAGACTGCTCTACAGGCACAGGTTTAACAACACGCCAATCATTTTCGACAGGGAATCGCATAGGCTGTGGCTTATTAAAAAGCAAGTAAATAGAAATACCCAGCATTGCCAAAATAATTACACTCAAGGAAATCACTATAGCTAACACGACGCGCACACCATCGCGATAAAAATCGTCATGAAGAGTAACTACTTGTAGCCCTTCTTCTGCCATCGTATCACCCAGATTGCGTTGTTGATGATGCTGTTATGCTACCTATTAATTGTAAAATGCCTAGTCCTTTATAACTTTTCAACAAAGGCTGACGCTGTATAATCATGCTAACTTGTAAGGGATTATAAAACTGCGATGTATTACTAAATGGCGGCGACCAATACGTTACTAGCAATGTCATTTCTAGTTTCCAGGCATGCGCTCCACCTAATACTCCTGTTGTAACAACTTTGGGTGGCTCTGCAATTTGGGCAATAATAACCATCTTTCTATTCGTCAATGCCAAAAGATTATTAGAGGCAGTTAACGCTCTCATGTACTCAATCCAACCATAACTAGTAAAGTATTTCTGAGCATTTTGTAATTGTGCACGATAATTAATAAAGTCATAAGAGTAAGTTGCTTGTACCGCCTCGACTGCCCATTCCAGTACATCCTGAGTAGGAATAGGCTCAGTTAATGGCTCTTCATAAATAAGTCTCCCTGCTTTATCAGCTGCAAAGTAAACAGGCGTCGGCGGATATTTAACTAAATACAATAAAATCCAAGCTAAAATAACAATAATAATGAAAGAGATGGCTAGTGCACCTAATATCAATTGATATTGACGGCGATAAAACATATTCCGAGCAAAAATCAATGCGAGTGTATCCGCCATTGCTTATCCTTATGACATAACAAACTGATCAATCCCAATCCCTTGAGGATTTATCGTCGTCGGTATTTTGACAATCGTAATGGTTACCATATAATTTTGCTGTGATGTTGTATTTGCACTCTGATAAGTAACTAAAAAAGGAATTTGTATTCGCCATACATACCCCAACCCAGGGTAATCCCCTTGGTTAGAAATGACAGGAGTCCCAGCAACGACGCCATTAACAAACAATTGGTTTTGAATAACCGTTCCTAATAAGCTCTGTACAGAGGCCAAATAATCTCCCCACCCATTCTCAGTAAAATAAGGCCGTGTCATATCAATCTCATCACGGTAATTTACAAAATCAAAGGTATAGGCTGCTGTGGCCGCTTTGCTAGCCCAAGTCAATATTGTATTTGGCAGCAAATTCGGTTCATCATATGGAGACAACCGCATCTCATTATGATTAGGCTCCACAGCAAAAAAAGCAGGCATAGGGCGATGGAATACCTGATAGAGCAAAATCCCTACAATGCATAATAAAATCACTACGGCAAAGATAATAGCAAAAATAATATGTTGAGAATGGTCTTTGTAAAAAGCATTACTGTTTAAAAATCCTTCCATGTCATCCCTCAAGACGGACGTGCGCTGAATGGAATAATCTCACCCTCCGTAGTTGATATATAATAATGCCGCGCAGGTTGAAATAAAATCAAATAAATAATAGTCACTATCAGTAAAAACATAATAACTATAGATATTAACAATGCCCACAAAGATTTACGATAACAACGTCGATAAAAATCACTTTGCAATCTTGCTATCTCATGGCGTCGTGCCAACATCATATTCACCCTTTAGCCAGGTTCCTGCTGTCGTTTAGTTAAACAGGCAATTTCTCTAAGGTGATTTCAATACGATAATTATCACTCGTATCCCAATCGGTAGAGTTTTTTGCAATAAGATGCCGCCCCCCATACCCTACGCCGTAAAGCACCCGCGTATTTACACCTGCTGCGCCTAGAAATTTTACTATACTACTTGCTTGATCTTTTGATAATACTGTTCTAACCCGTGCTGAGCCTGTCGCATCTGTATAGGCAGCAATCGTCACTGACATAGTAGTATACTGATTAATATAACGCGCAACCATATAAAGAATAGAATAAGCTTGGGGACGGATAGTCGCTGTCATAGAATGAAATAATTGTTCTGAAGATAAAACTAAACGTATTTGATCTCCTAAAACAATCATATTCACACCACGATTTTCTAATTGATCACGCGATGTCGTATATTGGTCGATATAGGAACCATAAGCCGCGCCAAAAATAGCTCCCTCAGCAGCTCCTGGAATAACCCCAATACCAGAAACAAGACTCCCAGCAACCGCACCGGTCGCACCACCTATTAAGGCACCTCTTGTAGCTTGACTGGTATTGCCATAACTATCAGAAATACGGGTGTCTGTCACATTTGACACCATATCCTGAGTATGTTGATATCCTTGATCTACCTGACTAGCTGCCTCACGTGCCACCCCAGAAGAAGCACAACCAGACAGCACGAAAATACACGAAAGAATAAAAGAATACATACATAGAGGTATTAACCTCTCTTTCATCTTCTCCCATAGAAAAATACCGTAGGATGAAGGATAAAAAGATAGGGTCTGCTTACAATTCAAACCTCGGAACAAAAAAAGACTTTTAAAATAAATAAAAAAACGCATCACTGCTTTTATTTACCTTCCTGAGCTACACTAAGTGATTTTACATAATCACATAACTCACCAGCAATAGCCACTACTTCTTGGTTAGGCATTAGTAAACCGTGTACCTCAGGAGGGTAATCTGTCGCTACCGTCATGTCTTTTACAATCTCCCCAGTCAGCGCATTAGCTTGGGAAGCAGACCTTCCCATCACCCTTTCTAAAAGCTCCATTTTATCCTTTATAATAGCTTTTCTGACTAAAGGTTGACTAAAACCACTAAAACTGGCTGCGCCCACTAACGCTTTTACAGAACTAGGCAATGCAATCTGGCTAAATATATTCACTCTTCCTGGAATAACTTCCTCAACCTCAGGTGCTTTTCTATGCTCCTCAGGTATAGCATGCCGATTATGAAAAGCTAATAAAGCAGTTACACTACGCTCAATAGAATTAGCAACTGCCTGATCCCTTAAAGCACCGGCAATAATAGGTATTTCTTCTCCTTCGTCATGTGGAGAAGCAAAACTCACCTCTCCAGCCGCAACAACTTCTTCATACCTATGCATCCGCTCTTCCATATCCAGCAGAATACGCCCTACTGGTGGCTCTACCTTGAGAAATTGGTTAATGCGCATTTGCTCACAGGGCGCTGGATTAGCATAAAACATCTTAGCTCTAATAATTCTAGATTTAAAAAATATGTGTGCTTCACCTTCGCGCTGATCTTTTAAGTCCAACAAATCAATACGCTGGCGTTTTTCAGAAGAGGCGCTACGACTATCCATATAATTATTCAGTAAACTACCAGCATTAGTTTGAAAAGAATCGACTTTAGTAACATAGGATTCCCCAGCAGTTTTTTGAAAAAACTCCCAGGTTTCCATTGGGTCTTCTAATTTCATACAAATTTTAATGTTCGTATTCGCGCCAATGGATGCTGCTTCCTCTTTGGAAGCTTTTTGAAAAGCTGGTAAATCTTGCCCTGCAAAAACCACTGAGAACCCTAAAGAGCGAGCTTGTGCTGGAACAACGGCAAATCCTTTCACCGCATAATAACCATACTCATCAAGAATACACATATAAGGGGTCGGCGCATTCGTAGGTTTACGGGTGATCATTTCACGATAGGTACCTTCTACTGATTCACCTAAACCTGCCGCCATCATTGCTTTCAATGAGGCAATAATTACCTTACCTAAGTTCGCTAATTCTTCTGGAGACTTCTCCAACGCAGGTAGTAACACCACTAAAATACGTCGATTTAATACCACGTCTTTTAAATCAACCTCAGCAAGGTTAGTACGAATAATATGGCCATACGTATCTGCTAATGAACCGAAAACACGAGTTAATTGCATAGTGATAAACCCATGTTGCTCATAGGTCTGACCACTTTGCTTACCTTTACGTGATCGATCAAATCCCGGTAAAGTAATGAGATAGTTGGACATCGGCTCTAGAATCACATCCGGTGTATCAGCTAAACTCACCGGCTCTTGGTTATCACGCACAAACATTTTATCTAATGCTATAGACTCTAACCGTGTAAGCTCAAAATAGTTACGAATAGTATTCGCATCTAATAGAATCTTCCCCTTATCCCGCATATAAACCAACACTTTCATCAGGGCTTCAACAAATACCATGGCACGACCTTTCCACATGTCTCCATCTGGAGTTTGACTGGAGGCATCCATTAAGCTAATAACAAGCTGAGACAACATACTGGATGAACCAGTGCAGAATGGATTCATCGTATTAGATAAACGTTTTTCCTGCGCCCCAACAACATCACGTGCGCCTGTCATAAAATTAATTAACAGTAAATCATCTTCGCGCCCCAGTGAGCGACTCATAGAAAACAATTTAGCAAAGACACTATTATCGCCTTTGCCATCTACGTATAAAAAACCACTGCCTTGGATTAAGGAATTAAATGCCAATGAGATTAATGCCTCTGTTTTACCGCTACCGGTTGAACCAAAAATCAAAACGTGCGTACGCATGTCATCATTATTAAACCAAAGCTCTTCTCCAGATAGGCGACTATTACCAAAAAAAGAAATACCGCGCGCTTTACGCGGTTTAGTTGAACCTGGCAAAGGATCATTCTGATCATAGGCATTAGAGCGCTGCGGCATACGAAATGGCAAACTAAATCGCCGCGTATACGCATAGAGAAATAGAAAAAAACCAATTAGCGTTATAAAATCAGTCATCGGTGCAAAGAAAAAAGCAGCTAAGGCGAAAGCAATCATCAAGATCGCACTATTTACCGGGTCCTTGAAGAAATCAACAAACTTCATCCCTAATGTTCGCGTATCGCGCAACAATAACTGGGGCTGAAGTTCTTGCTTTTCTTCTAAGCCACGTATTGCCATTTATCTTTCCTCTTTTTCATCCGGATGATAAATAACATCTTTTAATGCCACTTCAAGCGCCCTGGTTGCCTCATCCACCATCGGCACTAGTAACTTTCTGCCGGAAGTTTTTTCCGCCACCCAATGTGCAAAAATACCTGCCACCTCTACAAAAGGTGTTTGCCGCCCTACTGCGTTCAGGGTATACCACAAACGACGATCCATAGGTTTTAGCCATAAAAAATCTGCTGAAGCTTGCACACCATCCTCACGTGCCGCTTCTAACATAGCAGCCATCACTGTAAACACATAAGCATGTGACCGAGTAACTTGTTGCACACGTTTACTTTTCTCATGCTTCTTGCAAAGCTCATTGACCCCTTGAAAATCTAGTTTCGTCGTACAAGAAAAATTGAATTGCCTTAGCATATCTTGCGCTGTTTTCGTATCCGCCTCTATGCGCGCAGCAAAAACAGCAAATAACGCTTTGATGTGTAACGGCAATCGATCTACTCCACCCCACATCGGGCCTAGTTGCAAAGCAAATAACTTATTTGCCTCACCACGTTTCAACGTGACTTCAACGCGATTCCATTCTTCACGTGTCATGCCCTCTTTGCGCTGTACTTTATGCTCTTCTAATAATTTATTTTTTTTGCAATATTGCATGGGCGTCAATGCCATCGCCCATGGTCCGGTATCAATATCGGTATGCACCAAGTCTAAGTTAACTACTGGATAAATTTGTGGCCAATTGGTTTTTTCTAATTTCGCTAATTCATTCATTGAGTAGGTACGCTTATACGTACGTACTAAATTGCTTTTATATACAAAAAAAGCTAAAAAAAACAAAATGACAACCAGCGGCAACCGTAAATAATCACCCACCGCACGGCCTGCATCTATAACTTGTTGGAAAGTAACGCTCTTAGGATCTGCTAAATAAGATTGTATCGTTGCCTTAGTGCCAGCCAGATTAGATGTAAAAAAACTTAATAGATTGATTTCATAAAGTTTAAGATCCAGATAAGCAGTGATGATGTAACTTTTATATAAATACCAAATAACTGCGCCAGCAACAAATACAGCAGCCACAATCCATAAAATAGCCGTGGATTGATCTTCCTGACCTGGTTGTTGTGGCGCCGCCATGTTTTGTTACTCGCAAAAAAACAATAATCCATTTAAAGTAAAGTATAGCATTTTTTCTACACTCAAAACTCCTCTTCTTGTCGCTGTTGTTTTTCACGAATTTCATCAAGCGTCTTGCAATCGATACATAGCGTTGCCGTTGGCCTTGCCTCTAACCGTCGTAACCCTATCTCCACACCACACACTTCACAGTAACCATATTCTTTTTCGGTAATTAATTCTAATGCTTCCTCCACCTTTTTCAGTAGCTTACGTTCTCTGTCTCGTGTACGTAATTCAATACGAAAATCTTCTTCTTGTGATGCTCGATCATTAGGATCAGGATAATTGACGGTGGTCTCTTCTTTCATGTGACTTACTGTACGATCAACCCCTTCCATAATACGTTGACGAAATGCCATCAAGATTTTTTCAAAATGTCCCATCATCCGAGCACTCATATATTTCTCGGTTTTTTTAGGCTTATACGGTGCTATCCCTAACATCTCTAAGCTAGGCTCTAGAATGTCTTTTTCTTTAATTGCCATTACTCAATCTCCTATCCTTATTAACATAATTGTAGTGCAAAACTAGCCGCTATACCAAAAAAATATCTCAAAGTAACTATGGCATTCCTAGGATAATACCTCCTGTTACACGCTCCCTTCCTGCTAAGTCCTTATAAGTTGCAACCTCTTGATAATTAGCTTGTTGGAGTAAATGTCGCACTACAGCGCCCTGCGCAAATCCATGTTCAATCATAATATAACCACCTGATTCTAAATGCCTCCTTCCATCCACTATAATCTTCTTAATCTCACTAAGTCCACGCTCTCCTGCCACTAAAGCAGTCCGAGGTTCAAACTTTAATCCTTCTCCATAAACACGCCAATCCACCTCGCTAATATAGGGCGGATTACTCACAATAGCATGAAATAACTGGTATTTATGCGAACAACCTATTGTATCCTCCGCTAAGGCAGCGCACCAATCGCCTTGTCGAAAGTGAATCTGCGTCAACCCTAATCTTTGCGCATTAGCCTGAGCAACAGCCAACGCGGCTGGGCTATGATCGGTAGCATAGATAACCCACTGAGGGCGCTCTGTGGCCAAGGCTAATGCAACTGCACCTGATCCTGTACCTAAATCAGCAACAACAGCATCCTGTCCTAATCGTTCAAGCAGGAGCTCCACAAGTAACTCTGTTTCCGGCCTCGGGATAAGGGTATCTGGTGTTACACGTAGCGCCAATGCCCAGAATTCACAATGCCCGGTTAAATAAGGAATAGGCTCACCCCCCATCCGCCTGAAAATAACAGCAATAAATTTTTGGGATTGCTCCATAGTAAGTACTGCTTCAGGATAAGCATACAAATAGCTACGGGGAGCATTTAACACATTAGCCAATAACTGTTCTGCCTCCCACATGGGAACATCTGTCACAACAGGTAGCATTTGTTTAGCTAATACTAGTGCTTGATGGATAGTTTGTTGCTGCATATTCAACCTATAACCCCTTAGGCTCTGTGAAAGAATAACTTCCCTTTTTAACAGAGCCTTACGACTCTCCTAACATTGCCATTAATTCAGCATGATGTTCATGAATTAGTGGTTCAATGACAGGATCCAAATTACCTTCCATAATTTTAGGTAATTGATAAAGGGTCAGATTAATACGATGATCAGTCAGTCGCCCTTGTGGAAAGTTATAAGTACGTATACGCTCAGAACGATCGCCGGTGCCCACCAAACTACGACGGGTCGCTGCTTGCTGTTGATGTTGTTTGCTACGCTCTGCGTCTAATAATCTGGCTTGCAATAAAGACAAAGCACGGGCTTTATTTTTATGTTGCGACCGCTCATCTTGGCACTCAACGACTGTCCCAGTAGGAAGATGTGTAATACGCACGGCTGAATCTGTTTTTTGGACATGCTGCCCGCCAGCGCCCGATGCTCGAAAGGTGTCAATCCGCAAATCAACTGGGTTAATTTCAATATGGGAAACTTCTTCAATTTCAGGCAGCACAGCAATTGTACAGGTTGAGGTATGAATACGCCCTTGTGCTTCTGTCTCAGGTACACGCTGTACACGATGCACCCCCGATTCAAACTTCAACCGAGAATAAGCACCGCGACCAATAATGCGCAAAATTATTTCTTTATATCCGCCATGTTCACCGTGGCTCGCATTAATTACCTCCACCTTCCATCCACGATTTTCTGCATAACGCATATATGCCCGGCATAAATCACCCGCAAAAATCGCCGCCTCATCGCCTCCCGTACCTGCGCGTATTTCAAGAAAAATATTATTTTCATCATGTGGATCCTTGGGCAATAAAATCACTTGCAACTCTGCCTCCAGCTTTACTAGCTGCTCTTCTAACCCTTTCAATTCTTGTTTAGCAAGCTGCTGTAACTCAAAATCTGGTTCTTCCAGCAAAAGCCGAGTTTCTGCTTGCGTCTGGATTAAGATTTGATATTGCTTAAAAGCATTGACGGCTGGCTCCAACTGCGCATATTCTTTGGAGTAATCTCGGAATTGATTCTGATCACCAATCACCCGAGGATCAGCTAGTCGTGTACCTAACTCTTCATACCGAGCAACCAACCCTTGTAGCTTTGCCACAATTGAGGGCTTCATGATGTTTTTACCTCTGGATCTGGTAAAGCAAATAAGCGCCTAGCTAGATGTAACAATTCAAACTGCCCCTCGGCACCGGCTTGGCGTAATTGTACGCTAGGTGTATGTAATAAACGTTTAGCCAAAGCACGAGCAAACCCTTCCAGGACAAGCTCCGGTTCATAACCATGTGATAATTGCTGTTTCGCTTTCATTAATTCAATGTGGCATAAAGCTTCTACTTGTTCTCGACATGCACGAATAGTGTGATTTACTTTATCTAGACTATTTAACCAAAGCATAAAGTCTCGGCTTTTTTGCTCAATCTTTTCTTTAGCTTTATCAGCTGCATGTTCACGGCCTTGACGATGTTGCTCAATCACCCCCTTTAAATCATCAATACAATACAATTCCACCCCAGAAAGCGTAGCCACACGTAACTCAACGTCACGCGGAACAGCCATATCTAAAATAAGTAAAGGTTTATGATTACGTAATGGCCACACTGCCTGCAACATGGCATGAGAAATAATCGGCATCGTACTACCTGTTGTGGTAAACACGAGATCTGCATAGGTTAATACTGTAGGCAACTCTTCTAATATGTGTACCTTACCCCCGTATTGCTGCGTTAAATGCATAGCTTTACTGTGGCTACGATTAACAATCGCATAAGGTTCGATACCGTAAGTTTTCAAATAGCGCAATAATAACTCTGCAGTTTCTCCCGCACCTACTACCACTGTTTTCGCCCATTGCAAATCAGCTATCCGTTGTTTCACAAAATGCAGCGCTGAAGAAGCAAGAGATACAGGACAAGCGCCAATAGATGTCGTAGTGCGTATCTCTTTTGCTACGGTGAATACTTCTTGAAACAGCCGATGGAACAAACTACCTACCGCTCCTGCGGTACAACTGTCAGAAAAGGCTGCTTTCATTTGCCCTAAAATTTGTGGCTCACCTAAGATCATAGAATCTAATCCGCATGCTACCATCATCATATGCGCTATAGCCTCCGCACCTTGATAACAATACATCGATCTAGTCACAATCTCTGCTGGTAATGCATGCTGTGAACAAAACCACGCCTGGACTTTTTCTACTTCTTCAGTTTCACAATAAAGTTCTGAGCGATTACACGTTGATAACAATACGGCTTCTTGAACGACACCACAGCTGAGTAAATCTTGTAAATAAAGAGACAAATTATCTTGTGAGAAAAAAACTTGCTCGCGCAATTCTATCGGCGCAGTCTTATGATTAATGCCAACCACCAAAATTGTCATATTAAAGCTCGCTAAAGTTACAACCACTCTTGCCAAAATTAAAAATTGGGCTTAATTTTATGCCAGTTCACAAAAAAAACAAAGGTCTGATCTATGACAAACAAATATCTCCCGCATTGCCTCTTGCTAATATTGACCCTTTTTTTAGCAGGCTGTGCTAGTTTTTCCCCACCGCCCCCCGCTTCTACCCCGTGGGATACACGAGAAAAAACTGTAGCGGAGTTACAACATTGGAACCTGCATGGAAAAATCGCTATGCGTACCGCGACTGAGAGCGGCAGCGTCACAATTAAATGGCAAGAACATCACCCTTATTATACTATTTGGCTATATGGGCCTATGGGTACACCTTCGGCAATTCTACGAAATCAACCAGGAAAAACCACCTTAGAAACAAGCTCGGGGCAACATTTCTCCGCTGCTAACGCCGCTGCATTATTACACCAACAAACAGGATGGAATATACCTGTAGCAAGTTTATTTTACTGGGTGCGCGGACTACCGGTGCCGAATACTCCCTATCAAGCAGGTTTTGATCGTTACCATCGTTTAGCACGTTTAACTCAGCAAAATTGGGAAATTCAGTTTTTACATTATACTAATTTCCCGCATATCGAATTACCCGATTTAATTACTTTAACCAAGGGAAGTACGCGTATAAAATTATTTGTATATCGCTGGGGAATATAACCATTGACACTCTAAAGCACTAACAGCAAAATAGCGACTCAAATTTAGCCTCTTTTACTATTGGGGTGTAGCCAAGCGGTAAGGCACCGGGTTTTGATCCCGGCATTTCCTAGGTTCGAATCCTAGCACCCCAGTGATTTTTGCTTTACAAACTCTCAACATAATAAGGGTAGCAAAGCCGTGCCAGAAATCATGATTTTTAGTGGTAATGCCAGTCAAGATCTTTCCAAAAAAATCGTTGAACACCTTAACCTTTCTCTGGGAAAAGCCACTGTTAGTTGCTTTAGCGATGGTGAAACCATGGTGGAAATTCAGGAGAATGTACGTGGTCGCGATGTTTTTATTATTCAATCGACTTGCGCACCCTCTAATAATAACCTCATGGAACTCATTCTTATTGCCGATGCCTTACGCCGTGCATCGGCAGCTAAAATCACTGCCGTTGTCCCTTACTTTGGTTATGCTAGACAAGACCGGCGTGTGCGCTCTGCCCGTGTTCCTATTACTGCAAAAATCGTCGCAGATATGATGGCATCCGTAGGTATTAGCCGCTTAGTGACTGTCGATTTACATGCCGATCAAATCCAAGGCTTCTTTTACATGCCTGTGGATAATCTGTACAGCACTCCTATCATGCTAGAAGATATTCAAACTAATGGCTTTCAAAATATCATGGTGGTTTCTCCTGATGTAGGTGGAGTGATTCGTGCACGTGCTATTGCAAAACGCATATCTGGCGCGGATTTAGCCATTATCGACAAACGCCGCCCTCAGCCTAATGAAGCTCAAGTCATGCACATTATCGGTGATGTTAAAGACCGCGACTGTTTAATTGTGGACGATATTATCGATACAGCCAGCACCTTATGTCGTGCAGTCGATGCATTAAAAGAACATGGCGCCTCCAAGGTGGTTGCCTATGTGACTCATCCTGTACTTTCTGGCAAGGCTATTAAAAACATAGAGTCTTCTGCATTGGATGGATTAGTCGTCACAGACACCATCCCATTACATGACGCGGCTAAAACCTGCTCGCGTATTCGCGCTTTGAGCTTAAGCCACATGATCGCGGAAGCGATTCGACGTATCAGTGGCGCGGGTTCATTAAGTAGAATGTTTTTAGATTAAACAGTAAGGATTAAACAGTAAAGATTGGTATTCCCATTCATTTCATGTAGAATGCCCGGTTTATTTCTCTTGGTCGCGAGAGAAACAGCAGCGACTCCCGCTAACACTGTCATCCTGAGCGTTAGCCCCTGTCATCCTGAGCGTTAGCGAAGGATCAGTGTCCTTGTTAAACGAATTCAAGAAGGACACTGATCCTTCGCTAACGCTCAGGATGACAGGGGCTAACGCTCAGGATGACAGTGTTAGCGGGAGTCGCTGGAGAAAAAGCAATATAATTGTTTGATTAATAAAGAGGACTCATTCATGGCATCCGTTAAATTTCAAATCGAAGCCGAGGTTAGGCAAGATGTGGGGAAAGGTGCGAGCCGCCGCCTACGTCGGACAGAAAAAACTCCAGCCGTCGTATATGGTGCAGACAAAGAAACCACCGCTTTAACCTTAGATCACAACAAGATATTACGCACCCTAGAGCATGAAGCCGTTTATTCACAAATTCTAACTCTTAAAATAGGGCAAGGTAGTGAACGTGTTATTTTGAAAGATGTGCAACGTCACGCCTTTAAACCTAGAATTATGCACGTTGACTTTCAACGTATTAAAGCTGATGAAAAAATTCACATGCATGTACCACTGCATTTTCTAGGCGGTGAAACAGCGCCGGGTGTCAAAGCCGGCGGACTTGTTTCCCATCTTATGAGTGACGTAGAAGTATCTTGCTTGCCAGACTACCTACCTGAATATATCGAAGTAGACATCTCTCAGTTAGAATTAAACCAAATACTACATCTCTCTGACGTTAAATTGCCTAAAGAAGTAGAAATAGTTGCTCTAGCCCATGGCCGTGATCAGCCTATTGTTTCTGTCCATATCCCGCGTATTGTTGAAGAAGAAACACCAGCTGCTGAAGAGGCCGCGCCTGCGCCTTCTGAAGTACCTACTTCTATACAAAAGGGTGGTGATAAAGAAGAAGGCGAAGAACAAAAGGAGAAATAGCCCCGGAGGCTCCGACATTTCGCACCTGCGTATTTTTTTATAAATCAAGGCGAAAATAAATTTCTTTCCAACCCTTGAGCAAAGAGACAAAGTCGAAAAAACGAGTGAGAACCCAGAGCTTACATAGAAGTAAATGAGGATTTCGAGAGAATTTTTTCAAAGAGATTGGCCTTAGAGATATCAAAAAAGACGAAGGTGCGAAATGTCAGCTATCTTGTCCGGAATTCAACTAATTGTAGGCCTGGGCAATCCTGGAGATAAATATATCCAGACACGACACAACGCTGGGGCGTGGTTTGTAGAAGAGCTCGCACATGCCAATCATATTGACTTACGTCCCAATGCGAAATGCTTTGGAAAGCATGCCGTTGTTGAATTACATGGCCAATCATGCCATGTATTTATCCCAACCACCTTTATGAACCATAGTGGGCAAGCGGTTCGTGCTATTAGCCAATATTATAAAATACCGCCTAATGCCATATTAATTGCACATGATGAAATTGATCTACCAGCAGGTATTATTCGCTTGAAATACGAGGGTGGCGACGGGGGACATAACGGCCTAAAAGATATTATTCATCATCTACAAACTAAACAATTTTATCGCCTGCGCATTGGCGTGGGGCGACCGACATATGGCGATGTAGTCGATTACGTATTACACGAGCCAAGTAAGATAGAACGACAGGATATTGATAAGACTATTGCCTTGGCGCAAACGACTTTGCCATTGCTATTAACCGGGCAAATGCAAAAAGCCATGCAACAATTACATACCCCTCCAGCTATCAGTTAAAAAGTAATAAAACAGGAGCATCTTATGCCTTTACGCTGTGGCATTGTTGGTTTACCAAATGTAGGTAAATCCACGTTATTTAATTGTTTAACCAAGGCACAAGTTGCCGCGGCCAATTATCCTTTTTGCACTATTGAACCTAATATAGGCATTGTCCCCGTGCCCGACATGCGGCTAGATAAAATTGCTACTATTGTCAATCCCGAACGCATTGTCCCCACTACGGTTGAATTTGTCGACATTGCTGGATTAGTCAAAGGTGCATCACAAGGTGAAGGACTGGGTAACCAATTCTTAGCACATATCCGTGAAACTGATGCCATTATCCATGTGGTACGTTGCTTCGAAGATGAGAATGTTATTCATGTGGCTGGTAAAATTGCCCCACAAGAAGATATTGATATTATTAATACGGAATTAGCTTTAGCAGATTTAGATACGGTAACACGTGGCTTACAGCGCCTACAAAAACAAGTGAAAGCAGGCGATAAAGCAGCACTTGCTGAAACCACACTCTTAGAACGTTTAAAACACCACCTAGACCAAGGGTTACCAGCACGCACATTAGTTGCTGCTATTGAAGAAAAGAATGCGCTCAAACCCTTACAGTTACTCACATTTAAACCCACATTGTATGTAGCCAATGTGGCAGAGCAAGGGTTTACTCATAACCCTTACTTAACCCAGCTAGAGAATATTGCTAAAAAAGAAGGAGCAGAAATAGTAGTAGTTTGTGCCGCATTAGAAGCAGAGATAGCCGAGCTCGATGAAAAAGAGAAGCAGATTTTTCTGGCCGATCTTAATCTGCAAGAACCTGGCTTAAATCGCTTAATTCATGCTGGCTATAAACTTCTCGATTTAGATACTTATTTTACTGCCGGCGTGAAAGAAGTCCGTGCATGGACAGTCAAACGGGGCAGCTCTGCGCCACAAGCCGCGGGCGTGATCCATTCTGACTTCGAAAAAGGCTTTATTCGCGCAGAAGTTATTAGCTATGAAGACTTTATACATTATAAAGGGGAGCAAGGTGCAAAAGAAGCAGGACGCTGGCGGTTAGAAGGCAAAGAATACCTTGTTCACGATGGTGATGTAATTTATTTTCGATTTAATGTGTAAATTTTGTTATTATGCAGTGGGTTAGACGCAAACAGCGCGTCATATTCACCCTATAAAATGTCAACAGAGACCCTACTTACTGAGTGATTGCACTGGCTGTGCCGTAACATCTGCAGCAGCTTGAGGATAAACCCGTTGTATTTCCTGACTAAGTTTACCAAGCAACCCCACCGTCTGTGATTTTCCACCTACTGCCTTATCCCGATCCAAAGGAGCTGTTAGTTGAGAATCTCGCATATCCCGCACAAGAATTCGCAATGCTTCTACTGGTTCTGTGGCGCGCCTTAAATCAGCCATTGTACTCTCTAATAATGCTGCCCGATTTAGTTCTAGCTGATAACTACTGCAGCAACAAAAAGCTGAAGACCAAAGCCATCTTTGTGCTTTGCCACTAAGGGTATTATCACCCAATGCGCGGAGATGATCGATATGGGAATATAAACTCTCTATATGGGGGCTAATCACTGGCTCATTCATCCAAACAGGAAGACCAACTTCTTCACCTCCCTCATCACTGATAACGCTATTAGTATCATTAGGCCCTAATAACTGCTCACGTAATTCCCTATACTTTGCACTTGAACTTGCAAATAGACCACTGCATAGTCTTGATAGCACGAATTTTTCCCCTCTGTGATAAACATATATTTAACTTTTAATGCGAATTCTGGATAAAGCTTTGCTGCGCGCCATACCCTATGAATTCCTGTTATAGGATAACGTAAAAACCCTTAAGGTTTTCTTAATGGCACCTCTAGAAATTACCATTTCGACTTTTGTCATTCTGAGCGAAGCGAAGAATCTGATTATTTATCAAGCACAAACCAGATTCTTCACTTTGTTCAGGATGACAAATTATAGAGGTGCCGCCTCTGTGCGCCTTCAGGAATAAGCCTACGTACTCCATCAGGACATTCTGTTAATCTTACAGGGTAAGGGAGTTTATTTGTTGCAAACAATGATGGCCGTACAACTACCGATGCAATAGCTCCTACCTCGACTACCTGTTGTCCTATTGCTGCTATAGGCTTGTGCTGCTGTGGGACCAGCGCTAATACTCCAGCTCTATTGCTAGCAGGAGCAGGGAAAGGGGTAGGCACAGCAGCCGCTTGCAGAGCCGCAACAGCACGCGCCGTTGTACCATAATGTCTAGTAGGAGCAACCTGCGGCTTTTCTAGATTCAACAGTGGCTGTTGTTCCTCTGTAATTGTTTTGGGTTTTCGAGAGAATAATCGAGAAAAAAAGTTCCGGATGCTTCCACTCAATTTATTCGCTGTCTTATTATCTACTTTCTCAAAAACCTTGACCAAAACGCCTAGTACCACTCCAGTCACAACTAGTGCTAATGGCAAAACACCAAACGAAGCCACGCTAGCTGCGCCTAAAATAGCCGCAAGCCCTAATATAGTCCCGGCTAATACTAAACCCGAAGCAGCCGCTTCCAACATACTCAATGCCACTTTACGCTCTGCTTTTAATGTCTCCTGATGGCAATGCTCATATCTTAAGCGTGCTGATTCAAGACGTGATTGTACTTCTTGATAGCCGGCATCCAGTTTCTCTTGTAACGCTAAATAATGTTGATAACTATCCAGTTTTTCCTGATCTTCTGTTGATACATTTTTCTTATTTAAGATTTCAAGTACTGCTTTCTCTGCTTTCTTTAACTCACTCTGCAAAGCTAGACCTTGTTGTCTAAAATTATTTAATTCATTATCCCATTCCATAACCACTTTATAATATGCCGCCTTAGCCTTGGCCTCCTCTTGTTTAGCGCGATGTAAAGTGTAGGTTTTACGCAACAATATCAAACTATAAACCCCGAGCAGTGTAGAGGGTATAATTATTGGCATAAAAGCAGCGCCAGCTATCGCCGCACCTACGCCACTGGCAATCAATAGCCCAGCACAAACTGTACCGGTAATACCCAAGGCAAATGCACCCACACCTGTGGCAATACGTAATTTACGTTGACCAATGTTTTTATTTTTATAGGCTTTGTAAGCACGCTTCAATCCGAATATTGCCTCTACGACATTGATAATACCTCCAGAAGCACTTACTAAAAATGGATTAAGCATATCTATAATATGTTTAGGTATGGAAGTATTTCTCAACGCAGACCAAATGTCGTCAATAATATCGATAAATTTTTTACCTATATCAAACGCAGCCCGCAAGCGGCTTTTTGGCTGTGAGGTAGGTTCTGGTTTATTAGATAATTCCTCGGGCAGTTTTTTCTTTTTTAGGAGCAAATATTGATGTAACAAAAACCGTATACGACGAGAAAAAGAAGAGATCATATATTGAGATATAGCATCATCGCCAGCAAGGCTAACCACGCTGTCGTCTAGATCATCTATCCGTTGTGATTTATTAATGTATATGTGGTGAAGCTCTCGAAGCTCGCTCTCTATTTCTCGCTCTGTAAGCATCTTTTCATCAGCTTTTTTGCGCATAACTGCTGATTGAGTAACTGCATCACGGATAAGCCAATAACGATCTTCATCAAAAAACAATCCGGGGCTAACAGATAAATGTTCTGTTGTTAAAGACGTATCTTGTCTATCCCTACTTCCTGACATGATAATCACCTCTATACCTATATATCTAATAACTACGATAATTATAGAGGAGAAGTATTAATGCATTATTTGTTAATGCTTAAGGAAGAATTAACTGAGAGTATTTACCCTCAGTTAAGGAGATGGAGGTTTTAGCTGCTGAATAGCTTCTTCTGCCTGTTGGATAACTCTAACTAGATCCACATGTTGTTGAACAATATCAGTCTCTACTGTAGTTTGTTTATGTATATAATCAGCGTAACATTGTTTCATAATCTCAGCACGTTCGAGTAATTCACGTAAATGCTTAATAGTAGCATCACGATCAGTCGAGTCAGGTAAGTTTTTTGTTACAAGTTCTAGCCTGCCAATAAGAAGGTCTGCATCGGGAGGACGCTGTAACAACGGCGATGAGGCATCATCCACTGGTTGTGGCCGCTGTGGAGGAGGCGGCGGAGGTGGTGGTTTTTTCTGCTGCACACCATGATTATAAAGTGGTGGTTTCGACGGAGGCGGAGGCGGAGGTGGCGGTTTGCGTGGCACAATCCGCTGCTGGGTAGCAACTCGTTCTTGTTGTTCTGCTACTTTTGCTTGTTCTTCTCTTGCTGTTTTGACTCGCATTATTCTTTCATGAGTAGATAAATCCGGAGTTCTATCCTCCCAAAATAAAAACCGCGGCCTTTCCTCTTCACGTGTACTTTGATAAACATTATGTGAACTATCATATAAACGGAAAGACGGTAATGCAGATTTTGGAGTTGTATATTCCTGTAATTTTTCTATTAACAGCCTATCCCCCTTCTGCCTTGCTATATCCAAAGCAGAAATACCATCCTTGCGTAATTGCTGGGGATCAGCTCCATACCAAAGTAATGCGTTTACAGCACGCATATTGTTTTGCTCAACCGCTAACATTAATGCCGTAGTATTATCCTCAGTAATGCCTTGATTCACGTTAGCTCCACCAGAAATCAATGCCCCTATCATGTCTACATTATCAGAAAATACGGCTCCACACAGTGGAGTAAACTGCCAACGTGTCGGGATATCAGCAGTAGCACCTTCTGCAAGCAACACTCTTATTAATTCAACATCTTCTTGTGCAACAGCCGAATATAGCGCGGTATCACCATTAGGCAGGTATTGATTTAAATCTATTCCTGCTTCTGCTAGTCTTTCAATGATACGTAACCGCTGTGCTCCTAATTCTTTTGCAGCAATCGCTAGACTAAATGGTGTACTACCATCTGACTGAGGTTGATTAGGGTTCGCACCACAAGCCAATAATGCATTGACCGCAGCAACATTGCCGTTTTTTACAGCGAAACACAGCGGCGTCATCCCACCACTAGCATCTTCCTGATTAACATCTACCCCAGCTTTAACTAGCGCCTTGATAGCATGAGAATAACCATTACGTATTGCGTAATGTAAGGGTTTCTCTTGCGATAAAAAACAAGGATAATCAGGATTCACTTTTGCTTCATCTAGCAAAAAAGTAATCGCCTTATCCTGATCAAACTTAATCGCCACGCCTAACAGGGTATTACCGTCACGCAGTATTACGTATGGATCAGCACCATAACCAAGCAAAAGCCGCATCATAGCAATATTGCCCGCTTTAGCTGCAAGCGCCAGTGGCGTCATTCCATCTGATTCTTGCTCTTGGTTAGGATTGACACCTAACGCTAATAAAGATTTCACCACAGCTACACTGCCAACAAGCACAGCAGAAAAAAGCGAAATAGTATCCCCCCCATGCTGCAATAATACTCGCGCAGCTTGATTGCATCCCATATCCACAGCCAGTTGTGCTAAAGTCATATTACTCTCTGGAAAAGGTGTCATAGCTGCGTTAGCTGTAAGTAAAATCTCTACCATCTCACTATCATCATCGCCAACAGCCAAATGCAATGGTGTTTCGCCACTCTGAAGAGCAATATTTGGATCAGCACCCAATCTAAGCAAAACACTAACCACGTCTTTCCATTTTAGGCCTACAGCAACACTGAGCGGCGTAGCACCTGCTAGATCGCCAGTCAATAATTGCTGATTTAAATCAGCTTTATATTTTGCCAATTCTGCGATGACATCAGCATAACCATTACGTGCAGCGATATAAGTTAGTGTTCTTCCATCTGGTAATGTCTGATCTGGATCCATTCCATGTTGCAACAAAGTGGTAACCACCTGAGTATGGTGGTTTTGTACTGCAATCGCCAAGGGTGATAACCAACCCGTATCTGGCACTACACCTTGCTGCAACAAAGCACGTACCGTCGCTACATCACCCATCCTCGCCGCCATATACAGCTGTGCAGATCCTAAAAGACGATGCTTCTCATCCTGCTGACTATGCATATCTATCCATTCAGGATAACGCTGCCAACTCTGCAATCGTGCATTAAGATCTGTAACAGAGGAGACTTCTGCATAAACTTGCGTAGAAAAAGTAAATACTTGGTTCTTAGCACATAATGAATCCGCAGATAATGTGGAATCCAAATAGGAAATCAATTCTTGTTCAGTAGATAATTCTCGTCCAGGTAATTGATCAGCATTCACTACGGTCCAACAGTTTTTATCCGTATCAAAATTAATAGCCACAGCCAGATCCACAGTTCTAAGTAATAGTGTAACTGGATAAGAACAACCAGATAAGGCTCGACGCAAACTTGAAAAATACTGCTCGAGCTCAGCACGTGTATAGATACCAGAAAAACCATTAAGCTCTTTTATATTGTCAGGAACAAAAGTAGTAGCATTTTCTGATTGTGCAACAAGGCGCTCTGTATCTGCCAATAATCCGGGCGATACATCTCTACGATCAAAAAAAGATAAAGAATTAAAAAAATCATTCATTGCTAACGGCAGCTGTTCATCAATCCGTTTACTAAAAAACAACAATTGGGCATTGAAAGCATCAAAATCATGTTCTTGTAATGCACATATGGCATACATAGCTAAGCCATAACGTAAGCCTCGCGCGCTCAAGTCATATTCTGATTCTTTTGAACACTCAATAAGATACGCCAGATCTGGTGAAATCCGTGTTATAGCCACAGTAAAAAACCTCTATATCTATTCTGTGTTATATTTGTTAAGTATAGGCAAAATTCGCGAAAATAAATTAATAACCCCTTTTGCAGAGAATATTATGGCCCAGACAAGAAACTCCTCAACTACGCAATTTGCAGATCTTCCAGATGAGGTATTACAGCTTATCTTGCAAGGCTTAAGTACTAACGACTTACTCCGCTTATCTAGAACGTGTCAGATACTACGCACTAATGCACTCGCAGTACTTTGTCGAAACCCTGTATTTCAATCCACCCTGTTAACACCGCTACTGAGAGCTGGCATAACCATTGCCGATAAGAGCGATCCAGCCACGTGTAACGACTTGCTCAGTGCGCTCGCTACCATTGCACAACAGCCTGCAGCGAATATAGAGTTGCGCATGCTAGCACTGATGACAATCATACGGATTGAAATTGCCGCAGCTAAAAAAGACCGCGAGCATAAGACAACCTATTTTGATTCTGCTCTACAACAACTATTACTGATAGGACAAAATAACCATTTGTTACTCACTGTTTTACTACACAAGATTTCGCAGCAACTCGGATTACCGGATAAACCTAATTTTCCTCTCACTGCAGATTACATTCTACAAGATACAACAGGAAGAAATTCCACGATTGCACCCTATTTGCGTACAGAAGAACAACAAAAATTAGCAATTAAAATTCAAGATTTATTTGCGAGTGGCACAGAAGATAATATTGTTAAGGCATTGTATATTTGCCGAACCATGCTCCCGTATTTTGATCGTACACAACAAGCGGCCATAACAGAAAAATTTTGCAGCTACATGACTGATCCAGAAATATTCTCCGTAGCACAACAAGTTTGTGGTGCAATGTGGCCACACCTCACTGCACAGCAAAAAGATTCCTTATTAAAAACTACATTAAGCCGGATTACTGATCCACTAGCAGTCGGAACACAAGTATCTGCGCTGCATACTTGCGCAGAAATAGCCTCACAACTCACACCAGCACAATATCAGCTAGCTATTACTGCTATTCAGCCTTTATGGCAAAATGACAATATGCAAATTCGTTGTGCTGCATTACTAGCAGGTGGCGCCTTATGTGCACAACCCTCAGCAAATATAATCTCTCGTAATGAGATAATAAGATTAGCATTTATTGGATTACAAGATGACAATGAAAATATTAAACTAGCCGCTCTGGATACTTGCCAAAAGTTATACACAACACTCAATGATGAACAACACTCTCGATTACGCATGGCTATTTTAGCCATGCTAAAGAATCCACTTACTCAACAAGCTGCCGCTCAAGCCAGTATAGCATTATGGCCACAATTAGAAGACAATGAAAAACAGCAAATATGGGCTAGCACAGGAGCAGTTACTGCTGGCATATTTGCTAAATTACACGCTGCTATAACAAATAGCTCACTAACTAGTGTTTCTATATTTTCTATCCTTTCCAACATGCCAACAGGATATGGAGCGCTTCCTCCACCACCTCCCTTTCCACCGCCTACATACAAACCAGGAAGTTAACCCCTAAACCTCGTTAGTTTACCAGACCCTAGATTGCTGGGGTCTAATATTATTATACTTACTTTACCAAAGCCTTAATGAATATTGAGGCTATTCTGGCGAATCATGTATACATGCTCTCTACTAAGTATTACATGTCACCTTTGTTCAAAAAAGGATACGGCTTTCCAAGGAGCAAGATTATGTTCGCGCAACCGAAACTCTTAGCTGTTTTTAGTAAAAAACATACAGGTACAGACAACATTCAAGCTCTACAACAAGAATTATATCATACCGATTTAGACTTTCATTCACTAACAGATAAATCTATTCAAGAATATCTGTCACGGATAAAAAGATTATATATCGCCACTTATGATGTCATTGCTGAATTACAACCCCACCCAGAAAACATTAAATTTTCTACTGTAATACAACCACTAATAGATTTACGCATCTTCGTTGAAACCGCCTATCAATTATGCGTCTTCCCCATGCACGTGCATCCTATAGAAAGTGTGCGAAAAGCAAGTGCAGAAACTAGCAAAGAATTAGGCAATCTCATCGTTACTTGTGAACAGCGTCAAGATGTTTTTCAAGTATTGCGAAAATATGAGGCAACCACTTATCAACAAGAAAAATCATCACTGAGCACAGAACAGAATCGCTATGTTATCCAATTAATGCAAGAATACAAACGCAATGGCTTGTATATTCAGGATGAAAAAACAAAAGAAGAGATTACTAGCATCAAAAAACGCATATCTGAACTCTGCATAGAATTCCAGCATAACTATAACGAAGCTAAGACTAGCTTTATCATGACGACAGAAGAATTAGCAGGGGTGCCTGAGTGTTGGTTTAGCAAAGATCGGCAAGTTTCTCCTAATCACTATCGCGTTACATTACAACGCCCTGATATATTTACCCTATTAGATTATGCTAAAAATAGAGAAGTACGAAAAAAAATATATGTGGCTTTTCATAGTATATGTGAAAAAGAAAATCTTCCTGTTTTGAAAGAAGCTCTGCTGTTAAGGCAAAAATTAGCTAAGTTATTAGGATATGAAACGTATGCTGATTATGTGACAGAAACTAGAATAGCGAAAACTGGGCACAATGTTAGAATATTTTTAGAGACAATGAATGAACAATTTACTCCACTGCTCAAGAATAACTTACAAGCATTAACTTATTTTGCCCGTTCTATAGAACATGATGACTCCTTTATCTTGCAATATTATGACCTACGGTATTATATGCGTTTACGCGAAGAAGCATTATTAAATATTAACTCAGAAAAAATAAAAACGTATTTCTCACGGGAAAAAGTTATTCAAGGTACATTAGATATTTATGAAAAACTATTTGGAGTACAATTTGTTAAGCAAGAACATAAAAAAACCTGGCATAATGATGTGAAAACCTTTGATGTATACAACTATGATCATGCTCAGCATAGACAAGGAGAGAAAATAGGTAGTTTTTATTTAGATTTACATCCAAGAGATGGAAAATACAATCATGCAGAAGCCTATGGAATTATTCATGGTTGCGATTTATCGCATCTGGAACAATCTAATCAGCGCCGATTATCGATTGTAGCAATGGTATGTAACTTTCCCAAACATGGTTATTGGCCATTAGAGGATGTTATCACATTTTTTCACGAGTTCGGCCATGTTATGCATTTCATTTGCTCACACACTGCATTAGCAGCATTTCATGGGGAAAATGTAGAAATGGACTTCCTAGAAGCACCATCACAAATGCTAGAAAACTGGTGTTATGAACCTGGCGTGCTACGCTTGCTAAGCGCGCATCCAGACACCCATGAACCCTTACCAGAAACTGTGGCAATGCAATTAAAAGAACAATTCAGAATGCACGCGGGATATGTATATAGACAAGCGCTAATGCTTAGTCTATTTGACTATTGGGTTCATACTATGTCTATTGAAGAATTAACAAGCCTTGATGTGAAAACCTTCTTTCATCATCTACAAAGAGAAAACCTACAATTACCGATAATCGATGAAACTTGCGACCCAGCTAGCTTTACCCATCTTCTTAGTGAGTATGGGGGTAATTATTATGGTTATTTGATGTCAGAAGCATATGCAGCAGATATGTATGATACTGTGTTCAAGCGTGATCCTCTATCCACTGTAAATGGAGAAAAATATCGTCGCTATATTTTACAGCCTGGCGCCTCGCAAAATGGCATGGAATTGATGAGAAATTTTTTAGGTAGAGTCCCTACCGTAAATGCATTTCTTAGAAAATGCGGGTTACCAAGTCCAGTTTCTCATAGAAAAAAGACCGGTAATTTATTTAATACTGAACAAGTCAGTAGAGAACAACCAGCCCCTGCAGAATTAGATAAAAAATCTAGTACAGTGTCCATTTGATTTTGTTCTTCTAGCGCTCAGGTTGCAAGTATTTTAAATGTTCTGAGCGACAAAAAGTGCAGGAATACTGAAGTATTTCGAACTTTTTTTCGTGAGGAACGTTGAAAAGACGACGCAAGATGAGATGCTAGAAGAACAAAATCAAATGGACACTGTACTAGTGCAATGATTCACTGATTTGTGAAAATTCTATAATTTATTATTAAGCTCTATCTCATCCTGTTTTCTTGCCTCAAGAAATCTGTCCCAAGCTTGTCGGCGACGATATTTTCTAAATAGATCAGCAAAAAATCCCGATGATGTAGTACTGGTTAATCCGCGAGAACAAGATGGTAACGTAATCTCTGCATTTTCCAACATCTGCAGCGCTGCTGCTAATGTATCACTAATGGATAGTATCTTTTCTTCCTTATCTGAAGCTAGTTTAGTAACACGTTGGGTAAGCGCATAGATTTGAACATCAAGATCCGCGTCTAAGACCCAGCTATCCAGCACTTGCGGCTGCGTAGAAAGCGCTTGTCTTACAGCGCTAATTCCCTGATTTGCCAACCCCACATAGCATAGGGTTTCTTCCACAGCTTGTTCTGCCATCTCCCTAGTGGTATTCCCACTCTTTATTTCGCGTGCCGCCCATAGCGCTCTATCTGCACAAACTTCAGCAAGTAACATTGCCTCTGATGCCTCTTCTAGTTTTTTAATTAGCTGCTCCGCGGTAAATCGTTCTCTTCCTATACTCATTATGAGCCCCCGATTAAATTTATACTAATGCCGGATCTCTTTATCTTTTACCCTTTCTTTCTCATAGCAATGTGAGCGATACCGGCCTCCTCATACAACTCGCCATCGGCCTGAAATCCATATTCTTCATAAAACTTTTGTAAATAAGCCTGTGCGGAACAGATAATAAGCACCCCTGGATAATGAGCTTGGCAATACCGCAATAATTCTTCCATTAAGCGCCGGCCGTATCCTTGATGGCGCATACTCCTAGCAGTAACAACACGCCCAAAATTTAAATACGGTTCCGTGTCGGTAGGTAGAAAAAGGCGTAGATAAGTGCATAATCTATTATCCTTCTCACCTAATAGATGTAAAGCAATCTTGTCCTTGCCATCTGGATCCAAGTAGAAACAACGTTGTTCCCTCACGAAAACTTCAAAACGTAAAGCAAGAATAGTGTACAGTTGATCAACTGTTAAAGTATGAAACTTGGACCAAGTTAATTGCACAGTCAACCTCTTTTATACAAAATAAATTCCACGGGATAGCTGCTCTGCACGCAGACTGCCGCAATAATACCACAGTTAGCCTAAGTCTCGTAGATCTCCAGATTTTTTTCAGCTAAAGCGGCGTGGCACGCAAAGCTAAACATGGCTCTTCCACTAGCAGAGAGAAAAACTCCAGAGCAGATTGCATAGAAGGTCGGCGTACAGGATCTGAATCAGTCATTTGCGCAAGGTAATTAAGTAGTCTTTTACGTGTTGGATTATTTACTGTCGCTGCATCAACAAGGGTGAAAATCTCCCCTTCTGTCACTAACTTACAAAATACCGCCAAACTCATGCCTAATGCATAAACTTCAGTTTTTTCATTCGGTATTAAAGTCCGATATAATTCAGGTGCAGTATAATCAGGAGCACACAAAAGTTCTCGAGCCCACGGGCTATCTGTAGGTGGTGCATCTAATGCTCTCGCAGAGCCAAAATCAATCACCGTCACCTTACTGTTTACAAGATCATACATAATATTGTCAGGATTAATATCACAATGCAGCACTTTACACATGATAATTTCAATAAATTCGCGGATAACATAAGTAGATATGGATAGTAATAATTTATCATCATTAATCTCATTGGATAATTTGCTAAGTGGCTTGCCGCGGGCGAGTTTTAACCCAACATAATGGGTACCATGGATATCCACCGCACCTATCATTTGGTTAGCTTGGCGTAGCATAGCGATTTCTTGATTAATTTTAAAAAGTCTCTTTGCTTCTGTATCATAATAGTCAGTATCCTCTGCAACGGATTCATCAGCACTTGGCCTCTCATTTACTGCTCCACTTCCATGTACATCATCAACAGAAATAGAAGAAAATGGATTTTCCCTCGTAGAAGAGGCTTGTGACACACTCAGATTTGAAAAAACAGGCATAGAAACAGGTGGGATACCGCTCGAAAACGGCATAAAGTCAACCTGGATCGCCTGAGGCTTTTCAAAAATCTTCACCGCATACCAGTCACCCGTATCTAAGGCTTGCATTAATCTCACTTCTGCAAAGCTACCTCTCCCTAAAGATTGAGCTAAATACACAGCATAATCATGTGGGCAACCTGTTTGTGGATGGACCAGCCTGAGCACTAGGTAATGTTGCTGACTCGCTGAGGTTATCTCTTGATATTGAACCTGGGGATCATGGATAAAAATCTTTCCTGCTGCCTCAATTTCTTGTTGAGTGAGTAATTTTCCATTGGCATGTAAATGTGCCCTATCTATTTCAGGAGGGATAAAAGATATCTGACTGTCCCATTCCTTGCGGGAAGCAAATAACCCATCCGCAGATGACATAGTTCTCTTCGGTAAGGCCATGATTTTGCACTCATTTAGTGTAAGTCTGATTGTATTTTTATACTTATCTTTAATTATAGGTTAAATTAGTCATGATGGTAGACATGCATCTCTTTTGTTTGGTATTTATCCCAGGTTGGCATCATTAAATCCAAACAATCTCATGGTTATACCTCAGCTGCGCGATAATGTAATTTTCTTTGCATCCATAATTCACCAGGTACAAAATCGGGGCAAGATCAGGCAGCTCATCTCAGCTGACGCGATGGCGTTTAATGAGAGGCTCGCATCGCAACTCGCTGCATAATTTCGATAAGCTCTCTGTTTTTGCTCGACATAAGTTTTCCAAAGCGTGCGTGCAAACAAAACAACGAAGCAGACTACCCCACCACCCGTGCTCCCCATTTTTATTGTACCAATCAAATGCGCCAGGAGTAGCAGATACAAAGCAAGAATTTCCATCATAAGGATCCACGAACATCGTCTGGCCCAACTTACCAACGAGTGGGGACAATGACTGCGGAGTACCTTTCGGATGGCGGCAGAACAAACCATCTCGGCGATCAGGACCTTTATCCATATTGAGATTGGCTAACCCATTCTTGCAACACTGGCCATCCACCGCTGTTAATGCCGCTTCCGCTGACCCTATGACCTCGCGTGAATAGAAAGATAACTGATCAACACTCCATGGTTCCCATTGAGCATCGTACACTTTGCCTATCTCATGCATAATGCCTAGCGGAAAATGCAATCCTGTTTCGATGATTTCCCTTTCCTTGGGTGTAAAGATCCGGCGTAATTCTGCAACTGCTTGTCTTGTTTCATCCAACGTGGCTCGACCATGGGTGCAGGGGTCGGCTGTTATCTTCTCAACAATTTTCTTTAGCTGGGCAATCACCTGTTCGATCTGTTCTTTATTTCTATCGTCATAGAGCGCTGCTTCACTCATATCCGGAGCAGGTGGCCACTGACAATTTGGAAACTGTGCTTGAAATTGGGCTTGTGCATGGGCTTCCCCGTTTTCTATGTTCGGTATGATGGCTTCATGCACTTGCTTTAGTGCCCATACATCGCCAGCACCCAGGAAAAGTTGATAGGGAGAAGCTTTTATCTTTCGACCAAAGTGGTCTGTTACTATCGCTTCTCTAAACAATAACTCAGGATATTTTTTCAAAATAGCAATCGCTGCCAATCTTGTCTCATCTACTTGTTGATAAGACTCTGGTGCCGCAGCCACTACGCCAGGCAGTAGCCGTACGAAAGCACTCGCTTCTTCAGCTTGGTGCGATACTCGCGCAAACACACCGAGGACA
>MGYC01000007.1 GCA_001801575.1 Gammaproteobacteria bacterium RIFCSPHIGHO2_12_FULL_41_20
TGTTAACGGGATAGGATGATAACCTTGCAGTGAAAACTCCTGAACGAAGAGGGTTAAAAATATGCTGTTTGGATTACTTGATTTGCCATGGTGGGGATATATTGTTGTTACTTTGGTATTGACACAAATTACTATTGCAAGCGTTACCTTGTATTTACACCGTTGCCAGGCACATCGTGCTTTAGAATTACATCCGCTCGTTAGTCACTTTTTCCGTTTTTGGCTGTGGTTAACTACAGGGATGGTGACAAAAGAATGGGCAGCGATTCATCGTAAACATCATGCTAAAGTAGAAACCGCAGAAGATCCACATAGCCCACAAGTCAAAGGTATTGGTAAAGTATTCTTTGAAGGGGCAGAGTTATATAAAGAAGCAGTAGCACAAAAAGACATTATGGAACGCTACGGGCATGGCACGCCGGATGATTGGGTTGAGCGGCATGTGTATGCAGCCCATAATTCATTGGGTATTACCTTGATGTTGCTGATAGATTTAGCTTTATTTGGCATTGCCGGTGTAATTGTTTGGGCAGTACAAATGGCATGGATTCCTCTTTTTGCTGCGGGTGTAGTGAATGGCATAGGCCATTATTGGGGATATCGTAATTTTGAAAGCCCAGATGCATCACGTAACTTAGTTCCCTTCGGGATTTTTATTGGTGGTGAAGAATTACACAATAACCATCATACCTATGCCTCATCCGCAAAGTTCTCTGTTAAGTGGTGGGAGATAGATATCGGTTGGTATTGGATTCGTTTTCTACAAGTTTTTGGTTTGGCGAAACCCAAGCGCGTGCCGCCACGATTGCAAGTATTAGCCAGTAAAACAGGCATTGATACTGAGACATTAAAAGCAGTAGTGATTAATCGCTTTCAAGTAATGGCAAACTATACCAAGGCGGTGATATTGCCAGCATTAAAAGAAGAAAAGAAACGTGCCGGTGTAATGGGGTTAGGACTATTGAAGCAAGCTCGCGTTTTATTAACGCGGGAAATATCCTTACTCAAGCTACCACATCAAGCACACTTAGCGGAAGTGTTGCAGCAATTTCAATCGTTAAAAGTGGTTTACGATTTTCGCTTGAAATTACAGGCGATTTGGTCACGTAGTACGGCAACACAAAAAGAATTAGTCGATGCATTACATGATTGGTGCAAACAAGCAGAAGCCACGGGCATTGATGTATTATTGAAGTTTTCTCGCCATTTGAAGACCTATGTGACACAGGAGACGCAGATAGCCGATCCAGTGTATTAAACATAATTATAGGAATTCCCGCTGAAGACGGTGCATTATTTAATCAAAATATGTTAAGATAGTCGAATAAAAAATCAATGTAACTCAGGTGAGGAGCGACAAGATGAAAAAAAATACTATTTATACACTAGTTTGTGGCATTTCTGCATTGATTCTAGCACAAGCTGCCATAGCAGAAACCAATGCTAATGTTATTGATACTATTACCATTGTTAACCATTATCCTACAGTATTAGAGTTCAGCATAGAGAATGGCAACCCTAAAGTTACCCCTGATTTATCCAAGCAATTTTCTCTTGCTACAGGCAGTCAGATCAGTTCTGCTGTGACCGAGGGTAATTCCAAAGAGGGAACGCAAGTTTATATATATACGCATGGTGATGAAGGATTCAGTGCATTTTGGGCGGTTGAAAAGCGGCAAATTCATGGTTATTTGGTGCGGGGGCTTGCATATAGCTGGAATAATGCAGCACAAGCTACCATTATTTTCTGTACTAAAGAAGAGTTTCAGGCGCAAGGCCATTGTTAATTATAAATCTATTTTGCAATAGTGACTTGTATCCTTGGATTGGATAATAATCCCCTCTCTCCTCTAAGTTATTGGTGAGGGGGGGAGGATCAGAATGGTAAGGTATATATATAAGAGAAGCCTTACATTTTTCCTTCTTCAAATAACACATGCATGCCGGTTTTCTGCGTTTTAGCATTATAAGCGCGTGCATCGTAATGCTTGAGCTTTAACTTCTCCGTAGTTTTTTTCTTATTTTTTGTGGTAGTACGGAACGAGCCAGTTGGCTTGCCTTGTTTGGTTTTACCTGTAGAGACCATTTTAATAATTTCACGCATAACACAGTTGTTCCTTAAGCAGAAATTTGTTCACGTAGGGCTAGATTTTTTAATACATTTTCAAGGCCATGCTTATCAATAATGCGCATGCCTCGTGTACTTACACGTAGCCGTATATAGCGCTTTTCACTTTCTAAATAAAAGCGATGATATTGTAAATTAGGTAAAAAACGCCGTTTAGTTTTGTTATTAGCGTGGGATACATTATTTCCCACCATGGGCCGTTTTTTGGTAATAGGGCATTGTCTTGTCATGAAAAAATCTACCTTTTTATTCATAAATTGCGCTAAAAGCAAGGTGCTTCTTATAACAGATATTGCGTTACAGAGCAACTTTTAGTGTAGCCGATCAGGAATTCGGTGAATAAAGAAAGGGAGAGGGGTCAGACCCCGCAGTTTTGTCGGGGTCTGACCCCTCTCCCTTCGCTGACGCTCAGGATAACAGTGTTAGCGGAACTGCTGGTAGCCGATTGTGCAAAGTATATCGCGGTTAACTTATTAATCCTGCCTCCGCAAATGAGAAGTACTCGTTTGCTCCAATGATAATATGGTCCACAATATGCACATCAATAAGAGCTAATGCATTGCTTAGTAAGAGGGTGATATCTCGATCGGCTTGGCTAGGGCTAGGGTGTCCAGAGGGATGATTGTGCGCCAGAATGACTTTGGCAGCATTGTGCATAATTGCACGTTTGACCAGGGTGCGTGGGTATATATGTACCTCATGTAAAGTGCCGTGAAATAACTCTTCATAAGCTAACATTTGATTACGGGTATTCAGAAAAAGACAGACGAAAACTTCATCTTGGTGATGCTGTAGTTTGGAGCCAAGAAATCGCCTAGTAATATTGCTATTGTTTAATATTTTTCCTATCTGTACATTTTCTTCTTGATGGCGTCGGGCTAATTCGAGAGCGGCTTTTAATGAGGCATATTTACTTTGCCCTAGCCCGGGTTTTTGGCAGAATTCTACCGCACTGGCATTGAGGAGTCTTTTCAAACTGCCAAACTCTAAAAGTAACTCCTTGGCTAAATCTAAAGCAGTTTTATCACGTATACCGGTGTGCAAAAATATAGCAATCAACTCAGCATTAGTAAGAGATGCAGCGCCTTTACGTAGTAATTTTTCCCGTGGGCGATCTTCTTCTGGCCAGTGTGTAATGGGCATAATAGTAGGATTCCTTATAAAATATACAAACGATATTTGTCAGTGACCCCCTTTCCCTTTTACAATGACAGGAGTTTCGCTGAGTAAGAATAAGCTGTCATGCCAGCGAAGGCTGGCATCCAGCAGGGATAGCATTATCCTGATTGGACTGGATGCCAGCCTTCGCTGGCATGACAGCTTATTCTTACTCAGCGAAACTCCTGAATGATTGATTACTTTCGAGAGAGTGAGAAGAGAGCAACATGACGAGTAATTTGCGTAATAAGCAAATTATTGTAGGCGTGACTGGTGGCATAGCCGCTTATAAGAGCGCAGATTTAATTAGACGGTTGCGTGAGCAAGGCGCAAGCGTGCGCGTTGTCATGACAGAAAATGCTAAGCGGTTTATTACGCCATTGACTTTGCAAGCAGTATCCGGTTATCCCGTGCACGATAATTTATTTGATGTCGCAGCGGAAGCTGCCATGGGGCATATTGAATTAGCCCGGTGGGCAGATGTGATTATCGTGGCTCCTGCAAGCGCAGATTTTATCGCGCGGCTAGCAAATGGCATGGCAAACGATTTATTAACGACAATCTGTATAGCCAGCCAAGCACCGATAGCTATTGCGCCAGCGATGAATCAATGCATGTGGAAAAATAGCGTAACCCAAGCAAATCTGCAAGCCTTACAAAGTCGTGATATACAGATTTTGGGTCCTGTAGCAGGCAGTCAGGCATGCGGTGAGGTAGGGCCAGGTCGCATGATAGAGCCTATTAGTATTGCTGAAAAAATGGGTGCTTATTTTGCTACTGGCATACTGTCAGGGCGACGGGTGCTTATTACTGCAGGGCCAACGCGAGAAGCGATCGATCCCGTACGTTTTATTAGCAATGCCAGTTCCGGGAAGATGGGTTATGCATTAGCGGATGCAGCAAGAGAAGCTGGTGCAGAGGTGACTTTGATTAGTGGGCCGGTTAATCTTGCTAAACCATATGCAGTGACTTGTATTAGTGTGAATAGTGCTGCAGAAATGTATGCAGCTGTTATGCAACAAGTGCAGGGACAGGATATTTTTTTTGGCGTGGCAGCAGTAGCAGATTATCGCTGCCAACATATTGCGGACCAGAAAATCCCTAAACAACAGGCAGAACGGTGTCTCTTGTTAGAACGTAACCCTGACATTATTGCTGAAGTGGCAAGATTATCGCAGAAGCCTTATGTAGTAGGGTTTGCTGCAGAGACACACGATGTACTGATACATGCAAAAGCAAAGTTAATAGCGAAAAACTTGGATATGATTATTGCTAATCAAGTAGGTAACGGTATTGGTTTTGATAGCGATGAAAATACGGTGGTGCTTATTGAAAAAGAAGAACAACATGCGCTAGCTAAAATGGAAAAATCGAAGCTAGCAAGAAAAATTGTAGAATTAGTCGCAAAAAAATTATGGTCTATTGACAATTTAAATTGTCAATAGACCCTATCATGAGCAGGAAATATATATGCAACAAGACACATTGTTAGAAGTACCCTTGTCACCAAGTTTGCAGTCTACGTCGATACAGTTGAAAATTCTTGATCCACGTATCGGCAAGGAATTTCCTTTGCCGCGCTATGAGACAGCTGATTCTGCTGGATTAGATTTACGAGCTTGCTTAGAAACAACATTAATATTATCGCCAGGAGCAACTCAATTACTTCCTACGGGCATTGCTATTTATATCGGTCACCCCTATGTGACGGCGGTGATTTTACCGCGTTCCGGTTTAGGGCATAAACACGGTATTGTGCTTGGCAATTTAGTGGGATTAATTGATGCGGATTATCAAGGTCCGCTGATGGTGTCGTGCTGGAATCGTAGTAATCAGGCTTATACTATAGAGCCAGGCGATCGTATTGCACAGTTAGTGTTTTTGCCTATTGTGCGGGCCCATTTTAATGTGGTAAATGCATTTCAAGCGAGTGAACGTGGTGAAGGTGGTTTTGGACATTCAGGAAAAAATTAAATGATACTTGATCGAGATGTGAAAGTTAACGAGCCGTCAATTGATTCTTCAATTTTTCGTGCTTATGACATTCGTGGCATTGTAGGTGAGACCTTAACTGAGAATAGCATGTATGATCTTGGACGTGCATTAGGGTCGTTAGCACAAGAAATTGGTGAGCGACGTATTGTCGTTGGCCGTGATGGGCGCTTATCTGGGCCAACTTTGTTTGCGGCACTGAGTAAAGGGTTAGTAGCAACGGATTGCGATGTGATTGATTTAGGGGTGGTACCGACACCATTACTTTATTATGCGACTTATTTGCTGGAAACCACTTCAGGGGTGATGTTAACGGGCAGTCATAACCCGCCTGAGTATAATGGGTTAAAAATGGTGGTGGGTGGAGAAACCCTATCAGAGGAAGGAATACAGAGTCTTTATCAGCGCATCATCAAACAACAGTTTTTGCAAGGAGCAGGTCGCCAACGTGAAATAGATATTGTGGCACATTATATCGAGCAATTAATGGATGATATTGAATTAGCACGTCCATTGAAGCTGGTCATTGACGGGGGACACGGTGTGGCAGGGGCAGTGGCTGCGCGGTTATATCGCCAATTAGGCTGTGAAGTACATGAACTTTATTGTGAGGTCGATGGTAACTTTCCCCATCATCATCCTGATCCTAGCCAATTAGAAAACTTACAAGATTTGATTCAATATGTGCGTGAAATCCAAGCAGACGTTGGGTTAGCATTTGATGGTGATGGGGATAGATTAGGTGTGGTGACGTCACAAGGTAAAGTCATCTGGCCAGATCGATTACTGATGTTGTTTGCTAAATCAGTGCTTGCAGATAATCCTAGCGCTAAAATTATTTATGATGTGAAGTGCACGAATCATTTGGCGCATTTTATTCGCCATTATGGTGGCCAGCCAATTATGTGGAAAACAGGGCATTCTTTTATCAAAGCAAAACTGACGGAAACGCAAGCATTATTGGCGGGAGAAATGAGCGGACATTTGTTTTTTAAAGATCGTTGGTATGGGTTTGATGATGCCATTTATGCGGGGGCACGGTTGTTAGAGATTCTGGCCAATGAAACGACAGAAAGTGATGCATTATTTAATTTAATTCCGGATAGCGTTAATACTCCGGAAATGAAAATTCCGGTTGTAGAAAAGGAAAAGTTTTCCTTGATGCAGCGTTTGATAGATCAGGCTAACTTTACTGGTGCGGAAGAGATAAACACAATAGACGGTATACGTGTTAATTTTGTTGATGGTTGGGGGTTGGTGAGGCCATCGAATACTACTCCTTGTTTGATATTGCGGTTTGAGGCTGAGGATGAGACTGCTTTACTGCGTATTCAAGAATTATTTCGACATTGGTTGTTGTCGGTGAGGGGGGATTTGGAGTTGCCGTTTTAAGAGACTCCTCTGAACAGCAATGGAAGGGGAGAAGTACATATTTATCAGAGGATGCTTATTAGAGCTGTGTCACGTTATTTATGTAAATGAGGGACGTCGCGGCCAGGGAGGGTAAAGAATGAAATCTCTACTGAGTTTCATCATGTGTATCAGCAGTGTATTGCTTACAGGTATTTCCAAAGCAGATAATCCTGCGCAAACCATTGCGGCGCCGCATACCGTAGCATTAACTTTTGATGATGGGCCTTCGCCTATTTATACTCCGCAGATTCTGGCCATCTTAAAAAAATACCATATTAAAGCCACTTTTTTTATGGTAGGAAGTAATGCCAAGCTTTATCCGGAAATTGCACAGCAAGTGGTGGCAGAAGGGCACGCAGTCGGCAGTCACTCGATGACACATCCGATGTTGACAAAATTATCTGATGCACAACTATATAGAGAGGTCGTCGAGGCGGAAAATGTCATTACGCAAGTATCTGGGCTTAAACCTCTATGCCTGCGTTATCCTTTTGGTGCATCGAATGCACATGTTCGGCAATATATCCGTGATCACGGCATCATACCTGTGCCAATGGGTTTTAACTCTTTTGATTACGACCGACCCGGCACAGAAAAAATTATCTCATGGCTGTTGAAGAATCTTTATTCTCGGCAAGTGATTTTAATGCACGACGGCTATGATAAGCGCGAACAAACGGTTGCGGCATTACCTGCTGTGATCGAAGGTATAAAGAAAAAGGGACTTGGATTTAGTACAGTTTGCGATAATTCCTGGCCTTATTCTGATCTTAGTGCTTGAATTGGATCCCACCTTGAGGCACGTAATGCAGGATAGAACCCAAAAAACACGCCGGTTATTGATGAAACAAGAAATCCGGTAAGTGGTGGGAGCAGAAACAACTGGAAGGGCCAATGCCATACCGAGGCAACAATATAGGTAATGAGAATGCCCAGCGTTACGCCTGCAATACCGCCAACTAAAGCTAGTATGATAGCTTCAAATAAAAATAAGGCACCAATATCACGGCGTGTTGCACCAATAGCGAGGCGAATACCAATTTCTCTACGACGTTCCACAACAGAAACCAACATGATATTCATGACACCGATACCGCCTACAATCAAAGAGATGCTACCAATCAAGCCTAGAAAAACGGTTAAGATTTGGCTTTGCGCTTTCATTTTTACAATCAACTCTTTTGCACTGCGATAAAAGAATTCTTTTTTCCCTAGAGATTGCTGCAAATAATATGTCACATGCTCTTCAATATCAGCAATATTAGCTTGAGGAGTAAGCTGCATAATAATGTTATTAATCGTCGCATATTTACTTATCATGGTTGATGCTAATAATGGCAACATGATGGAGTTATTAATATCGGCATAAACAAAACTATTTTCTTGCCAAGGTGCAGCAACCCCCACAATAGTAAAAACATTTTTACCAATATACAGTTGTTGGCCTAGAGGGCTTGCATAGGTTGCTTTTTTTATTTCTTCGTAGACACGATTTCCAATAACACAATAAAAATTGTAGCGATCAAACGGTGAGATAAAACGCCCTTGCAATAATTTCACTTGCACGATTTGTGCGAAACTGTCTGTTACACCCAAGAGAGTGCTATTTAATGGCTTGCCATTATAATGCGTAGGATAATAGAGTTGCGTATAAGGCGCAACGCGAAGGATTTGTGTATCGACAGAAGGTAACGCTAAAGCTTGTTCAAGCGATACATTGCTTTGTTCTGCAGTAGCTGATTCTTCTTGTGCAGTGTTAATGGATAGGGCTAATAAATCGGTACCCAAGGTTTTAAATTGTCGTAAGGCTTCTTGGGTAGCCAATTCTCCGCCTAGTACCATGGCAACCACGGAAGCTGTGCCAACCAGGATACCTAGCAATGCGAGTGTTGAGCGCAGCTTAGAAAAATATAGACTGCGCAAGCCTTCTTTTATATGATCTGACCATTTTATCATGGCATGTATCTTAGCATTAATTGCAGAAATGGTCAGGTAAATACAGGACCTTAGGGAAAGAGTCGTATAATCCTAAGTTTATCTGTTATAGACAGGAGTTTCGCACTTTGTTACAGGGGTTCGCTGAAGACGGTGAGCTGATCCTTCGCTAACGCTCAGGATGACAATTTA
>MGYC01000008.1:0-110827 GCA_001801575.1 Gammaproteobacteria bacterium RIFCSPHIGHO2_12_FULL_41_20
ATGATAAATAGGCTCGCTGGTAAATGGCAACCATCTGAAGAAGAAAAAAATTTAGAGCAATGCTATTTATCGCATTGGCAATTAGCGCGCAGCCACAATTTTCTTAAATCACCAATAGCATTGTCATGGCTAAAAATGAACAAACACTTACTCGAAGTTACAGGAGTTATTTCTTATGGCTGAATTTATTGACATTATAACCCCGCTACACACTGCAACGAAACGCGATTATCTAAATCGAATGATCGACAATAAAGTTGCTGGTGTAATTAAGGCAAAAGAATATGAATTTGATTACTGGGACGGCGAAAAACGCTATGGATACGGTGGTTACCGATTTATACCTGGTCGATGGCAACCAGTAGCTAAAAAACTCATAGAACGATATAAGCTCACTAATAAATCGAAGGTACTTGATATTGGTTGCGGGAAAGGCTATTTATTGTATGAAATAAAACAACTGTTACCCAATATCGAACTTGTAGGTTTTGATATCTCACAATATGCATTATCCAACGCGAAAGATGAAATCAAATCTTCTATAAAAACACAACGCGCACAAGATAAATATCCTTTTGTAGATCACCATTTTGATTTAATTGTTTCGCTTAATACATTACATAATCTCAGATTGTTTGAGTTAAAATCAGCATTATCTGAGATTAATCGTGTCAGCAAATATCAATACATTGTTGTAGAAAGTTATCGCAATGTGAGTGAATTATTTAATTTGCAATGCTGGGCATTAACCGCAGAATCCTTTTTTGATCACGACGAATGGGTTTGGTTGTTCCAGCATTTTGGTTATACTGGCGATTTCGAATTTATTTATTTTGAATAATAAAAAGGATTTTCCATGAAGGCAGCCATACTAGTTGAAACAAAAAAACCATTGGTAATTGCTGATTTGCAATTACCAAAAAAATTACTATCTGGACAGGTATTAGTAAAAATACAATATAGTGGTATTTGCGGATCTCAAATTAATGAAATAGATGCTGTCAAAGGTGAAGATAAATATTTACCTCACTTATTGGGACATGAAGGTGTTGGTATTGTTTTAGAAACCGGTCCAGGTGTCACACAAGTCAAAAAAAACAATCGAGTTATCATGCATTGGCGCCCTAATAAGAAAGGATTACAAGCACAACCACCTAAATATACTTGGAGGAAAAAACAAGTTAATGCCGGTTGGGTAACTACTTTTAATGAAAAAGCAATTGTATCAGAAAATCGTTTGACTGTAATTGATGATGAAATAGATGCCCGTTTAGCTCCCTTATTTGGTTGTGCAATTACCACTGCAATGGGTGTTGTGAATAATGACGCTCAGGTCAAAATAGGGCAGTCTGTAGTTATTTTTGGATTGGGCGGAGTTGGTTTAAATATTGCTCAATCCGCAGATCTTGTATCGGCTTATCCTATTGTTGGAATTGATTTAGTTGATGAAAAAATAGAAAGAGCAAAACAATTAGGATTAACACATGGTTTATCTGGCAGATCTGCTTCTTTAGCACAAGAGATCCTTGCTATCGTTGGTAACTCAGGGGCTGATGTGATCATTGATACCACTGGTAATGGACGTGTTATCGAATTGGCCTATGAATTAACTCACCCGGACGGAAAAACTATCCTGGTTGGTGTACCTAAAAAAGATGACTTGATTTCAATATATTCATTGCCTTTACACTTTAATAAAATACTAAAAGGCTCCCATGGCGGAGAATCTGTACCTGAACGTGACATTCCTCGTTATATGAAATTATGGCGTACCGGGAAACTAAAATTAGATAACTTGATTACACATGAATTTCCACTATCAGAAATTAATAAAGCAATTGATATAGTAAGAAATGGCACTGCTGGTCGTGTTATAATTAATATGAGTAATGTATGAAACTTGGTATTGATCTAGATCATACTATTATAAATTATAATCACGCTTTTCTAAATACTGCTAAGACATTGTGTTTGGTGCCAGATACATTTGATGGTAATAAAAATTTTCTCAAAAGATATATCCTAACTCAACATGGTGAAAAAGATTGGATGCGATTACAGGGCCATGTCTATGGAAAGCGCATACATGAAGCACAGCCTATGCCTTATGTCATCGAATTTTTACAACGATGTAATCAGTTATCCATACCATTTGTTATTATCAGTCACAAGACACAATTTGGTCATTTTGATGAAGAGAAAACGGATTTACGACAGTCAGCGCGTGACTGGTTAGCAAAACAACATTTTTTCGATGAACACATTATTAGATCACCAAAACATCAACTTTTCTTTGCCACAACTCGGGAAGAAAAATTACGAATGATCACTAAACAAAGCTGCACGTTATTTATTGATGACTTACTGGATTTACTACTAGACCCTAAATTTCCGAACAATGTGAAACGCGTTTGGTATGCTTATGGAGAGGAACAAACCAATCAGGTCCCAAATACTATGTCGATTTTAAATAATTGGCAGCAAGCAACTCGGATTTTTGAGGTAAATCATGTCGATAGTGAGTGATGATATAAAAGATTTTATCACTACAGCACTGGCACAAAAGTTGAAATCTATCAAACCAGTATATGGCGGTGGAAATAATCAAATTTATCGAATTATCTTGCAAGATAATAATCAATATGCTCTAAAAAATTATCACGTTCATGATATTAAAAGAGATCAAATGCGTTTGCATAGAGAATATAATGGTTTTATTTTTTTACATGAATATGGTGAACAACAAATACCAAAAGCGATTGCTTGTGATAAAGGTAAGTTATTAGCTATTTACAGCTGGATCACTGGAGATCCTATTGTAAAAATTTCAAATAAAAATATTATGGCTGTAGTTGATTTTGTAAGTCGTTTAAAACACTACTCTAAACTTAAAGCAGCCAAAAAAATTTTGCCAGCAAGTGATAATGTGCTTTATCCTAAACGTCTTTTCACACAGATTGAAAGACGTCTTAAGTTTCTGGAAAAGGAGGCTTATCAGAATCGGTCCTTACAGGTTTTCTTACATGAACAATACAAACCAACCTATCAACAAATACGAAAAAAATTTTACGAAAAAGACTGTTTGCTATGGATGCCATTATCCCTCAATCAAGCTATTTTAAGCCCATCTGATTTGGGATTTCATAATATGCTCAAAAAAACAGATGGGAGCATTTTTTTTGTAGATTTTGAATATTTTGGCTGGGAAGATCCAGCAGCTTTATTAGCACATTTTTTATTGCATCCAGGAATGAAATTATCGCAATCCAATAAAACATTATTTTATAATGCAGTTTCCGCTTTATTTTCTGAAGATGTTACTTTCCAAAAACGCTTTCATGTGCTGCATTTTTTACTGGGCTTTGTTTGGATTTTAATACTTTTAAATGAGTTTTTACCTTTTATAAAAACAAGAAGATTATCTGCAGGGCAATTTAATCTCTCTGAAGTTGAAAAAATTCAAATGATGCAATTACAAAAAGCACAGCAACGACTTGACAAACTAAAGCAAATGGAAAAAGAGACTTATTTATGCTAACGATTACACAATGGCATGAACAAGCCCTTGCTACAAAATTAGATGATCGATCCTTATTATTACGTACTTCAATTTATAAAACAGTACATGCTGGTGGGCGCGGGCATATAGGATCTGCTTTTTCTTTAATAGAAATATTGCGTGTATTATACGATGATATACTACGTTATCAACCCCAAAACCCACAATGGATAGAGCGAGATCTGTGTATTCTAAGTAAAGGACACGGCTGTTTAGCATTGTATGCATTATTAGCCGACAAAGGTTTTTTCCCAAGGCATCAATTAAATACATTTTGTAAAATAGACTCACTGTTAGGAGGCCATCCTGAACCGAAATTACCTGGTGTTGAGTGGCCAACTGGTTCTCTCGGGCATGGCCTGGCTGTTGCTGTTGGCGTGGCATTGGCTAATCGCATGAAAAACCGCGAAAATAAAGTATTTGTAATAACAGGTGATGGAGAAATTAATGAAGGCTCCATTTGGGAGTCAGCATTATCAGCTGCGAAACATAAATTGGATCGCCTAACAGTAATGATTGATTACAATAAACAACAATCTTACGGGCCTACAAAAATGGTTTTAGATTTAGAGCCATTATCAGATAAGTGGCGCAGTTTTGGATTTTTTGTTTTTGAAGCCAATGGTCATGATATTGTTTCCTTACATAATACTTTATTGGCCAGTGAAAAAGAAAAAGGAAAACCAAAAGTAATTATATGTCATACCGTCAAAGGAAAAGGGCTTTCTATTGCTGAGGATAATCCGAAGTGGCATCACAAATCTAAATTGACGAAAGATGAAATTTTTGCTATGCAACAAGCCTTTAACCTGGTAGAAAACTGATGCGTGAAAAAAGTTTGGAATGCGTGTATGAATTGGCGAAACGAGACTCTCGTATTGTCTATATAGGCTCTGACGTTGGCGCAGAGACGTTAGAGCAATTTAAAAAAGAAATGCCAGACCGCTTTTTTATGGAAGGTATCTCTGAAGCACATATTATTGGTATGGCTGCTGGATTAGCTAAATCAGGCTATATTCCTTACGTTAATACGATCGCCACTTTTATAACACGGCGCTGCTATGAACAAATTGTCATTGACGTTTGTTTACAGAATCTACCAGTTAAATTAATTGCCAATGGTGGCGGATTGGTTTATGCACCCTTAGGACCAACACATATGGCAGTTGATGATATCGGCTTAATGCGATTGTTACCAAACATGCATATTATTGCACCTTGTGATGCCAATGAAATGGAAAAATTAATGATGCAATCCGTTGATATGTCTGGTCCTGTTTATGTTCGCGTCGGAAAAGGTAATGAGCCAAATATCTCATCCGGAAAAAGTAGTTTGTGGATAGAACCTGGAGAAGTACTCATAATCACAACGGGTGTCATGATCCATCAAGCATTAGGAGTAATTGATTTACTTAAAGAAAAAGGTATTAGTTGCGGGTTGCTACATTTATCAATTATTAAACCCATAAATAAAGATCTAATTCTCACACACCTTAAGGATGTAGAATTGGTCATCACGGTTGAAGAACATGTCAAATCTGGTGGTTTTGGTAGCAGCATTCTTGAAATATTGTCTGATCATCGTCATACTAATCCACCCAAGCTTCTAAGACTTGGCTTACCTGATCACTTTGTTGAATTATACGGTTCACAAAAAGAATTACTTCAATACTTTAGGTTAGACGCAAATGGCATTACTCAACAGATATTACAGTATCTTGTCAAGTAACTGCTTCCCTTAAAAGGCTATTATTTATTATGATAGAGATTTCTTATAATTTTAAGATTATAAAGTATTTGTTTCCAGATGATATTTGGATATTGGCTGCTTATTCCAAACAGTTCGATTGACGTAATCTATATAACTGATAATGATTCTTAAAACTTTTTGTGAAACATTATTAACTTCATAGTCTGGTACGATTGAAAAAATTCTAGTTTTTTTTACATGTTGTTGTGTCACAATATTAATTGCTTGCAGAACACGTTCTATTCTTAACCCACTCATAATCACAGTTCCTACATCCATACCTTCTGGTCTTTCATGGGTATGTCGAATAGCTATAGCGGGAAAATTTAACAGACTAGAATCTTCAGTTAAACTACCACTATCTGAAAGTACACAAAAGGCTTTTAATTGTAACTTTATATAAGCAAGAAATCCGAATGGTTTTAAGAAGTAAATTCTTTTGTCAAAAATTATTTTTTCTTGTAATGTTGTTAGTCTAAGACGAGTACGGGGATGAGTTGAAACAATAATTTTTTTATTGTAGGTAGTTGCAATTTTGTTTAGGGTAGTTAGAAACTCAAGTAAATTTTCTTCTGAATCGACATTTTCTTCACGGTGTATACTAATCACAAAATAGTCGTAAGGCTCCAGATCAAGTTCATTTAAAATGTTTGAAGTTTCAATTTCTGGCATATAATAGTTAAAAACTTCTTGCATCGATGAACCTACTTTAAAAACAGTTTCAGGACGTATACCTTCAGCAAGTAGATATCGACGCGCATGTTCTGACAAAGTCAAATTAATATCACTAATATGATCAAGAATTTTTCGGTTAATTTCTTCGGGAACAAGTTGATCAAAACAACGATTACCAGCTTCCATATGAAACACGGGAATTTTTTTTCGTTTAGCGGAAATGACAGAAAGGCAACTATTGGTATCCCCATAAATTAAAACAGCATCAGGACTTTCCTTTTCTAGAACTTCCTCCGTTTTTATGATAACTTGGCCGATTGTTTTAGCAGCATTCAAATTAGCAGCATTCAGAAAGTAGTCTGGTTTTTTAATTTTCAAGTCATGAAAAAAAATTTCTTGTAATTCGTAATCATAATTTTGTCCAGTATGAACTAAAATATGATGTGTATACTTTTCAAGTTCGGCAATTACCCTACTTAACTTTATTATTTCTGGTCTTGTTCCTACTATCGTCATAATTTTTAGATGACGCATGATAAGCCCCTTATTTTTTTATTTCTTTAGGTGTGCACAAGGCGCCATAAGTTTAATTTATTTTTTAAGTTGATTTCTTTTATAGACTAAAGTATAAAAGTATATTTGTCAGGCTAAATGATTGCAAGCCTTTAAATTCAAACCAAATAACTTTAATAAATTGAGACAGGTATGACCGGTCTTGCGACAAAAGAAGCTCGCATCAAGTTATTATCATTAGATAATTTGATTATACCTGTTTCTCTTGTCATTATGACAGGAACATCAATTACTTTTTTAAACACCCTTTCTTCAGCTAACAATCGTTGGATAATACTTATATCATTAGCAGTGGCATTGCTTTTGAAAAGAAGTTTTTTCAAGTATTTTGATAACAGTTTATTTATTATTCTTTACTTTTATTTGGGGTGGTGTTTTTCTACTTCATTTTGGTCGTTAGTTCCTAGTTTATCTTTTATGAAAAGTGTTATGATGATAATTGCTGTTTTTACACTCATTAGGACGGGTATTGAATGGGTAAGAGTTAATTCATGGACTTATGCATTAGATTATTTATGGCTTTTAGCTTTGTTTTCATTATTAGCCGGGTTTCTTGGAAATTATGCTCCATATGATGTAGCTCATGAGACAATGAGTTATCAGACAACAATTCTTTATCAAGGATTAGTAAAGGGTACCAATATGTTTGGTATGTTAATGAGTATGTCATTACCATTTATGATATGGCAAACATATAAGTTTTGGTCAAATATTAGAAGAAGAATTTTCTGGATGATCTTAACAGGAAGTTGTTTGTTTTTTCTTATTTTATCTATTTCGCGTTCTGCTATTATTATGAGCTGTTTTACTTGCGCCGGATTTTTCTTTTCTTTGAAATTTAATAAGAGATTAAAAACGTTTCTATTGAGCGTTATTATTAGTATTTTAATTCTTTTATTGCTTCCATTTACTTTAGAGGATATTAGCGGAGGTTTCAGAAAACTTGTATTTAAAGGGAGGAGTGATTCGAGTTTATTCGTGAGTAGACAAATAGTTTGGAAACAATCATTAGATGCAGCTATGAATGCAGGATTTATAGGATTTGGATATGGAGTTAGTGAAGGTAAAAATGAATTTACTATAGGTGAAAAACTACAAAGTTATGCCTATGGAAGGGAGAAAGGTAATTCACAGCTTGCCGTTATGGAAGAAACAGGGATATTCGGACTTCTCTTATACTTACTCGTTATTTATTTTCTTTTATCGAAGTTATTGATATTGTTTTTTAAAGCCAACGATCCAGATCTCAAAGTTCTTATTGGAATTCTTTTTGGCCTATTTTTAGGCTTGATAATGCATTCCATGTTGGAAGCATGGTGGAGTTCCCCTGGCTCTCCAGAAAGTATATATTTTTGGATGCTAATTGGTGTGATAAAAGGGCTGGAAATTTTAAGTTTAAAAGAATGGCATAAAGAAAATCATGGTAGAAGTAAACTCTATTAAAAGTATGCTGCATTATGAGCTAGAATGTGGACGTGGTTATTATTCTGGTTTCAAATTAGAACCCAAAGAAGTTGATCTTGTAAAAAACTTAATAATACAACAGTGGATAGCTATTATTAAGCAATATGATCCGTTATTATGGCAACAATTCGCTAAAAGAGGGATAGAAAAATATCATGAATTGTCTCATTTATTAAATCATGAATTGATATGGAAAAAATCGAACAGAATATTTTCCAATAAAGATGCAGAAGCCATACGGTCTATGTCACTTATTAAAAATCTTGAGAAGATTTATGGGCCAGTTATTATAGTAGATGAGGAAAATGTCGGGTATGAGGAAATTGATTGGCGACTAGTGAGGCCTAATCAATTATCTGATATTGGACCTTTGCACGCAGATGATTGGTTTTTACAATTAGGCCATGGCGTTTTACCACCGCCACATAGGAAAGCTATTAAAGTATGGGTTGCTTTATGTTGCGAACCTGGACTCAATGGATTGCAAGTAGTGCCACATTCACAAAAAAAAGAATGGCGATATCATGGCGTATATCGTCATGGCTTTGTTAAGCCACAAATTGATGAAGATGAATTGCAGGTTCAATTACTGCATACTTTTCCTGGAGATGCCATTGTATTTCACGATAAACTTTTGCATGCTGGAGCTCTTAATAAGGGCAAAAATTGTCGTATTAGTATGGAATTTATGCTATTCGTTAATAAATAGGAAAGCCATCAAAAGATTAGTTACCGGAGGTTGTGGATAAAGGTGGTGTATTAATCATTAAACACAGTCAGTAATATCATTTTAAGAGTGAAGACTGTTATTACAATTTCAAGATGATGAAAGCTTAGGGAATCGAGATATGAAATATTTAGTCTTAGGAAGTAATTCTTTCGCAGGAGCAAACATTGTCAATCATTTGTTGACACATGAGCATCAAGTGGTTGGCATTAGTCGTTCAAAAGAACCGTTGCCGACATTATTAGCTTATGCAAATCATAAAAATATTAAGCATTTCAATTTTTACCCTTTTGATCTTAACCATCATTTTAATGATATTAAAAATATTATTAATCAATATAAACCAACCTATATTATAGATTTAGCAGGACAAGGGATGGTTGCGGAAAGTTGGGATTATCCGGAACAATGGTATCAGACAAATATTGTTGTAAAAGTTAAATTACATAATTTTCTCCGTCATTGTGATTTTCTTGAATCATATATAAGGGTTTCAACTCCTGAAGTCTATGGAGATTCGCCAGAGAATATTACAGAGAATCAACGATTGAATCCTTCTACACCCTATGCAGTTTCGCATGCTGCGATTGATATGAGTTTGTTATCATTCTGTCGACAATATCAATTTCCTGTCATTTTAGCTCGGTATGCTAATTTTTATGGTCCTCATCAACAATTATATCGTATTATCCCACGTACAATTATATATATCTTATTAAAAAAACGAATACCGTTACACGGAGGAGGAAAAACCAAACGCGCTTTTATTTATGGAGATGATGTTGCAGAGAGTATTCAATCGATAATTAGCAAAGGAAAAATAGGCGAAATATATCATTTTTCGTCTGGAAAAGTGATTTCTATTGCGGATTTAATTAGATTAATTTGCCAAATGATGAAAGTCAATTTTGAATCTTCTATTGAAATGTCTCCTGAACGACCTGGTAAAGATACATTATATAGCATGAGTACAGTAAAAGTAGAAAATGAATTACAATGGTTTCCGAAAATGAATTTAAAAGATGGATTACACAAAACAATAGATTGGATACTTAGAGATATCGATTTAATTAAAACATTATCATTGCAATATATTCATTCACCATAATTGGAAGAGGGAAAATACAATGGCAGTAGTTAATTTTTTACCTAAGCAATATGAGAAAGATAAAAAGCACACTATTAATCATAATTATTTACAACAACAGTTTTCAGATTGTGATGCGATATTAAAAAAGATAAAGCAGGTTGTAATAGAAGGTGATTTTACTTTAGGTTCTGCCGTAGATGCTTTTGAAGATAGATTTAAAAAAATTACACAAACGAAATATGCGATTGGTGTTGGTAATGGGACTGATGCTTTATTCTTAAGTTTAAAAGCATTAGGCGTGAATGAGGGTGATGAAGTGATTACAACGCCGTTTACTTTTTATTCTACTGTAGGTGCAATTGTCACTGCAGGAGGGAAGCCTGTATTTGTAGATATTGGCGATGACTATAATATTGATGCTAATAAAATTGAAGAAAAAATTACTAAGCGTACAAAAGTGATTCTTCCAGTGCATTGGGCAGGTAAACCTTGTGCAATGGATAAGATTCGAGGGATAGCAAAGTCTTATGGATTATATATTGTTGAAGATGCTTGTCATGCTATTCAAGCAACGTATGATGGACAACCTGCTGGCAATCTAGGAGATATAGGTTGTTTTAGTTTCCATCCTTTAAAAAATTTAAATATATGGGGTGATGGAGGAATAATTACCACCAATTCAGACACATTAGCTGAAGCTTTGCGATTATTACGAAATCATGGATTAAAGGAACGCGATGAATGTGTACGCTTTGCTTATAATTCACGATTAGATACTATTCAGGCAGTCGTGGCAGATCATTTATTAAATAAAATTGATTATATTACACAATCACGAATTTCAAATGTAGAATATTTAGATAAGCATTTAAAGAAATTCTCACAAATAACCATTCCGCATCGAGAACCTCATATTAAACAAGTTTATCATTTATATTCTATTCGCTGCGAAAAACGTGATGCGTTAAAAGCATTTTTAAATGAAAATGGTATAGATGCAAAAATACATTATCCTGTTCCAATACATTTGCAGCCAGCTGCAAAATATTTGGGTTACAAGCGCGGTGATTTTCCTAATTGTGAACAAATAGCAGCACAGACACTGTCGTTACCAGTGCATGAGTTTATTTCACAAAAAGATTTAGATGTAATGGTAGAATCAATAAGTAACTTTTATGTATAGATTTATGAGGTTATACAATGGGGAAAGAAATCAATTTAATGGCAAATTATCCGCGCACAAAACGTAATACTGTAGAAAGGAACAGAAAGAAAACTGCAGAAAATAGACGAATTGGACGTCAATTCGGGAAAGAATTTTTTGATGGCTCACGTGATCATGGTTATGGTGGATACAATTATCATTCTAAATATTGGCAACCTGTCATACCTGATTTTCAAAAATATTATGCTTTAACAAAAGAAAGCGCTGTTTTAGATGTGGGTTGTGCGAAAGGGTTTATGCTTTATGATATGGTCACACTCATTCCAGGTATCCAAGTCAAGGGAATAGATGTTTCGGAATATGCTATTGCTAATGCCTTAAAAGAGATAAAATCACATTGCCAAGTTGCATCCGCCACGCATTTACCATTTGAAGATAAATCATTCGATTTAATTATATCAATTACAACATTACATAATTTAGAGCGTGATGATCTCGCAATAGCTTTACAAGAGATAGAGCGTGTTACGCGTAAAAATAGCTTTATCACGTTAGATGCTTATCATGATGATGAAGAAAAAATACGGATGGGAGAATGGAATCTGACAGCTAAAACAGTGATGCATGTTGATGAATGGAAAGATTTTTTTAAAGAAGTAGGTTATACAGGGGATTATTATTGGTTTATTCCTTAAACTCGACTTTGGCCATTTTTGAGAGATGGTCATGAATTTGTCATCCTGAGCGTAGTGAAGGATCTCAATATATATAAAAAGAGATCACTCGAGTAAAAAACGCTCTCAGGATGACAGTGTTGTTGAGTATTTTTTAAAAAAGTATAATTTAATTAATTAAATAGGAAGTAGCATGCTAACAGAAATGTCTTTAAAGGGGAAAATTGTTGATTTAGATGTTTTTGATAAAATTTTGAAAAACTATAAAACTCTCCGTGTTGTACAATGCCACGGAGTTTTTGATTTATTGCATATTGGACATATTAGACATTTTCAAGAAGCAAAAAAACAGGGTGATATTTTAGTTGTCACTATTACACCAGATCATTACGTTAACAAAGGGCCAGGACGTCCTCGTTTTACAGCGATACTGCGAGCAGAAGCGATTGCATCCCTTGATTGTGTAGATTTTGTAATAATTAATACCACTCCAACAGCAGTAGAAGCTATTCAAAGAATTAAACCACATGTTTATGCCAAGGGTTCAGAATATAGTGATCCAAATAATGATATCACTACAAAAATACTTAATGAAACTGAAGCTGTTAAATTAGTTGGAGGAAAAGTTGTATTTACAGATGATATTACATTTAGTTCATCTTCTCTCATCAATAAGTTTTTTCCACCTTTTTCAGAAGAGGTAGGAGTATATTTAGATAAATTCAAACAGAAATATAACATGAGTTCCATTCTAGGGCCATTAAAGCAATCTGAAAAATTAAATATCTTAGTGATTGGAGAGACAATTATTGATATTTATCACTTTTCAGAAGTGATAGGGAAGGCTGGTAAAGAACCTACCTTAGTTGCAAAAGAACATCATAATAAAACTTATGCAGGTGGTGTTTTAGCATTAGCTAATCATTTAAGTGATTTTTGTAAACAAGTCACTTGTTTAACTTATCTGGGTGAAAATGCTGAATACGAAGATATTATCAAAACCAGTCTAAAACCGAATATTAAAATGGTAGTCATTTACAAAAAAGATTCTCCCACTATTGTCAAACGTCGTTATATAGAGGAATATTTACGACAAAAATTATTTGAAGTGTATGAAATTAATGATGACTTTTTAGAAGATTCACAAAATGAATTATTACAAGAGTATCTTCATTCATTATTATCGAACCATGATTTAACTATAGTGGCTGATTATGGACATGGTTTGTTAGATGAGAAACCCATCTCAATTTTGACTGAGAAAGCAAAATTTTTAGCGGTTAATACCCAATCTAACGCAGGCAATAATGGTTTTAATTGTATTTCAAAATATTCAAGAGCAGATTTTGTGGCAATAGCAACTAGAGAGTTACAATTAAATTATCGACAAAAACATCTTTCTGTACCTGAGCAGTTGCAACGATTAATTCTAGAGCATGATTATCAAAATGTAGTGATTACAGGTGGCAGCAAGGGTATTTATGTTGGTAAAAAACGGGCGTCTATTCATCATACACCTGCTTTTGTGAATACGGTAGTAGATAGGGTGGGAGCTGGTGATGCAGTATTCGCTATTTCAGCTATTTTTGCTTATCAAAATGTCGATCCAGAGATAATTGGCTTTATAGGAAATGTCGTGGGTGCAGAAGCGGTTGGAATTATGGGAAATGAACGTTATATTGAAAAAATAGCTTTAATGAAACATATTTCGCATTTATTAAAATAAGAGATTATTTGTATGGATACTAACATTATAATTCACCATGTAGGTGGTCGTAATGGCTCGACAAGTTTCAATTTTTCTAAGTATTTTAAAAATAATTTTACAACTGTTTTATATGAACCTGATACAGATGCTTTGGAAACGATGGAGAGTTATTGTAAGGAAAATTATGACAGATATTACATTTTACCATATTGTTTGGATAGTACAATATCAAGTAAGATATTAAATATAAATAGAGATCCATTTACAAGCAGTTTACTAAAACAAAATCCCAGGTTTAAAGATTATTATTATTTTCAAAGTGGTAGTCAGAATAATTACGATTATGTCTGGGGAGAAACGACTGAAACAATTATAGAAACTACAGTCAAAACAACCACACTTGATACAATTTTAAAAACAGAAAATATACCTACACCTGATATTTTAAGTATCGATACACAAGGAAGTGAATATGCTATTTTAAAAGGTTCTGAGAATACATTAACTAAAGTATTGGCAATAATTTCAGAAGTTGAGTTTTCTCCTCTTTATGAAAATCAAGCATTATTTGGAGATATTTGTCACTTTTTATATCAATTTGGATTTGAATTTGTTTCCTTCGATAAATTAAAGGAAATGTCAGAGATGTCTGCTCCTATCGTGGCAAGGGGCAAAGGATCCCACATGTTTTCAGATGCTTTATTTGTGAAAAGTTTTGAAAAAATTAAAATAGATTTTCCTCATGAAATGGAAAGAAAATTAGCGGTTTTAAAACTAGCTTTTTTTCTCATCACTTCTGGGTACATTGAAAAAGCAATTAAATTACTACAAGCTTCTGATGCTTTAACATTAGTTAATGAAAATAACCATTTGTTAAAAGAGAGATACATTAAGTTTTGTAATGATTTTTATTCTAAAATTTATTCAGTTAATAACAGTTTAAACAGAATGCCGACATTTGCGGAAACTTTTACACTTGATCAAAGTATGGGCGTAACGAAAATTAATGCACAAAACATAATGCCATCTTTAAGTAAAAAAAATTCAAATAGTTGGTTCTTACTCAAAAATATGTTGAGAAAAACTCCGTTACGTTTTTGTGTACATCTCTTAAGGCGGATATTTCATACAATATCTGAAGCGATATTTCTTCGGAGAAATACACGACATACAGCTATAGAAGAATTATTATTTCATTGTGGTTTATCTAATGTTGCCAATCTAGTTAAACAAAATAGATTAAAATGTAGTTTAGGATTATATAGAAATAGATGTAATGCGAAAAATTTTCTAAATTAATATAGAGTACCAATGGAATTTATTATAAAAAAGATAATATATACTATCAAAAATCACGGATTGTTCGGTTTGTGTAAAGAATTTTACTTTAGCTTAATAGCTATTCCTTTTGTATTCATTATACTCTTGATTAATCCTTGGATTAAAATTAGATTAATCAAGTTGTACTCATGGCGCATCGGGCATTTTGGAAGTAATGTACATTTAATGTTATGCTTCCTTCAACAGTATAAGGACCAAAATTGTTATAAAAGATTTTATTACGCTGATCCTTATAAGATTTGCAATAAGCAATTATATAAAATGTGGAAGAGAGTGTTATTTATCGTACCTTATCGAAGAATTTGTTTTCAAATAGACAGGTTATTAACAGTACTTCAAAAAGAAAAATATCTAGATGATCCAGTTAAACAATTTGAATATTCTTCACATGGGTACGATCAATGGGGTTTTTATCATACGTTGAGAGCACAAAAGCCATATCTTAAGTTTACATACAAAGAAATAAAAAAAGGAGAATTTCTATTACAAAAATTAGGAATTACACAAGGGTCAAGATTTATTTGCTTATTAGTACGAGACTCCAAATATTTGCAAATCCAAATGAATAATGATGGCTCATATGACAGGTATCGTGATGCAAATATTGTAAATTATAATGAAGCAATTACTTTATTGACTAATAAAGGATATTATGTCGTTAGAATGGGAAAAGTAGTTGATAAAAAATTAGATTTGAAAAATAATTTAGTTATTGATTATGCAAATCATCCATTGCGATCTGACTTTCTAGATATTTTTTTAGCTGCTCATTGTTATTTTTTTATTAGCAGCAGTACAGGTCTGGATTGTATCCCGCGGATTCTTGGAAGACCTTTATTACTCACCAATTACCCATTATCTGATTTCAACTTTACTAATTATGATATGTATATTCCAAAATTAGTTAGATCTATCAATGAGGACAGGTTATTAACATTTAATGAAATATTTTTAATATTTCACGCATATAAAAAACAGGGTGTAAGAGGCCCAAAGATGATAAATCATAAATGGGAATTTATCGAAAATACCCCAGATGATATTACAAATGCAGTAGAGGATATGGTTCATTATTTATCAAATCAGACAATAACAAATGAAGAAAAAATTCTTCAAAGCAAATTTTGGGAATATTTTCCATTGCCATTACCTATTCCCTATGATGAAATTACAAAATTACGTGTATCTCCTCGTTTTCTAAAAAAATATTATTCGTTACTTCAATAAGATTGTTATAAAGTGTGTAAGTAAATTAATAAAAGGTACTAAATATGCAAATTGATCTCAATATATATCCCGGGACCCGTATTTCAAGAGTTAATCCAGTAATTCAACCTTTTGCAGTTGCATTAAGAGAATTGCTTAAACCATTTAAAAAATACACAAAAGAAAAACTTTCCTATAAAGGAGATGGAATTACAACGTCTCATAATTGTGATTTTCTGTATACTGAAAAATTTATAAAAGCTTATGCTAAATGTTACCAATCTCATGGCTCGCTTTCTATTAATTTACATTGGAGAATTCATCAGGCGCTTTGGTGTTCTGCTATTGCACAACATCTTCAAGGAGATATTATAGAATTTGGTGTAGGAAATGGATTAGTAATGTCATCTGTACTGGAAGTATATGAGGATTGGGAAAATTCTAATAAAAAACTTATTTTAGTTGATACTTTTTCACCACACAATGTGGATCATTTGAGTGGTAAACAAGATAGTAGTCAACCAATTAATCCATTCTATGCGAAGTCTTTAGAATATGTGAAATCAAACTTTGCTGCATTTAAAAATGTTGAATTTGTTATAGGATTTATTCCAAACATTCTTTCTGCTATAAAAGTTGATAACTTATCTTTTGTCCATATTGATATGAATTATTATGCTCCAGAAATTGCGGCATTGGAATTTTGTTGGGAAAAAATTGTAGAAGGAGGAGTTATTTTACTAGATGACTATGCTTATAATGGTCATCATGAGCAATATAGTGCAATGAATGTATTAGCGAAGAAATTAAATTTTGAAATATTAACTACTCCAACTGGGCAAGGAATCATTATTAAATCTCGGCGATAAATAATGCTTTAAATATAGGACTTGCCATGGCCTTGATTATGATTGACCTGTGTTGATGGCAGACATTCAATACTATGCCAATTAAAAATAAATGGGTAAAAAGAATTTCGAGAAAATTTTTTTCTAGTATACAGTATGTTATTACTATTCCTATATCAATATTTCTATTTATTGTATTTCCTATTTATAAGGTTAAATTTGTCAAGTTATTTTCAGACCGTATTGGGCATTATGCATTAAATACCGAATTAATGCTTTGTACATTAGATAACAATCCTCCTCATAAGAATGAGAAATATTTTTTTTATACCTCCTCTTCTCTGTCACCCATATGCAATAAACAACTTCACCTCATGTGGAAAAGAACACTTCAAATATTACCTTTCCCAGATTTCGTTTTTAAAGTAGACAAGATTTTAGGCTTTTTATTAGGTTCGAAATATAAAAAAGACAGAATTAAATCTACTTTTGAACCTACACAGGGTGTTAATGACATTGATGGGTTTTTAGAAAAAGAGGGTTGCTCACATTTGGTTTTCACCCAAGAAGAGAGAATACATGGGGAAAATTTAATTGCTAAATTAGGTATGCCGGCAGGTGCTCGTTTTGTTTGTTTGATTATTCGTGATGCAAATTATCTAGCGCAATATCTGCCTGGTATTGATTGGTCTCATCATTATTTTCGTAATGCGAATGTTGAAAATTATAAGGAAGCCGCGGTTTTTTTAGCAGAAAAAGGGTATTATGTCGTTCGCATGGGAAAATTTGTAGCGAATAAATTTCAATCTGATCATCCTATGATAATTGATTATGCAAATAGTCCACTTCAGTCTGATTTTATGGATATTTATCTCCCATCTCGATGTTATTTTTTTATTACTACTTCAACGGGGTTAGATTGTGTGGCGCAAGTTTTTCGAAGACCAGGAATTTTTACTAATGTCGTCTTACCTAGTGAATTGCATACATGGTACCCTAATATACTTTTTATTCCTAAAAGAATAAAGAATAAAAAATCTGATGAAATCTTAACTTTTAGACAAATATATGAAGTGATGTTTTCACAATGGCCCAAAAAGCCTATGATAGAAATCTTAAAACAGAGCGATTTAGATGTTATTGAAAATTCTGCAGAGGATATTTTAGAAATTGTTAAGGAGGGGGAAGCTCTTATCACCAATCATTGGGCAGAAACTGAAGAGGATCAGGATCAAGAATTGCAGCAACAATTTTGGAAAAATTTTCCAAGCGACTTAATAGAAGCAGATGGACGTCGCATATACGCAAAAGAAATAAAAATAAAAATTGGCAATAATTTTTTGAAAAAATATTCTTCATTATTTAACTAGTCGCTGGCGCGAATGTATAATTTGTGAAAGTCGCAACTTGATCTGACATTTTTGTTAACTGACAGTGTTTGTAAGGGAAATCAAACTGTCAGATTTCACCGCTAACATATCACAATTTTTTTCTAATGCAATATGCTTGCTATCCAGAAATGTTTGTATTGGTGTTTTACCGCAGCAATATTTTCCAGAATGCGGACTATAAAAATAAAACCATTTCTAGACTGTTATTGGTAATTTTTTTTAAAATTTTAGGATTTTGTTGCTCAACAAAACCAACTTTACTATATGCATAAACTGCTGCAATATTAGAGCGGTCAACTCCCCAAAAAATTTTTTTAATTGAATAATTTTCATTTAAAAAAGCAGCACTTGCGAGAATAGTCTCTTTCGCTACGCCTTTACTGCGCCAAGCTGGTTCCCCAATTAATATTCCTATTACAGCATATGACTCTTGAATATTCACAGGCTCATATTTTATATTTCCAATATGTTCGTATGAGTTAGTGAAAATACCTAAAAATAAAATATCATCATTATTAATACGATCTCTAATGTAAGTTTTTAACATCGTTAAATCATTTTTCTTTTTTGCGAATTCAATGTAACGTTTAGCTGCTTGATCGTTTAGCCAAGAACAATATTTTTCAGTAACGTCTGCCATTGTAAGGCTACGCAAAATAAAACGGTCTGTTTTAATTATTACATTTTTCATAAAATTTCGTTAAAAGTCTTATATTGTTGTAACCCTAACGTAATAATGCGAGCGATTTCTATATCTTCTAAGTTGTCAATATCAATATATGTAAAGAGTTAAAAAAAAACAACAAAAAACGTAACTACTCGCACCCCTCAATTTTAAAGTGCGTTACCCACAGTCTGCACACACTCCGCTGGCTTCTCGCCCACATACCCATCGCAATAGCAGTGATTTTTTTATTAATTTTAAGGGGCTAGAAAGGACCTAAAATTTCTTGAGCGCTGGCCTAGACAATGGGGTCACTTTGCAAATTTAGATGCGTTTACCCTGACAATTGTCCTGAATTAATTGTATTATCCAAACTAAATTTGCTAGACTAACAAACGAAGAACTTGTAGGGAGGTAGATTTTCTGATGAAGGTGTTTCTCAAGCAATTTTTTTCCCTTTTAGACCAAGAAGCAAGAAAAAAGTTACCTTTTTTAATCATCACTTTTTTGATTGCCCCATTATTAGACATCGTTGGCATTGGTATGACTGGGGTCTTTCTGACCTTAATTTCAAGTCCAGATTACTTTTTAAAAATTTTTCCATTTAATAAACAATTATTAGTTAATTTAAATCACACTCAATTAATAGCTATTACTGGCATATTCGTGATCCTTTCTTTTTTAATTAAAGCATTCGCTGGTTACTTTATTCAAAGAAATACGTCCGCTTTTAGTTTCAGATTGGCTCTACGTTTAAAACTACGCTTAATGAAAGCATACCAATTTGCGCCTTACAGCTTTCATCTCATGAGAAACTCTTCTTATTTATTAAATCGAATGATTCAAGCCGATGGATATATTGGAGGAATATTGTTACCCTCTCTTACTTTTTTTTCAAATCTTTTAATTGGCCTTACTATTCTGGGATTTTTGCTTTTCATGCACCCCTACGCTACAGTTGGGTTATGTATTATATTTGGGTTCGTTTTTTGGTTAAACAGCAAACTATTCTGGCATCGAGCAAAAAAACTTGGGCAAGTTACGTCGGCATCAGGCGGTGAAATATTTAAAATTATTAAGCAAACTTTATATGGATTAAAAGAAATACGTGTATTGGGAACGGAACAATATTTTTTTAATAAACTTCAACTTATAGCAAAAGATTTTGCAGATGCGCAGGGTGTTTATAACGCGTTTCAACTGATTCCTCGTTACATTGTAGAGTCTGTATTAATGATATTTGTTATTCTCTTATGCTTAGTTAATATCGCTATTGGAATGACCCCAGGAGAAATTGTTATTTTTGTTGGTGTGTTTGCTGCTGCAGGTGCGCGATTGTTACCAACCATGTCACAATTAACTACAGGATTAAATCAAATTCGATTTTCTTACCCTACAATGACCTGTGTCTATCAAGAACTTTGTACGTTAAAAAATTTGGAAAATGAATTCATTCCTCCTGCATGTCAAGAAAAACTAGTATTTTCTAAAATCCAATTTAATCAAGCATGTTATCGGTATCCTGGTTCAAAACAAGATGCTGTATCCAATATTAATTTAAGCATTATTAAAGGCCAGTCCGTTGGATTAATCGGCACTTCAGGAGCTGGGAAAAGTACGTTAGTCAATATATTGTTAGGTCTATTGCCAATACAATCTGCCGAAATATTAATTGACGGGCAGCCTATTACTAACATAAGAAAATGGTTAAATAATTTTGCTTATATTCCACAGCAAATTTTTTTATTAGACGATACGCTAAAACATAATATCACTTTAGGGATTGAAGACGATCAAATTGATGAGGAAAAAATAAAAACAGTTTTACATATGGCGCGTTTAGATCAAGTTGTATTAGACTTACCCGATGGTGTTAATACGTTAATTGGTGAAAATGGAATAAGATTATCTGGAGGACAACGACAGCGAGTTGCACTAGCCAGAGCTTTTTATCATGAAAGAGATGTCATTGTTATGGATGAAGCGACTTCTTCATTGGATAATGAAACCGAACAAGAAGTAATTAATTCTATTCAAACATTGCGTGGCATAAAAACATTAATTGTCATTGCGCATAGAATGTCAACAATAAGACACTGTAATGTTATTTACAAACTGGAAGCTGGGAGAGTTATTGCAAATGGCTCTTACGAAGAGGTCGTAGAATTAAAGAAAAAGGAAGAAATCGAGTTATATGATAACGTAGGATTACCTTTACACCAATAGAAAAAAGTTGAACGTACGGGCCTACACATGAGAAATTGAAGCACGGTTATAAGCATTCCATTTCGGAATTACTCTTTTTTAGCTTTTAACAGATTCCGGCATAGCTTCTAATTTAATTGCAGACCTATACTGCAAAAATTCATTTGCTAACAATCCGCTTAAACAAAAAAATAAAAAATAAGTATAATAAAAATATCGCGGTGAATAGGTTTGAAAAATAGCCACGATAATTGCGTTAACTAAAATAAATAAAAACGAAGCTATGATAAAAAGTTGCTTCATGCTTGGTTGCCAGTCTCTATCTATCAACACACGAAATACAATAGCTATTAACGTAATAAGAAACGCAAAGAATATCCACGGAGTAGCAAAATAGGAAGTTATCTTCCACACATATAAGGTTAAATTAGCTTTAGGCTCATTTAAAATAAGTGTCTTAGCTATATTAAACATTAAATCATCTGATTGATAATCAGAATCAGCGATTTCTGGTGGATAAATATCTTGACTAAATAATTCATCAATTAAATTATAATTATTGGTAAAATAGTCATAAGATATTCTCGAATACTTTGCCATTACTGGCGATGGTGCAGTATTTCTTGTTAAATGTCTTTTTTCAAGTTTATTTATTAGCTTTATAAATGTACTTTTTTCGTCTGGATCTGTAAAATATCTCGCTGATGTTGAATCAGCTAAATAGAGAGGCTGCACAATTAAATCTCTTCCCACATAGGAGATGCCTCTAAATTGGCCATGTAAAAAATAATGGTAACTTTTATCTACCAGCATAAAAAAAACTATAGAAATCATAATGGTCAAAAAAGTGAATATAGCCTGCTTTTTTGGTTTTTTGTTCCAAAATTGTAAAATCGGAATTAATAAAAACAACAAATAAAAGCAAATAAATTGTCCCCTTGTTAGTATTAATAAGTTACCAGCAATAACCATAAAAATTAACTTCTTAGAATTAAAGGTTTTTAAATTATCGACAAATAGTAAAAAAGTAAAAATAAATAGAAAAAAGGCGATACTCTCTGCATACATCCATTGCAAAATGTGTGAACTCAAAAAATCAACAATTATCGTAAAAGAAAGTATAAGAAAGGTTACAAATTGTGATAAATTCAAATAGGTATGCAACCAAAACCTAGCATAAAGTAATGCTACAAAAACTAGAAAAGACTGTACCCACATAGTAACTACAAACTGATATTCTCCAAACCCATGAAATAACCAAATAAAAATAGGATATACTGGCGGGCGCCATGACCAAAAATGAATATATCCTCTACCATCTGATCCCACATATGGCTGTGCACCACACAGAGGAGCAAATATCATTAATCCTAAAACTGCAATTTGAAATAAAGACAATAACTCTTTTTTTACATCAATAATCGCCCACTTCAAATTTAATTTCTCCCTTATTATGGGTGGTGTGTTCAGAAACAAAGTACAATTCCCATTTTTTTATATAGTAACCAAGATGCTTGCGTGGCCGATGATTTAATTTCTTAGCCATGCGTTGCAAATCATAATTTGTCATTTTATCAAATGAAATCCTTTTGGGAAAGTATTGTCTGACAAAACCGTTAGTGACCTCGTTTTATTCTCCCCCTAAGGCTCTGTTAAAAAGGGAAGTTATTCTTTCACAGAGCCTAAGCCTATTCCTAAATAATTTGCTCCAGTAAAATCTTTACTATTAAAAAATCCTCGACCGTCAATGAGTATGTAATTTGACATTTCCTTTTTCATAAGTTCCGGAGTTAATTTTTCGAACTCTTTCCAAGATGTCACTATTAAACAAGCATCTTTATTTTTAACGGCTTCGAGCAATGATTCAGAATGAATAAATTTTAAATTTTTAAAGTGAGCTCGTGCATTTTTTGAGTTAACAACTGGATCATACACAAACACATTGGCTTTCTTGGCAATCAGTTCTTTAATAATAATAATAGCAGGAGATTCTCTGATGTCATTGGTTTCCGGTTTAAAAGCTATTCCTAACACTGCAATGTTTTTATTTTTTAAATTGCCCATTTTTTTTTGGGCTAATTTTACCAGCCGTAATGGCTGTTTTTTATTTATATCAAGCACTGCTGTTAAAAGAGTTGCGCTATACTTTTTCTTTTTTGAAAAATATGTCAAAGCTTTTACATCTTTAGGAAAACAACTGCCGCCGAAACCGCAGCCAGGACGTAAATAACTTAAAATACCAGGGTTAACTCTTTTATGATTAATAATAGGATTGAGGCGTTTATCTAAATATATGCTTTCGAAAATATCAAAAGCATTAGCACCTTGAATTTTTTCTGCAATATTGGCAATTTCATTGGAAAAAGAAATTAAGGTAGCCAATAAGGCATTATTCGTATATTTAATCATTTCAGCGTTATTAAGAGAGGTTCTTATGATGTTAGTTTGAAATTTTTTATAAATCTCTGTTAAGTTATCTCCACTTTGTTTGTCATATTCTCCGATGACTATTCTATCTGGATTCATAAAATCTTCTACAGCATTTCCTTCTCTTAAAAATTCTGGATTCATACATAATCCAAACTCCAAACCCGCTTTCTTTTTTGAATATTTTTCAATAAGTGGTAACACAACTTTCAAGGTGGTTTCCGGCGTCACGGTGCTTTTTACTATCACCGTATGGTAAGATTTTTTTTTTAAAAGAACAGACCCAATTTGTGTGGAAACTTTTTTAATATATGATAGATCAATGTCGTTATTTTTTTTGCTTGGCGTACCTACTGCAATAAAAGTCATTTCGGTTTCTTGTACGGCCCGGGATAAATTTGTTGTCGCTGAAAACATTTTTTTTTCCAGCACATTTTTTAATAATTCATTTAAATCTTTTTCATAAATAGGACTCTGGCTATTATTTATTTGTTTAACTTTTTTTGCATTAACATCAACGCAAACAATCTCGTGACCAATTGAAGCCAAGCCAACACCTGTTACCAATCCTACATACCCTGTCCCGACAATTGAAATTTTCATTTATATACCTATGTATTTTATTTTAGGTTAAATTCAAACCCTCTAAATTCTGCCCTGTCTAAAAATGACAGGGTTACGAGCATAGATTATAATTATGTTTATACCACTCGATACTTTTTTGTAGGCCTGTTTTTAAATCTATCGTAGGTTGATACTGTAAAAATTTTCTTATCTTGCTAAGGTCTGGAGCACGACGATGCGGATTATCTTTTAAATAATTTTTATCTGCACTCTTTTTGTGTATTATCTGACTAGAATTACCAGAGATTTCTTGTATGATTTTTGCCAATTCTAATATTGAAACTTCTGCCTGATTGTCATTCCCAATATTAAAAGCTTCTCCATTAAAATTTGATAACAATATTTTAAAAAGGCCAGTGATAGCATCAGAAATATAGCAAAAAGTTCTTGTATCGCTCCCATTGGAATATAGGGTAATAGGTTCATTGTGAAGCACGTTGTTTATAAGGTCGGAAATTACCCTTTTATCATCAATTCTTAAGCCAGGCCCATAGAAATTAAACGGTCTAGCAACTTTTACTGGAATACCATGCTTTTCATAAAAAGCCATACAAATTGTTTCGCCCAATCTCTTTGATTCGTCATAGCAGGCGCGCGAGCCAGTAAAAGACACATTGCCTCTGTAGTTTTCAGGAGTGGGAATGTTTTCTGGTGTTGGATCACCATATACTTCGCTGCTGCTCATAAAAAGAAAGCTCTTTAATTTTTTTTCTAGCGCAAGCTGAAGCAAGTGGCGAGTTCCCAACACATTTGCATCAATGGTTTCTAATGGATATTGGCGATAAAAAGTAGGAGAAGCAATTGAAGCGGCATGGATAATGTAATCAATTTGGCCTTCATAAAAAAAAGGTTTTGAAATATCGTGGTTAATAAACTCCAAATATTTTTTGTATGCTAATGCAGCAATTCTTTTTGAGTCACCGACAATCAAATTATCTAAGCAAATTATTTTACATTTTTTATCAAAGTGAGTTTCATTTAAAAAAGAAATAACGTCCAAAAAATAACCGCCAATAAAACCACTTCCACCTGTTACTAAAACTGTGCTCCCTTCTAAAACAGAAATGATACCTTTTATCTCACTGGTAATTTTTTTTATATCTTCTATGATGATATTTTCCATGGAATTACATTTTACTCCCTGGCAATAGTGAGTTCTTTATGCAAGCGGCGATTTTCTTCAATCAAAGCTGCCATGTCTTTACCACTATTAGTAGTTATTGATTTAAGTTCATCAAATATTTTTTTATAGATACCATTTTGCAATCTAGACATTTTCATTTTATGATGTCTTTTCAATTTTTCATAATAACCTGAAAATAAATATCGAACAATTGAGCTTATTATTTTATTTCGATAAATCAATTGTAAAAAGAATGCAGAAATAATGAACCCAGAATTTTTCGCATCTTGAATCTCATTAATCAAGATGGAATTGTCAAGATTAGTATGATCGCAACACTTTTTAATAGCGATTTTTAAAGTCTCTATAAATGTTAAGAAGGATTTATATTTATTCGATTTTAACATTTCTTTTATAGAAAATAATGCCACTTTTTTGATTGGTTGATCGATTTCAGGATGATGATAAATTTCAATGTAACGTGAAATTTGGATCGCATGATGCACAATATCAAAACGCTTTCTATTTGAACTAATAGAATTTTGATGACAAGTAAAAAAAGCACCTACTTTTGAAAGGTGAGCAAAATTATATCGAGCTTTAGCAAGCCCTAAAAATCTCATATCCGATGCGATATCAAATCGATCGTCCATTTCTAAATATAATTTAGCAACTTCTTTTTTAAATAATATGCTGGTCCAAGTAGATGGAATATTTATTACATGAGGTCTATCTTCTGCACGATAAAGCTTTAATGTTTCTTCATTTTCTTGATTACCGATAAGATCAGCATTTTCATCAATTGATAACGTGTTTAAAATAACAAACATAATATCTGGATATTGTTCTAAGACTTGTATAGCCTGTTCATAATACTTAAAAGATAATGCATCATCATCGCTCAGGATAGAAAAATAGGGGGTATTAATAGATTGAAAAGCAAATTTGAAATTTTTCAAAGCTCCAACATTAACTGGATGGCAATGATAAAAAACTCTATCATCAGTTTTTTTTAATACGTCCACGACTTTTTCGGTCATATCTCCAGATGCATTATCAAATACAAAAACCTGAAGATTAGTATAAGTTTGTCGAAGTACACTTACTATGGCTCTGTGAAGCAATTGGGGTCGTCGATAGGTTGGAATTAATGCTGTAATTTTTTCCATTCGTAGAAATCCATAACCATACGGTAAAAAAACCTGTAACATAGGTTATAACATAACTAAAAACTATACAACAAACAAAGCATGGTGTCAGCGGGAGCCGCTGTCACTAACATAAAATACTTGCCTTTAAAGCTGATTATTGATTAGACTCCATCTAACATTTTTGGCTGCTGATTTTACCAAGAGAGCTTTGAATTTGCGACACAATCTGTCAAAATTGGTTTTTGAAATTGGAATGGAAGCGAAAATGAAAATTGTTGCATACACGCCGGATCGCTACGCTGATTTGAAAAAATTTACGAACGAAATCATCAAGCCCAATTACATCACCATTCAAGAGTCTTTTTTTAAGTGGCAATTCTTAGATGCAGCACGGATATTGCGTGCAGCAGATGAGGGATTATTCTTAGCAATTGATGAAGAAAAGACTATCCAGGCGATCTCTTTGGCCTCAAAAACTCCCATGTGGATGGAAGGACGAGAGTCGTTGGGGGTCTGGCACCATGAGTGGTTTACAAAACCAGGAACACGAGGACTTGGATCGGATTTGGTAAAGCACCATCTGGAGCGCAATTCTTTTTTTGGTCTCGCGGGACAAAGTTTGCATGCTGGTATTGCACTGCAAAGGCTGGCTCCCATGGCGTGGTTTCAGCTCAAGCGTTTACTTTTTCCGATTTCACCCGAAGCTACGTTTGCGATGATGAAAACAACGGATCACCACCCCTTGAAATTTTTAAAGGGCATGGAGATTTCAGAGCGAAATTGTACATTTAAAAAACTTCAGGAATTTGATGAAAAATATTCTCAATTTTGGGAAACACTCAGACAAGAGTTTACGGTTTGTACCAATCGTACCGCAGAGTACATGACGTGGCGCTATCTCAGACATCCCTTATTTCAATATGAAATCATGCAAGCGGAGACTCCAGGTGGACTCTGCGTTTATGTCTGGCGCGAAGAACCTGTGCGGGGCGAACGTTTCAATGTGCTTCGCATGTGCGATGTCTTGGGAAGTCCGGAGGCGATTGAGCAAAGTTTTGGCGCGCTCTTGATGGGGCCGATGAGTGAAGATCCTGCGACGGCTTTAGTGGATTTTTATGGTTCACATGCAGAAACTCTAGCGGCGCTTAAAAAAGCCGGCATGCGGGAGTCCATAACACTTCCTGATTTTGACGTGCCGAGGTTGTTTTCACCCTTGGCTCAAGATATTCGCAAAACCATCAATGTTTCATTTCTCAGTCAAGAGCTTTCTCGAGAAAATTTTTTTCAGGAATCCAAGATGTATTTCACCAAAGGCGATGCCAATCAAGATCGCCCCAACCCATGAAGAATTGACCGAATGAAAACCGTTTACATTGTGCACGTGATCGACACCGAGGGTCCACTGGCTGAGAAAACACTGTTCGAAGAGTACTCGCATCAAAATTCACCTGCCTTTGTACCAAATGATTTTTCAAATTTGAAGGATGTCATTGGCCGTCACCGCAAAAATGTGCTAGGCTCTTGGGAGCAAATTTTCAAAATGCTTAGGGATGTCACTTCGGAAAAAAATCGCAATTCACTGTTGGACAGTTTTGGTGGTGGTTGGAAGTTCAATTGGTTTTGCATGGATCATGTTGGGTTTAAGGAAAATCCCAGACGCAGGCTCATGGGTTATCATGAGATTCATGATTTTTATTCTGAACTTGTGAACTCTCAGAAAATGGGCGATGTCCTACATTGGCATTACCATCCGATGAGCACTTATCGAGAAGCTAACAAATGTTCGACGGATTTTTTAACTTCTGAACTGCATGAGGGACTCTGCAGGAAATTGATTGACCGAAATTTTTTCCCCAGTGCTTATCGGGCAGGATTCCAGGATGTGAGGCCCGATAGCCACTGGTTCCGAGAGCAGTGGATTCCATTTGATCTGACCAATACGGCTTCTCAGGATCTGCTGGAAGAGGACAATCCTGATCTGGTCCATGGTCGATTCTCCGATTGGCGTTGGGCCCCCGATGATTGGTCCACTTATTACCCCCATCCTCGAAACCATCAAATTCCGGGAGATTGTCGTAGTAAGATTGGTCGCTGTTTGAATATTCTGAATCGGTTTGCAAATCTCGATGAAACTGAAATCGAAAAAGCTTTTCAGCGTGCTCAGTCGGGGCGATCGACTTTGCTTTCGTTTGCGGGTCATGATTGGCGCGACTTGAATGTGGAAATTGCGTATTTCAAAAAAATCCTAGTTCAGGTCGCTCGAAAATTCCCAGATGTTAAATTTAAATATGCTGATGTGGTAGAAGCATTCAACGCAGTACATCCTGAACCTTCTGCGCCTCCACTAGAATTGGAGTGTTCGGTTGTTTTCAATGATTTGGGATATCCAGAAAAAGTTCGAGTCATTCAGAAAAAAGGGAAAATTTTCGGGTCCCAGCCATTTTTTGCAGTCCAAACACGTTCAAAGAAATACTTATTTCAAAACATGAATTATGGGGCAACGCCGGAAGAGTTTCATTTCGTATTTGATGATCAATCTATCCTTCCGGATGATGTGCGGGCGATTGGAGTTGCTTCAAACGATGCTCAAGGATTCCAGTCGAAGCACGTGATTCGGCTAGATGAGGATAGATCGCATCAGAAAAAAATCCTATTTTAGGATTTGAGAGGCATTCAGGGAAATACCTGTGGTGAATTATCTGTATGTTAATAGACAATCATATGCAAAAAAAAATTTCTGATTTTGTTGCAAAGCTACAATCTCAAACACATCTCCCTTATTGGGCATTAAATCATGAAATGGTAATATATGCATTAGCAGTCAATAGTAAACCTACCTGGGGAGAAAAGGCGAAACTATTAAATTTTCTGATAACCATTGCAAATAAAATGATGCTATCTGATGTGTTGATCTTTAGTCTGGGTTTATTACGAGCATTTGCACTTTGGAGAGCAGTAAAGAAGAAGAAAAAAAATATCAAGATTAATAATATAAACAAATTTACTCACATATTTTTTAGCTTTAAAGTTTCGTCAGAAAATTATCTATATGCTGACTATGTAAAACAAACAGAAGGTGTAACGTTAAAAATAGATTCTGTTACTTTAGATGGAATGCAGTATTTTGATCAACCTAAATTTACCTTCATTTTAGCTTTACTCTTTAAATATGCTTTTGGGTGTACAGCTAAGTTAAAAATGCTTCAATCTGAAATAAATTTAAATGTTAACGATTTTTTAACCGTATCTGCGCTAAATATTGGGATATATACTTTTTATCGATCTTATTGGAATATGCTTAAATCAAAAAAAGTAAAAGAAATTGCTTTTATCACTATTGATCCTCCTTTATATGCTTGTATTGATGAAGCTATTCCTACGGTTTTTTTTGAACATGGCTTAATGTTTAGAAGTCTTTTAATTCCAAAAGTAGATCGCTTCTATACATTAACTTATGATGAAGAAAAATATCTAAAAAAATCAATCCCACATATTAAGGTGGGTCGAAAATTGATAAAATACAAAATTAATAAAACAAAAAATAATAATATTATGATCTTGTCCCCTAATTTGATTTTGAGTAACTTTTGTAAAATACAAGAGTTTATGAGCCAACCTATTTTTAAAAATTTTCAATTTATTAATCGCCCTACCCCTCAAGCAACTGAAAGTGAGTTACATCTATCACTTAAAGAATTGCCTAGCACAATATTAGATGATACAACAATTCCATTGTATGAGAGCATCGAAAAGTGGAATCCCAAGTTTATTATTTCTGGTTGGATGTCCACTGGACTTGCTACTGCGCTTGACTATGAATGTTTGCCTATTTCTCTTTATGATCCTAATATAGATGATAAATGGATAGAAAAAATCTATCCTAATGATTATTGGAATACAATATATCCTGTTAAATCACGTATCTTATTTTGGCCTCGCGATCAGGAAATAATAAAAAAAACAATCGTTTCTCAAATAGCTTATGAAAATCAAATAAAGATCTTGCAACCAACCGGATATTCTGGAAAAATCAAAGAAAGTTGTTATGATATCTAACACTAGAAAATTTACTCTTTAAAGTGGTTCTGAATTTACAAAAAAAATCTAATGCTTTTAAACTAAATTATAGTATTTTATGATATAAAATATCCTAAGTTTTTAAAATCAAATAGGACGTTCAGCATTCATGATGAATAAACCGCTTTCAAGTCTCAGCATTTACTTCCCTGCATACTACGATGAAAATACAATCGAGCCTCTGACACTCAAAAACCTGGACATAGCCAGGCAGCTGACAGATGACTTTGAAATCATTATCGTTAATGACAATAGTCCAGACCGCACGGGGGAGATTGCCGACAAACTTGCAGCCCAGTATTCAGAAGTGCGTGTGGTGCACCATCGGAAAAATATGGGTGTAGGGCAGGCTATGATTACTGGTTATCAAGAAGCGAAGAAGGACTGGGTGTTCTATACGGATGGAGATGCTCAATACGATGTCCGGGAGCTTCCACTTCTTGCCGAGCATGCAAAAGATTTTGACGTTATTATTGGTTACCGTCTGAAGCGTGCTGAAGGCTGGCGACGTGTGATAACCAGTAAATGTTTTCATTTTCTTGTTTTTTTATTGTTTGGAATTCACCATCGTGACATTGACTGTAGTTTTAAACTACTTCACCGGCGTTTTCTGGATAAGATTACTTTTCACACCAATAGTGGCCTTGTAGATGCAGAGATTTTAATTGGAGCCAAGCGATTAAAGTTCCCTATCAAAGAAATTGGTGTGCACCATTATGTAAGGCAATTTGGATCGTCGCATTGTTTTAGGGTTAAGTTGATTGTGTCTATGTTGCTTGACATGGTGAAGCTTCGATTCAAGTCGTGGTGATACATGATTTTTATTACTGGCGCGAGCGGTTTTATTGGGCAGCATCTTTTGAAAGCGTTGTCGCCACGCTATACGGTGAGAGCACTTGTTCGGCCGGATTCTCCGCGCAAACCTGTACTTATGCCACAAGTGCAATTTATCGAAGGGAATGTGTTTGATGAAAACCTCTTGGAGAATAATCTGAGCGGTGTAAAAATAGTTGTGCATATGGCGGCTCTCCTTCGAAAAAATAATCCGGAAGATATTCGACGTGTGAATCTTGAAGGAACGCGACTTCTTGTAGAGGCTGCAAAAAAAAACGATGTTGAGTACATAGTCTATTTGAGTAGTGAGAATGCGCTTCGTGAAGATCTCAAAGACGAGTATGCGGAGTCAAAGCGTGCAGCGGAGGCAATTATTCGCACATTCCCCCAGTATCTTATTCTACGGCCATGCTTTATCTATGGCAAAGGCGATAACCATGGATTAGGGCGATTGGTATCTCTAATACAGAACCACAAGATTGTACCACTTTTCGGGGGTCTTAAGACGCAAACTCAACCTATGTATATTGATGATTTTGTTCAACTTATTTTAAACGCGATAGAAAGGAAAATTCAAGGTGAGTTTGTCATTGGGGGGCCGCAAAAAGTGACGCTAAATGAATTTCTGATTAAAGCAGCTAATGCGCAACGGAAGAAGCCTTTCTTTTTAACACTGCCATATCTTATTTTTTATTTGGTTGCTAAAGTGTGTGATCATTTGTCACCTTCGTTTGGTTGGGGTACTGTGCAGCTTGAGAATCTCTACAAAAGTAGAACTTATCCAGAAATAAGTGCACACACTTTTGCTATTCAACCGAGAGATGTGGATGCTGGATTGAAATCATGGTTGGGCAATTAGAACGCGGATTCGTTGCAAAAATCACAAATAAAACTGCCTATAATTTATCATAATACGACTTGTCGAGGACATTTTTATGAAGAATTATTTCAAAGGCAGGCATTTTACCAAGGGTATGATCCTGTTTGCTGTCCGGTAGTATTGAGTCTGACTATTGCAATGCATACATTGTAACAGCTAATCTATTCAAAAGGAAAACTAGACAATGCTACAAAGTAAATACCTAACTGAAGCAGACTTGAAAGATTTTGGATTTAAATCTCTGGGCAAAAATGTAAGAATTTCTTCTGATGCAAGAATATATGGCGCTCACAATATTTCTATCGGAAACAATGTTAGGATAGACGACTTTGTAATATTAGTTGCTGTTAAAGGTTCAATTACCATAGGAAATTATGTTTTCATCGCAAGAAATTCTCATTTAAATGGGTCTTTGGGGATCGAAATACACGATTTCTCGACAGTAGCGACAAATACTATAATTCATAGTGCATCTGACGATTATACTGGAAAAACATTAACTGGGCAGGTTGTTCCACCTGAATTCGTTTCATACAAAGGTGGGAAGGTTGTTATTGGGAAACATGTCATTATCGGGTGTTCTTGTACTATCATTGGACCTTCTCACTTAGGTGAAGGATGCAGTATAGGGACAATGACATTTATCAATAATAACTTACTTCCTTGGGGTATATATGTTGGCATACCATGCAGGCGGATAAAAGAAAGAAAAAAAGATCTATTAGAGTTTGAAAAAGAACTAATTAAGAAGTATAACCCCTTTACCGAGTCTAATTAATCCCGCTTTAGGTAACCATTTAATATTTAAAAAAGAAGGAGATAATACCCGCTAGATGGGCGCTCGCCAACTATGAGAAGTGCAATCGACATTTCCAGAAATGTCGGGTATAGTCAATGCTTATAATCACAGAGATCATATAAGTCGCGGGGCTGTATCAATATAAGTCGCGGGGCTGTATCAATATAAGTCGCGGGGCTGTATCAATAAATCATTTTCTAAAAACGCAATAGGAATGGCTATTTACACCAAACACAGGATGGTTGGAAATGTTAATTTCACAGAAATTAATGGAATTATCAAAGCGAAGCTTTTTACCAACATTTTTCTATTTTCTTGACCAATTAAAGATTACTAAAAAAATTCGTTCGCACGGGCGTATTATTGCTACTGTTTATGATTTATGTGCCGTTATGATAGCGTGGGCATTCGCCTACTGGGTTATCATCGCGACTATGGCAGATCTTACTGTTGTTTCTTACTCCTTAGGAGCGCAAGCTAATAACATAGATAAAACAGCAATAAATTTTTCATTAATTTTTATTTATTGGAAACCTATTCTTACAAGTTTATGTTTAATATTGCCCACCCAATTTTTAATATTTAGATTGTTCGGCTTATATCGTGGTTTTTGGCGCTTCGCCTCTGTACAAGATCTAGGTAAAATTTGTTATGTCTCAATATGGGGCTGCATTATCGCCTGGGTTACATTAAGAATTACCACAGGAAACTTTCTGGGAATTAGCTTAGTAGAAAAAATCTCCTTTATACCCGCTTCATCTTATATTACTTTATTTCCAAGATATATTATCGCTTTACTTTACAGTATATTTTTGGCTGGCCTTTTGTCTTCAGCACGATTATTAGTACGCTTTACTAAAGATTATAAACAATCATATTATAATTATAAACGCGTTATTATTGTTGGCGCAGGAAATGCTGGGGAAGGATTGGTACGTGATTTATTACGTGATAATAGTCATCATTATAATCCCGCCGCATTCATTGATGATGATATCAAAAAAAATGGTCGTGAAATCCACGGTGTTCGGGTTGTCGGCGCTACTAAAGATTTACCTACCATTATCTCCAAGTATCATGCGGACTTAGTACTCATTGCGATTCCTTCTGCCTCCTCTGCAAATATGCGTACCGTAGTAGATCTTTGTACAAAAGCCAACGTGCCTTGTTATACACTACCAGGAATTAAAGATTTAGCGAACGGTCGTGTTAGTATTAGTATTTTACGTAGTATTTCCCTAGAAGACTTATTAGGCCGCTATCCCGTGACTTGTCCATGGTCTGAAGTCCGGTCCAATTTAAAGAATAAAACCATTTTAATTACAGGTGGTGGTGGATCTATAGGTTCAGAGATAAGTAGACAAGTTGCATCTATAAATGAGATAGCTCACCTCGTCATCATAGATAATAATGAATACAATCTTTATTCTATTGACATGGAATTGCGCAAAAATTTTCCTTCATGTTCATTGCACACCGTTTTATTAAGCATAACTGATCGCATTGGTATCCAAATATTATTAAATAAATATCGCCCTAATCTAATTTTTCATGCAGCAGCTTATAAACATGTTCCTTTGCTAGAACATCAACCACGCACGGCTATTTATAATAATATTGTTGGCACACGTATTATTGCTGAAGAAGCAATCGAAGCTAGCGTAGAAAAATTTGTTCTTATTTCAACAGATAAAGCAGTTAATCCTAGTAACATCATGGGGGCAACAAAAAGAGCTGCTGAGTATTTTTGTCAAGGGTTAAATCATTACACCCAAGTTACCCGATTCATTACTGTACGGTTTGGCAATGTTCTCAATTCCGCTGGTAGTGTCGTACCTTTATTTAGAAAGCAAATTGAAGAAGGTGGTCCCGTTACAGTAACTCACCCAGAAATCACCCGATTCTTTATGACTATTCCCGAAGCCTCACAACTTATTTTACAAGCAACTTTTTTAGGACAAGGCGGAGAGATTTTTGTATTAGACATGGGCGAACCCGTTAAGATTAGCTACTTAGCTGAGCAAATGATAAAATTAGCAGGCAAAGTAGTTAATCAAGATATTAAAATTACTTATACAGGATTAAGACCTGGTGAAAAATTGTATGAAGAATGTTTTTATTCTCATGAAACATTACAACCTACTCCCTACAAAAAAATCTTACAAACAAAATCACAATACAGAGATTTTAATGATATAAAATCAATATATACCCAATTGGAAAAACTATGCCTAACTAAGTATGTTGATAATTTTGAATTAATTCGGTTATTAAAAACACTGGTATCAGAATATAAAATAGCCACTGAAGTCACACCATCTGGTGATGATAAAATCGCCATACCTATTACACTTCAGGATACTTAGCGTTTAAAATTTATAGAATGTCAGATGAGGCAGATGATTATGGAAAAATATTATGTCATCCCAAAAAATTGCTTTAATTACTGGTAGCTCACAAGGCTTAGGATTTGAGCTTGCAAAATCTCTTGATCGAAATAATATGCGTTTAATTCTAACAGGTCGATCTTTACCAAAATTGAAAGCGCTTCTCCAACAACTTTCCTCTAAAAAAACACATGTAATCTTTCATGGAGACTTAACGGATGATACTGAACTGCAAAAAATGATAGATAACATAAAAAATCAACAAATATACCCTAACATCATTATTCATAGCCTAGGAAAAAGCTTCGAGGGAGATGAATTCCCTGTAAAAAAAGATATACTTAGAAAATCCATGCAAATTAACCTCGAAATAGCTTTAGAGCTTAACAATGCTTTTCTACCTTACATGATGCAAAACCAATTCGGTCGAATCGTCCACATTAGCTCTGATGGTAGTTTAACTGGAAGATGTGCTCCAGCTTACGCAGCCGCAAAATCCGCTGTAAATGCTTATGTTAAAAGTGCTGCTCGATATTACACTAAATATAATGTTATGCTTTGCGCGGTATTGCCCAATGTATTTGAACATGAAAATAGTGCATGGGCAGAAAAAAAGCGTCTTCAACCGGAATATTATCAACAACGAATCTCACAAATGCCAATGGGCCGCTTTGCCCATCCTGCTGAAATAGCAAGCTATGTAACAGATTTGGTATGTAATCAAAGCATCATGTGTGCAGGTAGTTTAATACAATTAACCGGAGGTTATTGAATCAATATGCGATGCTTAATCATCGGGTATGGGTCAATTGGCAAAAAACATACGCAAATTTTAAAAAATCTAGGATGTGATGTTTCTTTAGTTACCTCACAAAAAAAATTGGAGTATAAGTACTACTCAACAATTGAAGAAGCTTTAGAAAAAAAACATTTTGATTATATCATCATTTCAAATCCAACCCATAAACACTACGAGGCCTTAATAAAATTAATTCAATATGATTATCGCGGTATTGTATTAGTTGAAAAACCATTATTTTCAACAGCAATGCCATTGTCAAAAAACAATATTGCGAAAATTCTTGTTGCTTATAACTTACGATTTCATGAATTATTAAATCATGCTAAGAAACTTATTAGGGACGAAAAGCTTCTTACCTTTTCTGCTTATGTTGGTTCTTATTTACCCGCATGGCGTCAAAAAATTGACTATCAAAATTGTTATTCAGCAAAAAAAGAATATGGAGGTGGTGCTCTTAGAGATTTAAGCCATGAATTAGATTGCTGTATATGGTTTTGCGGTCCCAGTCTTGAATTAACCTCATTAGGTGGTCATTTTAGTCCACTTGAAATCACTAGTGATGACTCTTACTCTATTCTCATGAAAAATACACATTGTCCTATGGCAAACTTACAAATGAATTATTTAGATCGACATCCACATCGTAATATTATTATTAATACAACTCATCAATCACTTTTTATCGATTTAATTAATGGTCTATTATATGTGAACGGTAATATAATAATTAACTCAGCAGGAATATCAGAAACCTATATCAAACAACATCTGGCTGTACTTAACGGAGAATTTGATAATTTCTGTGATTATGAGCATGGTCTGTATTTAGTTAAATTAATTGATATAATTGAATACGCAAATATCTCTCAAACCTGGGTAAAAGTATGAATGTAATATGCACAATCTGCGCCCGGGGTGGCTCTACAGGCCTTAAAAATAAAAATATTCTTCGATTGCGCGGGAAGCCACTTATTGCACATAGTATTATTCAAGCAAAAAAAACACAACTGTTCTTCCCAATTATTGTTAGTAGTGATTCTCCAGTTATACGAAAAACCGCCCTTCTGTGGGGGGCTGATCATGTAATTGATCGCCCGACAGATTTAGCAACAGCAACAGCACCCAAACTACCTGTTATACAACATGCAGTACTAGAAGCAGAACGTGTTTTTGAAAAAAAGGTTGATTTTGTTGTGGACTTAGATGTAACCTCACCACTTCGGTCCGTCGAAGATATTATTTTAGCATTTAATATGCTGGTTGAAAATAAAAAAGCTGAAAACGTAGTAACAGCCTATCCTTCCAGACACTCACCTTATTTTAACATGGTCGAAATCAACCAAGCCGGTTTTGCACAATTATCAAAACAACCAGACAATTTAATTTATAGACGACAAGATGTTCCTTTAACTTACGACATGAATGCTTCGATATATGTTTGGAGACGGAACTGTTTATTTCATTCGGAAATGGCTATATCAAATCAAACATTATTATATGTAATGCCTACAGAACGATCTATCGATATTGACTCTATAATAGATTGGAAATTTGTCAAGCTTTTAGCAAAAGAAAGAAAGGATTTATAAAATGGGTTTCTATCAACAATTATTTAGATTGGACGGCAAAGTTGCGATAGTGACAGGTGCTGCTGGTATTTTAGGTTCAGAATTTTGTAAAGCATTATGTAATTCAGGTGCAGTTGTAATTGGCATAGATATACAAGAAAAACCCCTGAATGAGTTAGTTAATGAGCTCAGTAATCACTATGGTGATCATAGGATTTATGGTTTTGTTTGTGACATTACACAGCAAGGTAAAATAAAAAAAACAATTTATGAGATTATAAAACAATTTTCAAAAGTTGATATTTTATTAAATAATGCAGTTGCTAGACCAGCGGACTTTAATTCGGCATGTTTCCTCGAGTATTCATTAACAACGTGGCGGGAAGTAATGTCTGTCAATATCGATGGTATGTTTATGATGGCACAAGCGGTGGGAAAGCATATGCTCGATAATCGACAAGGAGTAATTTTGCAAACTAGTTCTATTTATAGCCTATTAGCACCAGATCATCGAATTTATTCAGGCGGAGAATATGCCGGAAAAGCAATGGGAACCCCCGCTGTGTATACCACTTCGAAAGCTGGCGTAATTGGGTTAACAAAACACCTTGCCACCTTATGGGCTGAACACGGTATACGTGTAAACGCGCTTTGCCCTGGTGGCGTTGCCAGTGGTCAAAACAAAAAATTTAATGAAAAGTACTCTTCACGTGTGCCTATGGGAAGAATGGCAAAAAAAACAGAAATTGCAGGACCTATGTTATTTTTGGTTAGTGATGCTGCAAGTTATATTACGGGACAAGTATTCTATGTAGACGGTGGCTTATCCACATGGTGATATTACTTTAACCTGAGTTTTGGGTTTTATCTTACTAAAAATGGCTTCGTTTGATCCACCGCTATATCATCCGGAAGATTGTATGGTCTACTTGCTGAAAGATTCTTTTAGCAACTACGTGTCGGTGATAATTTGCCCATCCTCTAATTTTTGAGTTGAGTTTTCTTACCAGCTCGCCTGTTTTTGCTCAATAGGACATTACAACATTGCTGCTACAACTGCATAAAAATAGATTGAATCTTCTATAAAGGATTGTTAAACTCCGGCCTAATTAGGAATTTAGAACGATAGCTGATGATTTGACATTTTCTATCCTAAAGGATTATCTTATGGATAAAATTACCTATCCTGAACAAATCGATTTAACTTTATTTGGCCCTGAGCAAAAAAGTTTTGAAGTGAAATATGGATTACCAAAAGAAGTCAAATTCTGTAAAAATTGTGTGATATCAAACCAACGACCCAATTCTGCTGTTGAATATCAACATACAAACCATACAACCAAAAAAACTATTTTTTTTGATCAAGATGGCATTTGTGATGCTTGTCTTTATACGCAGAAGAAACAAAAAACAATTTCTTGGAATGGTAGAGAAAAAGAGTTACAAGAATTATGTGATAAACATCGCAGCAAAGATGGATCATATGATTGTATTGTGCCGGGTTCAGGTGGAAAAGATAGTTTTTACGCGGCACATATTTTAAAAAATAAATATAAAATGCATCCATTAACAATAACGTGGGCGCCTCACATTTATACAGATTGGGGTTATAAAAATTTCCAGGCGTGGATACATGCGGGGCATGATAACCATTGTGTCACACCAAATGGAAGGGTACATCGGTTATTGACCCGTCTTTCGTTAGAGAAAATATTGCATCCATTTCAACCTTTTGTAATAGGACAAAAATCATTAGCTCCAAAGATTGCTAGTTTGTTTAATGTTCCGCTTATAATTTATGGTGAAAATGAAGCTGAATACGGGAACCCAAAAAATGATGCGGAAAAGGCTACCAGAGATAATTCTTACTTTGTAATGAAGAATAAAAACCAGATATATCTTGGCGGGGTATCTGTGGCAGAGCTGATCGAGTCATTCGGATTGACTCAGCATGACTTATTGCCTTATCTTCCTGCTGATCCGAATGAGATTCAGGAAAAAAAAATTGAAGTTCACTATCTCGGATATTATTTAAAATGGCATCCGCAAAGTTGTTATTATTATGCTGTTGAACATGGCGGGTTTCAGGCTTCTCCAGAACGTACATCAGGTACCTATAGCAAATATAACAGCATAGATGACAAGATAGATGATTTTCATTATTACACAACATTAAGCAAATTTGGTATTGGTCGTGCTACCTATGATGCTGCTCAAGAAATTCGATCGGGTGATATAACACGAGAAGAAGGAGTTGCTTTAGTTAAACGCTATGATCAAGAATTTCCAAGCAGATTTTCTGATGAGATATTTTGCTATCTCAGTATTAATGAAAAAGAATTTCCTATCGCTTCTAAAATGTTTGAACAGCCAATTTTTGATAAAAATTATTTTATAAGATTGGTAGATACATTTCGTTCACCACATTTATGGAAATATGAAAATGGTCAGTGGGCTTTAAGACACACTGTTTGGGAAACACCCATGTATATAGATAGAGATTTAGATTTTGAAAAACGCAAGATTAATAGCACGATTGGATATTAAAGGACCTAATTTAATAAAAGGTATCCATCTCGAGGGGTTGCGAGTAGTGGGCGATCCTCACCAATTTGCTCTAAAATATTATGATGCTGGAATTGATGAAATAATTTATCTTGACATTGTTGCAAGCCTTTATCAGCGCAATAAACTTTCTGATATTATAGAAAAAACAGTACAAGATGTTTTTATTCCTATAACTGTAGGTGGTGGTTTGCGAACTATTGATGACATAAAACATGTTCTGCGTTGCGGCGCAGATAAGGTTGCTATTAATACAGCTGCGACTAAAAGACCTGAATTAATTCAAGAAGTTGCTAAAAAATTCGGGTCACAATGTATAGTGCTTTCAATTGAAGCAAAAAGAAATGGTCCGGATAAATGGGAAGTTTATACAGATAATGGACGTGAACATACGGGATTGGATGTTATTGAATGGGCGAAATATGGAGCAAGTTTAGGAGCCGGAGAGATTTTATTGACCTCTATTGATAAAGAGGGTACTCGCAAAGGTTTCGACATTGAACTAGTAACACAAGTGACTACCGCAGTTTCGATTCCTGTTATTGCAAGTGGTGGAATGGGTTCAATTGAAGATTTGATAAGCGTAATTGAAACTAGTAAAGTTGATGCTGTTGCAATGGCGGATGTTTTACATTACAACCGCCTTTCTATACAGGAGATAAGAAAAGCTGCAGAAAGTAGAGGTTTTTGTCGACCTCGCATTTCTTTACAAAAAACACAATATGACGAAAAAAATTACCATAGTTGATTACGGTTTAGGGAATATGCTTAGCATAGGGCTTGCCGTTAAGCATTGTGGTGCTGATGCTGTTTTTAGCAATTCTCCTGCTGAGATAAAAAATGCATCCTATTTAATTCTCCCTGGTGTAGGAGCTTTTTCTGCAGGGATGGCTCAATTAAATTCGCTAGGTATAGTTGATTCATTGCTAGAGTATGCTGAAATGGAACGCCCTTTTTTGGGTATTTGTCTTGGTATGCAAATGTTGTTAGAAAGTAGTAATGAATTTGGACATAATGCAGGATTAGGAATTATTCCTGGAAAGGTAGAAATAATTCCTACAATCAATAATAACCACGATTTCCATAAAATTCCACATATCGGATGGAATAATTTGATTCTATCAAGCGATAAAAACACTTGGAGTGGTACCTTACTACAAAATATTGGAGTTGGTTCCTCAGTTTATTTTTTGCACTCTTATTTAACCATCCTAAAAAACGAAAAACATTGTCTTGCCAATTGCGATTATAATGGAATTAAAATCCCTGCTGTTTTAAGACGCGGGTTACTTTATGGATGCCAGTTTCATCCTGAAAAAAGTGGTAAGGTAGGATTAAAAATAATCCATGAATTCTTGAAGCTTTAAAAATAGTCGTCTGTAAAAAGGATTGCAACTCCAAAGATCAGTATGTCTAAGAAAATGTTTGAGAGCCAGCCATTTTTCTTACATAATATTCAGCTTATTTATTTTCTTCAATTGAAGAAAATAAATAAGTATTGCAGAATGATTAACTCTTATTGAGAGTAGCGTAATATGAAAAGGCAATTAAGCATTGAAAATTTACTTCAAATTTTCAATGAATGGATAAAATTACCTTCTCTAAAAGCCTTACATGAGCCTTGTTTCAAAGGAAAAGAATGGGAGTATGTAAAACAATGCATTGATACTGGTTGGGTGTCTTCTGCTGGACAATTTGTTGATCGTTTTGAACAAGAACTTTCAGATTATACTGGATCAAAATATGCTATTGCTACCAGTAATGGCACAGCCGCACTTCATATCAGCTTTTTGTTAGCAGGCATACAACCAAAAGACGAAGTATTAGTTCCTACTTTAACATTTGTTGGTACTTGTAATGCGATTCATTATTGTTCTGCTACGCCACATTTTGTAGATAGTGATCAAATGACTTTTGGTGTGGATGCGCAAAAACTAGTAACTTACTTAAAAGAGATAACACAAATTAAGCAAGGTGTATGTTATAATCGATTAACTCATCGGCCTATACGCGCGCTTTGTGTGATGCATACTTTTGGCCATCCAGCAGATTTAGATTTATTATGCGAAATAGCCGACCAATATCATCTTGTTATTATTGAAGATGCAGCTGAAGCTTTAGGAACTTATTATAAAGGCAAACATGTTGGTTATCATGGCCTGATGGGAATACTTAGCTTTAATGGTAATAAAATCGTTACTACAGGTGGTGGTGGAGCAATACTAACTAATCATTATGACATTGCAAAAAAAGCAAAACACCTTACCACTACAGCTAAATTGCCACATCAATGGCGTTTTTACCATGATCAAGCGGGATATAATTATAGACTCCCTAACATCAATGCTGCTTTAGGTTGTGCCCAGTTAGAACAAATTGAATATTTTTTAAAAGCAAAAAGAGCATTAGCATTCCAATATCAGCAACTATTTGCGAATATTGAAGGTGTAAATTTTGTTACTGAACCAATCTATGCAAAAAGTAATTATTGGTTAAATACCTTTCTTTTAGATGCACAATATAGTCATTTACATACTGACTTATTAAAAAATTTAAATCAAAAAAATATTAGTGTACGTCCTGCTTGGGATCTTATGCATTCTTTACCTATGTATCAACAAGCACCCAAAATGGATTTATCCACTGCCGAAAGTTTAGCAAATCGATTAATCAATATCCCTAGTAGTGTAGTTTTAGGAGAAAAATATGTCACCTACAACTCCATTTAAGTTTAAGATGGCTGTTGTAACAGGTACGCGAGCAGAATATAGCTTGTTATATTGGTTAATGAAAGAAATTCAAAATGATCCAGATATACAGTTGCAGCTCATTGTAACAGGAATGCATCTTTCACCAGAATTTGGATTAACCTATCAATTGATAGAGGCTGATGGCTTTAAGATTGATGCAAAAGTTGAAATGTTATTATCAACTGATTCGGCCGCAGGGATCACTAAATCAGTTGGATTGGGTATGATTGGATTTGCGGATGCTTTGCAAAGGTTATCACCTGATATCTTGATTTTATTAGGAGATCGCTTTGAGCTACTGGCTGCAGCGCAAGCCGCATTAATACAGAAGATTCCATTAGCACACATCCATGGAGGTGAACTTTCTGAAGGAGCGATAGATGATGCGATTAGACATTCCATTACAAAAATGTCTCATTTACATTTTGTTGCAGCTGAAATATATCAAAAACGTGTCATTCAACTTGGTGAACATCCAGAGAGAGTGTTTAACGTTGGTGCTCCAGGATTAGAGCGTATTGCAAAATTAAAATTATTAGCTCAATCTGAATTAGAAAAAAAAATAAACTTTCAACTGGGAACGCAAAACTTTTTAGTGACTTATCATCCCGAAACCATTCATTCAAATGAAAATAAATCTGCTTTAATCGCTTTATTTTGTGCATTAGATCACTTTCCACAAGCAAAACTTATTTTTACAAAAGCTAATGCGGATGAAATGGGTAGGTTGATTAATTTGGAAATTGATCAATATATCTTGAAAAGAAATCAGCGAGCAATTTCATATGTTACCCTTGGAGATATTAATTATTTAAGCCTGTTACAGTTTGTAGATGTTGTAATTGGTAATTCTTCTAGTGGTTTGATTGAAGTACCCTATTTTCATAAACCCACTGTTAATATTGGTAATCGTCAATTAAATCGTTTGCGTGCTTCTTCCGTGATTAATTGTCAAGCTAAAAAGAATGCAATCATTACTGCAATAGAACGAGCATTATCTGCTGAATTCCAAATGACTTTGAAAAATATGACGTCACCATATAAACAAGATAATACTGCTAATAAAATAAAAAATATTTTAAAAAAAACGAATCTTAAAAAGATTATTCATAAACATTTCTATGATATCCAAATAAATTTAAGAGAATTCCATGAAAAAAAACAAAACCTTCATTATAGCTGAAGCGGGGGTTAATCATAATGGTTCCCTAGAATTAGCAGAAAAAATGGTAGATGTTGCCGTAGAAGCAGGTACAGATGCTATTAAGTTTCAAACCTTTTCAGCGGATCAACTTGTTACAAAAACCGCACTTAAAGCAGAATATCAACTTAACACGACAAGCATTCATGAATCACAATATGAAATGTTAAAGAGATTGGAATTAAGTAAAGAAGATCATTTGCATCTCTACCATTATTGTGCTAAACGTAATATACAATTTTTATCTACGCCATTCGATCAAAAAAGTGTAAGTTTTTTGATAGATACTTTACAGCTACCGATTATTAAAATTTCTTCTGGTGAAATTACAACAGCTCCATTGTTATTGCAAATCGCTAAAAGTGATTGTAATGTCATTCTTTCTACAGGTATGGCAACGTTAGGAGATATTGAAACAGCATTAGGTGTGCTCGCCTTTGGTTATCTGTATGATAAATATAACAAACCTTCTAACCAATCTTTTTTACAAGCTTATTGTTCTGAAGAAGGTCAAAAAATTTTAAAAGAAAAAGTTACACTATTGCATTGTACTTCTGAATATCCCGTAGATTTTGCTAACATTAATTTATCAGTTTTAGACACTCTAAAATTGGCTTTTCATCTGCCTGTTGGTTACTCTGATCACTCAAAAGGTATTGCAGTACCCATTGCAGCTGTTGCTAAAGGAGCGGTGCTGATTGAAAAACACTTTACATTAGGACGTGATATGAGTGGCCCAGATCATCTTGCTTCATTGGAACCACATGAGTTAAAGAATATGGTTAATGCCATTCGTGAAATCGAATTGGCATTAGGGGATAGCTGTAAAAGGCCAACTGCTTTAGAATTAAGCACACAAAAAATAATAAGAAAAAGTCTTGTTGCATTATGTCCAATTCAAAATGGTGAATTGTTTTCTGAAAAAAATTTGGGTATAAAAAGAGCTGGAGACGGAATTTCTTCTATACATTATTGGAATTTTATCCAACAACCGGCAAGTCGTAATTACAATGTAGATGAACTCATTAACGAATAAAATGTAAAAATATATATTACTATAGTGCCCTCCGCAATTTAGACCACCCAAAGCTCAGGGTAAACGTACCTAAATTTGTACAATATCTTTAAATAAGCATGGGATTTGATTTATTAAATTATTACGATTATGTTAAGAGCATCCATTAGGTCTTTTAGGAAAGACATTCAAATTAAATGTAATCCTCATCAAGCATGTCATAATGTAATCTACCAATATTATGAAAAATTATTAATTGAAATTCAAATACGCTTGACCATATCAATATCTCTCATTACTCTACAATTACTAGACGAATTGTTGTATAAAGACGAGAATCTCCGATTGTTTAAGGAATTATATATAAGTATTTATATTGCTCATTTAAGCTAATAAATACCGAAAATGACAGGGAAATATAAGTTATGTTTGATAATAAAACAATTTTAATCACAGGTGGTACAGGTAGTTTTGGTAAGAAATGCGTCGAAATTATTCTAAAAAAGTATAAACCAAGCCGATTAATTGTTTTTTCACGTGATGAACTAAAGCAATATGAAATGGCACAATTATTTGATCAAAATTGTATGCGTTATTTTATTGGGGATGTACGAGATGCAGCACGCTTAAGAATGGCTATGGAGGATGTTGATTTCGTAATCCATGCAGCAGCTCTCAAACAAGTACCTACTGCAGAATATAATCCAATAGAATGCATTAAAACAAATATTAATGGTGCAATCAATGTCATTGATGCATCCCTTGCTCTTGGTGTAGATAGAGTCATTTCCTTATCCACTGATAAAGCTGCTTGTCCTATTAATTTGTATGGAGCAACTAAACTTGTCTCTGATAAATTATTTGTCGCTGCTAATAATATAAAAGGACACAAGCGAACGCGCTTCTCTGTTGTAAGATATGGAAATGTGATTGGCTCAAGGGGCTCAGTGATTCCGTATTTTAAAAAATTACTTGCTAGTGGTGCTGATGCACTTCCTATAACCGATGAAAAAATGACACGTTTTTGGATAACCTTAGAACAAGGTATTCATTTTGTTTTGAAAAGCTTTGAACGTATGCATGGCGGGGAGATTTTTGTTCCAAAAATCCCTTCGATGAAAATAGTTGATTTAGCTCGTACTTTATCTGCACATGCTTCACACAAAATTATAGGCATGCGTCCTGGTGAAAAATTACATGAAGTGATGTGTCCTGAAAGTGATAGTCATCTAGTATTGGAATTTGCAGATCATTATCTGATACAACCTACCATTCAATTTGCTCACGAGGTAGAATTTACTATAAACTGTATTGGCGAAGTAGGTAAGCCAGTATGGCAAGGATTTGAATATAATTCTTCGACAAATACACACAAATTAGATGCAATGATTTTAGATGAAATCATAAAGGTTTAATTCATGTCACTCATTCCCTATGGACATCATCATATTGATCAGAGTGATATGGATGCAGTAACAGAGGCTTTACGTTCTAATTGGTTAACGCAAGGCCCTTTAATCAATACTTTTGAAGACAAGATATCAGCCTATTGTGAGGCAAAATATGCAGTAGCTGTATGTAATGCCACAGCAGCATTGCATTTAGCATATCTTGCCTTAAAATTGAAGGCAGGGGATATTCTATGGACTACACCTAATACTTTTGTTGCAACTGCTAATGCGGCATTGTTCTGTGGAGCTAGCGTTGATTTTGTGGATATAGATGCAAAGACGTACAATATGTGTCCTTATGCATTGGCTGAGAAACTTAAAAAAGCGGTAAAGACAGGAAAACTTCCAAAGATAGTTGTCCCAGTACATTTTGCTGGACAATCTTGTGATATGGAAGCTATTAAGCAATTAGCGGATCATTATCATTTTAAAATTGTGGAAGATGCAAGTCATGCTATTGGTGGATTATATAAAAAGCGTCCCATAGGTAACTGCCAATATTCTGATATTACTGTATTTAGTTTTCATCCTGTCAAAATTATTACGACAGGTGAAGGTGGGATGGCAGTCACAAATAATTCTGAACTTGCGAAAAAAATGCAACTTTTACGATCTCATGGCATTATTCGTGATGAAAATAGGATGTCTGAAAAATCACATGGTGTATGGTATTATCAACAAATTAATTTGGGGTTTAATTATCGAATCACAGACTTGCAATGTGCACTAGGGCTAAGTCAATTACAAAGAATTAATAAGTTTGTTCATAGAAGAAATATATTAGCGGAGCGATACAATAGTTATTTATCTAAGTTTCCCATGATTTTACCCTCGATTATGTTTGATAATTACTCAGCATATCACTTATATGTCATTCAAATAGATCCTAGCCAAACGAGTATCTCACGTAAAGTTTTGTTTGATTATTTACGAACGGTTGGTATTAATGTAAATGTGCATTACATTCCCGTACATCTACAGCCTTATTATCGACAATTTGGATTTCAGAAAGGTGATTTTCCTATCGCGGAAACTTATTATCAATATACGTTAACGTTACCACTTTATTACGATTTGAGCGATAATGATCAAGATTTTATTATTAAGGAATTAAAAATAGGAATATGTCATGGAAGTACTTGCCATTTTAAATGAAGAATTTAGTTTTGAGTTTGTGCATACTTTATACGTTATATAAAGTCGATTGATAATATTTCATATTTTCTGTTGCCTGATACCACTTAATGGTTTCTTTTAGTCCTCTAATAAAACCTTCTTTTCCACTATATTGCGGCTGCCAATCTGTTAGTTGTAACGCTCTACGATTATCTGCCCACAAACGCTCCACCTCACTTTTGGGAGGACGAAGACGCTGTTTATCTTGAATTACTTCTATACTGGCACCCATCTGATTTGCTATCAATTGTACTGTGTTTGCCATTGAAATTTCAAAATTACTGCCAAAATTTACTACTTCGCCAATCACTCGATCTGATTTTGCCATTTCAATAAATCCCGAGACTGTATCCGCAACGAATGAAAAATCTCTTGTAGGAGAAAGAGAACCTAATTGGATTTTCTTTTGCCCTGCATGTATTTGCATAATAACCGTTGGAATAAACGCACGGGTAGACTGCCTCGGTCCAAAAGTATTAAACGGACGAATAATACTAACTGGAACCTCAAATGAGGTATAAAACGACATAGCGATTTGATCCGCACCAATCTTACTAGCCGAATAGGGAGATTGGGCTTGCAATGGATGCGCCTCATCAATTGGCACATAGCGAGCAGTTCCATATACTTCGCTCGTTGAAGTATGAATTATTTTTTGAACGCCTAATTCTAGTGATGCCTGTACAATATTTAATGTTCCATTTATATTTGTATCAATGTAACTATATGGAGAATAATAGGAATAAGGAATACCAATTAAAGCTGCCAAATGCAAAACAATGCCGCATTCCTTCATGGCTTTCTTCACACACCCAATGTCTCGAATATCTCCCTTTTGTATTTCAATAGAGTCTTTTATTACTGATGGCAATGTATCTAGCCAACCGTTAGTTCCAAAAGAATTATAACAAACAAATGCCCTAACAGAGCATCCGATGCTAACCAAACGCTCAACAAGATGAGAGCCAATAAAACCATCAGCCCCTGTAACGAAGATTTTCTCAGCTAATAAGTTCATAATTACTACATTACCCGCTAGCAAATGGCAGCTTAATAAAGTACGCTTGGCGTACATGAGAACATTATTTATAATTTTTGTATTCTATTGTCAAGCGAACTATACTCTTTGCGGCGATTCCTGCTGAAGCCGTCATCGCCACGCCCGCACAAAACGCTCGCTTCCAAAGAACGTCCTTGTAAGTTACTGCTGTACGTTTGCTCTTTCCACTTAAACGCTTTCCGCCAGAGACTGGTGAAGTATACTTTTTGCAGTGTAATGGGTATATAATCTTGCCTAATGTGAGAATATTTCCATTTTTATAGTTTTTAAATAATGATCAAAATGACTCCGGTTTCCAAACCCATTGTTTTTGGTGCATCTGGCTTTATAGGGCAGCATTTTATTAAAAAAGTCGGGCTTGATAAGTGTCTACCTATCACACGCACTGCTCAAGGCTGTAATAATTGGATTGAAGCAGACTTACTAAAGCTGAATTCTATTAAATCTGCGTTGAAACTTAGCGCCACTGTTATTAATCTTGCCTATTCTTATCAGTCTTCAGCTAATGAAAATATAAGAATGGCCAAAAATTTGGCGCAAACATGCCTTCAATCTAATATCTCCAGATTAATACATTGTTCAACTGCGATGGTTTTTGGGAATAATTCTTCATCTTTTTTGGATGAGGAATCTATATGTTATCCGGAAACCATTTATGAGAAGACAAAATATGATATAGAGAGAATTTTTTTAGAGGTAGCTAGCGATAAGCTGAAGGTGTGTATTTTGCGACCAACAGGGGTAATTGGTGCCGGTGGGCAAAATCTTAAAAAAATGTTATTTAAAATTCGACACGGAAATTCTATAACCAATTTTATTCGTTCATCAATTCATGGAACACGCCTATTAAATCTTATACCCGTCAAAGACGTGGTAAGAGCATTATTACACTTAACCGAATATACATCTATTTCTTCCGGAATATTTATTTGTTCTGCTGATGATGATCCTAATAATCGATATGATAAAGTGGAAGAATTAATGCGTTCATTTTTGATGAAACAACCACGAATAAAATCAATTAAATTACCCACTTTTTTTCTTAATATGCTGTTGCAGATTTACCGATCTGGGAGTGGTTGTTTTGCAAATCGTTATTACTCAGCAGAAAAACTTTTTTCTACGGGATTCCAAAGATCTATTTCCATTTCTAATGCTATTAGTGATTTTGTAGGGGCTGTTGACAATTTAAATCTCGTAGCGAAAAAAGAGGGGTCGAGACAAAATGAGTAAAAATTTGAGGAGAATAAAGCAAGATGCGGTTTATAACACCTAAAACTGAAACGCTACAGGAATATAATTATAAATCATATCTTTTTAATCTTTCATATTCCTATCTTGGTGGCGCGTTGAAAAGAATTTTAGCCTATTTAGAATGGTTTGATAAGCACGGTGGGTCTTGTTTTGCCTTAAATTCTAGATTAAAAGGAATTGAAAAAAAATTTCCTAATAATCATTATTGTTTTGTACGGCAAAATCCAACCGCAAAAGTATTTAATTATTCATCACGGCTTAATCAATTCATCAGTGATATTGGAAAAATTGATTTTTACTATTCATATGGTATTCCCCTGCCATGCAAGGTAGGAAGAGTCAACTGGCTTCATATCGGCAATGTTTTACCTTTTGTTGGATTAGGTTATGTATCTTTCAAGCGCTCTTTAGAGTTAAAGCTCTTGGGTTTATTGATTAAAAAAAGTATGCGATATGCCGATATTATTTCGGCAGAATCAGAGTTTTCTCTGAGTTTACTAGATCGCTCTTTCAAAGATAAGTTTGTTGTATCTGTCAATGGAAGTGATGAAGAAATCAGTACTTACAAAAACAACTTGTTTTTTAACAATATTGAAAATATAGCAGTGGCTGTAGGCACATGTCGATATAAATGCATTGATGATGTTTACAAAATTTATTTACACCTCCGGCAATCTAATCCAGATCTTCGTCTTATTATTACAGGTATAAAAGAAGATGTTCCAGCTCGTGTACAAAAAGATAATTTAGTGGTTTTGTGTGGCATATTGCCACAATTAGACGTATGCAATCTATTAAAGAAAGCAAAATACTATATAACAACAACGATCATAGAAAATTCTTATAACGCTGCATCAGAAGGTGCATTCCTTGCTAAAGAATCATTCCTGTCGGATATTGGTCCTCACCGAAAATTACTAAAGAATGTAAAATATAATGTGATTAATAATTTGAATACAAGAGTGCCAAGTTTACATGTCCATCGAGAGGATATGAATGTAAATAATTTAAAATCATGGGATCAAATTATTAAGGATATCATTCAAATCCAGAGGTCACATTACACTTGTCAATTGACAGATATTGTATGAATCCAGTAGCATCATTTTCTTACTAAACTTATGCGAAAGATGAAGGAACATGTGATGAACATACTGGCCGTCGGCGCACACTGGGATGATATTGAGCTCGGATGTAGCTTAACTTTAAAAAAATTAAAGGATAAAGGTCACCGCATCTTATCTGTTGTGGTATGTGGTTCCAATTACGGAGAAAATGCAACCGAAGGTATGGCAGAAGATGAAGCCCTAAGATGTGGACTAAATGCATTTCAATTAATTGGAGTAGAGTATATTCCAACAACCAAAGAACCTAATAGCCAATTAACATACAACAAAAAAATCATGCAACTTCTTGAAAGTGTCGCTAATAAATATAAAATCGATACAGTATTCACCCATTGGTTTGGAGATGTAAACACAGATCACCAAACAGTCTGGAAAATATCTCGAACAGCCTTTAGAAACGTGAGAAATTTTCTTATGTATCAATCAAATGCATATGATGACCATGTAAATTTTTTCAAGCCAAATGTATTCTTTAGTTTCAATAATAAAGAATATAGCCTCAAGGAGACATTGCTTTCACAATATGTAACGGAATGGGCACAAAGACAAGCACGATGGAAAAGAGAAATCTTTGAGAGAGAAAGATACTGGGGGTTTCTATCTGGAAATGAATATGCTGAAGGATTTCAAATAAGCAAACTCGTGGATTTCATTATATAAAAGATCACAAATGAGAGTCTATCATGTTAAATAAGCATGCTTATGGTGAAAACGTTCAAATTGGAAAAAATTCGACAATTGCTCATAATGTCATTTTTATAGGACATGTTTTAATTGGAAATAATTGTAAAATTGGCAATAATGTTATTTTAAGATCCGTTGCAATTGGCGATAACACAATTGTAGAAGACAATACAATTCTTGGTTATGAAACTATTACCGGTCATTATTACGATCAAAAACCGTTTCTAAAAAAAAATGTTCCTTTTAAAGACAGCGAATATAAAGTAATTATTGGGAAAAATGTCTTAATTAGAACCGGCGTTACCATCTATCATGACACCACTATCGGTGATAATTGTTGGATAAACCATAATGCCTTGGTAAGAGAAGAAACAATTATATCAGCAGACATCTCTATCGGTTCGTATACTGTTGTTGAAAATAAAGTTTTAATAGGAAAAAAATGTGCGATCCATAACCATGTGATGGTTTGCGGTGAAACAATCATCGAACCCTATGTATTTATCGGACCTAACGTGACATTTACAAATAATTCCCCCATAGGCCATTTAAGAGATCTCCCCGCAACAATTAGGGGACCCAAATTGCGTTTGGGATGTGCGATCGGTGGAGGAGCCACCCTTTGTCCAGGGGTAGAAATAGGTCAGGAAGCGATAGTAGGTGCCGGTGCTATAGTAACTAAAGATGTTTCATCAAGAATAATCGTTGCAGGAAGTCCTGCTAAAAAAATAAAGGACGTAGATCCTAAAAGCTTTATAAAAAAGGAAATCCGTGATCAGTGTGAAACTTAGAAAAACCTCATTTACTTTTTGTTGAGAGTTATACCAATAGTTTCATAGATTCCCGCTTTCGCGGGAATGACAATTCGGGTTAGCAGGAACACCTGTAATCGAATACTCTGGATCAACTATTTTAGTAGAAGCTCCAAGAAGAAGATTAAGACGTTTTTTTATTGTCTCTAAAGCCAATGATTGATTACCATGAGGCACTATTTTGAGTGCGGCCGCTTGCACTTTATGAATGGCAATACTTAACTCATCTACATTGTCTACTAGAAGTACTTTTCCACACGAATATAAGGTACTCCCAAATGTAACTTGATGATTGTTGACATGCTCACCAAATTCAGCGCGCCTTGGCATAACAATGGGACATTTTCCTTTTCGCAAAGCATGATGAATACTGCCAGCACCCCCATGGAAAATTAAAACTTCTGCATCATCAATATGTTGTGTAAAAGTATCCATATTAACAAAATCTATTCCATGGCATTCTTCCGAAAAAAAAGGAGTATGTCCATGTTGCACAAGTATGGGCTTAGGAAGACATGCTGCCTGACTTTTAACTGCATCCAGTAGACGAGTAAAAGCTTGTTTACAATTACCCACTGAAACAAATGTCTTATAACAAAGTTCCAATATATTCTCCCTTAGGAAAAAACTGCTTAAGCCCTGGCCATTGATAATAAAAAAAGTCGGCTAAATAATACATAATTTTGCCTGTTAATGAAGGTCTATCGACATAAGCCATAGTCTCAATATAGATTGTTTTAATCCCAAATAAGCAGCCTATTAATGAAAAAGGTACAATCAGACCTGCTCCAGTACTCATAATAATGCTGGGTCGCTCTTTTCTAATAATTTTAAAAGCTTCCCACATATTAATAACTATTTTCCAATTTCTTTCAGCATGTGTAATAAAATAGGTATTATTTTGCATGTCGCTCGCCAATAAGGCTTTATCATTTAAAACATAAAAATGTTCATAGGTAGAATATATTGATAATAACCCCCTAATTTCACTTAAATGGCCACCACACGATGAAACAATACAAATTTTTTTTTCATGCATACTATCTTGCACCATAGTCGATAGAAATTAATTTACCCCAGGCTTGGCATATTTTTTTAGCTTCATTTTCTAATGTCCATGTTTCAATTATTTTAAGTGCGTGATTAGACATATTTGCTCGTTTATCAGAAGCTATCATTAGCTCTTCGACCGCATTTTGCAATGCAGTAATATCTCCTGTTTTTACAATTATCCCTGTCTTTTTATGTATAATTAAATCATCAATACAGCCCACTCTATCAGAAACAATAACGGGTAGCCCGAGTGCCATCGCCTCATTCACAACCAAACCCCAAGGCTCAGTATACGATGGTAATATCATGACATCAACAGCATGATATACCTTAATCACATCGTTACCCGAAACGCGTCCAGCATAACGTATCTGCTTATTTAGTCTAACGCTCTCCTCTATTTGCTGGCACATAGGACCATCTCCTGCTATCAATAGCTTCACATTCGGATGGCGAATTTGATTAAATACAGTAATAAGATCACTAATTCCCTTATGCTTAACCAGTCTACCAATAAATAAAAAAACAATATCGTTATCAGCAATAGAGTAACGTTCGCGTATTTTTTGACGATCTTCTGGCATAAGTGTTGCAGCGTATCGCTTTATACTAGTAACATCCACCGTCATCTGTACTGGGACAATATATTTTGGATTAACATCGTAATACTCAATATATTTTGCCTGACGCGTCCCGCCTGGCAAAAATAAATTAACTAAACTAAATAATCTAGGATAAATTAAACGCTTAACTACACGCTTCCAAAGCATAGTTTCATATGGCATGGGTGTATCTGATTCAATTGCAATAGGTATAGAAAACAGCTTAGAAAAAAAAATCAATAATAAAGATGTGAACTCCCCCCATCCAGCAAGATGAATCATATCGTATTTGTTATTTAATAAGAGCTGTACAATACAGTATGCTCTTCTTAATTTGCTTTTTGGAAATAACATCCATTGCCTATTAAGATCAATATTCCAATTTTGAGATAGGTTTTCTTCCAAAAATATGACGTCAATCTTACCGTTAAAAATTAAAATAAGCTCTTCCACCAACCTCACGATATAGGGCGTTGGCTCAACATAAACCATTAATATTTTTTTCATTAAATTTTCGTTCTCCCTATAAATAGGCAAGGCATAACATTTTATCTTTTGTTATACTTTCTTGATATTTGAATCCCGGCTCATTTAATGGATAGATTATGGCATTACCAAAGTATGTACAATATGGATGTGGATTAGACGCGCCATCGGGATGGCTAAACTTTGATGCCAGCCCTACTCTTTTCTTACAAAAAATTCCCATTGTGGGTTTTATTTTTCATAAATTATCTGTAACTAAATTTCCACTCCATATTAAATATGGCAATATAATTCGAGGACTTCCCATAGAAAAAGAATCCTGTCAGGCAATATATTGTTCGCATATTTTAGAACACTTATCTCAAGAAGATTTCAGAATCGCGATCCAAAATACTTTTTCCTATTTAGTAAAAGGAGGGATCTTCAGATTTGTAGTGCCAGACTTAGAATGCCTTGCTCAAATTTATTTAGCTTCAAGTGATCCCAACGCTTGTAGTCTCTTTATGCAGAATTGTTGCTTAGGAAAAAAAAACCGAAATAAGAATTTCTTCATGTTTTTGCGAGAATGGCTAGGACATAGCCAACATTTGTGGATGTGGGATTTTAAGGGGCTCACAGAAGAATTAAAATCGGTCGGTTTTCAACAAATTAGCCGTGCCGAATATGGGGATTCTCAACATATAAAATTTCGGGAAGTAGAAGAGCTCAACCGATGGGAAAAAAGTGTTGGTATTGAGTGCATAAAACCATAGCTTTGATCCATTTTAGATTTATATACCCGTAGCGTTTATGAAAAAACTTCTAAATAATCACTACCTGCTCTAGCGAGGCTATCTTGATGTCCGATATCCAGCCAATATTCCCGGATAGGAAATGTTCCAACATTAAGTCCTTTCTTCGCTAGCTGAGTTAAGAAATTTGGCATATCACAGTAAGAGTTAAAAGATAAGTATTGTAAAGCTTCTGGTTCTAAAATATAAATGCCCGCATTAATAAAATAATCTTGAGTAGGTTTTTCTTCAATATTAATTAATCTATGATCTACTCGGTTGATATTAACAACACCAAAGGGAATCGTATTTTGATGTTGTCGCACACATAAAGTTGCCTGTGGTTTTGACTCTTGTTCTTGGTGAAAATCAAGTATATGACCAAAATTAATATTGGTTAATATATCCGCATTAACAACGAAAAAAGGCTTATCTGGCCTAACAGGTAACAAACTTAAACTACCCGCGGTCCCCAATGCCGTATTTTCTTCAATATATTCAATATGAATACCCCAGCGCGCCCCCGAACCATAATAATTACGAATCATTTCTGCTTTATAATTAACAGAAAAATAAAAATTCTTAAATCCAGATTTAATGAAATTTTCAAGTAAAATTTCTGAAATAGGTTTATCAGAGATCGTTAATAATGGTTTAGGACAATCAACTGTTAATGGGTGCAATCTTTTTCCCATTCCACCAGCCATGAATATAACCCAATTTTCTCGGGTATGTTTTGTTAAAATATGATCAAATGTTTCTAATCCAATAACACGGTTTTCATCATCCACAACAGGTAAATGCAAAATTCCTTTCGAGTGCATTTTCATTAGCAGCTGATCTTGATTCTCTGTTAAGGAAACTGTAATGGGATTATGATTCATAACATACTCAACAGAATTATTAAGATTACCCTGCTTGAGTAAATAACGGCGAATATCGCCGTCTGTAATAATACCCAGCAACCGTTGCCTGTCATCAACCACTAATAATATACGTAAAGCCTCCTTATCCATATGTTCAATAGCAGATAAAATATTTGTATTCTTTGAAATTAATATATTTTTCCAATTAAGGTTAACGTCCTTGCTCATAAGGTTAACGTCCTTGCTCATGTTTCCTTTACTCTGTGGATGTATGATAACACGGATTTAAAATATAATTCACCCATTTCTATTTTGGTATGACATCTGCAAATTGCCACATTGAGTATGTTATTATGATGAATTAACACTACGAGCTCCTCTAGAGCGCTTTGTGTGTGGCTAAGCTTGACAAGTACTTGCAAAAGTAATAATAAATGAATGAAAGTTAAGCTTTATGTAGAAATAATATGTTTTATATATCTGATATTTGGTTAATATGTGAAGCCAATGGAATATTTTAAAGCGGAGGAAAGTTTAGTAAAACATGGCTATGTAATATTGAATTTTTCGAATACAGAAAATTTATATAAAATTCAAAAAATAATTAACAGTGTATTTCCTATCACACCAACGTATTTACAAAACAAGAATATAAAAGACGATGAATATTTGTTTTATGTTAAAACGGCTAAGGATAAAATAGTTGCAAGTGGATTAGTTAAAGGTATTTTATTAGAAAACATCGATTTTTTTACTAGACTTTTAGGGCCTGATATTGATTTCCAATCTAACTTACATTTAAGAGTATCAAGACCTTATATAGAACAAGATTTTATAGATTGGCATCGCGATACTTTCAATGGAAATACATTCTGGGAAATCAATATCTGGTTTCCTGTTTTTCCTTTAGAAAAAGGTGCTGGTTTGAATATCATCAAAAATTCTCATATTCTACCATCCCAAAATATTCAATATGTTAATGAAAAAAATGAATTTCGTAGTAAAATCACTAAAGGATCTGTTGCGAGTACGTTAGGTTACCTTTATGCAATAAAAACAGATGATGTTATCTCACAATTAAACCCCGATCAAGAAGAATTATTAACTCCTCAATTAGGACAATTCATTTTGTTCTTTGGTTATCTAGCGCATCGTGCACAAAATTTTTCTTCACTCACAAGAATATCAGTAGATCTTAGACTGAAAAGTATGTTTGCACCTACAAATACAAAACACGATTATTATCAACCATTGACAAGAGGAGCTGTTGCCACTTATATTCAAAAAATAACTAAAATTAATGAGTATGTAGGTGATTCTTGAGAAATGTTAAAAAGCTATTCGTTGTAATATTTATAAAAAATGACTTGTACCTTTTATGACACAAGAACACTCTTGTCATCCATCATTTTTAGCATTAACAGCCTTAGAGGAATTTTGGGATAAATCTCAATTCATCTTGTTTCTAGGGCCGTGGTGTCAACCCCTCGATAAAATATCGGTAGATGAAAAAATTAATGCAACTGTCTTAGAGCATCCAGACCTCGTTGATAACAGTCTTCATCAAGCTTATCACTATACATTTCAAATATATGAAAAATTATTGCATCAAATAGCAAATTGGCTTAATCGAATACATGGGGTCCATCTTTCATTAAACTATTGGAGAATCGTTATAGGACCATTTTTACTTTTATATATTCAAGTAACATACCACCGCTGGATGGCTTTAAAAATAGCAATTTCTTCGTATTCGAACTTGAATACCATCGGATTAGCGAAAACTTCTTATATCACACCTATTAATTCCCATGAATTTGCATTATTTGCCGCAGAGAGTGACACATGGAATCACCAGCTGATGACTCAGATATTGGATTTAATGTCTTTTGATGTGAAATCCTATCAAGCTTATGAATGGAGTGACGAAGTTAAACAACGCCAATTATTATATGGTACTACAACATCGTACAAAAAAATAACGAGAATTAAAATAAAGTTAATTACTTTTTTAGCAAGAATGAGAAGATTAAACGTTGTGGGTATGTGTGGTGCAGGAGGAGCATTAGGTACAAAAGAAGATGTTTTAAAAGCTGTTTTACTATCTCAATTTACAATTCTTCCTATACTGGAGTCCAGGGCTATTGAACGGGCTGCAATAGAACAAAGTACTCTAAACATGTCTATTCGAGAAAGTTTATCTAAATTAATGGTACAGGATGAATTTTCACGTATAGTTTTAGAAACACTAAAAGTTAATCTACCTATTATCTTTGTTGAACATTATCAGGAAGAGATGCAAAAAAGCATACGGTGTTTTCCGTTTTCTCCCCGTGTGATTTTAGGAGGGTGGATCTTAAATGATAGGATGGCAATGTGGGCAGCAAAATTAGCTGAACAAGGGAGTATGCTTATTTCCATACAACACGGTGGAGTTTATGGGATGTTAAACTTCACTACCTATGAAGAACTTGAAAAAGCAAATAGTGATATTTTTATTTCTTGGGGATGGAAAGCTATAAATAGCAATGTATTACCAGCACCCTCTGTCTATATTTGTAAGCGAAAAGAAATGAAAGAACGAGCGAATTATATAAATCAAAGTAATTTCATTTTATGGGTAACTACTGATAGAATGCGATATTCTGTGCACTTGAGTAGTGTTTCGGTATCATGTCATGAGTATCTTTCTTGGCAAGAACAGTTCTTAGCTAATGTAAAATCAACAATTCTAGATCAAATCATAATTCGCTTGCCCCCCACATCAAAATTACACACCTTCCTACAAAAAAGATGGAGTTCTTTAAATATTCAATCTCCTAACGGAAAAGGATCTTTTTTTGAACAATTAAATAATGCAAAAATTGTTATTGTTGATAATGCTAATACTACTTTTTTATATGCATTAGCATTCAATATTCCAACGATTTTGTTTTGGGATAAATTGGCTTGGGAAATGCGTGAAGAGGCAAAACCATACTTTAGTGCATTACAAGAAGTTGGTATTTATCATGATTCACCAAAATCAGCTGCAGAGATGTTGAATAAAGTTTTTGATAATCCTTCTTATTGGTGGAGTAATGCTGCCTTACAATCAGCGCGTCAAGAATTTTGTAACAATTATGCGAAAATATCTCCAAATTGGTTACGAGATTGGGTCAATCTATTGGCCAATTTACTAAAAAAGAGAGATGCTCTTGCGCCAAAATATACTTGAGCGGGTATTGAATTTTTTTTTAAAATTCGTAGAATGCATAAATGCTGCAAAGTGAAGGAAAAGAAGAGCGGTGTTAGTGATAACGTTGAAAAAAATATGTTTTTATCTCGATATGCCATAATTTTCGAATTAAAGGTCTATTTTGACAATCTTAATAACCATTTAAAAGAGATTACTATAACGCTATTGGGCTAAGAAAATTTGGGAACAAGGATTTAATAATGGTTAATATCAGTTCAAACAAAGGGATATTTTTTGCTAGTCTTTTTATTTTATTGTGTGGATGTGCACCATTAGTTCCTAGTAATTATCTCACTACTCTCAGTATTAAGACACCCCAAAAAGCGAATGGAAAATTTATCAATCCACAACTTATTCCATTGAATGCTGAAATGTTAAATACCCCCATTGGCAGAGAATTATTGCTACCGGCTATGATGCCCCAGCCTTATCGTATAGGCCCTTATGATAATTTAAATATTATAGTCTGGGGTCATCCAGATATTAGTACAATTGCCACTGCACCTATTGTTAACACGAATGCAAGTTTAACTTCAATGACAACGTCGATCAATGGTTCAACAAATCCAGTAATATCTGTTGAAACAGATGGTACTATTTTCTACCCTTATGTCGGTCGTATGAAAATTGCAGGTTTAACATTGAATGAAGCGCAAGCGAGTATATCACAACGTTTATCAAAATATATTATTAATCCACAAGTTACCATACAGGTGGCGAAATACCGTAATCGGAACATTTATGTGTTAGGAGAAGTTAACGCGCCAGGCATGCAACCTTTGACAGATAAGCCACATTCTTTAATGGAGGCTCTTGTTAATGCGGGTGATATTAATACTCGTTCTGCTGATCCGACCCACATATATTTAGTGCGAGGCTCTTATCAAAGGCCAGTTATATTTTGGTTGAATGCAACTACGCCGCAATCATTGTTAATTGCACAACGCTTTCCTTTGCAAGAAAATGACATTGTATATGTTTCAGCAGCTATATTGAATCCATGGAATAATTTTGTGAATCAAGTATTACCCAATTTCACAACTTACTTTACTATCAAGGGACTTGCCAATTCATGAACAAATATGAGCAACCTACAGAATCGAGATATGCCTTTCTCCCGGACAATGGTATTGATATTCGTCGTATAATAGAACAATTATATCAGTATCGATGGTTCATGTTAGGAACTACTGTCATTACTTTTTTTATTGCTCTTTGTTATACTTTTACTATTACACCTCACTATCAAACGACAGCTGCTTTACAAATAAAAACTCAAAATATGGGGGGCGGTAGCTTATTCAAAAGTCTTAGAATGAGCTCTGCTAATTCTTCTGTGGACACATTAGTCGCTTTACTTAAAACTCGTTATATTTTAGAACCGGTTATTATTGAAAAAAAACTAAATGTTTCTATATCACCTGCTTATTTTTCATTTTTTGGCGCTTGGATGGCAAGACATTATAATGGCAAAGGTCTCGCTAAACCATTTATGGGTCTTAATGCTTATGCTTGGGGTGGCGAGGAATTCGAAATTAAAGAATTAAAGGTGCCTGTTAATGTAGATCGTTCCTTTCAATTAATTGCAGGTCCAGGCAATACCTATCAGTTTTATTCAGATACTGGTAAATTATTATTCTCAGGTAAGGTAGGAGAGTTAGCTACCGATAAAAGTGGTACTATTCAATTACAACTTTCTACATTTAAAGCACGACCGGGTACAAAATTTACAGTTACCTATCAATCACCGGTTAATTTAATCAACCCATTGGCTGGCAGAATACAAGTTTCACCTATCTTTGGCACAGACCCAACGCAAAGTACTGGTATAATACAATTACAATTAATGGGTTCTAATCCTAATGAAATTGTCACTACTTTAAATAGTATTATTCAGTATATTGTTGTAAAAAATATACAACAAAAAACCGATGAAATGCAAAATACATTGAATTTTTTAAAACAACGTCTTCCTGAATTAAAGTTAAACTTGGAAAAAGTCGAAAATACATTAAATCAATATCATATGCGTACAGATACGCTCAGCATGTCTATGGTTAGTCAATCTTTAATTCGTCAATTATTTACTGTACAAGCTGAATTAGCTAAATTAGCTACTCAAAAAGAAGAGTTATTACAAGTTTATACGCCTCAACATCCTCTGATTATTATTGCTAATGGAAAAGAACAAGGACTGCAACAAAAGCTTGCTTCTATTAAAGCAGAAATTAGGAAATTTCCTGCCCTTAACCAACAAGAGGTAACTTTATTACGTGAGGCTAAAATAAGAACTTCAACTTATATTAATTTATTAAATAATCAACAACAGTTAGAGATTGCCAATGCAAGTGTAACAACAGATGTGTTACCTTTATCAGATGCCATACCACCTGCCAGAATGCCGTCACATAAAATTTCTATCCTTTTCTCTGGCATATTAATGGGTTTATTTCTATCTTCTTTTGTTGTATTAATTAAAGCTCTGTTATTCAAAACGATAGAATCTTCAGAAGAACTTGAAGAGGCGTTAAACATACCTGTACGATGTATCCTACCTTATAGTCGCCAACAAAAGAAAATAGAAAAAGTATATGAGAGAAAAGTGAAAGGTTCAGTTCCGGCTTCTTCTTTGCCCTTAGTATTAGTGAAACAAGCTCCTGAAGATGTTTTGGCGGAAAGTTTAAGAGGATTGCGTGTCAGTTTACAGCTTTTATCTCCTATGGTTGTTAAGCCTATTATTGCCATGATGGGGAGTACGAGCAATATAGGAAAAAGTTTTATATCTTTAAATTTAGCTCAAATTTTTGCAGAATCTGGTAAACGTACATTGTTAATTGATGCTGATATTCGTAGAGGAAGGTTGCACAAGTCATTGCTTCAACCGAAGAGCAATGGTTTATCTGAATATATGGAATCCTCATGTCAGTATGAAGATATTTTTCGTTCTCTTAATAATAAATTATTTTTTATTTCCTGTGGTTCCTATACTCGGCAGCCTACTGAATTATTTCAAAATTCGCGTTTTCCGGATCTATTAGAAAAAGCTGCCAACGATTTTGATCAAATTATAGTAGATAATCCACCACTTCTTCCGGTGACAGATTCTCTTTTGATTACTCGGCATTGCAATATAAAACTTTTCGTCGTGAGTGCTAAAGAAGATAAATTAGTAGATGTGAGACAATCTATTAAAAAGGCTCAAGCTCATAATATTGATATAAATGGTATTGTATTTAACTACAGACGTTCTGATGCAACTTATGGAGGAGCTTACTATTATCGATATGCTTATACTACAACAACCACCTAGTATGTTGTCTCGCTTTCTATTTGGGATTAAAACAATGTATATCGAAAAATGAAAATTTATTAAAATTGCGCGAATTGCCTCGATCTTCGAAGGAGCTTTGTAAAGGGAAAATCATGAAAGTCGTTATTTTATGTGGTGGATTAGGGACACGTTTGAGTGAAGAAACACAAGTAAGACCGAAGCCATTGGTTAATATTGGAAATCGACCGATTCTTTGGCATATCATGAAAATATATTCATCGTATGGATTTAAAAATTTTTTATTAGCTGTTGGTTATAAAGGAGAAATGGTTAAACAATATTTTTTAGACTATTATTCACTAGGGAGTGATTTTAATATTAATTTAAGTAATGGCGAAATAAATTATATCAACCGATGTCGTGAAGATTGGATGATTGATGTCATAGATACGGGCTTACACTCATTGACGGGTGGTCGATTGCATCGATTAGAAAAATATTTACCTAATGAAACATTTATGCTGACTTATGGCGATGGTGTTTCTAATGTTAATATTCTTAAATTACTTGAATTTCATCGATCTCACGGAAAACTAGCTACTGTTACTGCTGTACATCCTGTAGCAAGATTTGGAGAAATGGAACTAAAAGGCAATATGGTTCATAGTTTTAATGAAAAGCCTCAAACTCGTCAGGGGTGGATTAATGGAGGCTTTTTTGTTTTTGAACCAGGCATATTTAAATATTTAAAAGGCGATATGACTATTTTGGAAAAAGAACCCTTAGAGAATCTTGCTCATGAGGAGCAATTAGCGGCTTATCTTCATGATGGATTTTGGCATTGTATGGATACAGTGCGAGATATTTCTGTTTTAGAATCTTTGTGTGCATCTGGTAATGCACCATGGTGTGTTTGGGATAAAAAAATGACAAACACGAGCTCCTTGATGAATGCTTTCGGAGAAGAAGTGACATAACTTTAGATATATTGATCTAGCAACAAATAGCTTATGGGATGAAAGAAATTGCGTAATTTTTTATGAATATCTTAATTATTTCACAGTATTTTTGGCCCGAAAATTTCCGAATTAATGATATAGCCCAAGGGTTAATTGATCGTGGGCATATTGTTACTGTGTTAACTGGCAAACCTAATTATCCTGAAGGGCGTTTTTATTCTGGATATCATTTTTTTAATAAAAGCCGAGAGTTATATAACTCTATTAATATTATCCGTTCTCCCATTATTCCTCGAGGTAAAAACAAAGTACAATTAGCGTTAAATTATTTATCCTTTGCTTTTTTTGCTAGTATTGTCGGTGTTTTTAAATGTGGGCGTCCTGATGTTATTTTTGTTTATGAACCCTCCCCGATTACTGTTGCATTACCGGCAATATTTATAAAGAAAATCAAAAAAATTCCTATTCTTTTTTGGGTTCAAGATTTGTGGCCAGAAAGTGTTGTGACTGTTGGAGCAATTTCTTCTCGAAGCTTATTAAAGTGGCTAGAGTGGCTGGTCCATTTTATTTATCAACGGTGTGACTATATTTTAACAACATCCCTCGCTTATTTTGGGCCAATTAAAAAATTTAATGTGCCTGAGACAAAGCTTCGTTATTTTCCGCAAACAGCAGAAGATTTTTATAAACCCATTGAAAATGCCATTCAGTTACCTGAAGAAAAGCTATTGCCACAGGGATTTCGCATTATTTTTTCAGGCAATATAGGTAAAGCACAAGATATTGAGACTATTGTCAACGCTGCGTCGGAGATCAAAGAATATAAAAAAATAAAATGGATTTTTTTAGGCGATGGATCAAAACGAAAATGGCTAGAAAAAACAATAAAACAATATGAGTTATCAGAAACGGTATTTTGGTTGGGGCAATATTCAGCTGAAGCGATGCCACGTTTTTTTTCTTGTGCTAATGTTCTCTTGGTGACTTTGAAAAGCGATCCTTTCTGTTCTTTGGCAATTCCAGCTAAAATACAATCTTATTTGGCGTGTGCGAAACCTATTATAGGTGCTTTAGATGGAGAGGGGCGAAGAGTTATCGAGGAAGCGAAAGCAGGTATGGTGACAGCAAGTGGTGATTTTAAGGCCCTTGCGAGTATAGCGCTTAAAATGTACTCGCTTAGCGCTGACGATCAAAAGCAGATGGGGATAAATGGCCAAACATATTTTCAACAACATTTTCAGCGCGATGTTTTGTTAATAAAGCTAGAAAATTGGATGGATGAATTGAGGGAGCAGTAAGGATAATGAGAATTTTAATTTTAGGTGGCGATGGAATGCTCGGTCATCAGCTTTTTTTAAGCTTAAAAAAGCATCATGATGTTCGTGTTACCTTACATCAAGATGCCGAATCTTATAAAAAATATAATCTGTTTTATCCATCCAATAGTTATTTTAATATTGATGTACGTGATGATAATCATCTATTACCCATCTTTTCTGATTTTAAGCCTCAGGTGTTAGTTAACTCGGTAGGTTTAGTTAAGCAAAGAAGTTTAGCTACAGCAGCTATTCCCAATATAGAAATTAACACGTTGTTACCGCATCGACTGGCGTTATTTTGTGAGCAGTTCAACGCAAGGTTTGTGCATATCAGTACGGATTGCGTGTTTTCCGGTCGAAGGGGGTATTATACAGAATCTGATCCTTCAGATGCGGAGGATCTTTATGGTAAGAGCAAATTTTTGGGTGAGGTTAATGCTCAGCATTGTATTACACTACGTACTTCTTTTATTGGCTTAGAACTTTCTAGAAAGACAAGTTTGCTTGAATGGTTTCTGGCACAGAAAGGTGAGATTAAAGGATATCGACGAGCAATTTATACGGGTGTGAGCACGTTAGAAATGAGTAATATTATTGAGGCTATATTATCTGAACACCCATATTTAACAGGCGTCTGGCATGTTGCGAGCAATTCAATTAGTAAATATGATTTATTGATGCGATTGATGAAGCTATTGGGGCGTGATGATATTCATATTCATCCTGATGATGATTTTACATGTGATCGTAGTTTGGATGGGCATGCTTTTTCTAAAGCAACAGGTTATCAAATTCCGGATTGGAACGATATGTTAGATCAAATTGCTTTCCAAATTAAACAGCGTAATAAGTCTCAATTAAAGCATGTAGCTTTGGGATGAAAAGGTCTAGACAATGGGGTCACTTTACACCAACACAACCACCAGCTACGCTTCTTCTTCGATTCCTTTTTGTTGTTCAAATCTTTTTGCAAACAAAATTAGAATATGAGGTAATTAAGGTGTCTATTTAAGGGTTGTAAAATTACTCGCTTTGTATATTCTATTTCAGTTAATATTAATAAATGTTAATTTTTTGGGTAATAAGGTAATGGATACTGTTGATCCTAAGTATAAACAAGCCTTTATAAAGAAACAGGCTTGTTTTTCTCAGTTAACTGATCAAGAAATCAGTGAGCTTGCTACTCTCTTTGTTGAAAAGAGTATTCAACCAGGTGAGACGATTGTAACCCAAGGTGATCTAGTAGATAGTGTTTTTTTGATTGTTGATGGAACAGCAGATGTAAGGTATGTAAGTATTAAAGATAATACTATTCATACTGAATCTGTTGCACAGTTAGGTCCAGAGCAAGCAATTGGGTTAAGTGAAACAGGTTTTTATTCTTTATCAGGGTTACGTACTGCTACTGTAGTTGCTTTAACAAAAATGATTTTATTGCGTCTTAGTGTTGCTGCTTTTCATGGCTTTGCTTTATCGCATTCACACGTTAATGCTGTAATGAGAAAATTTTCATCAAATATAACCTGATTGCGCATGTTTAAATCCATTTTTATGTTTCTAATATTAATATGTAACTTTTGATTATGAACTAATCGATTATGAATTAATTTTGTTAATATTTTTTTTGAAAATCTTTTTTAGATAGGATATGATACAAACGATTCTTAGTATCTGATGCAATAGCGTGTTATTTGTTGTAAAACTTAAGAGCACGCAAGAGAGCCAGTTATTAGTATCTCTATGACTTATCCGGACAAGCAGATAAGGCAGGTTCATGAGGTGCTGAGGATGCTTGTACTACGTGTAATTAAGTAGTAGTTTTGTGTTTTATGTTAACAACGTTGTAACCATTAAACATAACGATTTAGGGAGTAACAGTATGTTTAAGAAATTATTAATTGTAAGTACAGTTTTAACTGCTAGTTCGGGTATCGCATTTGCTGGTCATTCTTACAAAGGTGAGAAAGATTACAAAGGCGAAATGCCGGCATGTCCAACCTATGTTTTCCCTACAGGTCCTTATGTTGGATTGAGTGTAGGTTCTAGGCTTAACTACGGTGGTAGCCCGACTGTGTTCGCAGGTATCGATGGTAATCTTTCCTTAGGATACAGTGCTATGGTAGCTCCAGCATTTTATCTTGCTGGTGAAATCTTTGGTATTGGTACCGCTAATGTGAAAGATCTCCAATATACTTTTGGTACCACAAACGTTGGTGCTAAATCCAATTGGGGCTATGGCGCTAGTATTATCCCAGGTTACATGATCACTGATTATGTATTAATGTATCTCCGTGCCGGGGCAACCAATACAAACTTCAACGATCAAAACGCGCATAAGACTGGCTGGCATGTGGGTTTGGGCGGTGAGACAGCATTAGCTCAAAACTGGGATGTTCGTGGCGAGTGGGTATACACTCAATACGGAAACGTTACTGGAATTGGCAATACGTCAGCTCAAGTAGCTAGTTTGGGTTTAGTATATAAGTTCCTTTAATCGATATTAATCTATCTCGATCGAGTAGGAGGGGTTGCTCCTCCTCCTATGTCGTTTAACCTTACAATGAAAACTTGCGACTTTCTAATTATTGGCGGCGGAATCATTGGTATTAATGTAGCGCGCTATTTAAAACAAACCTTTCCTGATACGAAGATTGTTGTACTTGAAAAAGAAACTCATTGTGGTTGGCATGCCAGTGGTCGTAATAGTGGTGTATTACATGCGGGTTTTTATTACACTCCGGATAGCTTAAAGGCAAAGTTTACTCGTCTAGGTAACCAATTATTAACAGCTTACTGCGAAGAAAAAGACTTGCCTATTAATAAATGCGGTAAGTTAGTAGTGACTAAGGATGAAACCGATTTCCCAGCCCTGGATGAATTATTAAAGCGTGGTCAGAATAATGGCGTGGTATTAAAGGAAGTCACGGAAGCAGAAGCGAAAAAAATCGAACCTCGTGTGAAAACGCATCAACGAGCGCTCTTTTCACCGACCACAGCCTCAGTTAATCCCAAGCAAGTAATGGAATCGATGCAGCAAGATGCCCAATATGAGGGGGTAGAGATTCACTGCGGCGTAAGTTACCGAAAAAGGAAGGCTAATAATATCATTTTAACTAATGCAGGATATTATCAAGCTGGATATGTAGTTAATGCCGCAGGCTTGTATGCAGATAAAATCGCTCACGATTTTCATTTTTCCCAACAGTATCGTATTTTGCCTTTTAAGGGTATTTATCTTTACTCAAATGAGCAGCCTTTTGCTATCAAAACACATATTTATCCTGTCCCTGATTTGAAAAATCCTTTTTTGGGGGTGCATTTTACTATTAGCGTAGATGGAAAAGTAAAAATTGGTCCTACTGCTATCCCGGCATTTTGGCGCGAACAATATGGATGGTTGGCTCGTGTTAAACTTGGTGAACTGATCGATATTGTTTCTCGACAATTACGTTTATTTGCTTTTTCTCAGTTTGACTTCAGGAAACTGGCTTTTGAGGAAATAAAAAAATATTCTAGATTTAATTTAGTAAAATTAGCTTCTCATTTAGCTACGCAGGTTAAAATAAAGAGTTTTACCCAGTTTGGACAGCCAGGAATACGCGCACAGCTTCTTAATATAAAAGAGCAAAAATTAGAAATGGATTTTGTTCTAGAAGGTGATTCGCAATCCATGCATATTCTCAATGCGGTCTCGCCAGGGTTTACTTCCTCATTGCCATTTTCGCGTTATGTTTGCGATAAGATAGCGAATTTAATGAATTCGCGTTGAAGAAAAATCACAGATAAAATACGATCACTATCTTGTGAATAGCAACAGTATTCTAACACGATACGGTACCTTTTTTGTCTAAAGCACTTCTCAGTTTATTTGTATGCAGCACTGAACATGCCTGCATTTGCAGTTTACAAGAATTGATGCACTATGCTCAGATCATATAGTAAGATTTAGAAAGGAGGTAGCAGAATGCGCGTTCTCGTAACAGGAGCAACAGGATTTATTGGGCAATCTTTTATTCCATTTTTATTAAAAAAAGGAGTAACAGTTCGTGTTTTAGTAAGAGGTCTTAGACAGAATGGGTTTCCCTCGGAGGTAGAGCAGTATATAGGAGATTTAACGAATGCTGATAGCTTAAAGGGCGCCGCCGCGGATGTAGATGTGCTATTTCATTTAGGTGGGCATGCGCATGCCTGGAAAGAAAAAGACGAGGAGGCAATAAATAAACACACAGCCGTTAATTTTATGGGTACCCAAAATATATTAAATGAAGGTATTCGTGCTGGCATAAAAAAATTTATTTTTTTTAGTACAATAAAAGCGGTGGCTGATACAGAAAAGTGTATAGATGAAAAATGGGATACTCAACCTAATACGCCCTATGGTAAAGCAAAAAGAGCAGCAGAAGAGTGGGTATTAAATAACTGTAATCAACATGCTGTGCATGCTTGTATATTAAGATTGCCATTGATATATGGACCAGGCGTAAAGGGTAATCTTTATCAAATGTTACAATCTATTGATAAGGGTTATTTCCCTGCTATACCGTTTACCAAAAACCAACGTTCTTTGGTTGGTATCTATGATGTATGTGAGGCTGCATGGCTGGCTGCACAGTCAATACAGGCGAATGGGAAAGTATACTTTGTGACAGATAATCAATCTTATTCGACACATGATATCTATTCCATCATGCGTCATGCTTTAGGTAAATCTCATCCGTGGTTTTATTTTCCATTTTGGTTATTTAAAATTTTGGCATTAGTTGGTGATGCTGTAGGTTCTGCGTTGCGTAGACGTATACCTTTTGATTCACAGGCTTTTGATAAGTTATTTGGTACTGTATATTGTGATAGTTCTTGTATCCAAGAAGAATTGGGGTTTTGTCCGCAATATTCTTTACGAGAATTAATGCCGGAAATTGTGCGGGCTTATAGGGGATAATAGGACTTTAGTTTGCTGCAGCGACGATTCTTGAGAAGATAATATGTTGCGAATTACTTTTTTATTTATAGGGATTTTTTTGTTATCCGCATTAGCAACGGGCTTAATACGTTATTATGCATTAACTAAAAATATTCTAGATGTACCTAATCAACGGAGTTCTCATCATATCCCCACGCCTCGTGGGGGTGGATTGGCCATTGTTTTGTCATTTACAATAGGTTGCTTATGGCTTGTTTGGTTGCAGGAAATATCTTTTTCATTATTTGCAGCAATCAGTGGCGGTATATTGGTTGCCATTATCGGTTGGATAGATGATCGGGGCTCTACTTCTCCACTCTATCGGGCAGGAGTGCATGGCATAGCTGCCTTGTGGGCAGTTTATTGGATTAATGGTTTATCTCCATTAAGTATAGGGTTTAATTTACTCGCATTCATTACGATTATTTGGGGTATAAATTTTTATAATTTTATGGATGGTATTGATGGATTAGCTGGTATGGAAGGAATTTTCGTCAGTATCAGTGCAGCTTTTATATTGGGGATAATGGGTGAGCTAGGTTTTAGCGTGCTATGTCTTTTATTAGGTGGAGTTATTGCTGGATTTTTAATGTGGAATTGGCCTCCAGCTAAAATTTTTATGGGGGATGTTGGAAGCGGGTATTTGGGATATATATTTACAGTACTTGCTTTGGCTACAGCCAATTTAAAGATATTACCTTTGTTATTTTGGATTATCCTCGCAGCAGTTTTTGTTTGTGACGCTACATTTACAGTATTATATCGTATTTTTCAGAATAAACGATGGTATGAGGCGCATTGTGAACATGCTTATCAGCGTTTAGTACAGTTAAGGCAGAGTCATAAGAGGATTGTTTTGGGCATATTACTGATGAATGTGATTGTCTTATTTCCTGTTGCTGTCATAGTGGTTTATTATCCTATACAAGGGGTATGGTTGTCGGCGGGCACGCTAACTAGTTTATTTGTATTTTGGTGCTTAATCATGAAACGATTTGCGTGTCATATCGAGTTAATTTGATGATAATTCTGGATGTATAAAAACCAAAGCAAAAGTGAATTGTGTAGTACGTATGACATATCAACCTCTATTTAACGTTCCAAGCTTCAATGTTAATCCCACATTTACCACTGGTGTATTTAAATCATTATGCAGTGCCTTGAGTTGCCCAATACTTGCTTGTAATCCCCAAGCCGGCGTAAAGGCAAAGCGTACCCCAGCCAAGGGCTCGATAATCGCTCCTCCACCCAGTGCTAAAGAACCACCACCACCCGCACCAACAAGAAGTTCAGCAAAGGCTTGTAATCGCTTATTAAAAAATTCCGGTGTTTGAATGCCGGGGCCTATCATCCCTGATGCATACCCTCCTGAATGATCACCACTGTAGGCGCTGGCTGCTTGATAGCTAAAGAAAAATAAGGGTGTAATAAATTGATCAATTTGTAATGCCACTAAATTAATAGCAGAATCGTCGGTTGGGTAGGAACGTTGCGGATGAATATAGGTTTGATTTAACAGCTGCACACGCCATCCTTGAATAGTGAAACGATCAGTCATGTTGGTAAGCTGTTTCGTTCCAGCGGTAGCAATATCTAAATGATAGATGATTGCACCTGTTGCGGTTACCGCTTTAAAATTCCCATCTGGTGCCCATAAATAGCCGCCACTGGCTCGCGCTGCAAAACTATGGGTGAGCGGTAATTCGAGACCTATTTGCGGTTGAATTAATATTCCACCTCCTGTATCAACATTACCACCGCCACCAGCGCCCGCACCTAATTGCGGCACCACAGCCATCTCCAACGGGCCTGTTATCCAGTGATAACCCAAGCCTCCTAACACATCCATGTACCCATTCGGATTGCCACTAAAAGCACCGCTGGTTTTTATCCACCAAAACCATTTTTCTGTAAGATAATGATCTAATTCTGCACCTACTAATCCTATAGTTCCATCTTGTACTTCATTATTTACATTACGCGTGCCATTTGTCTGATTGTAGGACTGTAAGATCAGTGAAAAGTCATTACGTTGGAAAGCTAGGTATCGGTCGGAAGGAAGGTGAATGTTACCAAATGCGAATAAAGAGTTATTATATAAATTACTTGCAGGCACATAATAAAAATCACAAGGGATATCGAGATCCAAACCAATTTGTTGACTATGAATTTCACCACTAGGAAAATCCACATAACTATAATGTATACCTAGCCTAGCCCAGCTCCATGAATAAGCTAACCCTAGATAGGGGCGTAACATTAATCCTCCACCTACCAAAGAAGATCGACCGCCGCCACCACCAACATACAATCCTGCATCACCCCACCAATGCGGCCAAAACTCCTTATGCAGACCACCGCCAAACCCTAAAACAAATAAACCACCTTGTGTGCCAGTTATTGAACCATAACCACCAATGCCTGCATAAACGAGTGGGGTGACATCTGCATAATAAGTGATTCCTAGTAATCCCATATTTTGTATGTCTTGCGGCATTTTAATATTATCAAAACTAAGCCGAAAAAAACCGGATTGTTTTTGTAATAATAAAGGTGCTGAGGTAGTAGAATTAAGAGAGACATCCGCTGCAAATACAGAGGTGGTGAGAGTTGTAATAAGTACACTGAGCAATTTTTTATGTTTCAAGTGATGGATCCTTCCATTAATTATTTTATTGGGTATATTGTTTGAAATTGCTATAGTCTATAAGATTAGTGAAATTTCTTGAAATAGCCAAGAAGTTCTTCAAGAATGAAATATCAATTGACGATAGGCCCTAATAAACAGAGTGAACAATGACAATTAAAAACATTATCCTTGACCTAGGTGGGGTGATTTTAAATATCGATTTTCAGCGCACTTACACAGCATTTCGTGATTTAGGTGCATGTAACTTAGAGAAATTATATTCTGCGAATTCTCAAGATAGTGTATTTGAAGATTTTGAATTAGGTAAAATTTCTGCGGATTTTTTTCGTGCAACAGTGAAAAACAAATTAGCTATGGCAGCTACGGACAGCCAATTTGATCAAGCTTGGAATGCGATGATATTGGATCTTCCTGAGTCACGCTTGGATTTTATTCGCTTACTGAAGAAGAAGTATAAACTATTTCTTCTGAGCAATGCTAATCAGATTCATATTGATAAAGTTTTGCAGATATGCCAAGTAACCTACGGGTATAATCCATTTCAAAGTTATTTCGATAACTATTATTTCTCAAATATTATTGGTAAGCGTAAGCCAGATGCGAATGCATTCTTGCATGTGCTGGAAGAAAGTAAAATTCAGGCACAGGAGACATTATTTATTGATGATACTATGCAAAATATTCAAAGCGCACAAAATATGGGATTAAATGTAGCACATGTAGAAAGAAATAACCCTGCATGGAAAAGTATCCATTTATTATCCTAGAAATCGCGAATCAACAATAGGGCCTACGCATAAAAGTAGGATCTCCGCAGGGCGTGTTACTATGACATAAAATGAATAGCAAAGTGCGAAACTCCTGCTCTATTTTATGGGAATAAAAATATATGCCTGAATTACCCGAAGTAGAAACAGTTTTGCGTGGCATCCAGCCACATATTGAGCAACAGACAATTAAAAAAGTCGTCATTCGGCACTATGGATTACGTTGGCCTATTCCGCATAATATAACAGTAATATTGAAAAATAAAAAAATAGAAACTGTGGAACGTCGTGCAAAATACTTATTATTGAGAACTATAACGGGTACGGCAATTATCCATCTTGGCATGTCAGGTAGTTTACGTGTATTGACGGATGTTATTTCACCGCAGAAACATGATCATGTTGATATAATTTTTTCTAATAACAAAATTTTACGCTTTACAGATCCACGCCGGTTTGGTGCTTTTTTATGGACAAACGATGATCCTATGTTACATCCATTATTAAAGCATCTTGGGCCTGAGCCATTAAGTAACGATTTCTCTGTTCAATACTTGTGGAAGCAGGTGCAGAATAGAAGTCTTTCTATAAAACTTTTTATTATGGATAGCAAAATTGTAGCGGGTGTCGGAAATATTTATGCTAATGAAGCGTTATTTCAAGCGGGTATTTATCCTGCTATGCCAACAAAATTAATTACATTGCAGCAATGTCAGCAGCTTGTGAGGGCAATCAAACAAATATTACGACAGGCTATTCGTCAAGGAGGAACTACACTGAAGGATTTTGTAGATAGCGAAGGAAGGCCTGGATATTTTACACAGCGGTTAAAAGTATATGGCCGCGCAGAAGAAGCATGTATGCATTGCACTACACGATTGCAAACAATGATAATAGGACAACGCAGTACAGTGTATTGCCGCCGGTGTCAGAGTGGATAATCCTAGAAACGGCGCCCGACTACAGGAATTCTCGGTGAATAAAGAATAGGGAGGTATAAAAGCACAAATAAAGCGCAGGAGGCTGGAAGCCGACGAGCCATTGTGCTTTTATACCTCCCTATTCTTTATTCACCGAGAATTCCTGTAGTCGGGCGCCAAATTTTAAATGTAAGGATGATAAACACTCTCGGTTTTACTGACTTGGAGACAGAGAAAGCGTGGAAGATGGCGAAGGTGTAAGCATTGCGCTAGCTGCTTTAAGTTCGGCAATGACACTATCAATAGCGGGCCTTTTTTCTGGATAGCGGGAGGTCATGTTTTTTAGCAGGGTTTTTATTTGATTTCGGCATTGCTGTAACTGTTCAGATATATCATCTCCATCATTTATGTAATTAAACAACTCATAATGCTCATTACTTTCAGTAGTGATTTGGTCTGGATCGTAGCATAAATGCGTATTTAATTGGGTTAACATAAACTGCAGCGCTTCTTTAGAGGTATTGATTTTCCGCTCACTTACTATCGATTCTGGGCTTAAGTCAGGATTGATACAGCTAATGAGTAGTACTCCTAAAGAAAATATATCTCTAGCTGGGGTGACGGCAACAGTAAGTCCCCCCATTGCTTCTGGGGCAAGATAACCTAAAGTGCCGTAGCCTGTATCCTTGTCACCAATAGCTAGGCTACTATCAAAATCCAGAAAATTAATTATCGACGGTGTATCTTTATATAAGTCCGCGTTAATATTACCCGGTTTAATATCACGATGTACCTTGCCGGTACTAGCAACTTGTCTTTTATATGCTTCTAAAATAGGGATAAGAACCACATCTAGCATGGTTTTAGTATCAGGGCCTATATAGGTAATAAAATCAGCTATTTCATCACCGAGATTTTGCCCCGGCAACTCGTTCATAACAGTATAACTTTTTTTCTTGAAAAAAAAGGCGCTATTTCTTCCTATATGCGCAGCTCTTTTGACGGGTTGTTGCATGGCGAGGTGAGTGAATGGCTGGTGTTTTTTAAAGGCTTGAACAGCTGCTTTATGTTTATATTTAGTTTGTTGTGCTTGATGTGCTTTTTGCGCTTTTTTGATGTTTGTTATTCTTACTACTTTACTGGAGATAGGCTGGTACGTTAATGAGGCGTGTGTTGTATCTATTTCAATAGCACCTATAATTCTTCTCGCTCTATTTGTAGCGCCTATACCTAGGTCATCATGGGGAGCATTCGATATAACAAAATATCTTTTTACATTTTCCGTTGATTCTCTATCAATAATTAAGTTATGTGTAAGCCGGAGTTCCATGACAGGGGGGAGTATGTGGGTAAGTTTTCTATCTAAGAATGCAGGATTGTTATTATGCGCAATAAGCAGACGCAACTTATTCGCTGTTTCTGTCGATAAATTTGTAGGATTGATTTCTAACATAGTAGTAACCTGTATATATACCTATTACACCTTGAAATGTGATTTTTAACATCCCATCTTACGGCGAATTTTACATGCTCTTCAATAGACCTCTTTCCTGACCCTAGCAATCTGGGTGTCAAATTCTCGCATTTCAAGGTGTAATAGGTATATATTTATACATTTTCAAGTGGAAATGCCCTCATTATGCACTTTTATGGGCTTGTGTGGAAGAGGAAACTAGGCTTGTTTCATAATAAGGATCAGGAATAATAGGCCTGTCAAGATTGGGTAACTTACTACAATCTTCGATGAGTTTGTCCAGTTTTCTTAATAAAGACGAAGTAGGCTGAAATAGCACTTGTAGATGCCATAGATTTCTTGGTTTCCAAAATACATCTGCGTACTCGGGGGCATTTCTTATTTGTATCATGGCATTTATGATGCCTTGGGTTGTTTGGTGATTTATAATCAGATCAGAAATCTTGTTAATAATTTGATTAATAACATATATTTTCTTATTTTGATGATCAGTGCGTTCAGTGTTTTGTTCTAATTTTTGTTTTTCGGCAGCTAAGTTATTTAAAAATTTAATTAAAATATCTTCTAGAGCAGAGGATGTGATTTTTTCATTGTAAATCTCTAATTGAGATCTTATTTTCTGTAAGGCCAGCTGTACGTGTATTAAACTGCGTGATGCGCGGGCTTTTTGTTGCTCTATGGACATAATAATGGTTTCTTCGCCAGAGATAACTCCAAGCCTCTGAATAGCATCGCTAGTTTCTTGAATTATTTTTTGTAATGGGGTGCGAATTGCTTCCATTAAAAGATTGTAGCGAGCTAAATGTTGCTGCAAAATAATTAAGCCTGATGTGAGCTCTTGGCTACCCGTGATAATCTCCGTGGTTGTATGTTTAATTTTTAAGGCTTCTAGTAATAGTGTACAAGGTGCATAAATGTCTGCTTGTTCTTTGGCGCAGGCAGAAAATATAGCGTCAAATTGCGAGCTATTGCAGACTTTATAGATACTTCGCAAGCTTTCTGGTATTTCGACGACATCAATGTCAAAAAAATTAGTGGTTGCACTGACTTCATTTAGCTGTTCTGGCATAGTAAACGGGTTGTCAATGAGCACACTTTTTATCTCAAAATAGAGGCATTGGTAGTAGCACAAAGCTTGCCTTTCGAGATTAGATAGTGCGGGGGAGGCGAGGAGAGTTGCAAACGCTTTATCTATATTTTCTCGAATAGTTTCATCGTGGAATTGCTGTTGTTTAAGAAAGAATTCTTTTAATACAGAAATAGCTTGGGAATATTGTTTGCTAATGGTTTGTTGTAATTGTTTCCAATCTTGAAGATTCAATGTCGTTTCTGTTCTGGAGGTTGACATAGTATCCTCACTATTTCACATCATGCGTGCCCACTTATTAGCAGCTTTACGCAAAACCGATCTGATGAATGCCAACAAACAGTTTACAGAGGCTGGCGCGACATCTTCGTCTTCACGTTTTTTGGCTATTTCATCAATCAAGTCCTTGGATATTTCAGTGAGATAAAGATGACTGAAATATTTGTTCAGCCATTTAACATGCCACTGATCATCAATTAAACTACGTTTGTGTTGCATTTCATCAAACCAGCGAATGACAGCTTCCTTCCATGTTTTCGGTATTTCCTTAATTCTGTCGCGTTTCCATAGCTCAGCTTTGAGTTTATCATGATATTGCTTCATTAACTTTCGATCCGATGTGCCAGTAGTTTGCTGTATTCTTTCTCCACGGTGTGATCTCTCTTTTTGCAGCTGAGAGAGTAATTGGCAAATCAGCCAGCGCAGCAATATTATTAATTGAGATTAATGCCCGCATTTCTCATCATTTTAACCAAATTTTTATCTGTTTTAAGAGTAACTTCTTTATGAGAATCAAATATAAATGATGAATTTTGATTTTCTGCGACATAAATATGGAAGCGCCTGTTTGTTATTAAATGATTATCCAATAAATTTATACCAGGAGGAATATTGCCATTTTTGTATAGACCTGAACTATGAGCTATTGTAGTAGCAAGATCGTCAAGTAAAACAAATTCTTTTTTAATTATGAGCTTATCATGTCTTTGATGATAGTTTTTTATTAATAATAAAGGTCTATATCGATCATAACCCCATAGTTCATGATTATTAATTTTATAATTTTCTGGTGCAGTAGAATAATACTTGGCAGGTTGACCGTGGTCACTTTTCAAAATAACCAAAGAACGATCATAGATGCCTAATTTTTTAAGCTTAACTAAAAAAGTAGCTAATTTATTTAATGCACATTTCGTTTCATTAATAAGCCCATTCTCATTTTGATTGCTATCAAACCAAACTTGATCATCACTTCTGTAATTGCAATATTCATCAAAATCAAACGGGGTGTGGGTAAAAGTGAAATGCATAAAACGAGCTCTTTTCCCAGCGTCTCCTACTGAAATAGATTGCATCATATTATCAAAATCTAAAATGGTTACAATGTTTGTTTTAGCCCAGATAGGACCTTTGTGATTATGTAAACGCGCAATAAGTTTATTTTTTTCTAATATTTTTGGAAATAACATAGTAGTAGCATTGGTCCCACTAAACAACATTCTATCGGCATAATCAAGAACGTTTAATGAATTCAGAGAACCAATTCTGAAAACACGCATAGCAACGTACGATTTTGGAAATAACTTGATGATCGTATTAACCGAATCAAAAAACTTCTTATTACTGAAATTGAAAAATTTTAATAAATGTTTAGTACCTATACGAACAGCTACATATTTATAAAAATCCACCGAATAATTCATGTAGTAAAATAAAAACACGGTTTTAGATAGTTCACCGGTATTAATTTTTTTTTCAGGAAATAAATTAAAATCACTATAAGTTCCATATGTATAGGTTTCAAAATCAGCCTGATTAATAAATAATTTATCTTTATCTAATACATCATTCAAACCTTTTTGAGTTTTTGAGAGGGTTTTAAAATCTAAATTACCAAATAATTCTCCCATAATAGATGCCATTGTTGCAGGAGAGCTTGCAATCGCATTTTGAAAGAAGATGAAATCTTTAAAAGTTTCTTTTAATTTTTTATCCGTGGAAAGTATATGTGAAACGATATTGCTTGATAATCCATCAAAACTCAAAACAATAATATTATTTTGGTTCGAAAAACTTAAAAATCGCTCGAGATTATTTTTATTTTTATTACCTAGCACTTGATAGCCGTTATAGAATTCTGGAACAATAGCTAAAATTAAGAAAACAGATGTTAAAATAACAATATGTATGGAGAAACGAGTATTTATCAGTTTTGCCAGTAGTATGGAAAAAAACAATACCAAAAGAACATTCCATTTATTTGTTGGTATCATAATGGGATCAAGCATCCCACTTTTATTTACGACAGGAAAAAGATAGCCTGCAAATAAAACCCAAAAAAATAAAAAAAACACCAGGTAATGCGCTATTTTTTTAGCCTTCATAACATACAACATCCAATAAATACTTATACTAAGTATCAAATAACAAATAGCATAAATAATACCGACATTGAAAAAAGAAAAATTGTCAGAAAAAGCGTAATCAGACGGAGATAACCTGATCATATATAAGGGTATAAAGAAAAAAGCAAGCAATGTAGTTAAAAAAATGATTGTATGTTCTTTAAAAATAGAATATTTTTTATGCATTATTTCTGTCATACCAATAAAGTGTCCTTCCGGACTTAGAAACTTTTTCTTGTTTTACAATTTTTGCATGGGTTATCAATAATGATTCAAAGACATCTTGATGATAGTCGACAAATATATCCTCTCTAAGAGAGAGCATGTTTAAAATAGTGGGATCTTCTTTAGGTATAAACTCGATGATACCCTGTGGGGCAATATTAACTAGCCAGTCGATGAGTTGAAACAAAGGCACATTTTTAGCAATCGCCAAATGATGAATAAATGCCAAGGCAATCAGTGCCTGTGGTCTCGTACGTTTTGAAAAGCCGCATCGCTCTGTTTGTAGCCAACCTTGGTCAGGACTTGGATTTGAAGCATCCAGATACAAGGGGAGAAAAAAGCGAGAAGATTTTTTAGCATTATGGTAAGCCAAATCGAGCACTGTTTGGTCGAAGTCAAATCCAATAACATATTTTGCACCATGTTCAAGAGATAGCAGGGAATACTCACCCCTATTGCAACCCAAATCAACTAAAATTTGCGGTTTCACTTTATGCGCAAAATCAGCAATAAACTTTTTTTTCTTTAGCAGTTCATCGGGATGATATGTATGTGTATGCGTATATCTTTCCCAGAATGTTTTACCTCTATTCTTAGGTTCCAGTCTGTGTATCCATTTTTTTATTTGTCGTAAAAACTCTTCATAAGCTAACTTTGAAAACCCCTTTTGTTTTTTAGTTTTGGCAATGACTTTATCCTGATTTTTCATTGCTATAATATCCAATCTATTTTGCAATACTACATGAATAAAAATATTCCAATTGAATTTTTTATGTAATGGAAGAAGACGATTAAGGTCTGAGGTGGCTACTCCTTCTAGTCTTCCACGATACCAATGATTGTGGGAGATACCGAGAGTTGAGCGCAAAAGTAATGGATTAATAAATTGCTCACAAAATTGGTGATGTCCGAGCCAATAATCACCTTGATGGTAAGGTGCTAAGGACAGAAGGTCAATGAATAGGGGTTTACTACCTATAAACTGTATATTAAAGGCGCTTGCATCTCTTAAGACGATATTCCTTTTTAATAAAAACAATTGAAAATTAAGATGATGGAGTGCCGCATCTTTCAAATAATGAAAACTCCATTCATAAGGATAAGATATATACGGAATAAGTTGATGTTCTAAAACATATGCAACATTACTTAAATGCTTTGTTGGCCAATTATCTTTTGATAATTCTTGGCTTGGGGTTAAATAGCCTTCTAAAACAGCATCATCAATAGACGAACGAATAGCCTCATATTGCTTACAACCTTCTTCTGATATAAAGCGATATATCCGCTGGTTGGCTTCAGCAACACCGAAAGCATTACTTTGATAAACATGACCCATTGGATCTCTGAAAGATCCTGTATTTTGAATAATACTCTGATTCATCTTGATTTTTTTCTTAATCAGAGTTGTTATGACTGGGCGTTATTTCTTTTTTATTTTTAAAAAGCATTAGCAATAAAAAATTTTTTATTTTTTTATAATATACAGAAAGTAACGCAAATCCTGAGATAATTCCAGCGATGAGTCCTTGAAGCAACATGCTTCCAGTGCCGGGATCAATATATGCATAAGCAGGAGGAATATCGATGAGGAAAAATAAGAAAGAGAAAACATAAACAATTTTTCGCATAGTCATCCTTACTTAAAATGGTTCATCCGATAAATGTGTGTGTGGGTGAACTGGTAAATAAGTGACGATTATAGCATAAAACTGTTTTCTAACGCAAACAGACATTATATATGGCAGCAATTCTGGGCGAACATATTTTAGCCTCTGACTCCCAATGAAGTGGTAGTAAAAAAACATGTGGGACCAGATTAGAGCTTATATCAATGGCACTAACTTAGCACATATGTAAGAATTACCACGCCGTATTGAGATTATCCCGCTGAGTGAAACAGAGAAGATGTGCTCCTGTGGTTCGTGCAAAACTGTGATTTGCTATGAAACAAAAGAGTCTGTTCATTATCAGCCCGCTCTATTTGAAATTGTGGAGCAACGACGGGAGGTGGCTGCTTGTCCCAAAGGCTGCGATGGCGAGATCATTACTGCCCCAGCACCCTTGCATATTATTAAAGAGCATTCCCCATTGCAAGACGGTTGAAGATTACGAAAAACTGTTGCCATGGAATATTAAATTGGATTATGCCAAACAACCTTGATTAGGCAAGGGCGTACTTGTTAGATCGCTTACCTTTTATGCTAAGTTAGTGCCATTGGCGTATAACCTTGTTTCTTATCCTCTGTCATTCTGTATGCACTTATGCTAGAAAATAGCAGGAGTTCCTACGCAAATGACGGTTTTAATGGAACTGCCCAGTTTTTAATACATTATTGCACCAAGGACTTTATTATTATGCACTATATGGCACATCACGAGAAGACTCGGCATACAAAACTAGCTTGGGCGGTGACGTTAACGGCTTCTTTGTTTTTTTTCTATGAGTTTATTCAAATGAATTTCTTTAATGCAATTAATGTACAATTGCGCGAAGAATTTCATTTGGATGCTGTACAGGTAGGCCAATTATTTTCCATGTATTTTTATGCTAATGCTTTATGTTTATTCCCGGTGGGTAATTTGCTCGATCGATTTTCAACTAAGAAACTATTATTGTTTGCAGCCATTATATGCACGATAGGTACTTTTCTCTTTGCTATTGCTACAGAATACTGGATTGCTGCTTTTGGACGGTTTTTAGTTGGTGGTGGGGCTTCATTTTGTTTTTTAAGTTGTATTCGTATAGCTTCACGTTGGTTTCCTCCTTCGCGAATGGCATTGGTTACAGGTATTGTAGTGACCATGGCTATGTTAGGTGGTTTGGTTGCACAGACACCGTTTGCTTTGGCCACGGAGGCATTAGGGAATTGGCGATATGCATTATTGTTGAATACAGCATTAGGGGTAGTCATTATTGTAGCTATTGCATGGGTTGTGCAAGATCGGCCACCCGATGCGCAAGCAGAAGCTAAATTAGATCATCAGCATTTACAAGCTTTAGGACTATGGCGTTGTATTAAACTAGCGGCGTTTAATCCACAGAATTGGTTAGGGGGATTATACACAGCACTGATTAATTTGCCGGTATTTATTTTAGGGGGACTATGGGGAATTCTTTACCTGACTGAGGTGCATCATATTACTACTACGCAAGCCTCTTATGCGACTACAGTATTTTTTATTGGTGTTATCTTTGGGTCGCCGGCATTTGGATGGTTTTCAGATGCTATTGGTCGTCGCGTATTGCCTATGATTATCGGGGCTATTCTATCGTTAATTGTTATGCTTATTTTAATGTATACACCGAATCTTTCACTATTTAGTGTGATTATATTATTTTTCTTAATTGGATTTGTGACCAGTTCGCAAGTATTAACTTATCCTACCATTGCAGAATTGAATCCTATTTATTTAACTAGTACTGCTGTGAGTATTGATTCGGTATGTATTATGGTAAGTGGTTTTGTTTTTCCTCCTTTGTTTGGTTGGTTGATGCAGCGAGGGGGGGCTCATGAGATAGTTAATGGTGTGATTACGTATACAGCGCAGGATTTTCAGTATGCTATGTGGATTATGCCTATTGCTTTTCTATTGGGATTAATTATCGCTTTCTATATTCGAGAAACATACTGTAAATCACAAGCATAAAGGAGAAGGAATGGCACGTGCTTTTATTCTGATGTTAGATTCATTTGGCATTGGTGCAACAGTAGATGCAGAGAAATACGGTGATGCCGGTGCTGATACCTTACGCCATATTGCCGAGCAGTGTCAGCAAGGTAAAGCAGATAAAGCGGGTGTGCGTTCTGGGATATTGCATATTCCTAATCTAACTCGCCTAGGATTAAATGAGGCAGCGCGTATTAGTCAGGGTAGTTTTGTGCCTGGATTAGCAACAAATATCGTTATACAAGGTATGTATGGATGTGCAGAAGAATTGAGTCATGGAAAAGATACACAAAGCGGCCATTGGGAAATAGCGGGTGTACCGGTATTATTTGACTGGGGTTATTTTTCCAATGACAACCCATGTTTCCCTGAAGCATTGCTACAACAGTTCATTGCCGAGGCAAAACTACCTGGTGTGTTGGGTAATAAGCATGCATCAGGCACAGTGATTATTGAAGAATTGGGCGCAGAGCATCAACGTACCGGTAAACCTATTGTGTATACCTCTGCAGACAGTGTATTCCAAATCGCGGCACATGAAGAAAGTTTTGGATTAGAGCGTTTATATGAAATTTGTGAGATTGCGCGTCGTTTAGTCGATAAATACAACATTGGGCGCGTCATTGCTAGGCCTTTTCTCGGTACACCAGGGTATTATAAGCGTACCGGCAATCGCCATGATTATGCCACACCGCCACCAGAGCCTACGTTACTCGATAAATTAGTGGTACATAGTGGCGAAGTGATTGCAATTGGTAAGATAGCGGATATTTATGCGCATCAAGGAGTGACCAAGGCTGTCAAAGCAGATGGTAATATAGCGCTATTTGATGCCTTGTTACGAGAAGTAGCGCAAGCACCTGAGCATAGCCTGGTATTTGTGAATTTTGTCGATTTTGATATGGTCTATGGCCATCGGCGTGATGTTATTGGCTACGCAAAGGCACTTGAAGAGTTTGATATACGATTGCCAGAATTCGAAAGGCTGTTACAGCCAGGCGATTTAGCTATTATTACTGCTGACCACGGCTGTGATCCTACTTGGCGTGGTTCAGATCATACGCGCGAAGCGATTCCTGTTATTGCTTTTGGTCCTGCAGCAAGACCAGGTCCGATAGGTAAACGTAAAACTTTTGCGGACATTGGGCAGACATTGGCTAAGCATTTAGGAATCGAATCGCTGCGTTATGGCGAGGCATTTTTGTAATCCGGTTGTTATGATAACAGCCTGGGAAACTCTTGAGTTTACCAGCAGTTCCCGTTAACACTGTCATCCTGAGCGTCAGCGAAGGATCAGCGTCCTTGTTGACTGTATTGTGACAAGGATGCTGATCCTTCGCTAACGCTCAGGATGACAGCCTAACCCTCAGGATGACAGTGTTAATGGAAACTCTGCTGTGAGTTTACTCTCCCGCTTTCGTTAGCGCGCGTAGAAACTCTAGTGGAATAGGTAATACTATGGTGGATGTTTTATCATTAGTAATATTAGCGAGTGTTTGTAAGTAGCGTAATTGTAAAGCTTGGGGTTGTTGCGCTAATATTTTGGCGGCATCCAATAACTTTTGTGCTGCTTGAAATTCACCATCGGCATTGATGATTTTAGCGCGTCTATCGCGTTCCGCTTCAGCTTGGCGTGCAATAGCGCGTACCATGTTTTCATTGATATCAATATCTTTTATTTCTACCAGACTCACTTTAATTCCCCATGTGTCAGTGTGTTCGTCTAGTATTTTCTGTATGTCGGTATTCATTTTCGTGCGTTCTGATAACATTTCATCAAGCTCGTGTTGGCCTAATACTGATCGTAGTGTGGTTTGTGCTAATTGACTTACTGCAGAATAATAATCTTCTACCTGGATGATAGCACGTTCAGGCGCAATAATTCTAAAATAGACAACCGCACTTACATGCACGGACACATTGTCTCGAGAAATCACATCTTGTGGTGGGATATCGACGACAACTGTGCGCAATTCGGTTTTTATCATTTGCTGTACAAAAGGGACCACAATAATTAATCCAGGACCTTTTACACCAGAAAAACGTCCTAAAGTAAAAATTACCCCACGTTCATATTCTGTTAAAATTCGGATGAAGGAGAAAAGAAAAATAAGAATAATCGGGATGAGAATATATAAAAATGACATAAAGTTACTCCACAGGCTCCACTGACACCGTTAATCCAATTATCTTTACTATTTTTACCCGTTGCCCAGTATGCAAAGGCATGGATGAATGGGCATGCCATATTTCACCCACTGTACGAATGAGGATATCATTATTATTTTTATATTCTAAAACTTCGCCTTCTTTGTTAAGTAAGCCTTCTTGTCCTGTTACTACCGACTGACGGAATGAGTTAATAGTTAAATATAAAATGAGCAAGAAAAATCCCACACTAATTAGACTCATAGTTAAAATAATTTGCCAGGCAATATAGTAACCAGAAGAATTTACATCAAATAAGATAATTGAACCTAACACAAAGGCAATGACGCCACCGATACCTAACACTCCATAGCTAGTGATAAATATCTCTGAAACAATGAATACAATACCCATGAGTAACAGTGATAATCCTGCATAATTAACCGGTAATAAATTAAAAGCAAATAATGCGAGTAATAAAGCAATACCGCCTATGACACCAGGAACAATGAACCCCGGGTTCATGAACTCAAAAAAGAGACCATAAATACCTAGTAATAATAAGATATAGGCGATATTGGGATCTGTGATGATAGATAGAAATTGAAAATGCCAATCAGGTTTAAATGTATCAAGAGTTAAATCTGTAGTATGTAATGTTTGTTGGCTGTTTTGAATGTTAATAGTGCGATTATTTAATTGTTTTAATAAATCGGTTAGATCGTTAGCGTTGATTTCAATGACATGTTGTTGTAATGCTTCGTTATTTGCAATGCTGGCAGCTTGACGTACTGCTGATTCAGCCCAATTTGCATTACGGTTACGTAAGGTAGCGAGACTGCGTAGGTAGGCGACAGCGTCATTTGTGGCTTTGTTATGAGCGGCAGTGGCTATTTTGCCTTTTTTTTCAGTTAAGGATACGGGTGAAGCTGCGCCCACATTTGTGCCGGGGGCCATGGCAGCTACGTGTGCTGCATATAAAAGAAAGGTGCCAGCACTAGCAGCACGTGCGCCGGCAGGCGCCACATAAACCACGACTGGGATGGTTGAAGTTAAGATGAGTTCATTAATAGCGCGCATAACAGTTTCTAAGCCGCCGGGTGTATTGAGCTGTAAGATAATGATTTCTGCGTGTTCTGCTCTGGCATAGCGGAAGCCGCGATCTAAATAATCTTGCGTAGCGGGGGTTAATGTACCTTTAACAGTAAGGACTATGGCTTTATTAGCCGCAAATAAGGGAAGAGAAAATAATAACAACAACAAGATAAATAATTTGCGCATATACCCGAAGCGTTTCACTTTTAGGTGTTTAAAATGACATCTTACTACGACCTTGAAAAGGTTTTCTCGATAAAAATGCTCGAAATACCGCAAGTATTCCTCCGCTTTTTCTCGAGAAAACCCTTTCAATCTCTTGCAATCTGTCATTTTAAACACCTAAAAGTGAAACGCTTCGGGTATATCCCTATGCTTCCTTAATGAGATAACGCCAGTATAAAGCCTTTTCTAGGATCAGTCATTAATTGAGGTGGATAGAATAATTATTGCAAGAGTATGCCGAGGGTCGGGATCGAACCGACACGGTGTTGCCACCATCGGTTTTTGAGACCGACGCGTCTACCAATTCCGCCACCACGGCATGAAGGCGCCCAGTATAGCAAAGCTAAAGGCAAGGTCAACGGGGTTTCTATGTGCGCAGGCTTAACTTAACTTAAGGTGTTCCTTAGCAGTCGTTGTATCCATGTTGTTCTTGGCTCAGTAATTGCTGGAGTATTCGCTGCCTGTGTATCATTTTGTTGTGGATGTGAAAATAGTGTTACTGGATTTAATGATAAGAGCTCAGCTGTAGCAGAAGTAACGGTACATTGAGATTGTACCTGGTGATAACGTGGATTAAATTCAACCAAGATGTTGAACCATTTGTCGACGAGTATGTAGTGTTTCCATGCTTTTAGCCTTTGTTCTATTTCACTAAAAGGAAAGATTGCACCTGACCAGGCATCGCAAATAACATCACCTATTCTAACAAAAGTATGTCCACCATTAGTGATATTATATAATTGGCATGTTATACCGAGTTTACGCGCAGCATTAAAATAGCTTACTGCAAATTGGTGCATAACCACCTCGCTCATTTGATCACAATTAGCCATTCTTGTGTTTGCAACGAATTGTGTGGCGAATCTTGTATAGCGAATAAAGTCATCGGATTCTGTTGATGTTAATAGATCGACGGTTGTCCTTTTAAGGGCTATTCTCGCAATGATATCTTCATGCGCACGTTGTAAGAATAGCTGTGTTTTCAGCACCTCTGTGTATGAACGGCCATTGCTTTGTGGGTGTGAGCCTGATTCAGTAACTATTTGTCGTACTTCATTAGCTAAGTCACCGGCCATTTTTAACGCTGTTCCGAGTTGGATATTATTACGGGTGATGGCTTCATAACGTTGTAAGATGAGTGGGGTTGCTACAGGTTGGGAAATGGGCGGCATATCTACAGTCATGAGGGGTAGTAAAGCCAGACCCACTTTTTCTGCTGCAGCAGATAATTCTGACCTAGAGTCGTCATTGCATACTAAATCAAAAGGTAATTGACCGCGATCATTTACGGTTCTTGCCATCAGTGAGACTGCATCTGAGCCTATTTCTTGGATTAACCTTTTTATTTCTTCTGTGGGCTGTTGGGCGTACATAGCTGTATGCAGGCGTGTATCGCCGTTTTGTGCCTGAGAAAGCATGCGCACAAAATAACCTATAAGATGAGGAGGGCGGCGAACGGCTGTGGTGCGCGTATTTGCTATAAATAGGCTAAATAAAGCCAAACCTCTTCTCGCGAACATGCAATAGTCACCTTTTTTAAGTATGATCAAAATATAGTCAAATTCTAACGAAAAATAACATAACTGTCAAGTTATTGACCAGAAAGAGGGGGTATGTGGTATATCTCGATGTTTTATATAAATGTAATATTATTCAAGTAGTTAAGTGCAGTTAAGAGGACGCCTAACAAAAATTCGTACTTCCCATGAGTCTCTATGAAGGAAGGGCAATTTTTACCCATTTTCCCACGGTGGGCTTTTAAAGAAATCAATAGGATTAGTAACAAGAATAGTATCTTGATGATAGGGGCGACTTAATTCTCCTACTATTTGAATAGTATTTTTTGGTTTTAATTTTTGTGAATAGTATTTTAAGCTAGATGAGATATCACTATCATTATTTTTAACTTCAATCAAATCGACAATTTTGTTATCTATCTGAGTCAGAAAATCAACTTCGCGTCCTTCTTTATCGCGTATGTAATGCAAACTACATCGATAACCATAATAATCTTCAATAAAATGTAGTCGCTTCAATAATGTCGTTGCCACTAAATTTTCTAGGCGTACACCATTTTTCTCAATGACATCGCCATTGTCGTAGAAAAAAACTTTAGGAGGTTTTTGAATAGCCCGGGGAATATTTTTAACATAAGGGTAAATCGGGAATGCTAAATACATTTTTTCAATCACCGATAACCAACTCTTTGCCGTTTTGGGGGATATTTGCAAATCTTCAGCTATGTTTGCGAGTGTTATCATTCCGCCGACTCTTTCACGCAGAGCATCAATAAAGAGAGATAGCAGTTGAATATTGCGAATCGATTCTAAATCACGTATATCTTCACGCAAGATTTTGTCAAAGCGTTCACGACGCCATCGACGCGCTTCTCGTTCATCTGCAGCTAGGAATGGCTCTGGGAATCCGCCTAAAGTGAGCAAACGTTGATAACCTTCTTTGGCGGATATAGTTGAGGGTAACTCATCTAGTGTAAGCGGATGTAACCGCCAATAATGATATCGTCCCATGAGTGAGTCTCCGCCACGGCGATACACATCTAAGCGCGCAGATCCTGTGACTAGATATTCTTGATTATCTGGTTTGGTATCATAGATGCCTTTAATCCACTGCTTCCAATGAGGGTATTTATGTAGTTCGTCAAAGATAATCAGAGAACTTTCTTTTAGCCACTGTTTATGTAGAACTGCCCTTCGATCCTCATCATTGTCCCAGTTAAAATAAACTCCATCTGAAAATTGATTATGACAAAGTGCCTTGCTCAGTGTGGTTTTCCCTACTTGGCGTGGCCCACCGAGAAAAACCATCTTCTTGGTAAGATCTTGAAATATAAATGATTCGCAATATCGTCTCACGGCTATATTTTACCTTATTCCAAAGTAGACGCGTTTATTTTGGAGTATAGTACATTATAGACGTGACTGCTATGAGATTGTAAGTCAACCGGGGATGCCTGAATCTCTCATTGTCATGGCGTCCCGGGGCGGATTCGAACCGCCGACCTGCCCCTTAGGAGGGGGCTGCGCTATCCATCTGTGCCACCGGGACATTATGTTGTATTGTGGTATGGTATCACCGTTGATTATTGATCTGAAATCATCTTTCTTGTTTTACTTCTAACAAATGAATACGCCGACTATCAGCGTGTAAAACCTTAAATTGTAAGTTTTCTAAAATCAGTGTTTCACCGCGCGCGGGAAGATGGTCGAAGGCTTTAAGTATAACGTCACCGATGGTGCTAAATTTTTCATGGTTAAATTTTGTACCCAGAGAGTCATTAAACTCTTTAATGGGGGTGGTTGCTTTGACTGTGTAAGATCCATCATCACGTTGTTTAATGTAACCATTTTCATCGATATCATACTCATCTTCAATCTCACCGACGATTTGCTCTAATACGTCTTCAATCGTGACTAGACCAACAACGTGACCGTATTCGTCAATGACAATGGCTAAATGATTGTGATTCACACGGAATTCACGTAGTAAAACATTTAGGCGTTTGCCTTGTGGCACAAATACTGCTGGGCGCAAAATATCGGCTACTTGAAAATTATGCGCACTATTATTGTAACAATATTTTAATAAATCTTTTGCTAGTAAAATACCAATGACATCTTCATCACTTTCCTCCATGACAGGAAAACGTGAGTGTCCAGATTCGATGACTAAAGGCAGAATTTTTTCTAGTTTACTGTCTTTTTCTATGACGACCATTTGTGTTTTAGGAATCATGACTTCACGCACTTGCATTTCTGAGACTTGCAAAATACTTTCTATCATGTTGAGTATTTCCGCACTGAGTAACCCATTTTCTTCTGAATGTCGTAATACTTCCATGAGTTGCTCACGATTTTGCGGTTCGCGAATGAGTAAGGTAGTGAAGCGTTCTAACCAATTTTTTGACTTTACTAGGGGATTTTCTACTTTATTCTTCATGACTAATCCTAATGATAGGGATTTGGAAATCCCATTAATGTTAAAATTCTTATTTCTTCTGATTCCATAATTTCTGCATCATGCGTTGTTGCATGGTCGAAACCAAGTAAATGCAGAATACCGTGTACAAGCATATGTACCCAATGTGCATCTGTAGATTTCTGTTGTACTTGCGCTTCCTGATTAACAATATCCGCGCAAATAACAATATCTCCGAGCGGTAATGTTTTTAGTTTAATACCAGTCGGTAATTCACAAGGAAACGATAAGACATTAGTGGGCCCTTGTTTATATCGAAAACGAGCATTTAATATTGACATCTCTTCTTTATCAACTATGCGTAAAGTAACTTCAAATACGCTGTTTTTTCTATTGTGTGGTTTCTGTTTTTCTAGAGCTTGTGCAGGGATATTTTCCAATATCTGTTTTGTCCATTGACGTAATTGTACCATTTTTGGGGCAAAGCTGTGTTTGTTAACGTGCTGTACAGTAATGCGATACATTTTTATTAATTTTTCTTATTCGCGTTGTTTTCCTCGAAACGTGAGTAGGCTTCGACAATAGTTTGTACCAGCGGGTGTCTCACCACATCACTGGGTTGAAACTGGGTAAAACTAATCCCTTGAGTATTGCTTAAAACCTGGGCGGCATGTATTAACCCGGATTCTTGGCGATTACTTAAATCAATCTGAGTAATATCACCGGTAATTACTGCTTTGGAATTAAACCCAATACGAGTTAAAAACATTTTCATTTGTTCTATAGTCGTATTTTGCCCTTCATCTAAAATCACGAAAGAATCATTTAGCGACCGGCCGCGCATATAAGCAAGTGGGACTAGCTCTATAATGCCGCGTTCAAGCAGCTGATGAACTTTTTCAAAGCCAAGCATTTCGTACAGGGCGTCATACAGTGGTTGTAAGTATGGATGGATTTTTTGTGCAATATCACCAGGCAAAAATCCTAATTTTTCACCCGCTTCCACTATAGGTCGCACCAAGATAATACGACTAACGCGTTCTGCTTCTAGTGCTTGTACCGCACAAGCAACGGCGAGGTAGGTTTTACCCGTGCCAGCGGGTCCAATCCCAAAGTTAATATCATGGTCCATAATATTGCGAATATAACGAACTTGGTTTTCTCCGCGACCAGTAATTACTTCTTTTTTAATGTGAATCTCCATGCGGGTACCTTGCTGTTGCTGTGGTTTTTTGCTAACAGTTTGTAAATACATATGAATATCCTGTGGAGCGAGAATGGGTTCTTTTGCAGTTTCGTCATATAAATTGCTTAACGTATGACGGGCTTGTTGAACTGCTTGGTGATTGCCGCTGATAGAGAAAGTATACCCACGCTGTTTGATGATAACACCCAGCATTTTCTCAATAAGACGTAAGTGTTCGTTAAGTTTACCGCAGAGGCCAAATAATCGATTGTTGTCTTCAGGACTTAAGGTGAGTGATTGTGATGAAAACGTTGTATCCAAGGGTGTTGTTTGTCTCTCTTTACTTTAGTTGTTTTAAGTATAGCACTATTATAAAAAAATTGTCACCCGCAATTTTAGGAATGAATATCAAGATGTCAACCACAGCTTATCTAAGCAGCTAAACCTTGAGGAGTGGCCATGCTCGCCTGCTGAAGACGGTGAGCTGATCCTCTTCGCTAACGCTCAGGATGATAGTTTAATTGCCATCCTGAGCGTTAGCGAAGAGGATCAGCTCACCGTCTTCAGCAGGAACTCCTGATCGCGACAGGGACGTGAATAGTTACAGGCAACTTACGGGTTTACAATTCCCCTTGCAGAGAGTTACCCGTAACAGCAGTAATTTTTACTGTGATCAGTTGGCCAATCAACTCGTTATTACCACTGAAATTCACTACACGATTATTTTCCGTACGACCGGCAAGACGGTCTGGATTTTTTTGTGAGGGACCGGTGACCAGCACGGTTTGTGTTGTACCTACCATTTTTTCGCTGATTTTACGGCCATTTAAGTGGATGCGTTCTTGTAGGATAGCCAAACGTTGTTTTTTGACTTCCATAGAAATATCGTCAGATAGTTGTGCAGCAGGAGTGCCTGGGCGGGGGCTATAAATAAAGCTAAATGAATGATCAAACTCTATATCGTAAATAAGATTCATCGTGTCTGCAAAATCTTGTTCTGTTTCACCAGGAAAACCAATAATAAAATCTGAAGAAATACTAATGTCAGGGCGGACTTGACGTAAGCGCCGAATTTTTGCTTTGTATTCTAAGGCGGTGTATCCACGTTTCATTGCGGATAAAATGCGATCAGAACCACTTTGTACGGGAAGATGTAGAAAGTTGACGACTTGTGGAATTTCAGCAAAAGCTTGAATAAGACGCGAGGAAAATGCGGTAGGGTGAGAGGTAGTGAAACGAATACGTGCAATCTCATCTAACGCAGCAATATACTGTAGTAATGTAGCTAAATCAGCCATACCACCTTCGTGCATGGGACCACGATAATCATTCACATTTTGTCCGAGCAATGTGATTTCTCGTACGCCTTGAGTTGCCAGTGTGACTATTTCTGCCAACACATCATCTAGAGGACGACTAATTTCTTCACCACGCGTGTAGGGGACAACACAAAAGCTACAGTACTTGCTGCAACCTTCCATAATGGTGACATAAGCTGTAACGCCATCTGCTTTAGGTTCAGGGAGGCGATCAAATTTTTCTATCTCTGGGAAACTCACATCGACAACGGCTTTATGTTTGTTTTGTACTTCACTTAGCATATCACCTAGGCGATGAATGGTTTGTGGCCCAAAAACCAAGTCAACAAAGGGGGCGCGAGAAAGAATGGCTTGACCTTCTTGGCTAGCAACGCAACCACCTACGCCAATAATCATATGTGGTTTTTTATTTTTTAATGCTCGCCAGCGTCCTAATTCAGAAAAAACTTTTTCTTGGGCTTTCTCACGAATCGAACAGGTATTAAGGAGAAGCACATCGGCCTCTTCTGGGTTATCGGTTTTTTCTAAATGATGTGACGCATATAAGACGTCAGCCATTTTTGCTGAGTCATATTCATTCATTTGGCAGCCGTGAGTTTGAATATATAATTTATGCATGGTTGTGCTCTTGCGCAAGAAGTCTATTGTCGATTAATCGCACTTCATCTAACCATACGGCACCTAAACGACGTTGCCATTTATCCGCAATGTAATCCACTTTAAATCCCAGTTTTTGTAGTTCAACATGGATGGTTTCTGTGTCCAGTGAGCTTTGCAGCAAGCGCGCAAAATCAACGGCTTTTTTTCTTTGCTCAGAGGTTAACCGCGAATTCCGTGAGCTAAGAGCGAGGCCGTCGTTTGCCCGGATGGTTTTGCAAGCGATGACCTCGACAGGTAAAAATAATGCAGACACCATTTTTTTAATTAATAATAACTGTTGGTAATCTTTTTCTCCGAAATATATTCGCTGTGGCTGTACTAAGTTTAATAATTTCAATATCACGGTGAGCACACCATGGAAATGGCCTGGGCGATATTTACCCTCTAGTTCAGTACTTAATGTGGTTTCCATGACTTGCATTTGGTAATGATCCGCATACATTTCTTCGGCGTTGGGGAGGAACAAATAATCTATGTGATGTGCTGTTAACATATCGCTATCTTGTTTTATAGTGCGGGGGTAGTTTGTGAAATCGCTGGATTGATTAAACTGTGTGGGGTTTACAAAAATACTGACAATAGTTAGGGTGTTTTCTTGCTGTGATCGCTTGCATAAACTCAAATGGCCTGCATGGAGATGCCCCATTGTTGGCACAAAACCAATCGTATGATTAACTAAATTTTTTCTTAAAGCTTGCCATTCTTTAATCGTGGTAACAATGTTCATGTTGCGGAAATGCTCCAGATTGAATTTCTTGTATGTATGTTTCAACACTGTCTTGTATTTTTTTCTGTCCGTCTAAAAAGGTTTTTACAAATTTAGGCTGAAAATCGACATTTAACCCGAGCAAATCTTGAAAAACTAATACTTGCCCATCTGTAAATGGTCCTGCACCAATGCCAATGGTAGGAATAATGAGTGACGAAGTAATTTTTTTGGCGAGCTTTATTGGGATGCATTCAAGAACTATGGCAAAACAGCCAGCTTGTTGTAAACGTAGAGCATCTTCTTGCAATTGTTGTGCGCTGTCAGCAGTGATACCTTGAGGTTTGTATCCTCCTAGGGCATGAATAAATTGCGGAGTGAGCCCTATGTGACCGACAACGGGAATGCCCGATTCCGAAAAGTGGCGAATTAACTTTTCATTTCCTGCGGCTCGTTCTAATTTTACTGCACAAGCGCCGGCTTGCATAAGTACTTGTGCAGCAGATACATTTTTGCTGATGGATTTGCGGTAACTGAGAAAAGGTAAATCACTAATAATAAACTTTTTCCCTGCACCGCGTGCTACGGCAGCGGTATGGAAGCACATCATCTCTAGAGTGGCTGATAGTGTATCTTTAAATCCATGCATGGTCATGGCGACACTATCACCAACTAATAAACAATCTACGGCTGTTTGTGCTAGGATGCGTGCACTAGTATAATCATAACAGGTGATTACACTAATTTTTTCACCGTTTTTTTTCTTGGCGTAAAAATCCAAAATATTCATGATATCATCTTTTCTTTGTGCAATTGTTGATAGCAAGCAACGAAGCTTTTATATACCTCAGCAAAGGGATCTGTAGCAAGTGCAGCCAAATTTTTATTTAACGTCTGGATATCATCGCGCACCAATGGACCGGTGAGTGCGGTTTTTGCGTCAGTTAGTAAATTTTGCATTTGCTGTTGTAAATAAGGATAAGCAATAGAGGCTGGAAAGTGAAATTCTTCTTCAAAGCTTGAGAATAATTTTTGCCAGAGTAAGCAACTAAAATTTCCGCTTAATACACATAATGCATGGTATTTTGCTTTAAGTGCGGTAGGTAATCGCACATGCTGATTAGGTATGCCGGGTAACAATTGGCTGAAGTCAGGAGCATGATCATCGACAATAAAGGGGATAGCTTGATATTGTTCTAAGCGATATAGGGTATGGCTGAAACACATCAATGGATGTGCGCCGCAAGCATGATTGCTCAATAAACTACCAGAAACATGCAGGCGTATGGCTCGACTGTTCTTTAAGTGTTGTTCGATGAACGGCTCGATCGCTTGATCGCTAATCAAGAGCAATATGTGAGACGCAAGAGGCAGGGCTTGGTATAATTCGTCCCATGGTTGTTGGCGATGCCAGGTGCTAACGTTGAGACCGAGTAAAGAAAAATAATGTCGAAAATGTTGTGCAACTCGGCCATTGCCGATCACGAGGTATGTGGCTGAATTCTTCATAGCCAAGCTCCGGGTTTTTGGGTAAATTATGGCATATTAATCTACAAGTAAGTGGAGTTATTTGCAATAAGGCTCTGTGTAAAGAAAGTTATTCTTTCACAGAGCCTAAGTAGGACAGAAGTTCTAATGAGAAACAACCATGAACAAAGACTTACAACAGCGTGTTGACGCATTACACTTGTCAGCGATTAAGCGGCATATTTTTTTATGCTGTGATCAAACCCAGCCAAAATGCTGCGATAAGGAGGTTGGGCTAAATGCTTGGGAATATTTAAAAAATAGGTTAAATGAATTAAAACTGACGGGACAGGGTGGTATTTATCGTTCTAAAGTCAATTGTTTACGTATTTGTACTGCGGGGCCAATTGCTGTCGTGTATCCGGATAATGTGTGGTATCACTCCTGTTCTCCTGAGGTATTAGAGCGGATTATTCAAGAGCATCTGCTTCGCGGCCAGCCAGTGCAGGATTACGTCTTATATGCAGCAGGGCAAGATCATGCCTGCTAGTCGAATTTTTCAAGCGACCCCTTTCCAAGTAAATACAGTTATCGTATTAGATAAGCCAGCTAGTCATCATCTCATGCGGGTATTACGAGTAAACGTGGGAGAAAAAGTAACCTTGTTTAATGGCCAAGGAGGTGAATATCATGCGCGTATTCAGCATATGGATAAACATCATGTGACGGCGTGGGTAGAGGCACATATTCCTCATGAAGTGGAATCACCTTTACGGCTACATTTGGCGCAGGGTATTGCTCGTGGCGAGAAGATGGATTATATCATTCAAAAAGCCGTGGAATTGGGCGTGCACTGTATTACGCCTTTATTGACGGAGCGTTGTACCGTGCAGTTAGATGCAACGCGACGTGAAAAACGTTTAGCACATTGGCGGTCGATTATTGTTAGTGCTTGTGAACAATGTGGGCGTAATCAGTTACCCAATATAGCTGAGCCAGAGCAGTTAACTGCTTGGTTAGCTTCAGTGCAAACTACTATGCGCTTTGTCTTGTCCCCGCATGTAGCAGAGACGTTGCCTAGTCATTTTCCAGAGGCGGCTAAGGAAGCCTTGTTATTGATTGGCCCCGAAGGAGGGTTTAGCGATGCAGAAATGCAGCGAGTGTATCAGTATCGTTTTATACCGTTGAATTTAGGGCCACGCATACTGCGTACAGAAACCACTTCAGTAGCTGCCATCGCGGTATTGCAGAATCGCTATGGTGATATGTAATGTAACTTGCACCTGATTGGTGATCCGAAAATTTTTGAAAGACCTAGATCAGTCAAGGTGTTACGTTTAAAATCGTGAATCAACTGCCGTTTCTAGGTTTAAGGACTAGTTAATAATTTTATTGATAACTTCAATTATACTAACTTGTTATGACTACTTCGCGCGCTTTACCTACAGGCCAGGATTGGCTGATTACCGCGATGGAGAATGCGTCTTATAATCCCGATAAAGCAGGGGTGTGTTTTGGCGTGGCTTGCATGGCCATGCAGGCAATGTTGACTAGAGATTTTGAGAGATTTAATAATAGACTTTTTAAAATATATCAAACACTTGATGTTACACAGCAAATAGATATAGATATTCGTGCTTTATTTGATGGTATTGAGATTTGCCAATATCCGGCTCGGAATGTAGAGGCAATGGGGGAATTGATTCGCCGTCAAGATGCTCAGGCCTCTTTGGCGTTAGTGTTATCATCACAGTTAGAAAGCCAGGGTGGATTGATAGAAGTTGCAAAAGGTATCACCCTTTATACTGCAGAGCAGTTTCAGACTTATTGGAAAATCTGGAAAGATGCTTTTGCTGACGGCGATTTTCCCGTGTGTTTTTTGCTTGGCAGTCCATTGCACATTATTGCTATTGGGTATGATCCACAAGAAAAACATTGGCTATTTGTGGATGCGAATACATTGCCAGGACAAGTTATAAAAACGGAACAAGTATTAGTAGAAAAAATACGTTCTGCATTTACTATTACAGAGGGAGTATCTGATATAAGAACCATGTTACATATGCGCATGTTTGTAGCAAAAGACAACACAGAAGTAACGAGGCAGCGGCTCGGTGTTGTTAAGCAGCCAAACTGGGATCTTACTAGTACTGAATTACAGGAATATACATGTAATGGATACTCGCCATTAGACTTAGCGATTATGGAGAATGATGAAGAGGCGGTAAAGGATTTGCTAGGGAGAGGGCTTTTGCCTGAGGGATTGTTGCATGCAGTTAGCTGGGGATATATCAGTATAGCTCAACGGCTTTTGGAAGCAGGAGATGCTAGTATTAACTGTATGGTTGGGAAAGGTGAAACTTTGCTTTATATAGCTGTGCAGAATCAAGATTACAATATGGCTGCATTATTATTGGAATACCATGCTGATTATCAACTTTGTTTGTCTGGTGCATTTCCATTGTTAGCTGCAATACAAAATAATGATGCGATAATGGTACAATTATTATTAAACCAGGGAGCAAACGTTAATCAACAATCCCCGAGCGGGGAAATAGCTTTGAGTATTGCTGTAGCAAAAGGTTATCTAAATATCACAGAGTTGTTGTTAGACTGGGGTGTTAACTTACATACTCTAACACCAGCATGTTTGGCTGATTTACTATTTGTTGCGGTAGATCAAAATTATATAAGCTTAGCGGAAAAGTTATTAGCGCAGGGGGTGGATCCTACTCTTTGTGAGAGTGGGGATGCCATTGTTCAGCTCGCTGCTAGCAAGGGTTATACAGATTTATCCATGAGGTTGAGTGCAATATTTTCGCAGAAAGATACGGAGATAGATAGGCTGTTTTTAGGGTTGGATGGGGGAATGCCATACCCTTTTGCAGATGCTAGATTTTTATTATTTACCCCGCCTGTTTCTCCGATACCATATAAACGGCAATTAAATATTGCGGATGAAGAAGGATTTCAAGAGGATAAAAGAAGAAAGCCGATGGATAGAGAAGAAAGCGAAGATTTTTCTGCAGAAGCTCTATTATATGATGCGCCATTAAGTGATATGTTAGAGTCTATATCGCGGAGTACACCAGGAGCAACTCGCTGAAGACGGTAAGCTGATCCTTCGCTAACGCTCAGGATGACAATTTGATAGTTTAATTGCCAAATTGTCATCCTGAGCGTTAGCGAAGGATCAGCTTACCGTCTTCAGCGGAACTCCTCTGACAGATCTTCTTTCTTACCTTAGTTTTGCGCTATAATTCGACACCCAACTAACGTTTCTAGGATAATATAAAGGATACCTTTTTCATGGCTCTTCGTACGGTGATTCTTGCGGCAGGGCAAGGCAAGCGTATGCATTCACGGCTGCCTAAAGTTTTACATCTTCTAGCAGGTAAACCTTTGTTAGAACATGTGATTCATACTGCTTTAACTTTGTCGCCACCTTTGTTACCTATCGTTGTATATGGTCACCAAGGCGAGCAAGTCCGGCAAGCCTGTACACACTTTTCCGTATGTTGGGTAGAGCAAAAGGAACAATTAGGTACGGGGCATGCGTTATTACAGGCGCTGCCTGAGGTTACAGAAGAAGATAGGGTATTAGTGCTGTATGGGGATGTGCCACTCATTGCCCTGGATACATTACAGCGGTTAATTGTAACAACTCCTGATGCCGATATGGGGTTGATTACTGCTCATTTACCCATGCCTATGGGATATGGAAGAGTGAAGCGTGATGCACAGGGGCAAGTTCAAGGGGTAGTCGAAGAGAAAGATGCCACAGTAGAAGAGCGGGCTATTCAAGAGATTAATTCGGGTATTTATTTGATTCCTGCTAAATGCTTAAAAGCCTGGTTGCCACAATTACAAAACGCCAATGTGCAACACGAGTATTACCTGCCTGATGTGATTGCTTTAGCGAAGGCGGCGCAGGTGGCTATTCATACCGTCCAGCCTTTACATCATGAAGAAATTTTAGGCGTCAATGATCGTATGCAATTGGCTGAGCTCGAGCGTTTTTATCAGCGACGTTGTGCGGAAGCATTAATGTGTGCAGGAGTGACGATTCGCGATCCGCAACGTATCGATATTCGCGGTGAAGTTTACATAGGCAAAGATGTCACTATTGATGTGAATGTGATTCTAGAAGGAAATGTGACGATAGGGGATGACTGTATTATTGGCCCTGCCACGTTACTACGCAATGTCACGTTAGGGCAACGTGTAGAAGTGAAAGCGCAGAGTGTTTTAGAAGATGCAAAAGTCGGCGATGATTGTGTGATTGGGCCGTTTGCACGGTTACGGCCAGGAACGATATTAGCAGCAAAGGCGCATGTTGGTAATTTTGTGGAGGTTAAGAATAGCTTTGTTGGAGAGCAAACCAAGATTAACCATTTAAGCTATATCGGGGATAGCAAAATTGGGAAGTATGTTAATATTGGCGCAGGTACTATTACGTGTAATTATGATGGCGCTAACAAACATCAAACCGTCATTGGTGATGGTGCATTTATTGGGTCAAATACCGCATTAGTGGCACCTGTAATGATCGGTGAAGGTGCAACTATCGGTGCAGGTTCAACGATTACATGCGATGCACCGTCGCAGCAATTGACATTAGCGCGAGCGAGTCAAAAAAGTATTAAAAGTTGGCAACGTCCACAAAAGAAAAAACAACAACAGGAACTCTAGAATATGTGTGGGATAGTAGGAGCGGTCGCAAAGCGGCCTATAGAAAAAATACTGTTAGAAGGATTAAAACGCTTGGAATACCGCGGTTATGATTCCGCAGGTATGGCAGTTATTAGTAAACAACAAGTATTAAAACGCTTGCGTGTAAAAGGCAAAGTACGTGAATTGGAAACGGCATTAACGACATTAGAGTTGCAAGGCGAAACAGGCATTGCCCATACACGCTGGGCTACCCATGGTGCACCCTCAGAGCACAATGCGCATCCTTTTGTTTCGCATGATGCATTTGCACTTGTTCATAATGGTATTATCGAAAATTATGCGGCTTTACGTCAGCAATTACAGACGCAAGGGTATGTTTTTACCTCAGAAACAGATACAGAAGCAGTCGTACATTTATTACATCAGTATTATGCTGAGACTAAAGATTTATTAGCGGCAGTGCGTTATACCGTTAAAAAGCTAGAAGGGGCATTTGCACTAGCGATTATGTCTGCAGCCCATCCGGATCGATTAATTGCTGTGCGACGCGGTAGTCCATTAGTAATTGGTAAGGGTAATAGCGAGAACTTTATTGCTTCGGATCCTTTGGCGTTATTGTCGGTGACACAGCAGTTTATTTATCTTGAGGATGATGATATTGCCGATTTACGCTATGACGATGTGCATTTATCCACCATGGATGGCAAGGCGATTGCGCGTGATTTACATACTTTAACGGTTCATTATGATGCGGTAGAGCGCGGCCAATATCGTCATTATATGAGTAAAGAAATCATGGAACAGCCACAAGCACTAGCGCGCTGTTTAGAAGACCGCTTAGAAACTCAGCGTGTTTTAGATTCTGCTTTTACTTATGGAGCACAAGAATTATTTGCGCGTGCACAACATGTGCAATTAGTGGCTTGTGGCACCAGTTATCACGCAGCAATGGTGGCACGATATTGGTTGGAAGCGATTGCCGGCGTGGCATGTACTGTAGAAATTGCTAGTGAATTTCGCTATCGCAAGCGTGTGATACCTACAGATAGTTTATTTGTGGTATTGTCGCAATCTGGCGAGACGGCAGATACCTTGGCTGCATTACGTATTGCAAAAAAAGAAAATTATTTGGCTACACTGGGTATTTGTAATGTTCCGGAAAGTACCTTAGTACGTGAAGCTGATCATTATTTTTTGACGCGAGCAGGAATAGAAATTGGTGTGGCATCGACGAAAGCATTTACCACGCAATTATTAGCTTTGTTATTTTTAACGGCAGCAGTGGGACGACGTCAACTGTCTGCAGACGGCGAAAAACATCTAGTGACACAACTACGGCATTTGCCAGTGTTAGTGGAACAGGTATTAAAACTAGATGAGCATATTGTGCAGCTTGCTACACATTTTGCCGATAAGCAGCATGCATTGTTTTTGGGGCGTGATGCATTATACCCAGTAGCGTTAGAAGGGGCGTTAAAACTCAAGGAAATTTCTTATATTCATGCGGAAGGGTATCCTGCCGGTGAATTAAAGCACGGGCCATTAGCATTAATTGATAAGCTAATGCCAGTGATTGCTTTAGCACCGAAAGATGGGCTAATAGAAAAACTGCATTCGAATTTACAGGAAGTGTATGCACGCGGTGGTGCTTTAACTATTTTTACTGATGAGCCTAATTTATTTGCCGATATGCGTGATAGTCATATTGTTGCGATGCCTAGTATGGATCCGCTATTGATGCCTATTGCTTATGTGATTCCTCTGCAGTTATTGGCGTATCATGTTGCCGTGCTAAAAGGCACTGATGTGGATCAGCCACGCAACCTGGCGAAATCAGTGACAGTGGAGTAGGTTACCGTCTTGCAAAAGCAATACAGACTTGGGGCGGTGCAGGTGGAACAACCACATCGAGAATAGGCTGGGGAATATCTTTTATCATTGTGGCTTTTAGGAAAGTATCTTGCTGCTCGGCATTGAGTGCCTTATTAAAGTAATCAATGCAATCCATCACATTGCATACACTATGTTTTTGTTGGTGCCAGGTTTCTGAAGAATAAAATCGTCGCAGTTTTTTCGCTAGCGTCTGGGTAAAGGCAGCTAGTTTACTGGATAACTCAGTTAACTGCGCTAATGGGCTAGGTGTGAGCAGCGGGGTTTTCTCAGTAATGGTGTGTGTTCTCGAGGCTATGCCTAGCCCAACTCGTATAGTAGAATCTAGCCGCGATGCTCTATTTTCAATGGCTTGGCGTAGGCGTGCCATATCCGTCATTGGCGGTGGTGCGACCAGGGTATTGGGATGTGTGGTATCAGTCGATGTTGCAATGGTAGCGGACGACTGGGTAATCAAAGTAGTAATGGCTTGATTAGCTTGGTACACGTGTTGATAAAACCTAACGCATTCGGCCATGGCGGCAATAGGTAGTGAATGATAATGTACGGATTCATTGTGTTTTAGCGTGGCGCTGAGGGTTGCATTGCGTCGCTGCTGTTTATCGTCATCGAGAATGGGCTCATGTTGCATTAATAATCTTTTCTTTTCCCACAATGTAGCTTCTTGTTGTTCGAGGCGGGTTATTTGTTCATCTGCTAGAGTTTCTGCGGCGGCTGTACGCTGGTTTTCTTCTGCTGCTTCTGTTACACGTTTAGCCAATTCTTCTTGCATTTTTTTACGTTTGAACAAACCTAGGCAGCCACAACAGCCTGACTCGGCATTATGTAATTCATCACTTTTTTCCATTACTCCGTAATGTAAATCTACTCGCCTAACTAATCCTCGAACCGTGCCTAGTTCTGTATGCGTGTAAACTTTTTGTAACTCCTGATTAGCTGCTTGGGCATCAGCAGTGATGGCTTGTACTTCTTCAGCATGTACTTTTCTTTGCGCAGCATACTCACTTCTCCTCTCATTGAGTTCTGCTTCTGCAACAAGATGGGCTCTTTGTAAATGAGCAGGTTCTCGTAAGGGCATTCTTTCTTGTTCTGCTTTTTGTAGTTCAGCAACTAACTGGGCACGTGCTTTTTGTAATGCATCTAATGCGGGCATACCAGGGAGTGTTTTTAGGAATTCAGTAATGAATCGTTCTAGTTTCTGCGTTTTAATGATGGTTGATTGATCCTGCTGATAATGAGAAAGAAGTGAGTAACTTTGCATAGGGTTTTAACTCCATCAGGGGGTAAGTAAGGCAGTTGCATAAGCCATACTATGTTCTTTAGCACGCAGACTTTCTAGTAAACAAGCTGGCGCTGGGCTAATAGTGGTTGGCGCATGTTCTTTTAATTGATGTAGCCTTAAGCCTCGATCAACAGGTAATAGACCGTCAATACTAGTTTGTTTGGGTTGATCAGTAAGAAGGTCCTGTTGTGTGGCTGTGTCTAGGCGATAATAGGCGATGCTAAGTGTTTCTAGCGATTGATCTCTTGATTCAAAACACCATAGGTAATGGAAGCAAGCGTCGATATTATTTTTTTGTGTCATGATAACCACATGCAATCGAGTTATTTCTTGAAACAATGCATCTTGTTCATCCATAACTTCACGTCTTAATGTCCCGAATAGGGATTCTATTTGTTGAGTAAAGGCTTGCCATTGTACATATATTCTTAATATTGTTAGCATAGATGCAATATTAATGCTTGCATTATAGAAAACTTCTTGACTGTCTTCGGTGAGCTTTTTTTCCTCGAACTTTGCCATGATATTATCTTGCAGCTGTTGTGCCTCTTTGATTTTTTCCGGAAAGTTTAGTACGTGCTCACGATGTTGCTGTTGTATGCTGCGCAGTTCGATGGTAAGCGTTTCTAGGCGTGGATCTATGCTTGGTTTCACTGGCTGTAATCGCTGTTGTTTTAATTGTAACAAGCTTTGTTCTAGGCCAGCTATTTCCTGTTCTATGCGCGTGAGTTCTGCTTGCTTTGACTTGCTGGCTATACATTGGTTAGTGATGACTATATCTAATTCAAAACGTCTTCGGCGTTTGTTTTGTAAGGCCTCTTCTAAATCACTGATTTGTTGATCTAAGGGGGATTTAGGTGCATCGCGTAATGCAGCTTTTCTTTTTCTATCTATTTCTGCTTGTGCTTCATCCACTTGGTGTTTCATATCAGCTCTGTCTATAATGTCTACTCTATTACATGCCCATAGACCGCAACAGTGGCTTTCTACTTCTCTATCTTTATCTCGATATTTTTGCCGTAGATCACGTAGTGTGGATTCTTCATTGCTTAAATCTATAATGTGTGTTGTTGTTTCTCTCACTGCTTCTGTACGTTGCTGGCTTTGCAGTTGAGTGATTTCTGTGCTGATTTGCCGTTCGCGTTCACTGAGCATGTCATCTATTTTTTTATAATCAGTATTTAGATTTTCCAGTAATCTTTCAGCATCAGCAATACTCTTTTTTTGTGCTTGTAGATTTTTATATACAGCATGATCGATTTGATACGGTTCGCGTTGTTGTTCACAACGTTGGATTACTGGCAGCAGTTTCGCAAGCAAAGATGAAAATTTTTTAAGAGAAGCCTTGATGTCATGTTCTTTTTTGTGGTTAAGGCGGATAGTCCGATTACACTGAATGACTAATTCATTGAGATAATTATACAGTACATAGGTGGGGCGATTTTCTATTTCAGAGAAAGAAATAGCGCGACTGTCCATGGGGATTTCCTTATCATGAAATATTAATATACCTTGGTTTTTCTAGGTTAAAAAGGTCTTTATAGTTTTGTCAGGAGTTCCCGCTGAAGACGATGAGCTGATCCTTCGCTAACGCTCAGGATGACAATATGACAATTTGATAGTTTAATTGCCATATTGTCATCCTGAGCGTTAGCGAAGGATCAGCTCATCGTCTTCAGCGGGAACTCCTGTAGTTTTGTTATTTGCCTCACCAGTTTTAGTCCGTGATAAATTAGGCCGGTGTATAGCTGCAGCAGGCTAGCGCCAGCTACAAGTTTTTCCTGGGCGCTGGTTATATCCGTGATACCACCTACACCAATAATAGGAATTTTACCCTGTACCAGGGTGTGTAATTGACGAATAATGTGAGTAGAACGAGGGTGCAAAGGTTTGCCGCTCAGCCCACCTATCTCTTGTGCATAAAGATGACTCCCTACCCCTTCACGGCTAATTGTAGTATTGGTGGCAATAATGCCATCTACTTGTTCATCAACTAAAATACCTACCAGTGTTTCTAATTCTTCTTGAGTTAAATCAGGAGAAATTTTAACGACAAGAGGTAAGTGTTTTTGCAAGCCATCACGTTCTTTTTTCAGCGCTTTTAATAAAGGAATAAGCCATTGTGCTTGTTGCAAATCGCGTAATTGCGGTGTATTGGGCGAGGAAATATTGATAGTGATATAACTCGCATAGTGATGTAATCGACGAAAAACTAACACATAGTCATCGATGGCTTTATCTAAGGGCGTGTCACGATTTTTGCCAATATTGATGCCAAGAATACCTTGGTAGCGAGATTTTTCTAAACACTGTGCCACATAATCCATGCCACGATTATTAAAGCCAAGGCGATTAATAATAGCTTGCTGCTCTGGCAGGCGAAAAATACGTGGTGGTGGATTGCCGGTTTGCGGTTGAGGAGTGATGGTGCCAATTTCAATAAAACCAAATCCTAATGCAGCCAATGCATTGATGTATTCGCCGTTTTTATCGAAGCCAGCGGCGAGACCAATGCGGTTGGGGAAGCGCAGGTCCATGATGATATTAACAGGGGTATTTTGCGGCGGAGTAATAAGGCTGGTTAGCTTTAACCAGTGAGCTAACTGTAGTCCCTGTAAAGTCACCTTATGTGCGGTTTCTGGATTGAGGGTGAATAATAGTGTGCGTAATAAAGGATAGAGCATATAGAATCCTTTCGTGTGAAATTTCATAACTCGCGAAGATATCTTGCACTTTCTTGTACTGGACTTTGGCCATTTTTACAAATAGTCGTTTAGCACTGTCATCCTGAGAGCATCTTTAGCTCGAAGGATCTCCAGATGTACATTTTTGAGATCCTTCGTTGCAAAAAACGCTCCTCAGGATGACAAGTTTATAAACACAAGTCAAAAATGGCCAGTTATACTGAGCCTCTTGTTCCATAGCCGAGTTGTTGTTGGTAGGGCTGTTGTTGTCCACCAAGTGTTGGTGCTGATGCCTGCTGTTCTTGCAACTGTGGAGCATAAGCAGGAGGAGCAGATAGTAACGATGCTTGTAATTGGCTTAACCGCGCCGCTTCATTATGGTAAGACAAGTCTAAGGTTCCGGTAGCACCAAACAGAGTTAAATCAGCAGTGAAAAATAACACGGCACCAGTGACGGGGTTAGCAACGATAGTTAGTCCACCTAGTACTGCCAATACGGCTGTTCCGCCAAATAATGCAGCAGAAATAACACGTTCTAGTTTAGTCAAGCTAGCAGTAGTGGTTAATTCCTCAGGAAGTCCTTCTGTTGCATCGCTCCCGCCAGAAACAGGATAATGTCTGGCGATAGCTGCTGTAGTTCGAGTATTTTGTTGGACTGTATTTAGCGTATCGATAATATTGGCAGCGGATCCTAATAGTAAACCTGTGCTGGCAATGACCACTTCTGTGTTTAAGCCGCTTCTGGCTGTGGCTGCTGCGGTCGTGGCGGCTTCTGCAATGGCAGTATTATTAGCTGCTTGCTGCGCTAAGGCGGCAATTCCTGTATTAGCTGCCGCATTGCGTGCCATTGCCCATAATGCATAATAACCCGTACCAATTACGCTTGCCCCACCCACGCCTATATAGCGCAATGCGGCAGCTGTACGATCAAGGGCTCGATTGGTGTTGTTTACAATGCTGTCTTTTATACGTGTATACATACTGGCGTCTCCTCGATTATAAATGATCTATTATTCCGCCATAACTTATGTCAGGAATGCGCCACATTGTCAATATATGGCTATAATGTAACTAAATAGCTCGCGATCAAGGTTTTTGTGCCGACTCTCTCGAAGCGTACGCGGATTTTCATATCTTCACCATCGCCTTCACATTGCAGAACAACTCCCTGACCAAACACACGATGACTGACAGTTTGTCCAGGATAAAATTTGCCATTATGGGTGGCGAGGGTAGGTGTACGCATGTTAGTAGCAGAAGAAAAATGTTGTGGCCGTGAGACTTTAGTACGAAAACGCACTTCATCGACTAATTCCGCAGGTACTTCGCGCAAGAAGCGGGATGGCCCATGGCGCATTTCTTTGCCATGCATGCGTCGTGACTCAGCATACGTCATATATAACTTTCGCATAGCACGGGTCATGCCGACATAACATAAGCGGCGTTCTTCCTCGATATTCTTGGGATTATCAATGGAAAAATAATGAGGAAATAAGCCTTCTTCACAGCCTGCTAAAAATACCACAGGAAACTCCAGCCCTTTCGCCGCATGCAGGGTCATCAATTGTACACTGTCTTGACTTGCTCCCGCTTGTTCTTCGTTAGATTCAAGGGCAGCATAGGCTAAGAAAGTGGTTAACAGAGAGGCATCGCCAGGATCACTGTCTTGTTCAAATTGTTGTGCTGCATTTACTAATTCTTCGAGATTTTCTACGCGTACTAGTGCTTTTTCGCCTTTCTCTTGTTGAAAATGTGCAGTTAAAGCGCTTTGCTGAATGATATACGCGACTTTTTTTGCCAGGGTTAATAGCGCAGATTTTTCTGTCATTAATAGAATTAAATCCATAAAGTTTTTTAACGCCGAGGCAGCGCGTGCAGGCAATTGTTGTGGCTGCAATAATTTTTCGGTGGCTTGCCATAAGGCGCACTGATGGGCTTTTGCGGTATCGCGTAATGTAGTTAACGTACGATCGCCAATGCCGCGCGTAGGTGTGTTGATGACGCGTTCGAAGGCGATATCGTCATGCGGATTAGCAATCAGACGTAAATAAGCCAAGGCATCTTTAATTTCTGCGCGATCAAAGAAGCGTAAGCCACCATAGACACGGTAGGCAATGCCAAACTGCATTAAGGTTTCTTCAATAACACGCGATTGGGCATTGGAGCGGTATAAAATGGCGCTATCGCGTAGTGGCTTTCCTGTCATATAGCGTTCGCGTATACGGTGTACGATATACGAAGCTTCATCTAAATCATTAAAGGCAGCATACAGGGTAATGGAGTCTCCTTCGCCATCTTGAGTCCATAAGTTTTTGCCAAGACGACCTTTGTTGCGAGAAATCAGCGAATTGGCTGCTTTCAGAATCGTATTGGTAGATCGATAATTTTGTTCTAAGCGAATTAACTGTGCAGGTTTAAAGTCATCGCGGAAACGCTGCAAATTTTCCACACGTGCACCGCGCCAGCCATAAATAGATTGATCATCATCCCCTACAATCATGACATGACTTTGTTGCCCTGCTAATAAATGTAGCCAAGCATATTGAATGGTATTGGTATCTTGAAACTCATCCACTAATAGATAGCGGAAGCGTTGTTGGTAATGCGCAAGAATATGGGGATGACGTTGCCAAAGACGATGTGTTTTTAATAATAAATCAGCAAAATCAATAACGCCAGTGCGTTGGCAGGTATCTTGATAAAGTGTGTAAATCTTTATCAATACGGCAGTATGAGGGTTGTGTTGTTCGGAAACTTGCTGTGGGTCGAGGCCTTCTTCTTTTTGGGTATTAATGAACCATTGTGCATCTTTCGGATCCCAACGTTTTTCATCTAAATTCAGTGCTGCAATCACTCGGCGAACCAAGCGATACTGATCATTCGCATCGAGAATTTGAAAGGTTTCAGGAAGATTAGCCTCTTGATAATGGATGCGTAGAATGCGATGCGATAAACCATGAAATGTGCCTATCCATAGCATTTTCGCAGAAAATCCCAGTAGGGCCTCCACGCGTTGCCGCATTTCGTTGGCAGCTTTATTAGTAAAAGTGACCGCTAAAATTTCTGATGGTGCAAAGCCTTCTTGCTGTATAAGCCAGGTAATGCGTTGGGTCAAAACGCGAGTTTTTCCGCTGCCAGCACCGGCTAGGATTAATTGATGTCCTAAGGGTGCGGTTACTGCTTGTTGCTGGGCGGAGTTGAGAGAATCCGGTATGATAGAGCTTGTCATAAGAGTTAGTATTCCATTATGGTGAAATCACATTATCAAAAAGCGCAGTTTTTATTGAGTGTTGCGCAATTAACCCAATTGCCAAAAGATCAAGGTGCTGAAGTAGCGTTTGCTGGCCGTTCGAATGTTGGCAAATCCAGTGTATTAAATCAACTGACACATAACAAAAACCTTGCGCGTGTTAGCAAAACACCTGGGCGTACTCAGCTGCTCAATTTTTTTGGCTTAGATACACACCGCCGTTTGGTGGATTTGCCTGGATATGGTTATGCAAAAGTACCAGACAGTATGCGCTTGCATTGGCAAAAATTAATCGATGGTTATCTTAACACACGTCGTTCGTTGCGAGGGTTAATTTTGATTATGGACGTGCGTCATCCATTACAACCCTTGGACCAACAATTTTTGCAATGGTGTGAGAGTCGTAATATTGCTGTGCATATTGTGCTTAATAAAGCAGATAAATTAAAACGTGGACCGTTGTTGCAAACATATAAGGCGGTGGAAAAGGCGGTGAGCATGCTCCGTAACGATATGACATTACAGGTGTTTTCTGTGCTGCAGAAGCAGGGGGTGGAAGAGCTGCAAGCAGTATTAGATAAATGGTTTGACTGGGGAATAGAAGAAAGAGGATAATTTTTTTCTCAGGGAGAGAAGGCTAATAAAGTAAAGTTAACAATGAGCAGGAGTTCCCGCTAACACTGTCATCCTGAGCGTCAGCCTGTCATCCTGAGCGTCAGCGAAGGATCAGTGTCCTTCTTGAATTCGTTTAACAAGGACACTGATCCTTCGCTG
>MGYC01000008.1:110867-148608 GCA_001801575.1 Gammaproteobacteria bacterium RIFCSPHIGHO2_12_FULL_41_20
AGTGTTAATTTTAGGTATTATCCTGACGATTATTTTAGCAGCAGCGAATGCTTTTTTGGGCTTAAAAGTAGGTAACACTGTTTCTGCTTCTATTCCAGCTGCAGTGATTTCTATGGGCATTTTACGTTTTTTTCGTAACTCGAATATTCTAGAAAACAACATGGTGCAAATTATGGCATCGGTTGGAGAATCACTAACGGCAGGTATTGCATTTATTTTACCTGCCCTCATTATTTTACACGTTTGGGATGGGTTTCATTATTGGCAGACGGTAGCCGTGGGATTAGTCGGTGGTGGGTTAGGGGTATTATTTACCATTCCATTGCGACGCGCTTTATTACAAGACAAAACGTTACGTTACCCAGAAGGTGTAGCGATTGGTAATGTATTAAAAGCTAGTGAAAACCGTGAAAAAGGTGATTTACAGGCGCTTACCCAAGGCGGATTAATTGGTGGGCTGATTGCATTTTGTCAATCTGGGCTACAAGTGCTAGCAGATGGCTTTCAATTCTGGGCAAAAGGCAGTACGACGATTTTTGGTTTTGGTTTCGGGTTTTCCCCAGCGCTGATTGCCGCAGGTTATATCGTTGGTGTGAATGTGGCACTAAGTTTGTTAACAGGGGTTATTATTGGTTGGGTGATTGGGGTACCTGTTTTAAGCCATCTATATGGCTTTGTTTCTACAGAGAGTGCCACAGATATAGCTGTTGCAATTTGGCGCAGCCATATTCGTTACATTGGGGTAGGCACTATGTTAGTGGGTGGGTTATGGACATTATGTACCCTATTTAAGCCAGTTGTACATAGCATCATGACTTCTGTGGCATCGCTACGAGAAATTAAACTAGGAAAAAAAGTAGAAACATTACGCACTGAACGTGATATTCCCATTAATTATGTTTTATGGGGAGTACTTTTATTACTCGTACCTTTATTTTTTGTGATTGCTTTTACTGTGATTCCGGCTAATTTAAGTATTTCTACGCACTTGCGCTACTTGATTTCTGGCGTGAGCACATTATATGTTTTATTCGGTGGGTTTGTATTCTGTTCTGTGATGGCATATTTTGCTGGGTTAATCGGTTCTACTAATAGCCCAGTGTCTGGGTTGTTAGTTTCTTCTTTGTTGGTGTTATGTTTATTGTTCTTAGTGTTATTTGGGATGCAAGCCAATACAAGCGCAGATTTGGATGTGCTTGGGGTGATTGTGGCAGTAGGGAGTACGGCTATTATCGGCGCAGCGTTAGCTATTTCTAATGACACTATGCAAGATTTAAAGGTGGGACAAATTGTTGGGTCTACGCCGTGGAAGCAACAGGTGATGTTGATTTTAGGCGTCATTGTTTCTGCCTTTGTCGTGCCGCCAATTTTGCAGCTATTGTATAACGCTTATGGAATTGGTGGAGTATTTCCGCGTCCTAATATGAACCCTGCACAAATGTTATCGGCACCGCAAGCAGGGTTGATGGCTGCAGTAGCTAAGGGGGTATTTAGTCATAATCTGGAATGGGGCATGATTTTAACTGGCGCTATTATTGCCGTGATTTGTATTGTCATTGATGAAATTCTTAAGCAATTCGGCACGCGGTTGCCAGTGCTAGCGGTGGGCTTAGGAATTTACTTGCCTTTAGATAGTTCTACACCGGTTATTATCGGCGGCTTGTTATCTTACCTAGTGGCGTTTCGTTTAAACCATTTGTATCATCGTGGTAAGCCAGAAGTAGAAGTCAAGGTGCATAGCCATCGTCATCGTGGTTTATTGTTGTGTTGTGGCATTGTGGCCGGTGCTTCATTGATGGGCGTGATATTGGCCATTCCTTTTGCTATTAAAGAGAGTTCTGATGCACTGAAGATTATGCCGGCAGCATTACAGCCTTTTGCTGGCTTGCTGAGTATGGCTGTGACCGCGTTATTATGTATATGGATTTACCGTGTGGTGATGCGCAAGGGTGATACAGTAGGAGTAGAATCTGCAGCACGGCAGTGAGCTTGTGCACGCTCTAGATACCGATTTTCATTGATATCACGAGCAGCATTAGGAAAATTCATGCGCTCATCGCATTTTTTGATCCGTTCATCACTTTCTAGTAATAATTCATTATTAGCAAAAAGTTGCTCAGCGATAAATAAATGTTGCTCGGGGGTGAGCGTTGCTTCAGCGGGGAGTTGTTTCATCATATAAAGTAATGAAGGAGTAAGTAAAGGCATATATTTTTTGTTTTTCTCGGGGACTTTTTGTATGGTTTTTAATAATAAATCTAATGCTTCTACTAAAGCAGTATAGTTTTTTGTTTCACTATAATGCTGAGTGGCATGGTCGATGAGATCACTGCATTTTTTCATGATGACACTATGAATAGGTGGTTGTTCTAATAATGCGACCGCATTACTAATAGCCCAAGTAACAGGCATTTCTATTGGTTCTGCGAAGCATGCTATATGGTTAACTTGTTGTGAGGTATTTTCTTTATCAAAAAATCCGAAGACACTCTCTGTTGCAAATTGTACTTTTTTCCTTGAAGCGTGTTTTTGTACGGGAAATTCATGAGAGTTGGTGGGTGTTACACTATTAACACGCGTAGCCCAAACAGTAATCATTTCTCGCATATTTTCACGTTCTTCTTCTGATATATCGGCAGATTTTTCTATCATTTGCGCGTGAGCCAACATGCGGCGTAATATTTTTTCTCTATTTTGATTAGTGTGGTCAGATGTTTGGGCCTCATCCAGGGTTTCTAAGATTTTTTTATCGTGTTCAAGCAGCAGCAATCGGTGCGCTGTTGATAACACGGCGGTAGCAGGTATTTGGGTGAGGATGTGCGCGATGAAAGACAGCAGCATGTCCTCATCTTTGTCTGCTTCGTCTTCGCTATCTTCTTGCTCTTCGTCGCTGTAGCTCATTTTTATATCATCTAACTTTTCTAATCGTGTCAGTAATTCGTCATAGCGTTGAGCTTGAATATACAGTGCTGCAGCGGTGTAGAAAGCGCGTGCACTTTTTTCACGTTTTTCTTTGGGAGCTAAATGGGAGGATTTTTCGAAAAACTCGATCGCTGCCTTAAATAGCCCCTCTGCGGAATGGAATAAGTGGTACAGGGGATTTCTGTATTGTCGGATACCATAAATAGGATTGGTATGCACGGTGACATTAGCTTGCGTTGATTTACTCATATAACCACCCCTCTTTATCGGTATTTTTTGTGGCTTATTTTTTAGTATAGATAGCGAATGGCAGAGTGCATTAAGACAGTCTTAGCTACAGGAGTTTTGTTATTTGCTATTCATTTTATGCAGTAGACATAATACAAGCCCGAGGAGGTGGTGCCGGTAGCCGGGGTCCCCGTGAGGTTACTCACGGGGTGGCGCAGGCGCCGGATCCCCGCAGGGCGTGTTGCTATTGCATAAAATGAATAGCAAATAACAAAACTCCTGTTAGCTAGGTAATGGAGGAGCGGCGAGGGAGAATTTGATCATATTAAAATCTAAATTATAAAAAATGGAATATTAAAACTCATGGCGATTACTTATCCACAAGTAAGATGTTTACTCAGTAGTTTTTTTTTGATAGGTTCAAAAATTGTTTGTACTAATTCTAGAAAATAACACTAAGGAGTTAATATTATGTGGGGTAGAAAATCAGTTGTGGATCATAATCAAGATAAAGCACCGCATCATGGGGCAGTAGAGAAGGTTGAAGAGAGTACTGCTGACAAAACCGGTGCGACAGTATTGCGTGTAAACAATGAATTTCATTTTAGAAAGCGTATTACTGAGCTAGCTAGAAAGCAGGGTATTTCTTTAGCAGAAAGAACACTTGTGGATAGAAAAGCAAAACCTCTATATGATAAACTTCAGGATCCACAAACTTTACTGAAAGATATACAACCGGTATTGTTACTAGAACGAGACGCTGCGTATGCGCGTAATTTAATTGAAGAGATGGTTAAGAACGATACACTGGTTAGGTTGAAAGAAGTGAATCGCATGGTAGAAGAGTTGACAAAGGAGCGCAGCAGAATACAAACGGAATTTGATCGATTGGCGAAGCTGCATGGGAATACAGAAAGAGCAGAGTTGTTATCAAGGGAATTAGCAACACTGGATCGCGATCTAGAGCAATATGCGGATTATAAGAAAAAGCTGGAAGAGCCGTTAAACAAGGTAGTGGCACGTCTTAAAGTAGAAGAACCCAAAGTTCGTGCTTTAGTAGAAGAACTTGCTAAAGAATGGTATGCCCATTTGCAACAAGAAATGGATCGCCGAAGTGAAGTGGCTAATATGGGTATTGAGAGCCGACTTCTTTCATATAGAATCCAAATGCAACAAAGACTCGATCATTATGCTTTAGATCTAAATAAATTGCTTTTTGGTGACCATGCAGCTTTAGTGAAGCAATATGGTTCTATTTGGGCCTTTGCAAAATTAATCCGCAGACCAGACCAAGCATTTTTAGATAATGTTTTTGAACAAAGAATGCGTGGTACCTGGGTAGATTTTGAACCTGCTCAGCCTGCTGTTCATCATGATAAGACAACGCGGGAAAAGCGAGAAGATGTTTATCAGCAGAGACAGGCAGAGCGTGACCTTGAAGCTGACAAGCAGATGAGAGAGTATGAGAAGATTGATAGTAACCAGGATCATCGCGAAGAGCATACGAAAGTAGAAGCAGAGCTAGAGCGCACGAAAGGAGCACGTAAAACCGCGCAATTAGCAAAATACATGCAATTTCATTCTCAGCCGGTGGGCCAAGTGAGAGAAGTTAAAAGGCATGCAAGTAAAGATGGTAGCGTTGTTAATGGTGGATTATTTTTAAATTACTCTAAGTCTGAAGATGCACAACCTGTTGTAGCGCAGACGCATGAGTCTACAAAGCGACTAGGTAAGTAATACTTGTTATTTTAGCGTTGTAAAATACACGCCTGGCAGAGGTTTATATCTGCCAGGTGTTTTTTGGTGATTATCCGGTGGTTAATAGCCGTGTACTCAGGACGGTCGGCGTTGTTGGTCTTTCTCGCAACTCCTCGTGGTCACCTGAGGCGATGCTGAAAACATAGACTGTGGCACTACTTTTGCTGCTGCTATTTTTCTTTCTTCTAGTATACCAGTTAATAAACCAATGGTAGCCTCTGCATCTAGCTGCTGGGCTTTAGCTTGTTGGGCATGACTCAGTGCGATTTCTAACCAGGGAAGAGCATGCAGTGGTAATTTCTTCTCAAACCTTAATAACAAGTTGGCATATTCTAAATGTGCTGCTGCAGTGAGTTCAGCATCAGCAGGAATAGCTTCAACGATAGTAAGTAAACATGCCGATAAGAAGGCATTATATGTATAAGGTATCTGATCTATTCCATATTGTTTTTCTAAATACTCTGCCAGCTGTAATAAAAAGTCATAATCTTCATAGGTTGCACAATCAGATAAAACAGTTTCCATATGTGCTTTTAATTTCGCAAACACTTCCTGTTCTTGTAAAGGGCTAAATGCAGTGGGTGGGTTGTGTAATATCAACATGGCGGCTTTTAATGCAGCGTCTATGTTATGCGGCGCCATGGTTTCATAGAATGCCAAGCTACGCACCAAGGGTTGCGGATGGTCTGCAACATAATAGGCGCATAGTTTTTCTAACGTTGTGTTTTCTAACATATCTTTAAAACAACCAGGATAAGCTACGGCTTGCTGTTGAGCTGTATTTGCATAAGCGCATACTAGTTTAGCGTCTATTGCGCTGAAGCCCGTTCTTCTTGCATGGATCAAAATTAATTGTGCTATTTTTAAATTGCTGGGTGGCCAGCTTGTTGTCATGGGCGAAGACAAGATTTTTTGTAAAACAGCAAAAGAGATATCACGAGAGATTTCTATGGGGATATTCGGTTGTTTTTCTACCATGGCAACTAACCATAATAAATCTTCTATCGTACGCATGTTCTCTATGGCAGTGACGAGATCATGCGTGGCTTGACGTAAGTTATCAGGCTGGATTTTTAATATCAGTAGCGCAGCTCTACATAGCGCACGTGGTAGTGATTCTCTGTGCTTCTTATAATTCTCTAAGGCTCGTGGATAGTTATTTTCACGTTCAGCGATAAGACCTAAGCAATAGCAAGATTGTGGTGTGAATACACGTAGGCTTGTCATTTGTTTGAGCCGAGTATCAATAGGTGTATCTGCCTCCAAAAGTAATTCTACGGAATTATATTTTACATACTTAGCGGCTATGTGTAGTGCGGTTTCTCCATAGGCATCCGGTAAGCGAGAATTCGCTCCACAACGAAGCAGATATTCGATAAGTAATGATGTGTTGTTTTGCTGTACAGCTATATGTAGCAAACTGTCTCCGTCACGGTTGGGTTGATTAGGAGAAAATCCAGCGGCGAATAGTTGCGCTAAGGTTTCAAGCGTAGAGAATATATCTAAATTGTGTATAACAGCTACGTGAGCAGCTGTTTGTCCTTCTCGATTGTATTTCGCAACGTGTATGCCTTTGCCTACTAACAGGGTGGAGTACTCATAGCAGCCAGCTTGTGCAGCAAGATGCAATAGTGTATTGCCATTATTATCTTCTACAAGGCAATTTGTACGTGGGCTGTCGAGTAATAACTGTAATAACTGATGGCAACCTGGTGTAGTCACAATCTCTTTTATAATGTTGTTAGGGTCAGCACCTCGGTCAATTAATAATTGGGCGAGTTCTAAATGGCTAGGATTAAAATGAATAATATGTGTAACACAAAACTTTAATGGTGTATCACCTACAATATTTTCTTTATGAATATCTGCACCATTATCCAATAATAATTCACTAGTTGTAATATGGCCGGCAGAGCAACTCAGATGTAGTGGCGTGTTATGGTAATCATCTTCTTGAGAAACTGCGCTACCACATTTTATAAGATATGCAACCACTTCTGTGCGTCCTTGGTGGGCAGCAGCATGTAAAGGTATCTGGCCTTTGTTATTACGATAACGACGTACAGTTTGAGAAATGTCAGCACCATGTTCTACCAAGTACTGGACTATATCTAAGCGCCCTGTCGCTGCAGCACGAAATAGGGGGCCAACATCTACTCGATCACTTGCATTTACATTCGCACCTGCGGCAAGTAAGTCTTGGATTATAGATAAATGCTTTTCTTCTACAGCAAAACATAACGGGGTATTGCCCTCTTGGTCTTGTCGATTAACATCAAAGCGTTTTTGTATTAATAGCTGGACCAGTGGTTGTTGCCCTCTCGCTGCTGCGGCGAATAGGTATTTTCTATCAGGGAAATCGGCCTCAGTGAATTCAGCTGTTCTTAGACGTTCATCGAGCATGCCAGTTTTAACCGCTTGATCTAGCAAGTCTTTTATGTCTTGCGGGGTAAGGGCCATAACTCTATTCTCATCGTGTGTAGATGTATAAATTATAGCAAAAAAGCCATCTTGAGAGCTATTTTTGTTTATTTTTGACCCACTCGATGCTGCATTGAGCCAAAAAATAGGCCCTAGGGCCTGTAAACAGATCCTAGAGAATCAGTGTCTTCAGGCGGAAGAAGTACAGGTTGTGCATTAGCAAATAAATACCGACTTGCCCGCGTAGAAAATCGCTCACAAAAACAACTAACAGAAAAATCAAAATGGCTTGCCATTGTTTTTTGTGCAACTATCCCGATTGCATGTGCTCCTACCGTATCAAATGGTTCTTAATAAATTTCCAGTATCAATAATAGATAAATCACTAAGCACAGGAATATGCGAAGGAAAATGAGTCTGCGCAGAACGCAAAGTATCTCTAATTGTCTGTCGACTAGGCAACCAACTCCACATAATTATTCTCTTCTTCTATTTTAAGCCGTAGATCCTAACACACATAAAATTTCTAAATGTCTATCATGAATTGGCTGCCTAGACCTTGAAAATAATGTAGCAACCCCTTCCGTAAAGCTCGATTTACCAGGTTTTGTCGTTACTCTAGCAAGCACTAGTGCCTCTGTTTCATGCCCATCGCTAGATGGTGATGGATCTTGTTGCCGTCGCGCTGCTATAGTTACTGCCCGCCTATGCATAGAACTCGGCCAAGTAACAAAAGCCTCTCCCCATGTCGGTTTAGCATGCCGTTCATCATCCTCTCCTTTGGTAATATGCTCTAATACTCTTTGTCCAAAATGAGCACAAGAAGTTCCCCATTGTTTGACTATAGAGTAACGGGCTGTACGATCATTAGCGCCTTGTTGAAAGCTACGAGTAAATGCCTTAACTCTACGATATTGCTCTTCTGTAACAGGAACATCGACACTCTCATAACCAAGATATTGACACTCTACTTCTTGTCTTTCAAAAGCCACTCCGCACCAAAACATAGGCCGTACTATCCCGTTCCACAGATTTAGTAATTTAGGGGAAAAATCTGATGAATCTGTTACATTGTCTTCGTCTGCTCTTTGGGGAGGATTAACATGTGTTTCTGGATAAACACTGACATATCTGCGACCTACTCGCACAGCACAATGATCCCATGGCTTCTCCTTATTACTAAAAATAAAAAGCGTCACTACTCTAGGATAAATACCCCGCTTGATCAATGGTTGTACAGACTCAGTTGCACTAGCCAACCCTGTACTTGATACTTTTTGTGTCGAATAACGTGACATTGCCATAATAATCACCGTGGTCGAATTTAATACAATAAATAATATATCATTAAATTATTAACAATTTATTTTGTGACACTTATAGAAAGATTAATTTTTTATAAAAATTATCTAATAAAAACAATAGATTAAGAAAATAACGGTATTTTTGTCATTAAATGTGATGTTTTTTAGCTACTGAGAAGACGAAGAAAAAAGGTGCTATTTCGTGGCTATTTGTGCTTAAGTTGACGTCTATGAGCCTGCGCTGGCATGACTGCTTATCCTTTATTCAGCTTTTAACCCATTCACCCGACGACAGCCGCGTGGCAGCTTCAGTCCACGGTGTGCGCGCTCATCAATGAAATGTTTCCAATCATTCGGCTTTAATGTATATGTGCGCCCATCACTGAGAACCAGTAAATTTTGCGAATCTTGTAACACGGCAATGCCTGCCACATATTCTTCACGTGTAGCTACTTTACTACTGGTAATGTGTATCATTTTATTACCTTTGCCTTTGGCTAATAGCGGTAACGAGTTAGCAGCAAAAATCAACAGGTGTCCGAGATTAGAAACTACCGCAAGGTAATCTTTTGCTAGATCTTGTATGTATTGCGGCATCAGTGGTTTGGCGCCTTTAGGAACAGATAATACGGCTTTGCCACTGCGGTTTTTTCCGTATAAATCCTCGAGTTTCATGATAAACCCATAACCAGCATCGGATGCCATTGCTAATTGTTGTTCTGCTTCACCCATTACTATACCGACAAATTCAGCACCGGGAGGTGGATTTAAGTGACTGGTTAATGGTTCGCCTTGGCCACGTGCAGAAGGCAGTGTATGTGCTGGTAGAGAATAAGCTCGACCAGTGGAATCGAGTAATAATACAGGTTGATTACTGCGCCCTTTTGCCATTACTTGAAATTGATCGCCTGCTTTATAACTTAAGCTTAATGGATCAATATCATGTCCTTTGGCGGCGCGTATCCAACCTTTGTTGGATAAGATAGCGGTGATAAGTTCGGTAGGAAGTAAATCAGTTTCACGCATGGCTTGCGCTTCTTTGCGTTCGACGAAACGTGAGCGGCGTGCATCGCCAAATTTTTCTGCATCTTGCTGCAATTCTTGGTGAAGTAATTTTTTCAATTTTGCGGATGAGCCTAGGGTTTGTTCAATACCGAGACGTTCTTTGTTTAACGTATCTTGTTCAGCACGAATGTGCATTTCTTCTAAACGTGCTAAATGACGTAACTTGGTTTCCAGAATGGCTTCAGCTTGTTCTTCAGATAGTTTGAAACGTTTTATTAATACTGTTTTAGGATATTCTTCGCGACGAATGATTTTAATGATTTCATCAAGGTTTAAGTAAACAATCAATAAGCCTTCCAAGATATGTAGACGATGATTCACTGCTTCTAAGCGATATTGTAAGCGCCGTTTTACAGTGGCGGTACGGTATTCTAACCATTCTTTCAAGATGCTAAGCAGGCTTTTTACTTGAGGACGGCCATTTAAGCCAATTAAGTTGAGATTGATGCGATAGCTGCGTTCTAATTCTGTGGTTGCAAATAGATGATCCATGAGAGGTTCAATATCCACGCGGTTGGAACGTGGAACAATGACTAGGCGTGAGGGATTTTCATGATCAGATTCATCACGCAAATCCGATATCCACGGTAATTTTTTTGCCTGCATTTGCTCGGCAATTTGTTCTAATATTTTCGCTCCAGATACTTGATAAGGTAAAGCAGTAATAACAATTTCACCTTCTTCTATGGTGTAAACAGCGCGCATACGTATCGAGCCATTGCCAGCTTGGTAGGTGGCTAAGCGTTCATGCTTGGGTGTAATGATTTCTGCTTCAGTAGGGAAGTCAGGTCCGGGTAAGAATGCAAATATCTCTTCCAGTGATGCATTGGGGTGGTCGAGTAAGTGAATAAGTGCCGCAACTACTTCACGTAAATTGTGTGGTGGTACATCGGTGGCCATGCCTACTGCGATACCAGTGGTGCCATTCAGTAGTACATTAGGTAAACGTGCGGATAGCAAAGCCGGTTCTTGTAAAGTGCCATCAAAGTTAGGTCCCCAGTCAACTGTGCCTTGTTCAAGCTCTGATAATAACACTTCTGCATAGGGCGATAGCCTGGCTTCCGTGTAGCGCATGGCTGCAAATGATTTGGGATCGTCGGCTGAACCAAAATTTCCTTGCCCTTCGATGAGGGGATAGCGATAAGAAAAAGGCTGTGCCATGAGCACCAGCGCTTCGTAGCAAGCCATGTCGCCATGCGGATGAAATTTACCTAATACGTCCCCAATTGTACGCGCCGCTTTTTTGAATTTGGCGGTGGATTTTAATCCCAACTCGGACATGGCGTAAACGATGCGACGTTGTACGGGTTTTAAGCCGTCGCCAATATGTGGCAATGCCCGGTCTAAGATGACGTACATGGAATAATCAAGATAGGCTTTTTCGGTGTATTCGCCTAATGGCATTTGTTCTGGTGTTTGTATTGTACTCATAACGGTGGAACCTCAGATTGTTTATCTCCTTAAATTTAGATAGTGTTTATTGAACTGTGTCAGTACCTATGTAACTCAGGAGCGTACGTCCCTGTACTCGGCGCTTCTTACCTTCCGTGGCCGCGACGTCCTTCGTTTACATAGGTACTGACACAGTTCAATAAACACTATCTAAATCTCGGCTAAATTACCTTTCTTCTCCAACCAGGCTTTTCTGTCCGGCACGCGTTTTTTCGCCAATAACATATCTAAAATTTCACTGGTATTATCATTTGGCTTGATCGTCAGCTGAATTAAACGGCGCGTATCCGGGTCCATAGTAGTTTCACGTAATTGCATGGGATTCATTTCTCCTAGTCCTTTAAAGCGTACCACATTCACCTTGGGGGCTTTTTCTTTTTTATGTTCAGCAATAATGTGATCGAGAACACCTTGTTTTTCTGCTTCATCGAGCGCGTAATACACTTCTTTCCCGTAATCCAAACGATAGAGTGGTGGCATGGCAATATAAATATGCCCGGCTTCTGCCAGGGTGTAAAAGTGTTTTACGAATAAGGCACATAGCAAGGTAGCGATATGATTGCCATCATGATCAGCATCAGCAAGGATACAAATTTTTCCATAGCGTAACCCCGATAAATCTTTGGAGTTAGGATCCACGCCGATTGCTACGGCGATATCATGGATTTCTTGCGAAGATAAAATTTCGCTAGAATCAATTTCCCAAGTGTTTAATATTTTTCCGCGTAGCGGCATGATGGCTTGAAACTCGCGATTACGTGCTTGTTTCGCTGAACCACCAGCGGAGTCGCCTTCCACTAAAAACAATTCACTACGTTGGTTATCTTGTTGCGTACAATCTACCAGTTTCCCGGGTAATGCAGGTCCGCCAGTGATCTTTTTACGCACCACTGCTTGTGAGGCTTTTAAGCGTTTTTGTGCATGACTAATGGCAAGACTGGCTAGCAATTCACCTTGTGTGACATGCTGGTTTAACCATAAACTGAAAGCATCTTTCACGATGCCAGATACAAAACTCGCACATTCTCGTGAGGAGAGACGTTCTTTAGTTTGTCCGGAAAATTGCGGCTCTTGTAGTTTTACAGAGATAATATGTGCGCAACAATCCCAGCTATCATCGGGTGTTAATTTAATGCCACGTGGTAATAAATTACGAAACTCGCAAAACTCACGTAAAGCTTCTGATATGCCATGTCGAAAACCTGAAACATGTGTTCCACCTAACGGTGTGGGCACAAGATTAACATAACTTTCTGATGGGATTTCTCCGCCTTCGGGTAACCAAGTAGCGGCCCAATCGACTGTTTCTTTTTCACTACTAAATGATCCCGTAAATGGATCTTCAGGGATATGTTCAACATTGGCTATTGCTTCTAGTAAATAATTCTCTAGGCCTGCTTCGTAATACCATTCTTCTTTTTCGCCAGTGTGTTCATCCAAGAAGGAAACATGCAAACCTGGACATAGCACAGCTTTAGCGCGTAGGGCAAAGCATAACTTGGTAATCGCGAAACGTGCAGAGTCAAAGTATTTTGCATCAGGCCAAAAACGAATGCTGGTACCAGTTTCATTTTTATTGGTTTTACCGACAACCGTGAGTTTAGTTACTCTTTCTCCATCAGCAAATTGAATGTGATAAATATTGCCATCTCGTTTCACGGTGACATCGAGTTTTTTCGATAAGGCATTAACAACAGAGATGCCTACGCCGTGTAGTCCACCTGAGAAGCGGTACTGCTTTTGTGAAAACTTTGCGCCACTGTGTAATCGCGTCAAAATGAGTTCTACGCCACTCATTTTTTCTTCGGGGTGTATATCAACGGGCATGCCACGACCATTGTCAGTGACTTCAAGTGAACCGTCTTTATAAGCGGTGACATGGATGCGGCTAGCATGGCCTTCTAGCGCTTCGTCGACGCTATTATCAATGGCTTCATGGGCAAGATGATTGGGGTTAGTGGTATCCGTATACATACCCGGGCGTCGGCGTACTGGTTCGAGACCGCTGAGAACTTCAATAGCTTCTGCAGTGTAGGAGGGTTTTCTCATGAGTTTTTCCATTTTTTTCTTAATTCTGGTCGGTGTATTTGTAACCATAATAAGCTAACAGAAGCGGGGCCAGTTTTAATTTCTCCTCGTTGCCACATAGCGAAAGCGTCTTCAGCTGATAAGGCGAATGCACGAATGTCTTCATGTTCTTCCGCTAAGCCATGAATGCCAGTAGCTTTACTAGCGTCAACGCGTCCGCAAAAAAGATAAATATGTTCATTACTGCCACCTGGGCTGACAAAATAATCAGAAATGGGATGTAAGTCTAAAATCGTACAGCCTGCTTCTTCTACGGTTTCTCGTTCAGCCGCTTGCTCGGGTTTTTCCTTTTCTTCATATACACCGGCAACAATTTCGATGAGCCAGGGATTGGCTTTATGTGGCACGGGGCCGGGTCGAAATTGTTCAATGAGTACAACTTGATCAAGAATGGGGTCGTAGGGTAGTACGCCTACGGCACTTTTTCTCTCTAAAAGCTCTCGTGCTATGACTTCACTCCACCCGCCATTAAATAGTGCATGACGGATATGGTAACGCGACAGCGAAAAAACACCTTGATATAGGGGTTCGCGTTTTGTAACTTCATATTGTTTTTTAAAGGAATTCATGAGTCTCTATATACCAACACGCATACAAACTAACTATTTTACGCCGCCTCTGTAGAAGTTACTAATATATTTATAGGTTATCAGGAGTTCTCGCTAACACTGTCATCCTGAGCGTTAGGCTGTCATCCTGAGCGTTAGCGAAGGATCAGCATCCTTGTTGACTGTATTGTGACAAAGGATGCTGATCCTTCGCTAACGCTCAGGATGACAGCCTAACGCTCAGGATGACAGTGTTAGCGAGAACTCCTGATAGGTTATTCATGTGGCTCACGTTTCTTTAGGAACGTCTCGATTTCCTCCAGTTTTTTCCGCGTACGTTGTAATACTTTAGTTTGCACGTCAAATTCTTCACGAGGTACTAAATCTAATTTAGAGAATCCACGGGTAAGAATGCTACGGACATTTTTTTTTATATCTTTTTTTACTTCTTGCAGATGATGAGGTAGCGCTGCGCATAAATGCGATACTATGTTTTTTACAAAATGGCGTTTTGACATAGGCACCTCTTTTTTCACAATATTTTTTTGATGAATTCGGGTAAAGCAAGTGCTGCTTTATGTACATCGAAATTATAATAACACGTAATAAAATTTCGATTGAATACATCTTTTTCACGTATACGTTTAAAGTAGCCTGCTTTACTTGCAATTATAACAAATCTCCAGCCAGTTGGATGGCTAGGTTGTGGAAAATGTAGTAACTGCCATTCTTTACATTCTGCTTGTTGCATGTGGTCTTGAATAGCGGGCCAATTCTCTTGATACGGCCATGTTATTGATAATGGTAGAACTAATAACCCCGTAGTGTGTAATAGACGTTGGTAACAAAGAGCAAAGTTAGCAGGTTGGGTCAAGATAATAATATCAAATAACTCATTCACGTTATTATGTGGCCAAGTGGCGATATCGCCAGGTTGATAAATCATGCGTTGATCTTGTACATGGAACTCGGGAAAATAACGAGCGCATAATTCTGGAAAGCCTGTAGAAGGGGTGGTGAGGGTGAGGGTTTGCACGGTTGGATGCTTAAGAACTTCAGTTGCGATACCCGTATCATGGCCAATAATAGCAACTTTTTTAGGTTGTGGATGGGTGAATAAGGCCGGATGCGCCATCATTTCATGGTAGAAAAACCCATCTTGTTCCGATACGATGACTTGTTGGTCGTGGGTGAGGAGATGACCAAATAATGGCGATTTATATACGATAAAAACACCTTCAGCAGTTTCTTTTTCATGCAATTTTTCTGCTGGAGGCAAAATAGGATGTGATAATAGCGTTTCAGACATGCAGTATGGGTCCTTTTATTAATACCTGAGGAGGTGACGCAGGCGTTGGGCCCCCGCAGGGCATAAATAAACATTATATACAAACTAACTGGGTATAGATCATCATTATGCTGAAATCTCTTACTATAGCAACACGTGAAAGCCCATTGGCATTATGGCAGGCAGAATGGGTGCGAAAACAACTCGTTGTACTTTATCCAGAGCTTGTAGTCCATGTATTAGGCATAGCGACGCGGGCAGATAAAATGCTTGCTACCTCGTTACGTGAAATTGGGGGCAAAGGGTTGTTTGTAAAAGAGCTGGAAGAAGCTTTATTAGTGGGTCGCGCTGATGTGGCTGTGCATTCAATGAAGGACATGCCTATGGTTTTTCATCCTGAGCTGGTAGTACCGGTGATCGGTGAGCGCCAAGAAGTGCGCGATGCATTGGTATCTAATCGCTATGCTTCGTGGCAAACGCTTCCACTGCATGCCGTCGTCGGTACCTCAAGTTTGCGTCGGCAGAGTCAGTTGCGGCATTTACGTGCTGATTTGGTCATGCATGATTTGCGCGGCAATGTGGGTACGCGTCTTGCTAAGCTAGATAAGGAAGAATTTGATGCCATTGTTGTCGCAGGGGTAGGGTTGACTAGGTTGAATTTAGAGCAGCGTATACAAGGGTATTTTACTACAGAGCAAATGTTACCTGCGGCTGGTCAAGGGGCAATTGGTATTGAGTGCCATCAAGATCGGCACGACATTATGCAATTGATAGCGCCCTTGAATCACGTGGTGACGGCAACATGTGTCGCTGCAGAGAGAGCGCTATGTCGACACCTTGATGGCAATTGTCGTGTACCGCTTGCCGCTTATGCGGTTGTGCAGCAGGGTATAATAATACTGCGAGGCATGGTAGCGAATTTGGATGGAAGCAAAATGCTGCAGGTACAGCGACAAGCAGCACTCAATCAGGCGGAGCAATTAGGCCTTGAAGTTGCTGATGAGCTGTTACGACAAGGCGCACGGGAGATACTGCGAGAGTTTCTAGGATAATGTATGGCTAATTGCGCTGCTCAATATGACTTAAATCCACTGCGTATTTTGGTTACTCGGCCATTACCCGCAGGATTAAAACTGTGCGAGCAGATTCAAGCTTGTCATGGGCAAGCTATATATTTGCCTACTATTTATATTCAATCTCTTGTACAGGACCAAGCTTTTCAGCAAGCCATTGTTTCTCTAGATCAACAAGACTGGCTTATTTTTATCAGTCCACAGGCGGTATTAACTAGTGTACCCACTATTCACACTTATTGGCCACAGTTGCCTGCTAAACTGCAGATAGCGGCTATTGGGAAAGGTACAGCAGAAGCGTTGCATGATCAAAAGCTGACTGTTACCGTTTATCCGGAAATAGAATGGAGCAGCGAGGGTTTGTTGGCTATGTCAGAGTTTCAAAATGTTGCTAGAAAACACATAGCCATAGTACGTGGTGAAGGTGGGAGAAAAATATTGATGGAAGTGCTAATAAAACGTGGGGCGCATATTCTTTCCCTTATTGCTTATCGGCGCACTCTTCCTGAAATTAATGTAAACTATTATCAATCCTTGCTACAACAACAGCAAATTGATGTGATTGTTTGCACATCAAAAGAAGGGGTAAATAATTTACTTACATTACTCGGTGAGACTATCCGTCCTGATTTATTGTCATTGCCGCTAGTGGTGGTGAGTGAACGTATGCGTGCTTTTGCTGAATTAGCAGGGTTTCAGGCAATATGGGTTGCGAAGAATGCTAGTCATGCAGCAGTAGTAGATGTATTAGCAATGATAAGGAAACAGCTATGCCCGATACGTTAGACGAAAGTTCAGTAAAAAATAACATGGTTGCAGAGAGTTTACCAAACCGTGAAGCAGTCAGTCGTGGTAACCCTAAGCGACGTGGTACAGCCATGTGGGGGAAGTTTTTTTTAGCAGGTATTTTGCTTGCACTCGTGTTGGTTAGTGGATATAGCGGTTACCAAGCATGGCGTATTAATGCTGTTTTGACTAATGCTATTGAGAGTTTGCATGAACAAATGGAACAACAACAGGGTGATATTGCCTCAGCACAGGACGCCGTAGCAGAGGTACAACAAGCTTTAAAAAACGTGAACCAGACTGTAGCTCAGCAGGGTCAGCAGTTCCAAGAATGGCGTACGGAGCATAGTCAGGGGGGATGGAAGATTGCTGAGGCGCAGTATTTAGTGAAGATGGCGCATGATCAGTTACAATTTATGCATAATATTCCTCTGGCTATTACATTACTACAGGCAGCTAGCCAAACTATTCAGCAACTCAACGATGCTAATTTAGCGCCGATTTTGCAGGCATTAAATACCGATTTAATTGCATTACAACAATTACCCATCGTAGATGTTTCTGCAGTTTATTCACGGTTATTACGAGTTAATAAGGCCCTAGACATATTACCGCTTACGGTTGCAGTGCCCTCCGCTGCACCGCAAGTTATACCTGCAGTGACTAGCATAGAGGCTTTGCCATGGTGGCGTGCTGCAGCGATGAATACATGGCGGTCATTGCAACAAGTGGTAAAAGTACATTATACCCCTGGAAATACATTGCCTTTTATCCTGCCGGAGCAGCAACATTATTTATATCAGAATTTACATGCACAACTAGAGAATGCAATGTGGGCGGCATTGCATTATGAAGAGAGTATTTATCAAGCAAGTTTAGAGCAGACACACATGTGGGTGCGTCAGTATTTTGTGCAAGACGCGGAGGTAACTAAAAATACCTTAGCAGAACTGGCTGCATTGCAGGCTATTCATTTGCAATCTCCATTATTAACGTTGTCTGCATTGCCCGCGTTTCAAGCTTATTTTGCACAAAATGGGAACACCTAACCTAGGGTCTATTTACAATTCAAACCTCGATCCCCTCTTTTTTCGCATCGAGGTTTGAATTGTAAACAGACCCTAAACACAGGAGCACAGTCGTGCGACGTTTATTGGTTATTTTGGTATTTTTAATTCTTTCCGTATGGGCGGGTATTGCTTTTGTTCGGCACCCTGGAGCGGTAGTTTTAATCATGACACCTTGGACAGTGGAAATGCCATTGTGGTTTGCGGTAATGAGTTTGCTATTAGTTTTTTTTGTTTTTTATCTGATTATTTTTTTGATCAATCAAACTTACTTTTCTTGGATGCGCTGGAAATATTGGTGGCAGAATCGTCGTCATTCCCGATCTTATAGCAAAACCCAACGTGGATTGCTGGCCTTGATCGAAGCGCAGTGGTCTTATGCAGAAAAATTACTTTTAGAAGGCATGCTACAGTCCATTGAACCTTTAACTAATTATCTAGGTGTAGCTAAAGCGGCACATGAGCAAAAGGCTTTTGAGCGGCGCGATGCTTATTTACAAAAAGCCTTACAGTTGATGCCGCAAGCAGAAGTAGCGATTGGAATTATCCAAGCCGAATTTCAATTGCAGCAAAACCACATTGAGCCAGCACTAGCAACATTACGACGCTTACAACGCCTCGCACCTAAAAATATGCGTATTCTGCGACTACTTAGACAAATTTATCAGCAATTAGCCGATTGGCCGGCTTTGTTATTATTAATTCCACAATTAGGTAAAGCCCGAGTACTAAGCAAAGAACAAAGCATGGAATTGGAAAAAGAAGTGTATATACAATTATTTGTTTCTGCTAATAAAATGCCATTAGCGGAATTGCGGCAGCATTGGCAGCGAGCTCCACGATGGATTCGTTATTCTGGTGCGGTTGTCGTTGCTTACTTATCGCAGTTGCAGCATTTTCCTGAAGCAGTTACAGAAGTAGATGATTTAATTAGGCGTGAATTAAAGAAAGAATGGAACCCAGATTTAATGAAAATATATGGGGCGATTTCCTTATCTAATCCCAATAAGCAATTAGCCAATGCAGAGGCTTGGTTAAAACAATATGGACAGCATCCTGAATTGTTATTCCTCTTGGGGAAGTTGAATGTTCGTTGTCAGCTATGGGGTAAAGCTCGTGATTATTACGCACAGGGATTAGCACAACAAAGTAATGCGCAAGCTTGTTTGGAATACGGGCGGTTATTAGAAGATCTGGGTGATGAAATGGCTGCTGCTCGTGTTTACCGCCAAAACATAGTAGGATAACAGCAGACCCTAGAAACTCCTGAAGACTTCACAAATATAGCCATTTACATATATGATAGTCTATGTACACGACAAAAATAAAAAATCTATAATTCTGTCATCCTGAGCCCTTCGCTTCGCTCTAGGGTAAACTCCGTGAAGGATCTATTTAATCAACTAGATAGATCTTCGCTCAATTGTGAGAGTGTGTTATGGCTATACTTTCTGTATTGCAATATCCCGACCCTTTATTGCGGCGTAAAGCGAAACCCGTCGTTGATATTAACGATGAAATAAAAGCCATCGTTGCTGATATGTATGAGACCATGGAGGTGGAACACGGAGTAGGCTTGGCGGCAACGCAGGTGGGTATTACTTGGCGTATCTTTGTGATGGACGTATCTAATACACGAGATCAACGTATTTGTGCCATTAATCCGGAGATTCTCAGTCGAGAAGGTACGCAACAAGACGAAGAAGGTTGTCTTTCAGTGGGGCATGGATTGGGTGTATATGACAAGGTACAGCGTGCAGCGAAAGTACGGCTGCGAGCCTTGGATCTCGATGGCAATGTATTTGAATTAGATGCTGATAAATTAATGGCAGCATGTATTCAGCATGAAGTTGACCATTTAAATGGAATTTTGTTTATTGATCATCTATCTCGACTTAAACAAGAGCGTATCCGTAAGAAAATAGAAAAGCATCACAACCGGCTATGAAATGAATCAGTCGCTAAAAATTATTTTTGCTGGAACACCCGCCTTTGCAGCAACAGCACTTGCCGCCTTGTTAAAAACCTCTCATCAGGTTATTGCTGTTTATACACAGCCAGATCGACCTCAGGGTCGGGGGCAGAAGTTGATGAATAGCCCGATAAAAACCCTAGCATTACAACAGCACTTGCCAGTATATCAACCTGTATCTCTCAAGACTCCAGAAGATCAGCAACAGATTGCAGAATTGCAAGCGGATGTGATGGTGGTAGCAGCCTATGGATTGTTACTGCCATTGCCAGTATTGCATGCGCCACGTTTGGGATGCGTGAATATTCATGCATCACTGTTACCACGTTGGCGTGGTGCAGCGCCAATTCAACGCGCGATTTTAACAGGAGATACCGTCACGGGTATTTCTATTATGCAAATGGAAGCAGGGTTAGATACAGGGCCCATTTTATATCAGGCAACATGCCCGATTCATGCAACGGATACAAGTGTAACATTGCATGATCGTTTGGCCGTACTAGGTGCAACTGCTATTGTTACTGCGCTGGATTTTGTTGTGCGTGGAGAAGTGCATCCGGTTATACAAGATGTAACATTAGCAACGTATGCACATAAGATTCATAAAGAAGAAGCACGATTAGATTGGGCTACAACTGCAGTGGAGTTAGAGCGCAAGGTGCGAGCTTTTAATGCTTGGCCAGTGGTGTTTACATATATAAATGCGCAAATGTTGCGTATTTGGCAGGCGCAAGTATTATCGACAGAACCAGTTTCTGCATTGCCAGGGCAAGTTTTACACGCGTCGAATTTGGGCATTGATGTGGCGACAGGGTTGGGTGTATTGCGTTTGTTACAACTCCAGGTACCAGGGGGTAAACTGCTATCAGTAGCTGAGTTTATGCATGCACCAAGACCGGACATAGTAGTAGGGCGGAGATTTGCATAGTTGAAAGATACGCAAAACCCACGTTTGCTTGCTGTTCATATTATCCAAGAAGTGATAAACGGTCATGCGTTAACGGATAGTTTAGCGCATATAGGGCCGCTTACTGATCAGCGCGATCGCGCATTTTTACGAGCACTTTGTTATGGAATATGTCGTTGGTTTTGGCGTCTTAATGCTATTGCCAGCCAACTCTTGAAAAAACCTTTTAAGACCAGAGATCAAGATATTCAGGTACTGATTTTAGTAGGCCTATATCAGTTAATGGATATGCGTGTACCAGCACACGCAGCTATTTACGAGACGGTTGCAGTGCTGGTTCTACTTAAAAAAGAATGGGCAAAAGGGGTGGTAAACGGCGTGTTGCGAGCTTTTCAAAGGCGCTTGAGTTCCGAGATTTCGCCTAGTCTCAGAGCTCAACCTCTGTATCCGGATTGGAGTGAAGAAGCCATTTATTCTCATCCACAATGGTTAATTGATAAACTCAAACAAGATTGGCCTGAACATTGGCAGTCTATTCTTACTGCAAATAATCAACTACCTCCATTCTCATTACGGATTAATCAACAGCATTGTAGCCGAGAACAGTATTTAGCCTTGCTTTCTATGCAGGACTTGGTGGCTTTTTCTATTCCCGAAACGCCATATGGAATTATAATGGCAGAGCCGATGGAAGCGATACAATTGCCGGGATTTCAGCGCGGAGATGTTTCTGTGCAAGATGGTGCAGCACAATTAGCTGTAACGTTATTGGAGTTGGCTTCTGGACAACGCGTGTTAGATGCATGTGCTGCTCCAGGTGGAAAAACAGCAGCCATGTTAGAGACTATGCCAGACATAGCATTGACAGCAGTAGAATACGATAGTCAGCGCATAGCTATGTTGCGAGAGAATTTGTCCCGTTTGCAGTTACAGGCTAACTGTATTTGCGGTGATGTCGGGGCAGTGACGACATGGTGGGATGGACTGTTATTCGATAGAATCCTATTGGATGCACCTTGTTCAGGTAGTGGGGTGATTCGGCGCCATCCTGATATAAAGTTATTGCGGCGAGAAAGTGATATTTCCGCGGCGGTGCAACAGCAATGGCGGTTGTTAGAAAGTGTGTGGCCATTGTTGCAACCAGGAGGGATTTTTTTGTACGCTACATGTGCTATCTTTTTGGAAGAAAATGTGCAGTTAATAGAAAAATTTCTAGCATTGCACAGTGATGCATATGAAGAAAAAATAGCGGTGTCATGGGGTATGCCTTGTGTGGTGGGGAGACAGATTTTGCCTGGCATGCATGAGATGGATGGATTTTATTACGCGCGATTGCGGAAGAGAGGGATTTTTTATGCGTATTGAATATGATGTTAAATTAGATTTTGCTGATGTATTAATCCGGCCTAAGCGTAGCACTTTACACTCCCGTTCCGAAGTAACACTAGATAGAGAGTTTCGCTTTCGCCATGCGCAAACTACTTGGCGAGGTATCCCAGTGATCGCAGCTAATATGGATCATACGGGTACTTTTGCGATGGCAGAAGTGCTGGCAGAACATCATTTACTGACAGCGATGGATAAATTCATTAAAACAGAAGACTGGGTTCACTTTGCCAAAAAACATTCTGCCGTTTTATCTTCGTGTTTTTTTTCTTTAGGGATTAGTGAACACGATGTCGAAAAATTACATGACGTCATGAAACACGTCCCGACCATTGCTTTTATTTGCTTGGATGTGGCGAATGGTTATACAGAGCGTTTTGTTGCCTGCTTGGAACACATACGTGAAACTTATCCTGATAAGGTGATTATGGCAGGTAATGTGGTGACAGGAGAAATGGTAGAAGAATTGATTTTATCTGGAGCGGACATTGTGAAGATTGGTATTGGTCCTGGTTCAGTGTGTACAACGCGGGAAAAAACTGGTGTTGGTTATCCACAGTTGTCTGCCATTATTGAATGTGCAGATGCAGCGCATGGTTTGGGAGGACAAGTGTGTGCCGATGGTGGCTGTGTGACTGGGGGTGATGTAGCTAAGGCGTTTTCTGCGGGGGCTGATTTTGTCATGTTAGGCGGGATGTTTGCAGGACATGATGAGTGTTCTGGAGAAGTGATCGATGTGCATGGCAAAAAATTCAAACGTTTTTATGGAATGAGTTCAACGGAAGCAATGGAAAAACATCATGGTTCTGTAGCAGATTATCGTGCCAGCGAGGGGCGGTCAGTGGATGTACCTTATCGTGGGCCGGTGAAAGAAACTATTCATGATGTCTTGGGTGGGTTACGTTCTACCTGTACTTATGTAGGCGCGCAGCGGTTAAAGGAATTGTCGAAACGTACTACTTTTATCCGGGTAACACGACAACGTAATGAGTCTTTTGTGCATTATGAGGTAGAGAAAGAGAAGGGCGGCTAAAAAATTTAAAGGCGACAAGAAAGTCTATTTCTGTCGCTTCTTATATGGCAAGTACTCTGGCACAAACATCATTTTTTTAATATATTGCCTTAGACTAACCGGCGGTGTTTCGAGATCACTTAATCCAGAAGCAAGCGCTATCTCTGCGACCGCTACCGCGATATCGAGAGATACATCACGAATACTAGTTAAAGGTGGTAATAAATTTGCATCGGGATCTACTTTGGCAGGAGAGTTATTAGCTAAGGCTTTAGCTGCTGCCATAAACATTTCATCGGTAACGCGTTTAGCTTGTACAGCCACGAGTCCTAACCCCAACCCGGGGAAAATATAACTATTATTGACTTGATCAACGCGGAAGGGATGTTTGTTTTTTACAATCTCCCCAAATGGGCTGCCTGTACCGATGATGGCTTGCTCATTAGTCCAATGCATTAAATCTGTGGGGATAGCTTCACAACGTGATGATGGATTGGAAAGGGGGAAAATAATAGGTCTTGTTGTATGTTTCGCCATTTCTACGATAATGTCTTGAGTAAATATATGTGGCTGCCCGCATACTCCTATTAATATAGTGGGTTTAGCATTATGGACCACGTCTTCTAACAGAATCTTGTTGGCATTGTTTAGTTTCCAAGTGGTAGTAGCAGCTCTAGATTGTACGAAGGACTTTTGAAAGGACAGTATATTGCTCATTCCCTCGATCAGTAATCCATTGCGATCAATAAGAAAAAAGTTTTTGCATGCTTCTGCTGCAGATAGGCCATCTTCCATTATAGCTTTAACCAGTAAGCTGCTAATTCCACAACCTGCTGATCCAGCACCGACAACCACAATACGTTGGTCACGAAGGCGAGATTTGCTAGCTTGAACAGCTGAGAGTAATGCGCCAACAGTTACTGCTGCGGTACCTTGGATATCATCATTAAAAGTACAAAGTTGATCATGATAGCGGGCTAAAATGGGATTAGCGTTCTGCTGCGCGAAGTCTTCCCATTGCAATAAAACATGCGGGAAGCGTTTTTTTACTGCGGTAACAAATAAATCAATGAAGTGATCATAGCTTTTGCCGCGTACACGTGGATGGCGCCAACCAATATATAATGGATCTTTAACTAAGTCGGTATTATCTGTACCTGTGTCTAAAAGGATAGGCAGTGTTGCAGAAGGATGAATACCTGCGCATGCAGTATATAAAGCCAATTTGCCAATAGGAATGCCCATGCCGCCAGCGCCTTGATCACCTAATCCCAGGATGCGTTCACCGTCGGAGACAACGATGGTTTTAACATTATCAAAGCGATGATGGGCAAGTATGCGATCAATGTGTTCTCGATAAGGGTAAGCAATATATACGCCGCGTGGACGTCGATAAATGTGGCTTAACTGTTGACAGCCTAGACCGACAGTGGGTGTGTAAACAATAGGCATTGTTTCGGCGATGTAGTGGCAAACCAAATTATAAAACAAGGTTTCATTAGAGTCTTGTAGTTCACGCAAGTACAGATATTTTTCAATATCAGTCTTTTTGCTTTTAAACGCCTCATAAGAACGTGCTCGTTGTTCGTCTATAGTTGATACGTGCGGTGGGAGCAGGCCAAATAGATTAAAGTCATGTCTTTCCTGATCACTGAAGGCCATACCTTTATTGAGCAATGGGTTAGAAATAAGTACATAATCCGACAAGGCTATTTCGAGATAAGGAAGATGATGGTCATCCAAACAGATTTTATAGTTCATGAAATTTATCCCTAAATTCCCGAATGATTATTTTTAGTATAGCAAGTCTGGGTATACAATTGTAAACCAGGAGTTCCCGCTGAAGACGGTGAGCTGATCCTTCGCTAACGCTCAGGATGACAATTTGGCAATTAAACTATCAAATTGTCATCCTGAGCGTTAGCGAAGGATCAGCTCACCGTCTTCAGCGGGAACTCCTGATTGTAAACAGACCCTATTGAACTCCTGTATTGAACTGTGTCAGTACCTATGTAAACGAAGGACGTCGCGGCCACGGAAGGTAAGAAGCGCCGAGTACAGGGACGTACGCTCCTGAGTTACATAGGTACTGACACAGTTCAATAAACACTCTCGAAACGGCGGTTGAAGGAACAACTATGACTATTCTATTATTTTCTTGCTTATTATTTCTTGTATCTATTCTTGCTGGCTTATTAGGTGCACTCACTGGATTAGGAGGTGGCGTTGTCATTATACCGGCATTGGTTTTATTTTTTGATATTAATATTCGCTATGCTATGGGTGCAGCATTAATCTCAGTGATTGCCACTTCTTCGGGTGCTGCTGTAGCGTATTTGCGTGAAGGTTATACAAATTTACGTATAGGTATGTTTTTGGAAACCGGAGCAGTAGTGGGAGCATTTATCGGTGCAGTGTTAGTAGCATTTGTTTCCACAAGATTTATTGCTATTGTGTTTGCGGTAATACTGTTTTTATCTGCTTACCTTACAGTACGACGTAAACATGCGCAGCAAACACAGGTATCCTCACATCCTTGGGCGGTACGGCTGCAATTAACCGGAGACTATCCCACTACAAGCGGCATGCGAACCTACTCTGTGCAACATGTTCCAGCTGCATTAGTGATCATGACGATAGCCGGTATATTTTCTGGGTTACTCGGCATTGGTTCTGGTGCGCTAAAAGTATTAGCTATGGATCAAGCATTGCGGTTGCCTTATAAAGTAGCAACGACAACCAGTAACTTTATTATTGGTATTACCGCATCTGTCAGTGTGGGTATATATTTTTTTCGTGGGTATGTGGATCCAAATATTACTTTTCCAGTTGTACTCGGTGTGGCAATTGGGTCCATAGGCGGGGCAAAGCTGTTATCTCATATTAAAAGTCGCAGTTTGCGTATTATTTTTAGTGTGGTGATTTGTTTATTGGGGGCGCAAATGTTATATAAAGGGATGACTGGAGCATTATCCTAGTACTAGAATAGGCGCGAGGATGATAACTATGACAAGAACAGAATTACTGATTGGGCAAGTCATGCGTGCCGGGTTGTTCTTGTCCATTTTTCTGGTTTTGATAGGTGGAGTCACTTATTTAATCCAACACGGTGGTGATACTATAAATTATGCAGTATTCCATGGTGAGCCAATGGCTCTTACTTCACCCCTGGGTATTTGGCAGCAATTTTTTGATTTATCGCCACGCGGGATTATTCAATTTGGTATCTTAATTTTAGTCATGACGCAAATTCTGCGCGTGGCGTTGACAGCTGTCTATTTTATCGAGATGCGTGATGTTATTTTTACTGTGATTAGTTCAGCCATTTTTGTTGTATTGATAGTTAGCTTTTTTTGGCGAGATTAGCCGGCTGTTGCAATATGATACTCGTTCTAATGGGCAGACCCTAGAATCCTGCTCTAAGTAGGCTTTAACAAGGGATGAACCATACTAGGCTGTGGGTCTTCCACTAGATAAACCCGTTCTGGTGTTAAAAAAGACAGTGATAAATCAGTGTGAATGGATAATCTAGGCTGTAATAAGGCTATGTTTTGTAATATTTGTAAGCGACAGTTTTCTGGCATATTACATATGATATTCGATGCATATACATATACTTGATTAATTCCCAGCAATCCCAATATATTTCTAATTTTACAAAATGTACTGCTATCTTCCCATGTTTGGCTAATAAAAGAAGTGAATAAAATAATGGTACGAATGTAATCGTAGCTGTAACAAGCGAATAAGTTTTTAAAATACCCTTCTATATCTTGTTTGGGATTAGGTATCCTACTTTTCTGCGCATTGTCGGCTAATTGGCATACTAGTAATAAAGCCCGCATACCAGAGGTGGCAATTAAAGCTATTTGTTCTTGCTTAGCCTGAAAAGATTCTAAACCTTCAATAACCGGGTCATTACCAATTAAGAAAGCAATTTCGTGGGTTTGCTGCTCTGGTTTAAGAGGATATAGTGTATAAAGTCTTCGTGCACGCTGACCACGAAAATGTTTTTGGATAATGGTAGCTGCCTGTGGCTGACCAAGTTGTTTGTGCATCATAAAAGCTAATATATGTCATTCACATTAAGCTATTATTAATGAAGCATAAAAAGAGAACAGGCGTGTTCATTTTTAGATCTGATCTATTACAAGACAATCAATAAGTTACTGTTGAAGCCATATTCAATTTGAGCTATGATGCGCATTCTTTCTATCTGATACGGTATGCACTGTATTTACGGAAGTGTGGATAGAAGAGGTTGTAGCCTATGTATTTGTTCTATCCGAATGAGATGTAGGTTGGGATGGAAGAAAAAATGAATAATACATTCTTGGAGTGTTCTATGTTTAAAAAATTACTTATCGCAAGTGCTATTTTAGCAGTAACTTCAGGTGTAGCTTTGGCTGCTCCTTACGTTGGTGGTAGTGTTGGTGTTGATGTGAATACGAATAATAATAATAACTTTCGTGGTGTGCCATTTTCTGTGTTTGGTGGTTATGGTACAACAGTTAGCCAAAATATTTATCTTGCAGGTGAAGTATTTGGTACGGTAGGGACAGCTAGTCTTAATGATAATGGGTTAAAGAGTACATATGGTTATGGTGTAAGCGTTATTCCAGGCCTAATGTTAAGTGATCGCGTCATGGCGTTTGCACGTGCGGGCGTGGTAAGAACCCACTTTAGTCCAACAGGTGTTAGAAATACAAACGATACAGGTGGTCAGTTAGGTTTAGGTCTACAAACAGGCTTAACCCAAAACTTAGATCTCCGTGGTGAATACGACTATACCAGCTATGGTAAATTCAGTGGTCTTTCCAAGGTTACTTCTGATCAATTCAGCCTTGGCTTAGTTTATCGATTTGAATAATCTGCTTTACCATTCTACAATCATCCCTGCTGGTTAAAGTCAGTGGGGATGATTTCTTCTATGTCATTTATTATTCTTGATCGCGACGGTGTGATCAATCATAACTCGGATCAATATATTAAATCCCCTGATGAGTGGATTGCCATTCCTGGCAGTTTAGAAGCGATTGCGCAGTTAAATCGCACTGGATTTCGTGTGATTATTGCAACGAATCAATCCGGTGTGGCGCGGGGTTATTATGATATGGCAGTGTTAGATACCATTCATGAAAAAATGATAAGCGAATTGGCAGCCGTAGGCGGTTATATCGAAGAAATCTTTTTTTGTCCTCATCACCCAGAGGAGCATTGTTTATGTCGCAAGCCTAAACCAGGGTTATTCCAGCAGATTCAGAGGAAGTATCCAGTATGTTTGGCGGATACTCTTTTTGTAGGCGATTCTTATTCTGATGTGCAAACTGCATTCGCAGCAGGGTGTAAGCCAGTATTAGTGTTGACAGGAAATGGCCAACGTGATGTAAAGCGATATGCTGAGTTACAAGGGGTCCCACAGTATAAGGATTTGGCACATGCTGTCGAGAGCATTACTGCTTATGCGCAAGATTAATTTATTTATTCGCTCACTATTGTTTTTTTGTTACTCGCTAGGGTCAATCCTTATATTTAGTTTTATCTGCCTATGCTTATGGCCTTTTCCCTTATCTTATCGCACTAAAGCGATCAGAGGGTTTTTAAGAGCCCATTTATGGGTATTAAAAGTACTGTGTCATATTGAGTATGAAGTGACTGGGTTAGAAAATATTCCGCATGATCGCAATGGTATTGTGCTTTGTAAACATCAGTCAACCTGGGAAACTTTTTTATTACCTTTATTATTTCATGATCCTGCGATTATTGTAAAACGAGAGTTATTGTGGGTGCCATTTTTTGGTTGGGGCTTAGCAACTCAAGATCCTATTGCTATTAATCGCAGTAATGCGACTTCGGCTATGCAGCAAGTGATAGAAAAAGGCAAACGCTGTTTAGATAAAGGGCGTTGGATTATTGTTTTTCCTGAGGGGACACGAATTGCTCCGGGTAAGATAGGTAAATATCGGCTAGGGGGCGCAAGATTAGCCGTGGCAACGGGTTATCCTGTTATTCCGGTGGCCCATAATGCAGGGTGTTTTTGGCCGCGACGAAAATTCATCAAAAGACCGGGCAAAATCCAGGTAGTGATAGGGCCGCTGTTAGAGAGCCAAGGCCGTACACCGGAGGAGCTACTAGCCTTAGCGAAAGATTGGATTGAGCAGACGATGCTGCGTATCACCGCGAATTCCAGATAAGAAAATTGTCATGCCAGCCGTACGTTTTTTGTGCGGGCTGGCATCCAGAAAGCGGTAAAAATGCTGGATACCAGCCAAAAACAGCTGGCATGACAGAAGCTCGCAGGGGTTTCCATTGATACTCTGTGTGTACTAGGACAACAACATCGGCGACAACAGGCCTTTTAATTCACTATAGGGAATGGTCACCATTTGTGGTCCGAATGCATAAGGCGCAACTTGGTACTCATCGAAGGTAATGACTAATCCATCTGCATGCAGATTCCAGAGGTCATAATTTCCTATTGTAGGCGCTACGCCTGCAGTAAAAAATGCTTGTTTAGGTAAAGTTTTTTGCAATACTTTTTCGCAATAGGTTGCAATGATGGGAAGGTATTTTGCATGAGGTAAAAAAATCTCTTTTAAAGTTAGCGTTTTCCCCGTGTTGAGATTGTAGTTAATAACAGAGTGCACATGTGTAGGATGTGCCATGCCAGAAAAATACGTTTCTGTTTTAAAGCGAACACTAACAATAAAGGTATTATTCGGGTGTATGCTATCTGCTTCGTAGTTAATAATTAAATAATTGTTGGCTAGCATATGTGGCAGTGTGGTTTGCTCAGCACGGCGTTGAGTTACTTGATCTGAGAATGCTTGAATACGTTTTTGAATATCTTCTTGTATCATAGTATTAAATTTTTGTGCTGAGCTAGCATACTGTGAGCTAGCAATATGAGGGTAAGCAACTTGTATGCGGTAATGCAGCGTTTTATCTTTTTTTTGTTTAGTAACCGCAGTCAATTGCATGACGGAATTCGACAGCGATGTTTGTAGTTGAGCATAGGCAAGGACTGGGGCAAGAATAAGTAAGATTAATGTGATTAGGGTCTGTTGATGAGTTAAATTTCGTAACGAAAAAAGAGGGGATCGAGGCAAAATGTGTAGAAATTTGAGGAGAATATTGAACATATTTGACGAAAATTTTTGCATATTTTGGCCGATACTCCTCTTTTTGCAGTCGAAATTTAACTCATCAACAGACCCTACCATTTTTTTCATTGTGTATCATCATCCAGTAGAAATTGTTTGGTAACGGGATGTCGTGGATTAGCCATTTTCTTCACGAATTCCGTGCCCATAATACAGTGTTTACCTTGAGTATGGGTAGCAATAATTATGCCTCTATTGTTTGTTTCAAAAGAGGCAGTACAAGTGGATGTTTGATAGCCACTATGCTCTGGATTCGCTGTGGGGACTTGTATATTTTTTCCGCTTGCGGTGACGGTGGTTTCTAACATTGGAGTGGCTGAGGGAGGGTATAAATGGTAAGTGGATTTTTGATAGCTATAAGTCATATATCCTTGCGGTGTAATGGTTTTGCTATCAGGCTCTCCCCAGTGTTGCAATAAGGCTTGTACCGGGCTTCCTTGCCAACTTTGTACTGTGGCATCGTAATAATTAGCCGGTGGGGGGGTTGTGGTTGCGCAAGAATTGAGTAGAATGGCGAATATAGCAACAAAAAATAGGCTGACAGGATGCATTTTTTACGTCCTTGATAGGGTTTATTACGTATCATAGTAGAAATCTTTTACTTAGAGAAGGTTATGCGGCTGGCTTTCTGTCTTTTTAAATATTTTCCTTATGGAGGGTTACAGCGGGATTTTTTGCGTATTGCGCAGGGTTGCCAACAGCGCGGGCATACTATTGATGTTTATACAATAGCGTGGGAAGGGGAGCCGATAGCGGATTGGCATATCCATATTATTCCTATTTCTGCTTGGCAAAATCATACGCGTTGTCGTTTATTTGCTAAGGCAGTGGCAGAACAGCTAGCTAAGTACCAATATGATTTGGTGATTGGCTTTAATAAGATGCCTAATCTGGATATCTACTATGCTGCCGATGTGTGTTATCAAACGCGTGCAAAAACCCAACATGGAAGAGGATATCGCTTATTGCCGCGTTATCGACAATGGGTGGCATTAGAAACAGCTGTATTTTCTGTTGAGCAGCATACCCATATTTTATGTATTTCACCGCAACAACAAGCTGAATACATGCGTTGTTACCATACGCCAGCCCAACGATTTTCTTCTTTGCCTCCGGGTATTGATAGAAATCGTGCAGCACCGAAAAATGCGCTGGAAACTCGTCAAGCTGTGCGGGAAGCGTGGGGAATCAAGGGGGAAATGCACCTTTTATTATTCATAGGCTCAGGATTTATTACCAAAGGGCTAGATCGGGTATTTATTAGCTTAGCAGCACTTCCCCACGCATTACGTGAACAAACACGGCTTATCATCATAGGTCAAGATAATGCACGCCCTTTTCAACGGCAGGCAGAAAAATTAGGCGTGGCGCACTTAGTAAGATTTTTGGGTGGCCGCAATGATGTGCCAGGATTTTTATTGGCAGCAGATTTACTTGTACATCCAGCCTATCATGAGAATACAGGCACTGTATTGTTAGAGGCCATGATTGCAGGATTACCGGTATTAACAGTTGATAGTTGCGGGTATGCACACTATGTAAATGAGGCGCGAGCGGGGAGGGTATTGCCCTCACCTTTTTGTCAAAATACCTTTAACCAAACCTTACAGCAAATGTTAGTCTCACCGGAGCGATTAGTTTGGCGACAGCAGGGGTTACAGTTTGGGCAAGAAGCGGATATTTATTCTATGCCAGAACGGGCGGTAGCATGCATTGAACAGCTAGGGAAGCGTGACTTGAATATACAACATCTTTCTTTTACGCAAATGATGAAGCCGCAAGGCGATTGTTTTCGTGCCCAGTTGGGACGACGTACTCAGCGCATATTGCGGGAAGGTAAGGCTTATTTTATTAAGCAACACGTTGGCGTAGGGTGGAAAGAAATTATTAAAAATTTATTACAGTTGCGGTTACCTATTGTTAGTGCAAACAATGAATATCAAGCCATTCAAAAATTACAAACTTTAACTGTTCCAGTTCCTACCGTGGTGCGATATGCTTGCCGTGGGTGGAATCCTGCACGGCTACAGTCTTTTTTGCTTACTGAAGAAATTGCACATCAAGGGAGTTTAGAACAGTATTGCCAAACATGGCGGCAAATTCCGCCTACATTTACGCTTAAACAGGCGCTGCTTAAAGAAGTAGCACGCATTGCACGGGTGATGCATGCACATGGAATAAATCATCGAGATTTTTATCTTTGCCATTTTTTATTAGATGGTTCAGTTGATATAGCAAAATGTGTAAAGCTTTATTTGATTGATTTGCATCGTGCGCAGATTAGAAAAAAAGTGCCGAAGCGCTGGTTAATAAAAGATTTAGCAGGGTTGTATTTTTCCTCTAAAGATATTGGATTGACGCGACGTGATATTTATCGATTTATCCAGTATTATCGTCAGCAACCTTTGCATGAGGTGTTTGCATTAGAGCCTGCATTTTGGCAGCAAGTGCAGCAGCGTGGAGAGAAACTTTACGGTAAGCATCAGCATTCCAGGAATTCTTTATTCACCGAGAATTCCTGATTATCTAAGAGGATTTTTGTGGTACCACATACTGAAATAACACGACAAGATTTACTGTGTTTAGACTATGATGCTAATCAGCCATTTACAGTACTGCTTGCAGATGGCTCTACTTTATATTGCGAGAAAGTAATTCGCATTGTTCCGCAGCGTCGTGTCGTGGTATTTGCCACATGGAATAATAAACCAGTTGTTGCCAAATTATTATTTAGTCAGCGTGGATTAGAACAATTTACACGTGAAGTAGTTGGTATTCAAACATTAGTAAGAAACAGTATTCCTACGCCCACATTATATTTTTCTGATACTTCCGATGATAAACGTTTTTATGTGTTAATTTTTGAGCGTATTGTTAATGCGTTTAGTGTGGACACGTATATGCACACTATGGTGAATGATATGGAAAGGGCAGTATTGATCGAAACTTTGGTGATGGAATTAGCAACCCAGCATGCTTTAGGTATAGTTCAGCATGATTTGCATTTAAAAAATTTTTTATATAAGAAAACATTCGATGATTATGAAAACCCTGTATTATACACATTAGACGGAGCACAGGTTGAGCAGAGGCAGGCACCGTTGGAAAAGAAAGCCAGTATAGAAAACTTAGCCTTATTGTTATCGCAGCTTAGTATTACGCTAGAAGACGAGCAGGAAAAGTTATTTCAATATTATACACGCTTACGTGGATGGATTAGCAAAGATAATCAGATAGGTAAGCTAAAACAAATCATTGCCTACTGGCATCGATATCGTTGGCAGCGATATAAGAAGAAAATATTTCGTTCTTGTAGCCAGTTTGCTAAGTTTAAATATCAACATTGGCGAGGGATGATGGAGCGGTCTTTCCAGTCACCTACGCTAGTCCAATTTTTACATAATCCTGAGGCCATTTTTTCTCATCCAGATACGGTGATTCTTAAGGCAGGACGTTCCGCTACTGTAGTCAAAGTGACTATGGATAGTCACGTGTTAGTGGTGAAACGATATAATATTAAAAATTGGGGACATCGTTTATGCCGAGCTTTAAGAACGACGCGTGCACGGAAATCTTGGTATATGGCACAGAAATTATATTTTTTTGGGATTCCTACTGCTAAGGTCGTTGCTTATATTGAACAACGTTGTTTAGGACTGCATGGCAAATCTTATCTGGTAATGGAGTGGGTGCCTGGGGTACGTGGGGATGTATTTTTCTCGCAATCTATTGATGTATTCTCTATCGTAAAAAGTTTACTGCTGTTAATAGTTAATTTGGCGAAATTGAAAATGACGCATGGAGATTGGAAAATAACAAATATTTTTATCAATCAATATCAACGACCGCTTTTTATTGACTTGGATGGCATGCGTGAACATAAGTATATGGGTTTTTTGCGCAAAAAACTCAACAAAGAAATACAACGTTTATTAGATAATTTTCGTGATCAGCCAGAGATTCAGCAAGTATTTATGCGGGTTTTTGCAGAGGAGATGAGGTAGTGGCATAGGGGGTGTATAATACTTGCACCCCATTAAGAGTGGATTTAAAATATACAGTTATTCATGTATTGACGATTTTAAAAACAGATAACGAGGTGTGCAATGGATACCCGAGCAAACCCCTTCGATCGCTTACCCCCTGACATTTTACAATACGAGCTGCCTAAGTATCTGAGCGGCGACGATATGGTTGCTCTTTCCCAAACATCACGTTCTGCCCATGCCCTGTTCCAACCTCTATTATACGATAAAGGTAGTCTACCTTTGTTAAAACAAGCCCTCGATCATGCGGCGCGGGGGGAGTGGGATGACGTCGATACATTATTACAGCAAACGCCTGAGTTATTGACGTATCGTGGCACGATACAACATCATGGAAGATATAAATTGGTTAATCGCACTATTTGGCAAATCGCATTAATGAATGACGAAGGTGAGAATGTTGATGTCATGTTTCAAAGACATTTTGCACAATTGCCCAATGGATTAGAAGAAATGGCCAGACAAGTCCAGGAGGTTTTTCCGGATGGAAAGATGATTAAATATGATGGATGGAACTTGGAAAAAGCATTAGACCTTTTCAACTCTGTTTTAGGTGCCATTAAGAGAGATAAGACGATTGACGAAAATAATTTGAATAAAATGAATGATGACACCAAACAAGCCCTACAAGCGTTTTATGATTATGTGACGCCTAAACCCTCTGACGCATTCACGAAAGGATTGTTGTTTGATATTCGATTATTTCAAACGGTATTACAAAAATATGGTCAAAAATTTGATGAATTAAACTGGAACCAGCGTGTATTTTATGGTGTTAAGCTCTGGGATTATTTAGTGAGATTGCTGCCGACGGGCTATTTGCGACCGCTATGTCAGGGACTTTATAGCATAGTAGATCACAATGCACCGTTATCGGTGAATGGTTGCAAGTTACGAACAGGTGCTGGTATTGGTAATGGCGCGGCGGTTCTTCCTCTTGATTCGGATACTCGTTTCGTTTTTGGCCAGGATTTTATTAGTATATTTGGCTTTGGTGAGCGTGGCTGTCGCAGGATGGATGGGGAGACGCGCAGCACGTGGGCTTGGAAAACTTATCTTATGTTGAGCAAAAACAACAAGCAGAAGGAGTTTCATGCCGCCCTTGCAGCAACACTCACACCCACACTCGGTAGGTCGTAAGCACAGTTGAAAGAGATCCTAGAGGTATTGTTATCATGCTAATGTTGGATGAGATAAAGATTTATTTTTTAACTCTCAATTTTTCTCTCGTTCTTTTATCAACTGTTCCACTACGGTTGGATCAGCTAATGTAGACGTATCACCGAGATTTTCCGTATCATTCGTGGCTATTTTGTGCAATAAACGTCGCATAATTTTTCCGGAACGGGTTTTCGGTAACTCTGCTGCCCACTGAATATACTCAGGCGTAGCAATAGGCCCTATATGTTGTCGCACAGTGTGGATAATTTCTTGTTTGAGTTTTTCAGAAGGAGTCGCGTCAGTTTTTAGTGTAACAAACGCATAAATACAATCCCCTTTTATAGCATGCGGTATAGGAACAACAGCGGCTTCTGAAACGTTAGTGTGCTGTAGTAAAGCACTTTCTACTTCTTGTGTGCCAATACGATGCCCCGACACTTTAATCACGTCATCGCTGCGGCCGCGAATCCAGAAATATCCTTCTGTATCTTGATAAGCGAAGTCACCCGTTAAGTAATATCCAGGAAATTTCTTAAAATACGTATCAATGAAACGATTACGATCACCATAAACTGTTTCCATCATGCCAGGCCAAGGTTGCTTGATGATAAGTTCTCCCATGGTATCCATTTTAACCGCCTCGCCTTTATCATTGACAATGTCTGGAATAATACCGAAAAATGGCCAGGCAGCTGAACCGGGTTTTAATGGGGTGACACCTGGGATGGGGCTGATTAATACGCCACCGGTTTCTGTTTGCCACCACGTATCAACAATGGGGCAACGTTGGTAGCCAATGACTTCGTAATACCATTTCCATACTTCAGGATTGATAGGCTCTCCTACTGTGCCGAGCAGGCGCAGCGTTTTTCGCGAAGTCGTATTTACCCAGTGATCACCCGCTTGGCGTATTGCCCGGATAGCAGTAGGAGCGGTATAGAAAATAGTGACTTTGTGTTTATCAACCACTTCCCAATAACGTGCTGGAGAAGGATAATTTGGCACACCTTCAAATATCAGTGTGGTTGCTCCATTTAATAAGGGACCATAGACAAGGTAGGAATGACCAGTAATCCAGCCTATATCAGCTGTGCACCAATAAATATCTCCTTCATGATAATCAAAAATATATTTATGGGTAATGGCAGCATAAAGTAAATACCCTGCGGTAGTATGCAAAATGCCTTTAGGATTACCTGTGGAGCCAGAGGTATACAAAATAAATAGAGGATCAGTGGCTTGCATCACTGCTGCTGGCGCTTCTGTAGTAGCCTGCACCATGGCTTCGTGATACCAAACATCACGTTGTTTATTCCAGGGTATAGTGTTCTTGGTACGCTGTATGACGATGACAGTTTTTACTTGTGGGCAGTGTTGTAGTGCTGTATCCACATTTTCTTTTAGCGGAATACGTTTGCCACTGCGTATCCCTTCATTGGCAGTAATAACAAGACGGCAGTCTGCATCCAGAATACGACTTTTTAACGAGCCCGCAGAAAAGCCACCAAATACGACAGAGTGAATTGCACCCATGCGGGCACAGGCTAGCATGGCAATTATAGCTTCCGGAATCATGGGCATATAAATGCATACACGGTCACCTTTATGGAGGCCGTGATTTTTTAACGCTTGGGTGAATTGGCAAACTTGTTGATGTAATTCTTGGTAAGTTAAGGTTTTTGATTCTTGAGGATTATCGCCTTCCCAAATTAAAGCGATTTGTTCACTGCGTTGCGGTAAATGCCGGTCTAGACAATTATAGGCTGCATTCAATTGCCCGCCTGCAAACCATTTGACATTTAGCTGCTTAAAGTCGCCTTGTACTACATGATCCCAAGGTTTAAACCAAGTTAGAAATTTTTTTGCTTGTTCACCCCAAAATCCTTGAGGGTCTTTAATTGAGCGTTGATATAATTCGTGATATTGAGTACTGGTCAAATACTGACGTATAGGGTTATGTAGGGTCATGATGCATAAGTCCTTTTCTAGGATCATGCCAGAATAGAGCCATGCTTATCCAGGAGTTCCTGCTGAATAAAGGATGGCAAGCGGATAGGTAGCAGTTCCCGCTAACACTGTCATCCTGAGCGTCAG
>MGYC01000009.1:0-54097 GCA_001801575.1 Gammaproteobacteria bacterium RIFCSPHIGHO2_12_FULL_41_20
ATTTGTTGCTGCATTCTTTCAAGCTGCTCAAGTAATAGCAGAAGAAGCTCTAGTTAAAGGGGTTATTAAAGTGACATCGAGAGATTCACAAGATAGGGTAACTGCCCAACAATTCCAAGTCGATTTAAATAGCGTTAGATTATTTATTGCCGCTGAATTGTATAATATTTTAGGCTTTAAGCCAGGTTCAAGGGGTGCACCTGGATACGCTGTAACAGATAGCACTGTCCCCACACTAACCAGGCTAAGAGCGGATATTCAAGCCGGAAAGTTTAATGACATCCTAAGATACTATACCGCATGCCAAGAAGCACTTGCTTATATAGAGACCGCTATAAGACCCCAGTATGCTCGTATACCTAACAAACCAAAAGATTCCCCTCGATCTAACGATAATATTTATGACATCATGAAATGGGTAGAAAAAACACAAGATACGGTACCCAAAAGCCTAAGAGAAAAAGTTAAACATTATCACAATCTAGAACAAATGATGCAACACCTTACTAACCATGCTACCGATCCAGCTCAACGCATAGTTAGTTTTCTTCACGCCTTTCACAACTGGCGTGACAAATATCGTGCTACAGAAAGTTATGCAGCAGGTAGAGTATTTACTAGAAATCTATCAAAAGACCCGCTATATGAAGCGATGTATAAGTTATGGGAAAAATTGAAGCCCGACTATAAACAGCTTACTGCGGCTCCTTCTACACAACAGCCCAAACCTTAATAGGAGACAAGACACAGAAGGGGGGATACACGTGTAGATGCCGGCCGGAGAGTGTTTATTGAAAATCAACCCCGCGACAACGAAGCAGAACGCATTCTTGCCTTACCTCGTATCATGCCCGCGTCATCATCTTTACTATTACTCTCCAACAGTCGCTTCTCTCTCGATACGCTCGATGATTGCTCAGTAAAAAAAGCATAAGTTTGGCGTGGACTAGCACTTGGAGAAGCCGGTGGAATCTGCAAAGTAGCAAGCAAAGCTTGTTGTTGTTCTGTAAATTGCTCGGCACTTAAAGTGTGCAATTGCTTGATGGCTTTTTTTCTATTCCACTGTGCAGTTTTTTCATCTAAACGCCCATAGCGCAAGCCAGTAAAATCACAGCCATGCGCTGCAACTACTTTTTCTACTGCCTCTAGATGCCGCCTTGCATCATCCATCATCACCACATGCGCAGGAAAAGATTTGGCATACTCTTTTAAATACTTAAAAAACATATCCAAACATACGCCCTTATCGCTACCACTACAAAATATAACTCCCTCACGAAAAATAGCTGGGCTAGATTCATCCAAACGAATAACTCCCTGCAAATCATCCCAATTACGCGAAAAATCCACGCCAATTTGCGCTAATTGTCTAAGCGTAGGCTGAATAATTTCCTTGCCCCGCGAGGTTAATGCAATCACCGGTATATGCATATCCTGTAATAATCGGATAATACGCACCGTATTTTCTTCAACGGGTTTTACTAATGTGTAATGTTGAACTAAATGATACAACTCTACAACAGCCGCTCGACGCATAGTGGGTTGATCCGGCATCACCTGCCTGGCATGTTCATGCATATCCACAAACCAGGCATCTCCGCCCAGTTCTTGGCTTGCATCATGCACAGTCTTATCCAAATCGAGTAAAACAAAGGTGTTATAGCGACACTCCTTCAACACCGCACTGATCTCGCTAGTTTCTTTTATCATGCAGCGCGGGTTTGCTTTAGAGTTAACTCGCCCATTCCATAACAACATATGATACCTCTTATTATAAATGTAATTTTGAGTCTCCTCTCCCTGACCCTCCATTAGGAAGCAAAGGAGGAGAGGAAACTACACACAAGGTTTCCTCTTCCGACAAGATCTACTCCTGCTTATTTTCACAGGAGTAGGTCTTCTGATCACACCCAAACTATCCTAGACGTCGACGTTTTATTTGTGGCTCATCTAACTGCGTTGCAGCACTTGACTGAGGAGGCCTCTTACCAAAATAACTACGGATATCGCCCGTTCTTGGCTTCTTTTGTGCTGGCTGATTGACGGACTCATCATCAGAACTCTCTATTCTTCTCTTATGATGAGGCTGACCACCCTCATGTACGGGCTGTGGCTTGGGATGGAACAAACGATGCTTGTGATTAGAGTTCCCTGCTGCTGCACGATGAGATTGAACAGGCTGTTGCTGCTCCTGATCCTCTTCATCAGACGATTCGCTCTCCTCACTATCCGCATTGTAATCATCGTCATCAGAAGAAGCATAAGGCACAACTTCTCCAGTAGCTTTTTCATATCTCTCCTCAAGCGCATCCATTTTTTGATAACGCTGCTCCATATTCGCAATCACCCCCGCATATCTCCTTAACCCCGGCAACATAGCGCGAGTAATACTAGGCACATCCTCATGAGCAGAAGATTGAGTTTCGTCATTATCCACCTCCATTGCCTCGGTTGCTTCACTATCATTATCATCATCGTCCTCTGCCATTGGTTGCGCTTTATTATCTACCGTAGGCTGCTGATTGGCTACATGACCAGAAGCTTCTTGAATGGGTCCCTGCGGAGACTCATCATTATCATCGCTATCATTCGAATTACCAGATGCCAGTAATTCTGCCGCTGACGGTGGCCGCAAATCATCTGAGCGATCATGATGTAAATGATACTTTTTCAAAAGCCGCTTTTCCTCTTCTGGTGATAATCTTTTTATTACAATCCTATCTTTCCCCGCTGTTGTAATCGTATGTGATGGCCCAGTATTACTTTCTATTGCTTCAATAAACTCACGAAAGTTATGCACTTCTTTGCCATTAACTGTTTTTACTATTTCATTACTGAGGCTTCCATATCCGTCGGTAAAAGAGCAATCCAACACGTTAGTCAACACAACAAATTGGTCATCCGGTGACTTCCTAGGAATGTCTGGAAGATAACACCCCGCGTCAGCCTGATAATGCTCTTCAAGGTCCGTACCATTACTTTCTAAATAATTACGTGTTAATGGTTGAAATACCAAACCAGACACCATGAAATAAGTGGGTACCTTGTCGTGCTCCGCTGCCAAAACCATCTCCGTACTATGCGGTACACTATCCATAAGCACATCAAGCGTCAGTATAGATGGCTCCTCAGTAGGGCTTTGGCGTCGCAGCACCTGTAATCTAACTGTTTCTCCGAGATGTTTCATATGTGTAACATGGATCAAGTCAATACAATTACCTACCCCTGGAATATTTACTCTACCGTCATTGGCAATAGGCAAGCCATCGATAGTAAGTAAAATATCGTCCGGCTTTAATTTGTTGTGAGCGTCGCATAATGTATCAATACGTTTAACCCGCACCCCTGTCTGGTTTTTTTGCATTCCATAACTTTCCCTTTGCCAACGATTTTCTAATGGCTGCATCTCTACAGGAAGAACAGGAAAACCCTGATACGGTTTACCACTTAGCGCATCACCTAAAAAATGATCGATAACAGGCATAGGGATCATGAAACCCAATCCCTGTCTATCGTAGCCTTGGAAAGAAATTCCAACTACCTTGTTACCAGAGAACACTGGACCACCGCTGTTTCCAGGGTTAATTGCTGCACTGACTTGTACTTGCAACATATCTTCACCGCTCATACAGTACTCACGTACTTCAATACGCGAAACGATGCCATCTGAAACGGAAATTTCTTCACCCCCCATAGGAAAACCCATCACCTTCACGCTTTCTTGCAAGGAAACCATTTCACCTAATTCAACGGGTACCGCTTGCTGCTGAAACAGAGGATAGTTAACTTCTAGTAATGCTAAATCACATTGATAAGAAACACAGATGGGACGCGCTTTAAATTGCTTTCTACTATTAGCTAATCGAACTTGCACAAACGAACCGTTTTCAACACAATGTGCGTTAGTAAGAACATACTTTTTCCCAGCATGCGCTATCACTACACCAGTACCATGAGAAACCGCCAGCGATATTCCGCGCCAAGGTTCGTCATAGTCGTACTCACTCGACGTTGTTGCTGTTTGCACAATGGAGTTTTGAAACACTAAATGAGTAGGAAATGGCATGGCTAAAGGCGGTTGAGCTTCAGTTCTCTGCTGTGGCACTGATTGCATAGCTGCAGAAGGCAAAGTCGACTGGGGTAATGGCACCGCAGCAATACCAGCAGCGCCAGTAGAAGCTGCTGTCACAACAGGCTGTGATACCGGTGCATTCGTAGCTGCTGTAGCTCCTCCAACCGTAGTACGTTGCCTCCTAGCGGTAGTTTGTGCTCTAGTAGCAGCTCGCGTGTTAACTGCAGCAGTTACGGGAACTGCTGCTGCAACGGGGGCTGTCGCAGCGGTATGTGCAGTATGATCAATCACCAACTGTTCACGAACAGGCGTAACATCATGCAGCAACCCTAAAGCAACAGCGGTCCCCTGAGTCAAGTCTGTAGCCTTGCGAAACAGAGGATATTTTTTAAATGGATCTAATTCTTGTAAAAACCTAACAAATCTCCCCTTCTCTTCCAGAGTCACTGCAAACTTAAGATTTTTAATAAGCTCAGAATCCAAAAGCATAGTAAAAAAAGGCTTGATTTTAATTAAAGTCTCTGGCCTATTTAAAGCAAACCACTTAGCGATACGCTCTAATACCATCATTTCTGTATTAGCCCATTTAGGTGCGGCACCCAAGTTAGTATTAAGCTGAGGGTTGTTTTTTTGTGGAGTCAGCGAATACCCATAAGCATGCAACCATTCAGGACGATACTGACTTTTAAACATGTTTCTTAAAGGAGCATCAACTGCACGTTGAAATATTTCCCGTGCTTCTGGAGTTAATTCTTCCGTCATCTTATCCATGAAATGCTCGTAAGCATCTCTAGCGGATTCTCCCATTACCGTATTTTGATCTGGATTGCGTGTCTTATGTTCATCGCGATATTTAACAGACCCCGGCTCAACAACTTGGTCTGGTCCGCCTTTTGTTTGCTCGGGAATTTCTTTTAGTTCAGCCTCAAATTCTCGTTGATGATGTGGAGAAAGATCAGTGCGCCATAATGGTATAGTCTTATCTGAGCCCCAAAAGGGTTCTTTATCCCTTCTCGGCGAAAACAAGGCAACCCGCATAGCCTCTGGATGCTCCGCCCCTACCTCAGCATCAAGAAAACGCGCTGCATACATGACGGTACCACCTGGAGTTTTCGCTTGATAACGATGTAGCCCATAGCGTTCTATTGCCTCTATGTCTTGTAAAGGACGAAATTCTGGCGTTTCAGCATCACCTCCCGGAGGAATAGCATACTGCACTGCCATCTCCTGACCATCTGGTCTGCGCTTAATAACCGCATGTCCTACTTTTTTGCTATTCCCCAAATAACGAAAATTTTCATTTTGGCTTAATAAGTCACTATCCTTGCCTGTAAGCCCCGGAATCATCATGGATGTTGGTAATGTTGCCGAAATACTAGCTGTTGCCTGGGTTGCTGGTACTGGTTGCTTATCATCCGTAGAATTTGCAGGTGTGCGAACTGTAATATTAGGTCTTCTTCTTGTTTTTGACATAATCGAAACTCCTTTTCGACAAAGATACTTTCTGCAGGTTGTAAAGTGCCGCTGTGCTAAAAGGGTAGAACCCTACACAGTTTCACTCCGCTAGCTACACCATTCAGCTGGTAGCTACAAAATACTAAAAGAAATAATACTGGGAATGTAAAGTTAGCTATCAGATATCATTGGTAATGATGGATCGATCAGGAAAATAAACATAATCGGACATATTTATAGTGCTTGGCATGACATAACTCCTTATAATAATCATTTTTTATAATGATGTTGCTTTATCCGTAAAGCCTATCTATAAACAATTCGATTATATGAATGAAATCTTAAGGAACTCTTAAGAAACCGCAATGTTAAAATTATTTTTCTTTTATTCAGCAAGAACTCCTGTTGTAAACAGACCCTACCCTAGGTGATAGCTACCGCCGACGCATGCATAACTGCGGCTATGCGTATTGCTGATTGAATTGCTAGTTTGCTTACTCCGGCTTTAAGTAACTCCGCCATGTGTGCGTCCATACACATACCACACCCATTAATAGCTGATACCGCCAAACAACTTAATTCGAAATCCATTTTGCTTACTCCAGGATTAGCAAGCACATTCATACGCAATTTAGCCGGCAATGCAGCAAAGGATTGATCACTAACCAAGTGTACAAAACGATAATAAACATTATTCATTGCCATAATAGTAGCTGCGGATTTTGCTGCCGCTATTTCATTTGGCTGTAAATACTCAGCTACCATCTTTAACATCTCTGATGTAAGTTCAGTATTTTTCAATGCATACACTGATGCCAAAGCAATGCCATAAATTTGCTGCAGAGATAAATCAGCAGCACCTTCTTCAGTCAATACTGTTGATAAGTTTAATCTAATATCACGCAGTTCTTCTGGTATCCGTGCCTTTATATCGTCAAGACTCATGCTGCACCGCCTATTTCTAAGGTTTTCTCTCCCTTTTGCCAATTACAAGGACATAACTCATCCGTTTGTAATGCATCGAGTACCCGCAACACTTCTTTAGGGTTACGACCTACATTTAGATCAGTTACCATTACAAAACGCACCACTCCTTGCGGATCTACAATATAAGTTGCACGTTGCGCCACGCCCGCTTGCTTGTCTAAGATACCTAAAGCTTGAGTTAACTCGCGCTTAATATCTGCTAACATAGGAAAAGGTAAGTCTTGTAACTCACTTTTCTGCTGTTTCCAAGCTAAATGCACAAACTCCGAATCTGTACTCACCCCATAAACTTGCGTATCACGCTCAGAAAATTCCGCATTTAAACGACCAAACTCAGCAATTTCTGTAGGGCAAACGAAAGTAAAATCCTTTGGCCAAAAGAAAAATACTTGCCATTTACCCGCAGCGTAAAGATGATTAATATCGATAAAAGCATCTTGTATATTTGCTGAAACTACACCTGTCATTTGAAATTCTGGAAAAGATTGACCTACCGCTAACATAATTATTCTCCTGTTTTTGATATTGAATTTAAGGTACCCCTAGAAATGCCCTTCCGGAAAACACGAGCATTTTTCGCTTCGGGTATATACAAACAAGAATAAAGAAACTCTATTGATAAATAAAATCAATTATTGTTATAATAACGATAATTATTATTTATCAAAAGTGTGGGCCAACATGAATATTCGTGATCTAAAATACCTCGTAGCCTTAGCAGAATATCGCCACTTTGGCAAAGCCGCGCAGGCTTGCCATGTTAGCCAACCAGGATTAAGCATGCAAATTAAAAAACTAGAAAATATTCTTGGCTTACAACTTATCGAACGCACAAATAAATTGGCTTTGCTTACCGAACATGGCCAAACCATCGCAAAGCAGGCTAGCAGCATTTTAAATCAAGTTGATGAAATGTTTGCCTTTGCTCAATCCGTGAAAGACCCTTTCATGGGTGAATTAAGAGTCGGCATTATCCCCACCTTAGCTCCCTATCTACTTCCTCATATCATGCCGCCGTTAATAAAAGCCTTTCCTAACGTATCTTTTTATCTTATTGAAGAACAAACTGCAGTTTTAGTAGAAAAACTGCAGCATGCAAAAATTCACGCCGCCATTCTCGCTATGCCAATTTCCGAGTCGCATTTCTCATCTGCTATTTTATTTGAAGAAGAATTTTTACTCGCCGTCCCTAAACAACATGCCTTCACCAAGCATAAGACCATAAAACAACTAGATTTAGTTGGGAAAAATTTGTTACTGCTTGCCGAAGGGCATTGTCTACGCGAACAAGCGCTCGCCTTGTGTGAAAAAATGCACGCCACAGAGACACATGGATTTCAAGCTACCAGCTTAGAAACATTACGACACATGGTTGCTGCTGGTGTAGGGATGACACTCATGCCTAAGTTAGCTTGTAAAACAACAAACAGAGTGTCTTATATCCCCTTTTCCGCACCGAAACCAAAACGCACCATTGGCTTATACTGGCGCTCAGGCACTGCTAAACAACCATTATTTGTGGAAATAGCAAAAAAATTAAGATCTACTATGCCCGAAGCGTTTCACTTTTAGGGTCTGTTCACATGACACACACTATTATTACTTGGGATCTGGGTGCAACAAAATGCACCGCCGGCATTGTCAGATATAATAAAGATACACAAACATTCACATGCATAAAAAGTCACTCTATCAAGCTGAACGATACAGATTCTCTTGTTGACTTAATTGCAAAATTAGAAGGTAACCTGGATTTTTTTATGCGCGATGCCGATGCTATCTGCATAGGCGGCGCTGGTCATTACAATGGAGAAAATCTACTATTAGAAGGAGCATATCCTTATCCTATGCCTTTTTCTGCTATCGCCAAGCAGCAGCAATGGCCACCTTATGCAGTGATCCATGATTATGCCCCCGTGGTTTGTGCCACCTTTACCCCTTACATGGAGCAAGCTAATAACATTAAACACTTAAACACTTGCCCCATTAATGATTATGGTCGACGTGTCGCATTAGGTATAGGCACTGGCTTAGGATTAAAAGATGGGATATTACTGCGCAATGGCGATTTCTGGCTAGGACAAAACGAGGTTGGGCATATAGGCATTCCCTCCCCTCCATTAGCCTCTAGCCATCAATATCAGCGTCACTGTGAAATCCTATCTTTCTTAGAAAAAAATAATCATCCCCATTCCACCATAACCTTCGAAAAAATTTTATCTGGGCAAGGAATGGTGCGCTTATATCATTTCTTTCACCCTACAGATAAAAACATTACTCCAGAAGAGGTTGGTAAAAAAATACATTTTGGCCAAGCAGAGGAAGTATTACGTACATTTGCTTGGTATCTAGGATTATTGATTGGTACTGTCCAACTAATTTTTATGCCCGAAAGCGGTATCTGGATAACAGGTGGGGTTGCACTACATCATCTCAATGCTTTTGACTTGCCTGATTTTGTTGATGGCATACAAGCATCCCCTGCTTACCTTATGCAACGTAAATACTATCCTCTAGGTGTATTATGTAATTTAGAACACGCATTAATTGGTGGAGCTTATTATGCCAGCAAACGCCTTCTTTAAAAGCTACAGAATTATCGCCTTTACTAACTCATCTGCTGCAGAAAAAAAAGGTGAATGATCTGTATCAAGACTAACCACATCACAATGCACTTTCATATGCATACGCCGCTGATCTTCCACAGCCAATGCCACATCCTGTAAACATTCAATATATAGTTTTTTTACTTGTCCAAACCGGGAAGATGAAATGCTAATAGAATCTCTCAAAGGGCGATACGGCTGTACTTGCAGCTTTGATAAGGCAAATTCTACATCCTTCTTACAGCAACAGTTATAAAATATTTCGCAGATACGCGGCGATGCAAGTAAAGCCAGCGTATTCTCTTCCTCGTTTAGCACTAGCTCCGCTGCTATACCTGGAGATTTAGAGCAACTCGCTTCATATAATAGCGATTGCTTATTTCTAGGTACAAATGCGGCAATATAAACTAACCGCTTGATACACTCTGGAATATTTTCCGCTACTTGAGAAATAATGACGCCACCAAGACTATGTCCCACCAAAACAACCGGTTTATCTTGGGCTTTAACAAGATTGGTTACATAATCCACGTAGGTAGATAAAGCAATACAACGCATATCCACAAAACACTTACCATGACCGGGTAAATCAGGGGCAAGAACACGACCATATAACTCTAATAATGGTACTACGTAACGCCAGCACCAACTTGCATGCCAAGCACCATGAATTAAAACGTAGACATTATCTGCCGATGCCATAATATTCAAATCCCGCCTCGCGAATTTGCTTAGGATCATATTGATTACGACCATCCACAATCACATGTCTACGCATTAACTTCTTCATGGCTGCTAGATCTGGATAACAGAATGACATCCATTCCGTCACTAACACCAAAGCGTCTGCGCCGTGTAAAGCATCGTAAGGATGCTCCGCAAAAGTGACTTGCCCAGACGCTAGCCATTGTGGCGACAATATGTGTTTAGCTACGGGAATAGCAACAGGGTCATACGCTTGCACATGCGCGCCTTGAGTTAAAATATCATTAAGCAATACCAAAGAAGAGGCTTCGCGCATATCATCTGTACCAGGTTTAAATGCTAATCCCCATACGGCAATTTTTGTGCCAGATAAATCCCCTCCAAAAACATGTTTTAACTTTTCATACAGAACTTGTTTTTGTTTGAAATTACGCTCTTCTACTGCGCGCAAAATAATAGGATCAAACCCCTGCTGTTCAGCCATACGCATCAAAGCACGTACATCTTTAGGAAAGCAAGAGCCTCCATAACCGCAGCCAGGATTAATAAATGCATTCCCAATTCGCGCATCCGAGCCCATGCCAATACGCACATTTTCAATATCCACATCTAAACGCTCGCAAAGCATCGCCATTTCATTCATAAAAGAAATACGCGTAGCTAACATTGCATTGGCAGCATACTTCGTCATTTCTGCGTCTTGCACATTCATAAAATAAATCTTTTCTGGATTACGCATAATAGGCAAATACAGATCCAACATGATACTTTTTGCTTTCTTAGAGGATAACCCAATAATAATGCGGTCCGGCTGCATAAAGTCTTTAATCGCAGCGCCTTCTCGCAAAAACTCAGGATTACTAACCATATCCACTTTCACATTCAACTTACGTAGCTTAATTGCTTGTTGAATAATAGCCTTAACACATTCCGCCATGCCCACTGGCACCGTAGACTTATCCACAACTACGCAATAATTTTTCACATAAGACCCAATATCCCGCGCTGCTGCCTCTACGTACTGCATATCGGCGGCACCCCCTTTGTCACTGGGAGTTCCTACTGCGATAAAAATAACTTGCGGTTCCACTGCCTGCTCTTTCAACGAAGTAACGAAGTGTAGACGACTCTCAGCGATGTTACTGACGACCATTGCCTCTAAGCCTGGCTCGTAAATAGGTAATATGCCTTTTTGTAATTGCCCCACCTTTTTCTTATTCACATCAACACAAGTCACATGATTACCTAACTCGGCAAAACATGCGCCAGTCACCAACCCAACATACCCTGCACCTATGACAGTAATATTCAACGCAGCATCCTCTAGTGGTTAATAGTATCCTTTTACCTGATAAATACGCACTTGATCACCACGCTTATTAGCAAACACTCTTACAGGTATTAATGGTAGTTTTTGCAGAAAAGCAGATTGATCTATAAAGTCTTGTTTATTGATGCGAATAGCTAAAAAATCATAACGCTTCCACTTACCATGCTCAATAACACTAACGTCCGCATACTCCTGTGTCTTATTGAAAATTTCATTACCAAAATGTTGCGAGTAATACATAACTTGTGAATCATTACTATATAACCGTGCGGTTTTTGGAACATTCAATGCAACCCAATGCCCCGCGTTACGAATATATTGCTTAGAATAGCCAAAATCAAATACGCCACCAAGGGCAGAAATAAAAATTAATAACGCCAGAATAGGCAAAAACACGCGCCTTACTATTACCCTGGTATCAGATTGATATTGCTTTAATAAATCATCTAATGCAAAAGGCACCCATACCATCAAAATAATAGATAAAGCAATTAAATAACGCTTCGATAAAAACAAGTGTTGCAGAAAAAACACCCCAGTAACAAGCACATTAACAAAAAGATATCCATATAAAACTAACTGATTAGATTTTTTAAAAATAGGCTGTGCCTTCCACCATGCATAGATTACCAATAATGTATAGGCCACCGATAAATTCGCGATAATATTTTGCACATACCCTAGCATAACCACAAAAAATAATACCCACGATGCATCGCGTGCTGACTCGGATGGCAATACATACTTTCCTAGGTTAATAGCTGTTTCATGAAACCGTTGCCAAACAAGATAGCCGCCGTGCGTAGCTTGTGAAACAATTTCTTGTAACCGACCCCAATCAGCTAAGCTTTGCTCCGGATGAAAAGCAAGCCATCCAACCAAAATAGCAACGATACCCATTGTTAACGCATTTAAATCAATAAAAGCTCGATATGCTTTTATTCGATATAACCAGGATATCCATGGCAAAAATATTAAGAAAAACGCTCCCTCAACACGAAACAATGTTGCCATTAGTAAGCTCACATTCCATGCAAATGCATAACGGCGTTGAAATTGCTCAAAATACTGTAATAACAGATAACATGACAATAAATAAAACGCCCAAAAACCATGATCACGAATAATATACTGTTTTACACTATTGACTTCGTGAGCAGTCAAAATAACCAGTGCTGCCAACCACAGCACCCGTCTAGATCCACCGAGTTTTTGAATGATAGCCAAAAAGGTAGTCACCATCACACACGAAAAAACACCATTCAACACATAAGCTGATGCTGTATAAGAAAGTGAACTCATTGCTGAAAATAAAAAAATCAACAAAGAATAAAAAGGCCAGCGTGCTTGCCCACATAAATGCATCGCCTCTCGCAATCCTGAGGTACCGATAGTTTCGGCACTTTGCAAATAACAAATTGCATCGGTATTAATTACAAATTCACGCTCACTAATCCAACTGGATAACAAGATACTACTTAGCGCAGCAATGATGTAGATATGCAAAGAAGAAGACACATTTTGCACTCTGGAGTTCATTATGTATAACTCTGCATGCAACGTTTAAAATCATCAGCTAATTCTGGGTGCTTTAGAGCATATGCAATGGTAGCTTCTAAGTAACCAAGTTTACTCCCACAATCATAGCGCCGACCTTGGAATTGTATTGCATATACAGGCTGCTTCTGTAATAAGCGGGCAATGCCATCTGTTAGCTGAATCTCTCCACCTGAACCTCGGGGGGTATCTTCAAGTAGTGAAAAAATCTCTGGCGTAAGAATATAGCGTCCTACCACGCCCAAATTAGAAGGCGCTTGCTGTGGCTCTGGTTTTTCAATAATACGGCGAATACGTGACACAGGTTGATCTATTGCCTCTACATCAACAATACCATATTTTTTTGTATCCTCACGTGGAATACTTTCAACAGCAATAATACTGGCTTGTGAATTCAAAAAAATATCTACCATTTGCTGTAAACATGAGTGTGGTTGACCGTCAATTAAATCATCCGCTAACAATACTGCAAAAGGTTCGTTACCAATAAGTTGCTTAGCGCAGAGCACCGCATGCCCTAAGCCTTGCGGCGAACGCTGACGAATATAGGCACAAGAAACGTGATCTGGCAAAATACGCCGCACCATATCCAATAAGTCATGCTTACCCCGCTCAAGCAAGCTAGCTTCTAGTTCTACATTGGAGTCAAAATGGTCTTCAATCGCACGCTTGCTGCTATTGGTGACAAAAATTAATTCGGAAACCCCCGCAGCTATTGCTTCTTCAACTGCATATTGAATCAATGGTTTGTCTACAATGGGTAACATTTCCTTGGGATTCGCCTTTGTTGCTGGCAGAAAGCGCGTACCTAGCCCCGCAACAGGAAACACTGCCTTCGAAATCTTCATAATAATGGCTCTTTCCTTTACCTGAAAATGCAAGAATAGTAACATACCTTACCAAGACATCTCTATATTCCCACAGACAACTCGCAGGGCCTGTGCGATTAGGAAACTTGCTCTCTGGCACTGACATTGTTATAAGTATTTGTTTTTATAGCCAGGTATCTGCATAATGCGCAAAACCATTCTTATTCTAAGCCATAGTTATAGCACACAATTTATCGATATTTGCAATCAATATGCCCGCTTATTTAATAAAGATTGCTATGAGGTTACCGTGGCTTATTTAACGGGACATCCGGATGAGGAAGTTAGACAGCGTACGCTAGCGGATCAAATCCTTTTTCTTAATGCACCTAAAAAAATTGTTCGCGGGCTAAAAATAGCCGCCATACGGCAGCTATTGGCCTTATGCAAACAAAAAAAATTTTCTATTGTTATTTGCCATCGTTATAAACCCGCCTATATCATGCTATGGGTGTCGCGCTTTTTTGCCATTCCTGCCTGCATTGCCGTTATGCACGAATTACGCACCATGTCGTCTTTGATGCGCAAATTAACTGTTGCTATGCTCGCCCAAAAAAATTGGTTATTTGCCGGTGTCTCCAATGCAGTGCGTGAGGATCTACGTCGAGATGTATGGGGTATTCCACAAGATCGTGTCATTACGCTGTATAACTCTATAGACATGGAGTGTATAGAACCGCAATTTCTTTCGCGTGACCAAGCAAGAGCAACATTACAATTGCCCACAGAAGCTTTTGTATTTGGCAATATTGGTCGTCTTGCGCCTAACAAAGATCAAGCATCATTAATTCAAGCCTTTGCTAAACTAAAGCCGCAATGCCCTAATGCAAAATTAATTATCATGGGTGATGGTAGCCTCGAACAAACATTAAAACAGCAAATACAACAGTTGGGATTAAGTGAACACATCCTCCTGACTGGGTTTATCTCCTATGCCTATCGTTACATGCGAGCTTTTGATGTATTTATTTTATCGTCTACTCAAGAAGCATTTGGGCGCGTACTTATTGAAGCCATGACAGCACAAACTCCTATTATTGCGACGCGCACTCATGGAATCCCAGAAGTAATAGGTAACACGGGTACCTTAGTCAATACCAAAAGTCCCAATGAATTAGCCTCTGCCATGCTAACAAGCTATCACTGGGATCAAATAGCACGACAACAATATAGAGAACAAGCGTATACACGTGCACAGCATTGTTTTTCTATTCCTGCATTTCGCAAAACATTCTGGGAATTACCATTAATACAAGTGGCAACGGAGTAACATCATGCGTCTTGCTTATGCTACTACTTTTAATTCACAAGATGTAAAAAAATGGTCTGGTACACCTTATTATATGTCACAGGCATTTAGTCAACAAAACATGGAAGTCAGCCATATCAGCTCATTAAAACGTAAATTACCGCCGTTTTTTAAACTGAAGCAAGTATGTAAAAAATACCTAACTGGAGAAAGAGACAGCCCTCGATTTAACACGGTAGCTGCTGCATATTACTCCAAGCAAGTACAGCAACACCTTGTCGATCTGACTGCAGATATCATACTAGCACCGCAAATTAATCCCATTGCTTATTTAGATTGCAAGCAACCTATTGTGTTATGGACAGATAGCTTATATGCGGCATTACTGGGTTTTTATCATGCCTTTGCTTATCATTCGCCAAGCTCAGTAAAGCAAGGCAATAGCATTACTTTAGAATGTTTATCGCGTTGTCGTCTGGCGATTTTCTCATCGGATTGGGCTGCACAAAGTGCATTACAATTCTATGGCACACAGCGAGAAAAAGTAAAAGTGGTACCCTTTGGCGCCAATATCAAGCATGCGCCTTCTTTCACTGAAATACGCGATATCGTCAAACATCGCCAACAAGGCATAATTAAATTATTGTTTCTTGGCAAGGATTGGTATCGCAAAGGTGGAGATAAGGTTTTAGCTGTTGCGGAAGCGTTGCGTCAAGCTGGTCAAGCAGTCGAATTAACCTTGGTTGGCTGTTATCCACCGAAAAACATTGCCATTCCTGCCTACGTCAAATGTCTAGGATTTATTTCCAAACGTACGCCAGAGGGAGAAAGAAAAATATCGCAACTACTTCGCGATTCACATTTTCTTTTTGTGCCGTCACGCGCAGAAGCATATGGTATTGTTTTCTGTGAGGCTAATGCGTGGGGGATACCGTGCCTAACCACGTATGTAGGCGGCATTAGCACGATAGTCAAAGATAATCTCAACGGTATGACATTCTCTTTAGATGCTAGTGCTAAGGAGTACTGTGATTATATTATTAATTTAATGCAGCATCGTATTCGTTATGAGGAAATGGCCCTGGCAGCTTTTAATGAATATGAAACACGTTTAAATTGGCAAGTGGCAACAAAAACCGTAAAAAAACTCATGAAGGAAGTCATTTAATCAGGAGTTCCCGCTAACACTGTCATCCTGAGCGTTAGCCTGTCATCCTGAGCGTTAGCGAAGGATCAGTGTCCTTGTTAAACGAATTCAAGAAGGACACTGATCCTTCGCTAACGCTCAGGATGACAGGCTAACGCTCAGGATGACAGTGTTAGCGGGAACTCCTGGTCATTTAATACTAGACTTCTTGCATGATTTTAGTTGAGGCAGCCCATGCATGACGCACAATTGTCTCCAATTCAGGGTAGCAAGGCTGCCAATGTAATTCTCTCTGGGCACGTGCTGCATTTGCAATTAAACTGATGGGATCTCCTGCACGACGTGCGCCCACCTCGACAGAAATAACACATTGCGTAACAACGCGTGCCACTTGAATAACCTGCTCCACAGAATAACCACGGCCTGTTCCCAAATTATACGTCATACTGCTAGCTCCTTCCAGCAAAGCACGTAACGCTAATAGATGTGCCTCACACAAATCAGTCACATGAATATAATCACGAATACAAGTGCCGTCCGCTGTCGGGTAATCTTTACCATAAATAGTAATTGCCGCCCTCTCATCTCTGGCTGCTTGTAAAATCAATGGAATTAAATGGGTCTCAGGATGGTGTCGTTCAGCTAAACGCCCCTGTGGATCAGCACCTGCTGCATTAAAATAGCGTAATGCAGCAAATCGCAACCCGTGACTAGATGATAAGTCTTGCAATACTTGCTCTAACATCCACTTACTCTTTCCATAGGGATTAATCGGTTGCACAGGATGAGCTTCGTCAATCGGAATATATTTTGGCTCCCCATAGACTGCTGCCGTTGAAGAAAACACAAAATTCTTCACATTATGTTGCAGCATCACTTTTAACAAGGTTAAACTAGCTGCCATATTGTTTTCATAATACTTTAATGGCAATCGCACCGACTCACCCACCTCAATAAATGAGGCAAAGTGCATCACCGCTGCAAAATGATAAGTAGAAAAAACCTTATTAAGTAATGCTTCATCTGCTATATCTCCCTCCACTAATAACGCGTCTAATACCGCGTCACGACATCCTTTACTAAGATTATCCAAAACAATAGGTTGAAAGCCCGCGGCCCGCAAGGCTAATAACATATGCGAACCAATATATCCGGCCCCGCCTACCACAAGAATAAATTTAGTATGCATGATCACTCACCGCGCTAAAATCGAAAATTTTACGCAACAAACGTATCCATTTTTTTACCGCGATTTTACTTACTATTAAGCAAAACGCAAAAGGCCAAAGAATGGTATATTGCTTTAAGCCAGTTATAGCTGTCTCCGCTGCAATATGAAAATTCTTTATCAACAAACTATATAACAGTAATCGTGTTGCTTGATCATTATACCAATAATGCAACAAATAACGCTGCGCTAGTGATAAATCTGTTCTTTTTAAGTAATGCAATGCTGTCTCTAAGTGTTCACTACAAATACGCGCTAATCGCGGATAATTATTCGCATCAAATGTGGCAGAACCTGCATGTTCATAATAAGTATATCCCAGATGATCAACAATGATGTTTTTTGCTTTATACAAAACCGTACGCAATAAAAACTCTTTATCAGCACTAAAGATATGCTTACCTGCTACATCTGCTGGCAAGTAATTGCCAATGCGCATATACAGTGAGCGCCGAATAAAACGACAACAGATAGCAGAAACCCCAAAAAAAACCCGGTAAAAAGATAGCGACAAAGCTCGCGATGAAGTGAAAATAGAACGCAATTGGTAACCCTCGCCATCCTGTGCCTGATAAACTATCCTACCACCACAGCTAATCATATCTGCATCAGGATGTTGACAGAATGCCTTCCCTATTTTCAGCAATGTTCCTGGCTCATACCAATCATCCGCCATTAATGAAGCAATAAGATCGCCTGTCGCCCTGGCTATTCCCTTGTTTATTGCCACATTAGAGCTGCCATCATGCTCACAGCACCAATAAGTAATATATTGCGCATACTGCTTAATCACACTGAGCGTGTTATCTGTAGATCCTCCATCGATGATAAGTAATTCAATATTTTGATACTGTTGATTAAGCACACTTTCAATCGCTCTAGCTAACATATCACCACGATTTAATACGGGTATAATGATAGATATTTTAGGTAACTCACTAGTAAGCATTTTCGTGCAGTAACCCTCGAAAAAAAGTAAGAAAAATAATTTTCAAATCAAATAATAATGACCAATGCTCAATATAATAAAGATCGTATTCAATACGCTTTTCCAAACTGGTATCACCACGCCAACCATTAACTTGTGCCCAACCAGTAATACCAGCTTTTACCACATGTTTTTGCATATAGCGTGGAATTTTCTCTTTAAACTGTTCAACAAATACTTTACGCTCGGGACGAGGCCCAACAATAGACATGTCGCCTAGTAACACATTAATAAACTGTGGTAATTCATCTAAGCTAGTACGCCGTAATAATCTACCTATTTTGGTTGGACGTGAATCTGCTTGTGTAGCCCATACCGGCCCCGTCTCTGCTTCTGCATTAATAGGCATGGTACGAAATTTTAACATATTAAATTCTCTGCCATTCCAACCCACGCGTTTTTGGCGATAAAAAATTGGACCAGGTGAACTTAATTTAACTGCAAGAGTAATCAGTAAAAATAACGGGCTTATGCATAATAGAATACATCCAGCTAATATTCTATCTTCGATTGCTTTGATAAGCCTATTCACTCCTATCATAGGTGTAGAACGCAAATTAAGCACGGGAAATCCAGCTAGATCCATCACTGAATGATTCAGTAAATCCAGTCCAAAAACATCTAACACGTAACGCACCGTCGCGGTATGATGGCGTACCCGATGTAATATTGTCCTAACCTGAGCTTCTGCTTGCAAAGGTAACGCTAACCATATTTCATCAATATCTTCGTTAGTTAAATAGGTACTCATCTCTTCGGGCGTTTGTATAACCGGAATACCTTTAAGTAAATTAGACGTCCTCGCCACCTCGTCATCAATAAAGGTAACAATATGAAATCCCGTCCATAAGGCATCTTGAATGGTCTCTGCCAATCTAGCGCCTAACGCACCAGCTCCAATAATCACCACCCGCCGCTCATTCCAGCCATGCGCACGCATAAGATGCAGCATCCATAGTAAAGCACAACGAAACAGCGTTAAAAAAAGCAAACTATTGCCCATCCATATAGCAAACCAAATGCGGGAAAAATGCTCTCCTGATTTAGTAAAAAACGCCATACCCGCCAAAGAGATGGCTAATATACCCACTGCCTCCGCAATACGACGCAAATAACTAAATATACTTTTTGAGCGTACGGAGAAATATAATTGACATAAAGGAAACAAGATAAATGCCACACCCATACCCATCCACAATGCCGTCATATAAGAGGATGGCAGCTGAACATGGGTAAATCGAAAGAAATAGGCTACCCAACCCGCTAAAAAAATTAGTAATAAGTCTACACTCTGCACCAAGAGCGCTATCAAACGAAAATGTTCTTTTAATAACCCTCGGGGAATCATGCTTACTCTCCATCTAGGATATAATTTATTGTAATAACTTACTTACTCTATACCTTACGCCATTCCAACCTTCACTCAGTAATACCTGCATGCCTCTACCTAAATAAAAAGATAAGTGCATAGGATAACGAAAGCGGGTTTTTACTAAATGCCACAATAAATAAATAGATGAACGACATTGCGCTGCTGTTTTACAATTAGCAGATTGTACCTGAGCGTACATGGAGCGTAAAACATTAACATCTATTTTTTCTAATACATTCTCGTTATTTTCTGGCACAAACGCAGCAAATAATTTCTCATAGTGAGTATAGTAAGTAACATTTTCTTGCATCCACTCAGCAACGACATGCTGCTTATTTTTGAGAAATGCGTGATATTGTTGCTGCGCCTGATCAATTCCCCGCAGTAATCCTGCCACACTCATTTCCGCAAGAACCACACCAGAGTTAGTCTGCTCGACCACCTCTGCAGGATGCCCGAACTTTCCCACAACAGGTATAGAATAATCACTGAGAATCATCATTTCATAAAATACATAAGAAAACGTCTCAGCCCATAAAAAAGGAAAAACAACCAAAGCAGGTTGATATTCTACAAAGAGCGCTCTTAACTCCGTTGGCGATTGATAACCTCGCACAGACACATTATGCAACGAGGGATGATACGCCAGTAATCGCCCCCAAATTTCTACCTGATATCCTTGCTGACGCAAACGACGTACAGCGCCGACCATGAGATGATAGCCTTTATGTAAAGACACCGCTCCAAGAAAAACTATGCGTGCTGTATATGGAGGCTTTTCTGGTAATAATAATGTTGATTCATCTCGTATCTTAAATAAATATGCAATATCATGCGGCAGTAGCAACACCTTATCAATAATCGTATTCCATGCATAACACAAAGCACGTTGAAAATAACGCTCTACTGCAGAACTTGGCACAATAATGTGATCCATACCTTGCAGTAACATTAACGTTTGCTGGCGATACAACTCTATTGTACTGCGTCGAAACCCATGAAAATGTGATAAACAATGATTACATGCCTGTAAATTTTGCTCTACTTCACAGAACGCTGCCTCTTTCGGTTCTTTCAGCATATGAATTGACGGACATAGCAAATAAAAATCATGCAAAGTGATTACTTTTTTAGAAAAACCTGCATGCATAAGGCTTTCAATAACAGAGCTATGCCAACCACGCGTATGATGTATATGTAAAAACTGTATACAACTTGCAAATAGCGGTGCCAAAACTCGAATATGCTCTTGGTCAAATAAGGCAACAAACAACACTTGTTTATCCTGTCGCACTCGTAAATATACATGCCCCCCCCGACCAGGAAACATTTCTAACACATAATGACCTGCTGCCCATAAAGCATTTTGTAGCATATTCACATGCCGCTCAGTACCTCCCGGGCTTTTTCCATTAGGGTCGGCATGTAATACCATGAGATAAGTATGACCTTGGTGAGCACTCTTTACCAAAGTTAAAAAAGAATATAATTCTTCAAAAGTAGTAGGGCCCGCTTGCACCTCTTTCGCTCCTAGTTAAAATTGCCCTTGCTGATATAAGTGATACATACTACCATGACAATGGTTTTATTCTATACACTGGGTGATTTATGACCGTACAAGCACAACCTACAGTTGCCCTCATCATCCTAACCCTGAATGCAAGCAGCTATGTTTTGCCATTATTTAATAGCATAGCCCAGCAAACACAACAGCCCGATCATATTTTGGTGATTGATTCAGACTCAAAGGATAATACCACCCAATTATTAAAAGCATACTCACAAGTACAAATACATAGCATTCCGAAAAATACATTTAGCCATGGCGGAACGCGACGCTTGGCCACAGAATTAGTTAATGCCGACATTTATATTTTTATGACACAAGATGCATTACCTGCTACACCCACTACTTTTGAAAACATTATCCAAGCATTATTATCCAATCCAATGATAGGCTGTGCCTATGGCAAACAGCTACCGCATACAGAAGCGAACCCATTAAGTAAGCACTTGCGATTGTTTAATTATCCAGCACAAAGCCAATGCAAATCTATTGCGGATAAAAACAAATACGGCATAAAAACTTGTTTCAACTCAGACAGCTTTTCCGCCTATAAAAAGTCCGCCCTACACGCCATAGATGGATTTCCCCAGCATGCTACTTTTGGAGAAGACGTATACGTTGCTGCTAAAATGTTATTACAAGGCTGGTGCATTCAATATGCAGCCAATGCACCTGTTTTCCACTCACATAATTTAACATTAAAACAAGAATTCCAACGTTACTTGGCTATTGGTCGATTTCATCGCCAAGAACAATGGCTTATTCAAACCTTTGCCACCCCTACCAGTGAAGGATTAAAGTTTATTTTTTCTGAAATATGCTACCTATTTAAGACGCATAATTTACATTGGCTACCCAAAGCATGCGCTTCATGGGTGGCTAAATTTATAAGTTATAAGTTTGGAAGGATATTTTCATTATGAAAGGTATTATCTTAGCAGGAGGATCTGGCACACGCCTTTATCCTGTAACAAAACATATCAACAAACACTTGTTACCCATCTATGATAAACCAATGATTTATTACCCACTCAGCACATTAATGTTAGCTGGCATCTGCGATATTTTACTCATCACCACACCCAAAGACATATCCAGTTTTCGCCTATTACTTGGTGACGGCTCACATCTAGGGTTACACATTAGTTATGCAGAACAGCCCCACCCACATGGGCTTGCGCAAGCGCTACTCATCGGCGAAGAATTCATTGGTCAGGATCATGTGTGTTTAGTATTAGGTGATAATATTTTCTATGGCCAAGACTTAATTAAAAATCTCGAACATGCAAAACGCCATTTGCATGGCGCTGCCGTATTTGGTTACTTTGTCCACGATCCTGAACGTTACGGTGTACTTGCTTTTGATAAACAAGGCATGGTCAGTGATATCATTGAAAAACCCGCCCATCCCCCTTCACATTATGCTGTTACCGGATTATATTTTTATGATTATCATGCGGTTAATATTGCCAAAACATTAACCCCCTCTGCACGTGGCGAACTAGAAATTACTGATGTCAATCGTGAATATTTGCGTGCAAAGAAACTCCATGTAGAATTACTAGGCCGAGGTTATGCATGGCTTGATACAGGCACATGTAAATCCCTGCTAGAAGCATCGCAGTTTGTTGCTCTGCTAGAAGAAAGGCAAGGTTTGAAAATTGCCTGCCCGGAAGAAATAGCCTGGCGAAAAGGTTATATTTCTAGCGACGAGCTAGCAGCTTTAGCTCAACCATTAAAGAAAAGTGGCTATGGTCAATACTTATTAAAAGTACTGGATGAAAAAATAGTAAGTGTACTTAATACCCACGCAACTTCCCTTTTAGGAGAATAAGGTGAAAAGTACCCCTGCTAAGATACCTGGCGTCATGATCTTCGAGCCAGCCATTTATAAAGATGAACGAGGCTGTTTTTTCGAAATTTTCAATGAAATGCGCTATCGAACATATGGTCTCACTCTGTCTTTCGTGCAAGATAATATCTCCAAATCAACTAAGGGAGTTTTACGTGGATTACATTACCAATTACAGCATCCGCAAGGTAAATTAGTGACTGTTCTGAAAGGCAAAATATTTGATGTTATTGTAGATATTCGTCAAACATCTCCTACCTTTGGTCAATGGTTAACACTGGAATTAAGTGATGAAAATCATAAGCAACTGTATATTCCACCTGGATTAGCGCACGGATTTTATGCGCTTAGTGATAAAGTAGAATTTCATTATAAATGTACAGATTATTATCACCCAGAAGACGAGCATGGCATTGCGTGGAATGATAGTGATTTGGGTATCCCTTGGCCACTATCCCAACCGCCATTAATCTCGGTAAGGGACACAAAATTTACTAGACTACGCGAAATTAATTCTGCTAAACTCCCCAACCTTAAGTAACAAGGCCTAAGCAGTTTTCACAGGAGTTCCCGCTGAAGACGGTGAGCTGATCCTTCGCTAACGCTCAGGATGACAATTTGGCAATTAAACTATCAAATTGTCATCCTGAGCGTTAGCGAAGGATCAGCTCACCGTCTTCAGCGGGAACTCCTGTAGTTTTCATATGTAAGCCTTGCTTTGATCAACCTTAGACATAAAACCATTCCATATATCATGCTAAAACCGGTGCCCATTAAACGTGAAAGCCAGATTGATACCTTACGAGGTATAGCCTTGTTTTGCATGATTCTCGCGAATATGGCCCCTTATTTATTGGTCACACCGCATCCACTGTTTGAAAGACTCATTGGTAGCAGCGCCGCCCCGCTATTCATAACGTTAGCAGGCATGATGGCATCCTTATCACGTTACAAACCAGCGCATGGATTTAAGTATTTTATTACCCGAGGCTCTTTCTTGATTGTAATTGGATGCATATTAGATGCTACAGTTAATCATGTTGTACCTATGGCTTCTATGGATGTGCTTTACCTTATTGGTTCTTCACTCATTATTAGTTACCCACTCATTTTCATTAAGGCACAGTGGCGACTTGTACTAGCATTGTTGGTTTTTCTAGTTACCCCGGCTTTACAAAAATTCTATGGTTACCATGCAATTCCCATTATTAATACTTTAACACTATCTTGGCAAAATGCTGCAGAAATAGCACAAGCTACGCTACTAGCTTGGGGCGTTGAAGGCTACTTTCCACTGTTCCCTTGGTTTGGTTATTTTTTAATTGGTACCGCATTAGGGAGTATGCGCTGGACCACTCAAGGTACACACTATTTTAATAATCTGCCTTTTTTAATATTCAGCCTATGCCTGTTTGTTGGTGGCGCAACAAGTTGGATAATGAACTTTACACCCCCCTATATCCGCGATGGCTATAGTGAATTATTTTATCCCGCCACTTGGTCATTTATAGCTACCTCATTAGGCTTAATCTTGACTCTGTTTTATTTAGTCGACTCATTTCCTAATAAACTCTTTTATTGGCCATTGCAGATTTATGGTAAAGCATCGTTATTTATTTATATCACGCATGCAACCCTCATTACGTATGTACTGCATCCATTATTTTCACCACAGCCTATTATCTCCTTTTTGGGATTATATATAGTTTTATGTGGAGTTCTGTTATTGCTTGCCTGGGCATTAGACAAAATTAGACCGCAATTACGAGGCGCTCCATTTCCAGTCCGCTTTATCTTAGGGGCATAAATGAAAATTCTTGTTACCGGTGCACAGGGCCAAGTTGGCCATGCCATTTATGAGTTAGCTAAGCAACAATATTCTTATCAACTATTTGCATTTACCAAATCACAATTAGATATTGTAAATAAAGAAAAAATCAATCAATTATTAGCAGCACACACACCGGATATTGTCATCAATACGGCTGCTTATACTGCCGTAGATAAGGCCGAGCAAGAATATGAACTAGCCTTTGCTATTAATAGAGATGGCGTGAAAAATTTAGCAATATTGTGCAAACAATATCAAATACCACTATTCCACATTTCTACTGATTATATCTTTGATGGCACTAAAACGTCTCCCTATATGGAAGAAGACCCCGCCTCGCCTCTGAATATTTACGGCCAAAGCAAATGGCAAGGCGAGATTGCGCTGCGCGAATGTCACGAGCAACATATTATTTTGCGAACAAGTTGGATATTTAGTCAGTTTGGGCATAATTTTGTAAAAACCATACTACATTTAGCCCAGCAAAAAAAAACGCTTACCATCATAGAAGACCAAATAGGCTGCCCCACCCCTGCCACTGCAATTGCTGAAACCTTACTCAATATGGCTCAACAAGTCTATCTTGGCAAACGACTATGGGGAACTTACCATTATTGCAGTGACCATGCTGTTAGCTGGTATGAGTTTGCCAAGGAAATTATTCAACAAGGACAACAGTTTTTTCCATTAGTAACAGAACAAGTATTACCCATCAGCACCACGGACTATCCTACACCCGCTATGCGACCCAAGTATTCTGTATTAAATACCAATAAGTTGAAAACCACTTATAATATAAACGCTTGCTCTTGGCAAAAAGCGCTGTCTGATATCATTATACAAATAACTAACGCAGTAAAAAAATGAATAACTATATACCAAGAAATCTCTTAGTGACCGGCGGTGCTGGTTTTATTGGCCGCAACTTTATTAGCCACTTACTGCAACATGACTCTGCCATCCTTATTATTAACTTAGATAAATTAACCTATGCCGGATCACGGGATAGCTTACAACACCTACCCAATCCCGAACGTCATATATTTATTCACGGTGATATTTGCGATGAACACTTAGTGCAACAACTGCTACAGCAGTACAATATCGATACAATTATACACTTTGCTGCAGAAACACATGTTGATCGATCTATTCATACCCCGCAGCTATTTTTAGAAACCAATATCATGGGTACGTTTACACTGCTTGAAGCAGCTTATCGTTATTGGAAAAAACAATCCGCATTATCTCCACAAGCGTGTCGGTTTCACCATATTTCCACGGATGAAGTATATGGGTCACTAGGGCCTAATGACCCCGCATTTACAGAGGAATCTGCTTATGCGCCTAACTCTCCCTATTCTGCTTCCAAAGCAGCTTCTGATCATTTAGTCAGGTCGTATTATCACACTTATAAGCTACCCATCACAATTTCACATTGTTCTAATAATTACGGGCCATGGCAACATCGTGAAAAATTTATCCCTACCATTATCACCGCATGCCTCCAGCAGCAACCTATCCCTGTATATGGAAACGGTAGCAATATCCGTGATTGGATACATGTTATGGATCATTGCGCTGGCATAGAACAAATACTGAGAAAAGGTACCCTAGGGAAAAAATACAATCTCGGCAGTAATAATGAACAATCCAACTTGGCTATTGTTAATTATATTACGCACTATTTTGATCAACATTATCCTCAACCCCAACCCTATGCCAATTTGATTCAATATGTAGTTGATAGACCTGGCCATGATTGGCGCTATGCGATTAACTCTAGCCAAGCCCATCAAGAGCTAGGCTGGCAACCACGGTACGCATTTCATAATGGCATAAAAGAAACGATAGAGTGGTTTATTAATAATCCCATAGGGAAAGAAGCCAAGGCAATCCATGCATGAAATTAGCAACCTGATTAACTCACCTTGTTACCATCTCTCTCAACATGATATGATTTCGCCAAATTTTTAATAACCATTAGGGTCTGTTTAAAATTTAAACCTCGGCCACAAAAAGAGGGTTGCATTGTAAACAGACCCTACAAACAACAAAGTTAAAAATGTTGAATGAATCTACATTATCCATAACAGATCTTACTGAAGATGCTATTCCTTTCTCTACAAAAGGGCCCAAACGTCTAGCCTGGGAAGATCTAAAAGAAGGCCTTATGCGCTGGCAAGTTTGGTATATGCTTGCTTATCAAGATATTAAACTACGCTACCGTCGCTCTCTCCTGGGCCCATTTTGGTTAACTATTAGCATGGCCATTACGGTATATTCCATGGGATATTTATATAGTTATTTATTTCATATGAATATTCGCGAGTACTTTCCTTACTTGGTTGCTGGTATGTTAGGGTGGTCCCTGATATCGGTAACACTGACTGACCTTATCGAGGCCTTTTCTTATCCTGAAGCCATGCTAAAACAAATTAAACTTCCATACAGCATTTATGTACATCGCGTTGCTATGCGCAATATCATTATTTTCTTCCATAATATTTTAATTATGGTTCCCATTCTTATTATTTTTCACAATGTGGCTAAAGTAAATTTTTGCCTTTTATTATTAATTCCCGGATTGTTTATTATTTACTTTAACTTTATTTGTTATGGCCTTGTTTTCTCTATGATTGGTGCTCGCTATCGCGACATATCGCAAATCATTAAGAGCTTAGTTCAAGTTGCTTTCTTTATCACCCCCATTATGTGGACACCCGATATATTGCCGCCCAGCAAGCGTTTTATTGCCTATCTTAATCCATTCTATGCATTTATTGAGTTAGTGCGCCAACCCTTGATCGGCCATGCACCAACTTTATTAAACATTCTTGTAGTTGGCGTGCTAACTATTATTGGCATCACAGCAGGATACCTTATCTTCCCTGCGCGCCGCGCAAGAATTATTTACTGGCTGTAGGAACATACATTATGGCACGCGTTGATTTAAGTTCAGTTCATGTTGAATTTCCCATTTACAATGTACGATCACGTTCCATAAAAAACAAATTTTTAAAAATGGCCAGCGGTGGCCGAGTGATTAAAGATGCAAATCAACATATTGTCGTAAGTGCATTGAATAACATAAGTATTTCATTCTTACATGGTGACCATATTGGCTTAATTGGACACAATGGCTCTGGGAAGAGTACGTTATTACGCCTACTTTCTCGGATTTACGAGCCAACCCATGGACAAATTCATATCGATGGTAGCGTTTCTGCTATGCTCGACATCGTTCAGGGGGTGGAAGCAGAATTCACCGGTTATGAGAATATTTACATTCGCGGCACGCTAGCAGGGCTAACCCGCAAACAAATTAAGGCACAAATAGAAGAAATCTGCGAGCTCACTGGCTTAGGTGATTATTTAGCTATGCCCGTACGCACCTATTCATCAGGCATGAAAGTCCGCTTAGCCTTTGCCATCTCCGCCTGTATTAACCCTGACATACTGTTAATTGATGAAGTATTTGGTGCTGGCGATGCGGAATTCATGGAAAAAGCTCGGCGGAAAATGATTACCCTCTTACAACAATCCAGCATCGTAATAATGGCTAGCCATTCTGATGAATTAATCCGAGAATTTTGCAATAAAGTCCTATTGCTAGAAAGCGGTCAAATAAAATACTTCGGTAATGCAGAGAAAGCGCTAGAAATGTACCACCTATCTAGGGTTTATTGATAATTTAAATTGTCAATAAACCCTAGCTAAGAACAAAAATAAGGAATAGACAGTATGATTATTAGCCGCACCCCTTATCGCATTTCATTTTTTGGTGGAGGAACCGACTATCATACCTGGTACCAAAAACATGGGGCCGCCGTATTAGCGACTACTATCAACCATTATTGTTATTTACAGTGTCGACTATTGCCACCTTTTTTTGGTCACGAGTCGCGCATTGTTTGGTCAAAAATAGAGGAGGTTACACGGCACGCCGAAATACAACACCCTGCTGTGAGAGCAGTATTAGCCTATCTCAATATCAATCAAGGCGTTGAAATTCACCATCAAGGTGACTTACCTGCTCGCTCAGGACTAGGCTCTAGCTCAGCTTTCACCGTTGGCTTATTGCATGCCATGTATGCTATGCGCGGCATGATATCCAGCAAACGCGAACTCGCTTGCGAAGCAACCCATATTGAACGAGACATTCTGAAAGAAAATGTCGGCGTACAAGATCAAATTAGTACCGCTTACGGCGGTTTAAATAAGATTATCATATCCCCCAATGGCAACTTTGACGTATGCCCTATCGTTTTGCCACACACCAGAATGCAAGAATTGCATGAGCACTTACTGCTATTTTTTACTGGTGTATCACGTACTGCATCCAATATTGCCGCAGACAAGATTAAATCCATACCATCAAAAGCCGAGGAATTACATCGCATGCGGCAAATGGTAGATGAAGCAGAGAAAATACTCTGCTCCAATACGGATATGCTCCAGTTTGGCAACCTGTTGCATGAAACGTGGCAATTAAAACGCCAAATTAGCAATCAAATCTCTCCGGCATTTGTTGATGAGATCTACAATAAAGCGCGTGCAGCCGGCGCTATTGGCGGTAAATTACTAGGCGCAGGCGGCGGTGGTTTTATGTTATTCTTCGTTAGCCCTGAGAATAAACTCGCTGTATGCGAAGCGCTAAAAGACTTATTACTCGTGCCTTTTGATTTTGAGTCCAGTGGTTCACAAATCATTTTTTATGACCACTTAGACTACAGTCAGATGGCCATCACCCGTCGAGATTATATGCATTTACGTAATCAACATATTGAAGAAGCAGCGCCATTAGAGAGAGAACGGTTAACACGCTTACTAGCAGTGGAGGACTAGAGCATGACTAAGCAACAAGAATTATTACAAAAAATTCAGGAAAATATTCAAGCATACTGCGATACCTATTACGATTTTTCTTTTAACCCAGCTAATCCCATCGTGCGCTTACACGAACCCACCCAGCATGGCGAAGAAATTTACGCTGCTATTGAAACTATGCTCTCGACATTCACTACCATGGGTAAAAAAGTACGCGCATTTGAACAGCAATATGCGGATTATGTAAATACGCAATACGGGGTTATGTCTAACTCCGGCTCCTCTGCTAATTTGCTAGCTATAGCTGCATTAGCTAACCCAGCAACACCGGATTATCTAAAACCTGGCGATGAAGTTATTGTTCCCGCCTTATCATGGTCTACCACCATCTGGCCCATTATTCAACATAACCTAGTTCCCGTTTTAGTGGATTGTGATTTAAATACCTTTAATTTGGATTTAAATAAGCTAGAACAAGCCATCGGTCCGAGAACTCGCGCTATTAAGCTGGTCCACGTTTATGGCAATCCTTGCAATATGGATGGCCTCATGGCACTCGCTAAAAAACACAATCTGCTAGTTATCGAAGATTGCTGCGAAGCAATGGGAGCTTCTTACGACAACAAATCAGTCGGTAGTTTTGGCCAAGTAGGTAATTTTAGTTTCTTCTTCTCCCATCACATTAGCACGATGGAAGGCGGCATTTCCGTCACTAACGATTTTAACTTAACAGAAACCATGCGCATCTTGCGTGCTCATGGCTGGTCACGTGAAGCAGATGAGCATCAAAAATACGTAGCCATGTACCCTAATATTGACCCACGTTTTATTTTTATTAATGTGGGCTATAATTTACGTCCTACTGAAGTAAACGCAGCCATTGGGCAATTACAGCTACCTAAGTTAAATAACTTAATCAATAAGCGTCGTGAAACAGCTTTATTTTTCCGCAAGCATCTAGCCAAATATGATGAATATTTCCATTTTCAACAGGAAACCCCAAAAGGCAAGCATGTGTGGTTTGGATTCTCGATTATCCTAAAAGAGGCTGCGCCATTTACTGTAAAAGACATCACCACTCACATGCAACAACACCACATTGAAACACGTCCTATTATCGCAGGCAACATGGCTCGTCACCCAGCATTTAAATTGTATCCACACCGCATCGGAGGTGACTTATCTAAAGCAGATACCATAATGAAAAAAGGCTTTGCGTTCGCTTGCCATCATGCAGTCGATCAACAGGCGCGAGAGTATGTCGTCAAGGTAATTGACACTTTTATAAGAAGCCATACTCAGGCCAACCCTGTTTTTGCTAAGGAAGTAACCGCATGAACCAAAATCAAATTAACAATCCCCTCACTCCCCCTTTGCAAAAAGCAGGTAAAGAGGAGGCACCCTCTTTTGCAAAGGGCAGCAATGAGAGAAAGGTAAAAAAAGTACTTATCTGCGGTGCCACTGGCTTTATCGGGCGTAACTTTACCGAGCAACTAAGCCAACGTCAGGACTTAGAGGTCCATGCCGTACATTACCAGCGGCCATCCTATCCTTGTCCACGAATTATTTGGCATCAAGCCGATCTACGTAATCCGGAAGATGTCGAACGCGTCGTAACAGGCATGGATATTATCATCCAAGCGGCAGCCACCACATCCGGCGCTAAAGACATTGTCAGCCGTCCCTATATTCACGTAACTGACAATGCCATTATGAACTCTTATCTCTTCCGAGCTGCATTCGCCCACAAAGTAAAACATGTCATATTCTTTAGCTGCACAGTCATGTATCCATCCAGTAGCACTGCACTTAAGGAGTCTGATTTTGACGCCAATAAACCATTACATCCTCGCTACTTCGGCGTAGGTAATACAAAATTATACATAGAAAAAATGTGTGAGTTTTATGCAGGTATTGCCGAGACTAAGTTCACCGCCATTCGTCATTCCAATATTTACGGTGCGCATGATAAATTTGATTTAGAACGCAGCCACGTGTTTGGTGCAACCATTACCAAAGTCATGACTGCTCAAGATAAGGTCGTAGTATGGGGCACCGGCGAAGAAGAACGTGATTTATTACATGTAGATGATTTAATAAGATTCGTTGAACTTGTCTTGCAAAAACAACCAGAAAAATACCGCCTATATAATTGTGGCTATGGCCAAGCTATACCCATTAAAGATCTTGTCACTAAAATCGCTAGCCATTCAGGAAAAACTCTGAAGATTGAGCATGACCTTTCACAACCCACAATTAAAACCAGCTTATTTCTCGATTGTTCACTAGCAAAACAAGAATTAGGCTGGGATGTCACTGTGGATTTAGATAGGGGGATTAAGAAAACATTGGCTTGGTGGCAAGAGCATGTAGGAGCCGGAGTTTCCGTTGAATAAATCTTCTAATCGAGATAAGTGAGTAAAATCATGAGTTTTTATAAAAATCGCAAAGTACTAGTTACTGGTGGCACAGGGTTAATTGGTCAACCCTTAGTAGAAATGTTAGTGACACAAGGCGCTAAAGTCACTGTCGTCTCACTTGACGATCCCTCACGCGCACCTAAGGGCGTTATTTTCCGACAAGCTGACTTACGTGAATTTAGTAATTGCCTAGAAATCTGCCAAGGGCAAGATGTGGTTTTTCAATTAGCTGGCGTAAAAGGTTCTCCTGCTATGACCGCAAAACGCCCTGCAAGTTTCTTTGTTCCTACTATCACTTTCAGCATCAATATGATGGAAGCGGCACGCCGCTGTAGCGTAGAACGCTTTCTGTTTACTAGCTCAGTGGGCGTCTACTCTCCTGCTGAAGTTTTCTATGAAGATGATGTATGGAAAACCTTCCCCTCTCCCAATGACCGTTTTGCCGGTTGGGCAAAACGCATGGGCGAACTACAAGCCGAAGCCTATAAGATTGAATACCAGTGGGATAAAATCTCCATCGTGCGCCCTGCCAATGTCTATGGTCCTTTTGACAACTTTGACCCAAATAATGCCATGGTTATTCCTTCACTCATTAAACGTGCGCTGGATGGCGAAAATCCACTGACCGTTTGGGGAGATGGCTCACCTGTTCGTGATTTTATTTATGCCCATGACGTTGCCAGAGGCATGTTACTTGCTGTAGAAAAAGGCATTAATAAACCCATCAATCTGGGTAGCGGTACTGGCGTTACCATTAAAGAAATTGCAGACATTGTTGCTGCCAATATACCAGGCAATCCCATAAGAATTGCCTGGGACACCACCAAACCTAAAGGCGATGCCAAGCGGCTCATGGACATGTCGCGTGCTCACTCTTATGGATTTCAACCTAATGTATCCATTGAACAAGGGATTAAAGAAACCATTCGTTGGTATATAGAAAATCGACATAGCTTAGATAATCGTTATAATGCTTTTACTGAGAAAGCCCATCTACCTAAAGAACAGGCTATTGCATGAAGAAAGTTGCTATTATCACAGGAGCAAGCCGCGGCATTGGCGCTGCCACAGCTCAGCTGCTAGCTAAGCAAGGTTATGCCGTATGCATCAATTATTATCAAGCAAAAGAACGAGCAGAAAAACTAGCTACTGCCATTAACCAAGCGCATGGCCAAGCCATCGCTGTACAAGCTAATATGGCTTTAGAAAGCGATATTCTTAATTTATTTGAGATAACGGATAAAAAGCTAGGCCCTATTACCACCCTGATTAATAATGCCGGTACCAATGGTGGTATTTGTGAGGTCGAACACATTACCGCGCATTGCTTGCAGACTGTTTTCGCAACGAATGTCTTTGGCGCTATTCTTGCTAGCCGAGAAGCAATAAAACGCATGAAGCAACAAAACAGCGGCAATATCGTGAATATTTCTTCTGAGGCGGCTAAATTTGGTGGTACAAAAATGGCACATTACGCTTCGTCCAAAGCTGCCCTTAATACGCTCACTATTGCTACCGCAAGAGAGGTAGCTGCTTATAATATCCGCGTCAATGCCATCAGCCCAGGCGTCATTGATACTGAAATGCACCAAGCCTCACCGCCAGAACGAGTCGCCGCTCTCATTAATAGCTTGCCCATGAAAAGAATGGGTAAGGCTGTAGAAGTAGCTGAGTTAATTGCCTGGTTAGTTTCCGATAGTGCTGCTTATATATCAGGAACCATTATTCCCATTACTGGGGCGAGGTGAAAAAATGCAGCAATTTACTCGATCAACATACTCTTTTAAAAATGCACCAGAAAAAGCATTGGCAGATTATTTAGAGCTAGGTTACCACATTGAGGAAAATGTGTTTTCTCATCAAGAATGTCAAGCTCTCATTAAAGCAGGTCATGATTTAGACGATGCAAAAAACAATATATTTCGTCCCTATATGATGCCACACCGTCAAAATCCTGTTTTTTTAGAAGCAATGAAAAAGCCTTTCTTGGTTAATACTCTTTCTATTTTAGTTGGCGGCCAAGCAGCTGGTTTACAGAGTGAATTCTTTTATTGCAAACCAGAAACCAGAGGGTTCTCATTACATCAAGATAACTTCTATGTGGAGGCTGCCTATGGAGTTTTTGCTTCTGCCTGGACAGCACTCACCGACACCTACCCAGAAAAGGGTGGATTAATCATCTATCCAGAAAGCCATAAAGCAGGAAACCTCCCGGTCAGAAAATTACATTTAGATACGGATGCAGCACAAGATCCCAATGCCAATAATGAAGAGACCATCGTTCCCTCCCAATACTCTCTTTGCAATGTGGCTATACCAGAAGGGGCGGTTTTATTCATTCACGGGCATTTAGTCCACGGTTCCAATCCAAATAAAACCAATGAATGGCGCTATGTTTTGTTAAACACTTATATCAAATCGAGTGAGAAATTTAGAGCGGGTCGCTATGCGAAAAGAGCAAAAGTGGAGTTGGTATGAATAGCCAATACTCTGAAATTACAGTACATAATGCACCCTATTATTACCACAACACAACCCCACTCCTCTCGATACACTTAGCTTCTAATCGACCTATACAATTCACTGAGTTTGTAGAAAATATTCATGCTAGCTGCAGCAATAAAAATGCTTATGAAATCGTTGTCAAAATTGACACCGAAGATACCAAAATGATTCAGTGTGTTAATGATTTAGTTAGAAAATACGGTGTAACTAAAGTTAAACCCTTTATTAGCCCACGAAAGGACGGCCCATGGAGCACGTGGGAAGCTTACAATGATATGTTTCACATGACGCATCCTGATTGTTATTTCTTATGGAATCCCTCCGATGAAGTGCGTATTGATACCCCAAATTGGGATAAGGTTCTAGAAAAATATATCGGCTTTTTCCCAGATCATGTTTTTCGCTTAAAGCTTTCAGATAATCGGCTACGTAATTTTTATCATTTGCGAGAAGTCCTGGGCAACCCAGATAACTTTCCTTTTATGACAAAAAAATGGATGGATATTTGTGGGTTATGGGGAGATTGTCATAGCCCTGATTTATTTCATCAAGCAGTATCTTATTATTTAGGTAAAAAAAATATTTTTCGGGACATTCCCATTTTTGATATTCAACTGTCTGGTATTGAAGCAGGCTTGTTAATTCTTCCCAAAAAAATTCGCGCACGCACACTGAATATATACAGATTATGGAGAAGAGCTTTATCAGGAAAAATTCGTAATCGCTATCTCACTCATGCTGAAAAAATAAAATTCTATCTGGACTCATGCCAAGAAAAAGCCTCCGAAATAAACTATCAGGAGCTCTTAAAAACAAACCAATTAATTTGTCAAAACAACTTGGGTACTCTAGAAAAAAAATACTGCAGAGATAAAGTTTTCTTAACAGATCAAGCCATTCTTTATATGCGATCCGCCCTCATGAAACTCCGCTTTTTTTATCGCTCTATAATAGAAACCATTAACTGGCCAGTTAAGAAATTATTTAGATGGGATAGTTTTTACCTTATTTCTGCTGAAAACAAACAATTGCAATTAAATGAAATTAAAAGCAATGCCATCCATCTCCATGGCTTGCAATATTTACTTATTAAACAACCCATGCGATGGGAATTACTTTGTCACTCTCCCAGCCAATCACCGCTGTATATTTCTATTGAGAAAGTACTGGGGTTAGAACAAGCGCTCAATAATCTCTCCACTCATAAAGCACCGGAAATGCTTACGCGCAAAGAAATAAAAAATGTAAAAAAGGCACTCGTCTCCTATCATTTTAAATGTTTTATTCGACAAAAAACCGCGAAAGGAATCACATGATGACAGTTTCAAGGGAGCCTTATAACAAAAAGTACTGGTTATGCGCAAAAATTATAGCTGCCGGAATTGTTATATGGTTATTGACTCAATCTGCTCAACTAAAATTCGGCTTGGTCTATACATTGCTAGACAAACCTGTATTCACCTTGGTTAGCCTAGGCTTGCTTTATGCGGCTGTGTTTTTCAATACCTGGCGTTGGTATAGATTAAATACCGCACAAGAAATTACCCTGTCCTTAACGAAAACATTTATCCCTACTTATTTAGGTGTTGCATTTAATACTATTCTCCCAGGAAACCTAGGAGGTGATGTATTAAGAATTTATCAACTTATAAAAAAATTCCCTCAAAAAAAAAGCGGCATTATTCTCTCTACTTTTCTCGATCGATTTAGTGGTTTAATGGGTATTTTCTTTATCAGCTGTCTTGCTGCATTACTGCACTGGCAAGCGATTACACAAAGCGATACATTAGCCTATTTATTAATTACTTGTTTGTGTGCTTGTCTAATCGGCATTGTATTTATTTTTATTACTTTATTATCCTCCAATAAGTTAAAATTAAGCCGCTTAGAAGAAAAATTTCCCAACAGACGCTGGTTACAACCTTTACTTTCCTTAATAGCCGCCATCCATCTTTATAAAAATAAAAAATTAATTATCTTAGAGTGTTTTGTCACATCATTAGTGACACAATTGGCTTTATTAGCCATCATTTTGTTGCTAAATAACATGATGGGCCTTCCCTCCTTTTCTGTTTTTGATTACATGTTGGCGCTAGCAGTAGCGCAAATAGCCAATCTCGTGCCATTAACACCCGGCGGCATAGGTATAGGCGAGGCCGCCTTTGCAAATGTTTTATTACTGCTTAATCCTGGAACAAACGCTGCTTATGCTACTGTATTTTTAGCCTTTCGGTTAATTAGCATTTTTGCTTATTTACCTGGTTTATTCATTGGTATTTTTGGATTTAATTTACTGAAGAAAGAAACCTATGCGCAGTAAAAACAGTTACCAAAAATTCATGCTTCTGCTGTTTTTTTCTTTTTTTGCACTTGCTATTACTGCCCCCTTATCTTCTTTTAAATATACGCCGGCTGGTGATTTTCATGATCATGCAAAAGCGATTGTTTTAGCAAAAAATGCTTTAGCAGAACATCAATTCCCCATACGAATTGCACCCGACATCACCAATAACCCTCGCTATGCACTTTTTCAGTTTTACTCTCCGTTTCCTTATATGATAGCTGGCTTTCTTTATACATATATTTGTAAAGGTAACCCCTATGTACATTATAAACTATTAACCTGGAGTGCATTGATCCTTGGCGGGATGTTTATTTACCGAATTTGCCAGCGATTAACCAAAAACAAAAAAGCTGCTTTATTAGCTGGGTTAGCTTATCAATTTTCACCTTATTGGATTATCAACACCAATATTCGCACCGACTTTACTGAGTCTATTGCGCAGGGATTTCTACCTGTTGCCTTATATTATTCGTTCTATATTTTCCAAAGACACGATACCAAACGGTTTATGCTAGCAGCAATAAGCTGGGCTATTTTAGCCATGACCCATCTCATAACGTTTGCATATGGGTTAGTATTTTTTTTAATTTTTACTAGCCTTACTACTATAGTAAACAAAAAAATAACTGGCCTCGTAAGAGTTATATTAAGCATAAGCTTAGGAGGTATTCTAGCTTTATGGTATTTGGCTCCTATTATATTAATACACCCTATACTTGGCATTTTCTTAGATAAAGCCTACCCATTTAAACTGGCATTTCTTACCCCTTTTACTAGTTTGATTGCCACACAATCTGTTAGCCCTATCCCCTTGCCTGCGAATGGAGAATTAGGCATTGAATATTTATATCCTGCGGTTGGCTATGCTGTGCTAATAGGGATAGGTGTTTTAATCTATATTTTTTACAAAGACAGAGAGTTCTACAAAAAAAATAGCGCGCTTATGCCGCTTATGCTAACTTTTTTTTTGGCGTTTTTTGCTACTTGGTCACCGCTTAACTTTTGGGAAGTATTACCTGCTTTTTTATCATTTTTTCAATTTACTTATCGATTATTAACACCAGTCATGTGGCTAGGCGCCATACTACTTGCTTTTGCATTAAGCGGCTTATACAAAAAAGGCATTGAAGATGGCCTCTTGCTGATTCTTATATGCGTAATTGTGATAGGTAACAGTGCCTGGATACATACACAGAAAAACGATGGCACCACTATAAGAAGTGAAGTATTAAATAATTACCAATCCCATCTTGCTACTGATTATCAAGTACATGTAGATAAAGTACCAAAAGAAACTATTTTATCAAACAGCCAATTAATTCATTCTTGCACTCAGGAACATAAAACCCTGACATGTCATATAAATGTTACCCGTGAGACAACTCATGTCGCACTACCTATGCTCTGGTATCCTGAGATGATCAGCATAAAAATTAACAATCATCTATCCCCCTACTACCCAACCATACAAAATAAAAAAGTTATGGTAGGCTTGAAACTAACTCCCAACCAGTACACTATTCAAGCAACCTTTGTCGGTTTCACATGGGCTAATTGGCTTAGCTTATTAGGATGGAGTTATGTCGCTATATCATTAGCTATTTTAATATTTTCGCGCAAACCAACCCCGGTGGGATTAACTAGAGAGTCATGTTATGAAGGTTAAAAAAAATATCCCCTTATGCTTACCTAAGTTACCTACTACTGAAAAAATTATTCCCTATTTAAAAAAAATTGATGCGTCTCGATGGTACTCAAATCAAGGACCCTTATTAAAAGAATTTTTATTGCGCATGGCAAAATTATTTCATATTCAGCCTACGCAAATTACTACCGCCTCTAGCGGTACCTTGCTATTAGAACTGTGTTTAAAAGCTATGAACATTAAGAAAAACAGCCTTTGCATTACACCAGCATGGACCTTTGTAGCCACCCCACTCGCCATCATAAATGCCCATCTTACCCCTGTATTTGTTGATGTGGACCCCGTGACGCAAACAATCGATCCTCTGCAACTCGAAGCCAATCTTCCGCACCTTGCACACAAAGGAGAAATTGGCGCTGTCATTGTTGTTGCACCTTATGGTATGCCCATTAATGTAAAAGACTGGGATAACTTTAGCGATAAAACCGGAGTTCCCGTCATTATTGATGCTGCCGCTGCATTTGATACTGTCTTGCAATTACCGCAAATGCGCGTTAGCAAAACACCTATCATGGTAAGTTTACATGCCACCAAAATATTCGGTGTAGGTGAAGGTGGCATGATGCTCACAACAGATACCGCGTTAATTAATCAAATCGAATCATTAACTCAATTTGGCTTCAAAAACAGCATACGTAATGCGGAATCATTAGGCACCAATGCAAAAGTTAGCGAATATACAGCCGCTATTGGATTAGCGGCTTTAGATAGTTGGGAAAAAACCCGTACAGCATGGGAAAAATTAGCTACACAATATCAGCAGCTATTAAACATGCTTGAAATAAAACACTTATTTACGCACCAATGGTTATCGAGCACGTGCAATATTATAGTGCCATACCAGGCTGACGCTATTGCCAATACCTTAGAAAATTCAGGCGTGATGGCAAGAAAATGGTATGGTGATGGCTGTCATCATCATACTGTTTTTAAATCTGCTTTAGCCACAGAGCTACCCAATACTGAATATTTACGTAAATCCACTTTGGGCTTACCTTTTTATCTGAATATAAACATCGACGATATAAATACAGTCATTGATCAACTAGCGATAGCATGTGCAATTTGCGCGTAATTACTACTAAACAGTAACCCGACTTTTCACTACTGTATTCGCTGCAATACTTTTTGTAATAACAGAGCCACTGGCTATTACCGCATCATGTTCAATCACAATTTCTGGTTCAATAAAAATACCCGTACCAAATTTACAATGATCGCCTATGGATACCCAACCGGATGTAACAACGACTGGACCAGTCATGACACCTGACCCTAGTTTATTGTGATGCTCGATAATAGCGCCAGAACTAATATAACAATAATGACGAATCACCACTTCTGGCCCTATATAACTATTTGCACCAATAAAATTTCCTCCACCGACAACAACGTTCTTGTCAGCCACCACAGAAGGGTGAATTGCATTAGCCAATCTCAATCCTAGTTGAAGCGTTTGTTCCGTGATTTTTTTTCGAAAGGCTATCGACACACCCACTGCGCAAATAATGGAATCGATTTTCTCTTGTTTAACTATCTTCTCCAAATCGGCAACGGTTCCCAATACGGGTACACCTAATACAGATTTACCTTGGTTTTTTGCTAAATCATCCAGTATTCCTATGGCTGTAGTATGTTTTTCATCTAATAACACACTTAATAATTGATAAGCGCCATTACCGGCACCAATGAGTAATGTTCTGCCATTATTATGCATGGCCTCAGCAATCGGTGATAAAGGAATCGCCTGCAGTAATGCAGATAATTGCATGGTAGTTTGACCACGATAATATTCTTCTACCTGATTGTGCGTTACCAATCCCTTACCAGAAAACACTTCTGCAGGAATTTTATATTTATCTAAAACAAGTAAAGCGGGTTTAGTAAAAACAACACCATTTGCCTTTGTATGACTTTCATCCATTGGGTCATGAGTTGATTTTTTTTCTGGGATAGCCGCCTTCGCATAGTCTTTTAATTTAGTTAATGATACCGACTCTGCAGCAATAATACCTATAGGATCACCCACCATTAGTTCCGTATTTTTTTCAACTAACGGGAAAAAACGACCTGCAAATTCACTCAGCATATCAATAACGGTTTTTGATCCTTCAATACTAGCGATAAGCTCATTTTCTTTAACTAATGCTCCTTTTTCTTTTATCGAAAGTACCTTGACGACATTATCATTCGCCGTTTCCTTAGGAATTCGAATAACTTTATATTGTTCCACGAATAAACCTCTCAACAATAATAGTCTCTGCCATTTGCGCCGTAGGCAAATGCTGTAACTCTGCACCGTAGGCAGCAGGAACTGGTGAAGCCTGTGGACCTATACGTATCACCTCCAGTGCCATGCTGGTTTTTTCCACTATTTGCGCTATTACTTCAGCACCAAAAGCAGCAAATAACTGTCCTTCTTCGAAGATAATCAAGCGCTTTGTTTGGCGCACAGAGGATAAAATAGCATGAATATTCAGTGGGTATAATCGGCTTGGACAAATACATTCTACTGCAAACTCATAATTCAATAATAAACTTTCAATTAATTGTTCCGCCTGTACTAAACTACCACCATAGCAAATTAGCGTTGCTTGCGGTACAAGCACAGGCTTAAGGATCACTGTAGGATACTTTTCTTCCGTAGTAACATAATCAAACGCTGGAATACGCTTATTCCCAGCTAAGGCATAAGAAATTTTATCTTCGATAATTAAATGTGGCGTATCTGCATATACGATTAGATCTTCATAAAATCGCGTCACATCCATGTGATAATTCACGGCTACTACTGTAAGAAAAGGGATCCCCAAAAAATGCTTCTCTAAGCATTGGCTATGGGTAGGCCCATAACCACGACGCCCCCCCATTGGTGTTCTAATAATTAATGGATTTTTAATTTGCTCATTATACATATAACTAAATTTAGCTGCATGGTTAAGAAGTTGATCCATAACTAAAGTTAAAAAATCCCCAAACATGATTTCTACAATGGGCGTAAAACCACACATCGCTAAGCCATTACCCATGCCCGTCATCGCTTGCTCACTAATTGGCATATTAAAAACGCGACCAGGAAATTTAGCTGAAAGCTGGCCTGTCACCTTAAATGCACCGCCATAAGGCGCTTCAACATCCTCTCCAAAAAGTAATGCCCGATTATTTTTATAAAGCCCTAACGCTAAGCCTTGCTGTATGCGCTCTACCATTTTATCTGGCTGTTGCTTAAGAATAACTTCAGTCTCCGCGCTATTCACAATTGGATGAAAATGCATTGTAGATACGGCATTCTCACTCGCCAATACTTGGGTAACCGCTGCGTCTACTCGTTGACGAATAGCGTTAACAATAGCGATATAGTTCGCTTCATTCTCAATTTTTACTAAGAGATCTTGTCGTCGATATTTCTCAATCTCCTCAGGGGAGCGAGTGTCATCGCCTTTAGAGTGGGCATTTAATCTATAAGTATGGATCACATGAAATAATGGGCGACTTTGTGTTCTAACGTATTGTTCTGCCTCGGCCACATCAGTCAATAATTCTTCTAAGTTCCATGTGTCTGAGCGTAACGTTTTAATACCAAATGCTTGCGCACGCGCTTGCAAATCACCCGCCATAACAGTTTCTAAGAAGGTAGTTTGTGCAATCCCATTAGCTTCGCAAACAATATACAAAGGCAAGTTAAGAATAGCTGCTAGGTTGAAGGTTTCATAAACCACGCCCTCACCTAAGGCCCCATCACCAATAAACAGTACCGCTATATTATGATTTTTCCGTAATTTATGTGCTAATGCTAAGCCTGCAGCACAAGGAGCGGTTCCCCCTAAAATACCATTAGAAAAAAATCCATTCTTGCATAAGTGTTGACTACCGCCTCGCCCTGCACACACCCCCAGGCTTTTCCCCATCACTTCAGCTATTAAGCCGACGATATCCTGTGTAAAAGCCAGATAATGCCCATGGCCGCGATGATTTGAAAAAACATTATCACCTTGGCGTAAACGGGTAGCCACCGCAACACCGCTTAATTCTTGCCCTACACAGGTATGAATGGTGCCATGCAATAAACCTTCTTTATAAAGTGCCAGTAGCTTATTTTCGACATGCCGAATCAGCAATCCTTGCGTTAAACATTTTTCTATTAGTGATAACTCAGGCGCTCCGGCTGAAGAAGGCATTACAAAATTATCATTCTCAATATCAAACACGTTCTTGCCTCTGTATAAGCGTACACCAATAAGAGTATTGCACTTTAATCGAGCGCTTATTTTATGTCATTTTTGCTTCATTTAACAAACTTTGATAGCATCATCTGCTAAATTCAGGAGTTTCGCACTTTGCTATTCATTATTATGCAATAGACATGATCCAAGCCCGAGGAGGTGGTGCCGGTAGCCGGGGTCCCCGTGAGGTTACTCACGGGGTGGCGTAGGCACCGGATCCCCGCAGGGCGTATTGCTATTACATAAAAGGCATAGCAAAGTGCGAAACTCCTATATTAGATTGATACACAGGAAAATAATCGATATGTGGTCACTGCTCAAAAAAGATCCGCGGACTATCCTACGTAAAATAATCGTAGGTAAAACAGTAAAAAAAGATGAAAACTTAAAAAAAACCAAGAATCTAGACCTAATAAAACGCGTCATTAAACAAGGGCTATCTGGCTGCAAGTCACTCGCTGAAATGTATCGTGAAATTGCCACATTTTTAGTCAACATCGGTCAACCAGAACTAGCACAACGCTACTACAAACTCAGCCTTGAATTAGACTATACTCCAGCAACCTATAGTCTTTATTTACAATGCCTACTGCTTAGCCCCTCTTGCTCTGACCAAGAAATGTTTCTCAAAGCTACGCAGTACAATCAATTTTTTTCCGACATTAAAAAAAGCGAGTCTTTACCTTTATCCCCCGTAATCAAGGATAAAAAATTAAATATAGGCTACATTTGCCATTTTTTTCATAACAGCGTTTCCCCCTCGCTATTACTACCGTTTATCCGTGCCCATAATCGTGAACGCGTCAAGATTTTTTGTTACTCAGATACTGAGTCTTTCGAGGTTCCCGAAAATATAAAAAATATTGCTGACACGTGGAGGGATACAAAAAATCTAGATGATGATCAATTAACAACGGTTATTAGGCAAGACAAAATTGATGTTTTATTAGAACTCAATGGCCACTGTGTAACTAATCGTTATGGAGTAATTGCACGGAGAGCTGCGCCGATACAAATCAGTTACTACAATATTAATGCCACGACAGGTATATCCGAGATGGATTATATTCTAGTCGGAGATGAAATTTGTTTGGATCAATCTCGTGATTATTACACAGAAAAATTTTATTATCTAAAAGGCGTAACCAGCATAGCAGAATTTCCTACTACCTTCCCCAAATGCAGTCCTCCTCCTAGCCTACATACTACGGATGTTACATTTGGCTCATTTGGCGCTGCACACAAAGTCAATTATCAAGTTATTAAAGTCTGGTGTAAAATCTTAAAACAAGTTCCTCATGCAAAATTTTATATGAAAGCTGGCGTCTTAACACATGATAATTACCTTCAGGCTTATAAGAGATCGTTTGCTGCCGAAGGAGTCGATCTTAGTAGGATACATTTAGAAGGATTTTCCGATCACTTAGCTATGCTTGACTGTTATGCAAAAATAGATATTGCACTGGATACTTTCCCACATACCGGCGGCACCACCACCGTAGAAGCCCTATGGCAAGGGGTCCCGGTCATCACCTGGAGTGGTGACCGATATGCCTGGAAACACGGAAAAATGATTTTGACTAGCGTAGGACACCCGGAATTAGTTGCTTATTCAGAAGAAGAATATATTGCTAAGGCAGTGGAGTTAGCCAATTCCAAAGAACGTTTACTTAACTATAGAAATCAATTACGCGCGGATTTTAAAAACTCCCCCAAAGCAGATGTTAAGGCTTTTGCTACTAAACTAGAAGATGCTTATTATGATATGTGGAAAAATTATGAGGAGTACCCATTATGAATCAAAAATTTTCGATTTTATTTGCTAGTTTAATAATGACAAATACGGTTTTAGCAGCAACGCCAATTGATTTACGGCATCAACCTTTTACCTCTTTGCCCCACTATATGGCTACTCAGAAAACGCAGTTAGTAACTGCACAGTCACACGTCGATTTTAATGGCGTTGCACACACTCGATTACAACAAACCTATGCAGGATATCCAGTATGGAATGCAACTGCCGTTGTGCATACTCCTAAAACCACAAAAACTAATAATATCAAAACCATGCAAGGGGTGATATACAAAGGACTTGAAATAGATTTAGCAAATACACCCAATAGTGCATTGAGTGAAACGCAAAAAACTAAAGCGCTTGAACAAGCTAAAATGATTTACGAGCAAAAAACAGGGCTTAAGAATCGTACCTATCAAAAAGAATCGGTAAAAACCATTGTTTTCGTTGATGCGGCAAATCAGGCACATTATGCCTATCTAGTTAGCTTCTACCACGATGATGGTAAAACTGGTGCACATCGCCCTCTCTTCATTTTAGACGCTACTTCCCTGAGCGTTTATCGCCAATGGGATGGTGTATTAACAGAAACCGCGGACGCTGCTATTGAGAATCTCAAAAAAACACTAAAATCAACTTTGCTCGGGGACAGCAGCAATGTTGACGTTACACTAGACAACCCAGTAATTACCCTCGGAGGAGGAACGGGAGGCAATGAAAAAATAGGGTCTGTTGTTTTTGATGGCAGTACTCCGGCATTACCTGGACTTTCTATGCGAGTCCAAGCTGTTACATTTCATTTCCCTGATGGCACGATAAATCATGAGTATGGAATTTGCCGCTTTGAAAATGATGACGCGATTGTAAAAGATGCGGCTCATCAATATGAGGATGACCAAATTGTTCATGAGAACAAAGATAAAGTGCTTACTACCTTATGCAAATCCACAGAAAGAGAGCACAATGGCGTCTACTGGCCAGATGAAAAGAAAATGAAAGAAGATATGATTAATGGCGGATATTCACCAACAGTAGATGCGCTTTATGGTGCACAAGTGATAGAAAAAATGTACAAGGAATGGTATGGCATCCCTGTGCTCACGCAAGCAGATCATAAAACACCCTTGAAACTCGTGATGCGGGTTCACTATGGTGATCATTATGAAAATGCTTTTTTTGATGGGGAACAAATGACTTTCGGTGATGGAGATCAAGAATTTTATCCACTCGTTTCCCTGGACGTTGCTGCTCATGAAATCAGCCATGGGTTTACTGTTCAACATTCCAATATAGATCCTTTCAATATTCAGATGGGGGCCTTGCACGAATCCTTCTCTGATATCGCCGCCAAAGCAGCTGAATATTATATAAAAGGCACCAATAGCTGGGATTTAGGGCGTAGCATCATGAAAACGGATGAAGCTTTTCGTTATATGGATAACCCAACCAAAGACGGAGGCTCCATTGATAACATGAATAATTTCGATGAAAAAACCATGGATGATCCACATTTGGTTGCGGGTGTGTTTAATAAAGCCTTCTATCTCATCGCCACCACTCCTGGCTGGGATACGCACAAAGCATTTAATGTGATGGTCAAGGCCAATATGGATTATTGGAACGCCAGCATGCAAACCCTCGCAGAAGCAGCCTGTGGTGTTGTCTCTGCCACCAAAGATTATCAATACAATGCTACTGACGTGAGCGTTGCGTTTTCAAAAGTAGGAATAGAAACAGATAAGTGCTAAAAAACCATTCACTTGATAAAAACAACCCTAACCTTATAAAAAGTGACAAGGATGTCAATTTATCCGGAATTCGCGCTCTTAGAAGCGGGTGATAATTCGCCTGGCTGAAAACTGGCCCTCTTTTGTTTATGAAAATAGCTATTCAAATTTTCCTCAAGATAGTTAGCAACCGTGATATTGCGCATATCAATTACTAACATCGGATCTGTTTTTGTAAACATCTCCCCTGGATAAGTATACGTAATTGCAACGGCATGTTCAGGTATAGTCCTAATGCATTGCACAGCCTCAGCCTGATGATCTTGCTCCGCTCCTGGTGTGCCTCGTGACAAAGAACACCACTGTATCTGATATTTATCCTTGCCAAACAATTTTACTAATGCACCATTTGTTAAAAAAAACTTATCATAAGGGTAAGAAGAGCGTGGAACAATATAATGTATACGCTGTAATGGATGTTCCATCAATAAGTAACGCGCTATGGCTGTCTTAGCGAAATCTAGATGCTGAATATAACTCATCGCATAAGCTGTTATTACTATATTAGTTTGGTGCGCTTGCACTAGGAAAAAAACGCTGACAACCACTAAAACTATACCGCTTCTTATCTGCTGAGAAAAAATCAAGCTACAACGGTAAATACTCCATAACACAATCATCAAACCAGCAGCAATAGACCCAACTAATAACCTAGGTTCTAACATTCGCCCCGGCATAATTAACACAAATACGCTGCACAATAAAAACAAAACGCATACAGCAGCGACTACTTGCCACCCCCACTGCCAAGCCCGTGACTTGTTCCGTAAATAAAATTCACTCTTGATAAAGAAGAGCCAAGCAAAAACAATAGCCAAAGAAAAAAGCGCTATCATGATCCATCCCTGTAATATCCCATTACTCAATGGAGATAATGCCCATATGGGTCCAAACACATTACCTAAAATAGCCAATCGTTGAATAATCTCTCTGATATTAAAATTAGGGTGATTTAACTGATATGCGACATCCGTAACCGGAGCTTGTGGAAAATAATGCATATTAATAAAAGCCCAGATATAATAAATAACACATATGATACAGAACAAAATAACTTCGCGACTTATCGCATAACGTGTTTTAGGCCAATCCTCTAAACGCGAGAATAGTAACTTTGATAAAATGAGAACCACAAAGAAAAACGCCATTGCTGGATAAGTCAGTAATGCACACAATAAAATTACTGCAGCCCAACGCGGCCAACCAACACTCTCCCTTGTGTTCATCAATCGATATGCCAAAAGCACCATAAGTACCGAAAAAGCTAAAGGCTGTGAACCTGTTAAAACCGTATCCAAATACATTTCTGGCAAGAGAAAAAAAATACCCGCCGCGAAAAATGCAATAATCGCCGATAACCCTAAGCAGCATAGCCAGTCAGCTAACATCCCCATACCACAACCCATTAGTATCACAGAGATAAGCCGCACATCTTGCATACGTTCAAAGGTATTACCAAATTTAAAATTAATACAATCCAAATAAGCTTGCAAAGGTCGCCCCAAAGTCCACATAAACTCAAAACCATCATCCAATTTGCATGCTTTGCCAATCCCACCGAATAGATAACGAAAGTCATCATGTGCATAATAAAGAGAGTTAACAGCTGGAGAAAAAACAAAATAAAGCAAGATTGTGCTAACCAACATTAGCATAAAAAGACGCTTATTATTAGCTATTATTTGCATATGGTTCGGGCCTTAATTCAACTCGTTGGATCTATTTCTTGATAGTGATTTTTTACGATAGCCATTGCGGGTGTTTTTCTAAACGGTTCTGCATCATAACTATACGTCACAGCAACCGTATTTTTAGGTTGCGCATTGACACAAGCAATCGTTTCATTTTGGCGATCTTTTTCCTCGCCAGGTACTCCTCGCGCTAAAGAACACCATGCAATCTTATAATGATCCTGCCCGTATAATTGTAATAATGCTGTATTCGCCATAAAAAATCGATCATAGGGATAATTGGATCTAGGGATAATAAAATGAATGCGCTGTAATGGACCACCTTGATTAATATGCACCGCAATAACCGCATGTGTTTCCTGCATATATTGCTGATGGCTCAGCGCATTAATCAACGTCACAATGTTTGCTTGGCGACCCTGTATTAAAAAACAACCACCCACAACCACTACTAAAAACCCAGTTCGCATCTTCTCCGGTAATAAATAGCTCCATTGCATTACTCCCCAAACAGCCAACAGCAACCCAGACGTAATCACCCCAAATAAAACACGATTTTCAACTAGGGAAAGGTTAGGCATCACCAAGAAAAATGCGCTGCCTAAAACGAATACAGCGCTAGCACTCGCCACGATTTGCAACAACGTAGTCAATGCCTGCCATTTATTTTGTCTATAAAAATCACTTTTAAAAAAATGTAAGCTTCCGCAACTCAATCCACCAACTATACAAACCGCTATAAACCATCCTTGCCACAACGAACTCATGCGTGGTGAGATCTGCCAACGACTGTCGAAGACATTCATTAATAAAAGAATACGCTTCATTATCTCTACAGGATTTAAATTAGGGTGACTTAAACGATAGGATTCTGGTATGGGAGCTCGAGCATGATAATGCATATTATAATAGCCCCAAGCAAAATAAATAGCACCCACAACTAAAAAAAATACCATTTCATTCATGACTGCACTGCGTACCTTAGCCCAGTTTTGCAAAGGGGAAAATAACACCTTGGTTAAGATCATAGTACAAAAGAAAAACGCCATGGCCGGATACGTTAACATGGACACTAACAACAATACTCCCGCCCATCCCAAGTGGATTTTATGCTGTAACCATGGTGCATGTATCTTATCTAGTTCCCAATAAGAATATATCGCTAGCAGAATAGCAAAAGGTAAAGAAGTTGCACCGTATGCCAAAGTATCAGGATATAAATGTTGCACCAAGAACAAACATCCCGACACAAAAAAAGCGCTCCAAATCGATAATCCTAAGCGATAAAGCCATGCTGCAAACAACCCCACCGCCCATCCCAGCAGAACGACAGAAAGACCTCTTAACATCTTCATGCGCTCTAAGGTAAAAGCAAACTTATAATTTAGACAGTCTAAATAAGCTTGCATGGGGCGGCCAATAGTACGCATAAAATAATAACCATCATCGCCAGAACACGATTTAAAAAAACCGCCAAATGCATAACGATAATCATCACCAAAATAATGCAAGATGTTAATGGCTGGAGAAAAAATAAAATAAAACAAAAGCGTGCTTGCAATAATGAAAGCCAGTGTTGGATAACGTTTTATAACAGACATAACTGCAACTTATACAAAGGCTTCTTCTTCAGAAATAACCAACTCAAATCCCGCCGCAATAGCATCGCTACGAAACATCTTAACCGTCTCTAAAGAAAATTCCATTAAATCTTTACCAATGGTTTCCAATTTTTTCAAGATATCGTTAGTTACTGTAATAATATGGCAACCAATTTCATCTGCTTGTATCACGTTTAACAATTCGCGTGGACTAGCCCATATTAATTCCAGTTGCGCATAAGGCTGCATAATAGTTAAAGCATCACGCATAATCGATAACGGATCACAACCAGTATCTGCAATTCGACCTGCAAATACAGAAATATACGCCGAAGGACCATGCGCCAGGGCATGAGTGACATCTCGTACTTGTTCTAAAGTCATGAGCGCAGTAACATTTTGCTTCACCCCTGCCTTAGCAAGGTCTTGAATTAACTTCACTGATGATACGCCTTGCGTATTCATCACTGGAATTTTCACATACACATTATTACCCCAACCAGCAATCTCCATCGCTTGGCGATACATTTCCACGAAATCATCAGCAAACACTTCAAAAGAAATAGGGCGATCTTTAACAACACTTAAAATATCTAAAGCAAACGCCTTATAATCACGGATACCGGCCTTGCGCATTAAAGTAGGATTGGTTGTAAAGCCGCTGATTGCAGGATTCTGATGCATTTCCAACATGCCCTTCTTATCTGCACCATCAGCAAATATTTTCACATTTAACCGTGTCATTCACTTCATTCCTTATATTGTTGTTTTCAATAACCTTATCAATGATAAACATAGGCCGACGTTTAACTTCATCATAAATTCGACCTATATATTCGCCCATTAAGCCTAAGCATAATAATTGCACACCAGAAAAAAATGTGATAACTAATACTGTGGTAGATAATCCAGGGGTGAGATTCACGCCACTTATTTTTTGCAGCACATACCACGCTCCAAGCAAAAAACTAAAACTCGCAATAAATGCCCCAGCAATCGACATCATTTGCAATGGTCGGCTACCAAAACTAATTAACCCATTTAAGCCTATCTTTAAAGATCCAGTCAGCCGATTATAATTACCCTTACCAGTCAATCGTGGATCACGGTCGTACTCCACAAAGGCTTGTTTAAACCCCACATAGGCTACTAACCCTCGTAAAAAACCATGCGACTCATTTAATTTACGTAATTCGTCTATTACACGGCGGGTCATGATGCGAAAATCGCCGGTATTACGAGGAATAGAAATATCACTTAGTTTATTAATGATCTTGTAGCCAAAATAAGCAATCACTTGTTTAATTAATGTCTCGCCTTTACGAGAACGACGTTTTGCATATACCACTTCATAACCTTCCTGAATTTTGGCATACATTTGTCCAATTAACTCAGGAGGATCTTGCAAATCCACATCAATCACCACACAATTTTTACCTCGGCAATGCAAAATACCCGCCATGGTTGCCGCTGGCTGTCCAAAGCGCCTTGAAAAAACTAAAAGCTTAATGTGAGAATTGTTGGCTACTTCTTCTTGAATAACTTGTTCTGTGTTGTCTGGGCTAGGATCTAAGCAAAATACGATTTCATAGGCTAGACAAAGACCTACTAAAGTCTTTTCCATACGCTGTAGAAAAGGTCTAATATTGTTAGCTTCTTTATAAACCGGCACAATAACGGATATATCCGGCCTATGCATAGTCACCGTAAGCATCCTTATGTTTGTTATATGAGCAAAATAAGTGGCTTATTTTATAATTATTCTAAGGATATGTATATATGGGTGTGACCTGTGATTAATGTCATGCTGGTGGGGCTATCTTGTTCGAAGGGCGTCTCGACCAGGGAGGGTAAGAAGAGCCGAGTACAAGGATGTACGTTCCTGAGAAAAAGATAGCCCCACCAGCATGACATTAATCACAGGTCACACCCATATATATCATCAAACACTCGATACTTCCCTATGCTGAGCTGGAATAAACCCTAACAATCTTACAATTTCCAATGCTGCTTCCGCCTGATTCAAAGTATAAAAATGCAATCCCGACACACCACCAGCAATTAAACGCTGACATAGGTTATAGACTACTTCCATACCAAACTCACGTATAGCATGCAAATCATCCCCATACGATTCTAAACGTTTGCGAATCCAGCGTGGAATTTCTGCACCGCATGCTGCTGAAAACCGCGCTAACTTGGTAAATTGCGTAATCGGCATAATGCCAGGAATAATCGGCAATGGCATAGCTAACCGTTCACAATCCTCTCGATAATAAAAATAAGCATCTGCATTAAAAAAATACTGAGTGATCGCGCTATCGGCGCCTGCTTCATATTTTCGTTTCAAGTTTAAAATATCATCTTGCACACTGATAGCTTGTGGATGAAACTCTGGATAGGCAGCCACCTCAATGTGAAAATAATCACCCGATATATCACGAATTAACCGCACTAATTCGCTGGCAAATTTCACATCTCCCATTTGCACCATGCCCGATGGCATATCTCCACGCAGCACCACAATGCGCTTAACCACACAGCGCTGATAGTCATCCAGAATTCTAACAATCTCTTCTCGCTGCAACCCAATACAAGATAAATGCGGAGCAATAGATACACCAGTGTGCGCTTGCAATAACTGCACTGTTTCTAATGTACCCCGGCGCGTTGAGCCTCCAGCACCAAAAGTCACCGAAAAAAACTGCGGATTACTCTCCTGCAAACATTGTGCAGTTTCACATAAAGCAGTTAACCCTTCACTAGTCTTTGGAGGGAAAAACTCAAAACTAATCGTTAATGGGCGCAATGGCTGCATATATAATCCTTTATTCGCTGAGAATTCCTGTTCGCTAATACAACTGCGGTGCTAGCCAACGTTTCATTATAGCAAGATCCATATTTTTTCGTTTAGAATAATCTAGCAGTTGATCTTCAGCAATTTTCCCAACACCAAAATAATATGAATCCGGATGAGAAAAATAAAATCCACTCACCGACGACGCTGGCAACATGGCAAAATTTTCTGTCAAACAAATCGAGGTTAACTCCGTCACATTCAGCAACTGGAATAATGCGGGTTTTTCTGTGTGATCTGGGCAAGCTGGATAACCCGGTGCCGGACGAATTCCCTGATATTTCTCTGCAATCAAGTCCTCATTATTCCAATGTTCATTTACGGCATACGGCCAAAATTCACGCCGCACCCGACTATGCATATGCTCTGTAAATCCCTCTGCTAATCGATCTGCTAATGCTTTTAACATAATTACACTATAATCATCATGCTCTTTCTCAAAGAGTTGAATACGTTTATCTATATCTATCCCTGCCGTTACTGCAAAACCTCCGATATAATCCGCTATACCTGTAGATTTAGGTGCAACAAAATCTGCTAAACACATGTTGGCCTTATCCTGCGGCTTACGCGTTTGTTGGCGCAACATATGCAACGTTGTTATTACCTGCTGACGACTTTCATCAGCATATATTTCAATATCATCATCGACGCTATTTGCCGGAAAAAAGCCAATCACTGCATTCGCTCGCAGCCATCTCTCTGCAATAATTTTTTTCAGCATAGCCTCAGCATCACGAAAAAGCTGCTTGGCACTCTCACCTACCACCGCATCCTCAAAAATCGCTGGATACCTAGCGCTCAATTCCCAGGTATGAAAAAATGGCGTCCAATCAATAAAGTCTACTAAACTTGCTAATGGATAATCATTAAATGCCCTTACCCCTAAAAAAATGGGTTTAATTGCCGTATAATTATGCCAGTCAATCTTAAAACGATTATTACGCGCTACAGCCAAACTAATCATTGGATTTTCGGATTTTTTATTTTTATGTCGCTCCCGTAACTGCACATACTCTTTCTTCACTTCATTCACGTAACGATCTCTAACATTGTCATTCAATAAATTCGCCACCACTCCCACTGCGCGCGATGCATCAACCACATGAATAGTCGCATTAGTATAGTGTGGTTCAATCTTTAACGCCGTATGGGCACGCGATGTTGTCGCACCACCAATCAATAACGGCAACTGTAACAATTGCCGCTGCATTTCTTTAGCCACATAGGCCATCTCCTCAAGTGACGGCGTAATCAAGCCACTTAAGCCGATGATATCCACACGCTCTTGTTGTGCTGTCGCTAAAATTTTTTCGCATGGCACCATGACTCCCAAGTCAATAATGTCATAGTTATTGCAACGCAATACTACCCCAACAATATTTTTTCCAATATCGTGAACATCGCCTTTTACCGTCGCGAGCAACACCTTGCCCTTTACCTTGGCAGCAGTTCTATCCGCTTCTAGAAAGGGTTCCAGGTACGCAACTGCCTGCTTCATCACACGCGCACTCTTGACCACTT
>MGYC01000009.1:54106-61236 GCA_001801575.1 Gammaproteobacteria bacterium RIFCSPHIGHO2_12_FULL_41_20
ATACCATTGACTAACGCATAAGATAATCGTTCACTCACATTGATTTCGCGCCAATGCAAGTCTTCTGTCTTTACTTTTCCTTGGCTCTTGATAGAGTTCGCCGCCTCCAATAAACGATCCGTTGCGTCCGGATGACGGTTCAACAATACATCTTCAATCAGCGTTAATAAATCCTTAGGAATTTCTTCATAAACTGCTAAGCTACCTGCATTCACAATCCCCATATCCATACCAGCTTTAACTGCATGGTATAAAAATACCGTATGAATAGCTTCACGAAGAGCATTATTGCCACGAAAAGCAAAAGAAATATTACTCACTCCGCCGCTTACTAAAACATAAGGCAATAACTGTTTTATTTTTTGAATTGCACGAATAAATGCTACACCATAGGTGTTATGTTCTTCCATCCCTGTGGCAATAGCAAAAATATTAGGATCAAAAATAATATCTTCCGGCGGAAATCCAACTTGATGCACAAGAATATGATAAGAACGCTGACAAATCGCAAACTTTCTTTCTTCAGTATCCGCTTGCCCTTGCTCATCAAAAGCCATTACCACCACAGCAGCGCCATAGCGATAAACTAATTTTGCTTTCTCAACAAACTCCGCTTCGCCATCTTTAAGGCTGATAGAGTTGACAATACCTTTACCTTGAATACACTTTAACCCTGATTCGATCACTGACCACTTGGAAGAGTCAATCATAATAGGAATGCGCGCAATATCAGGTTCAACAGCAATTAAGTTTAAAAACCTCACCATCGCCGCTTCTGCATCTAACATGCCCTCATCCATGTTAATATCAATAATCTGTGCACCATTATTGACTTGCTCACGCGCCACCTCTAATGCGGTTGCATAATTATCAGCACGAATCAGCTCTGCAAAACGCAATGATCCTGTCACATTCGTGCGCTCCCCCACATTCACAAACAGAGAATCATCATCAATGACTAGTGGTTCCAAGCCGCTTAAACAACAGGCTTTAGGCAGTATAGGAATTTTTCGGGGAGATATAGTTTGTAAAGTTTGGGATAGAGCAGCAATATGTGCCGGTGTCGTCCCACAACAACCACCAACTAAGTTAACCAATCCTTCCTGAGCAAACTCCTGTAACACCTGCGCCATTTGTTCGGGAGTTTCTTCATACTCACCAAATGCATTGGGTAATCCGGCATTTGGGTGCACACTTACATAGGTATCGGCAATTTTTGCCAGCTCTTGTACATAAGGGCGCAATGCAACAGGGCCTAATGCACAGTTTAAGCCAATACACAACAGCTGCGCATGGCGCACAGAATGCCAAAATGCCTGCGTCGTTTGTCCAGAAAGAGTACGGCCACTTGCATCAGTAATTGTACCAGAAATCATTAATGGCAATCGCAGCTGATGCTCGGCAAAGTATTTTTCGACAGCAAAAATCGCGGCTTTACAATTTAAGGTATCAAATACCGTCTCAATCATTAGCACATCGACCCCGCCCACCACCAAGCCATGAACAGCTTCTACGTATGCTGCAACCAATTGCTCAAAGGTAATGTTTCTAAAGCCAGGATCATTCACGTCAGGGGATAAAGAAGCAGTACGATTGGTAGGACCTAATATCCCAATTACAAACCGAGGTTTCTCTGGAGTCAAACTAGTTACTTCATCAGCGATTTGCCGTGCTAATTGTGCAGCGGAAAAATTAAATTCATAGGTAAGATCACTCATATGATAATCCGCTAGTGAAATCGCCGTAGAATTAAACGTATTAGTTTCAATAAAATCGGCACCCGCATCTAAATAAGCACGATGAATACTTGCAATGATATGTGGCTGGGTTAAGTTAAGGAGATCATTATTGCCTTTCAGAAGGTGTGGAAAATCTTTAAAACGTACACCACGATAATCTTCTTCTTGCAGACGGTAGGTTTGGATCATAGTCCCCATACCACCGTCGAGTAAAAGTATCCGTTGATTTAACAATTCCTTGATCACAAGAACCTCTTTAATGATTAGACCGCCAACATGGTATAAAACCGCGCAGGCGATCCAAGAGAAGAGCTAGCGCTTCTCCCCTTGGGAAACCCCATTGCCAATGTCCCGCGGCAAACCGCAGAGAATAAATTTCAATAAGCAAAATCAGGGGTATAAGAGAAAGAACTACAAGGATGATACAGCTTAATAAACACTATCAATATCTCCATAAGTTAAAGCTTAAAAAGGCCCTTTAAAAGCATCAATCTCTGTCTTGGCATCCACAGGCGGCTCCCAAAGTTTCCCCTTACCTTTCACCATTTCATACGCTTGGGCAGCAATCGAGCGGCTATTTGGATAAAAAACATTTTCTAATGGTTTAGTTGTTGGACAAGTCGTAAATGCAAATCCCATCCGCGCTAATGCAGGCAAAGGTTCCTCTGAGTCTTGGCAAATTTCTAATGCCCGCGTCAAAATTTCACTGCTGGCACCACACGTTAACCAAGCATTATCCACCACCAAAAGCCTTCCCGTTTTACGCGCCGAGTCCATAATGGTATCCATGTCCAATGGCCAGAGTGAAACAGGATCAATCACTTCCGCTTGAATACCAACGGATTCTAAATGTTTTTGTGCACGTAACGCTTCCATCACCATATGCGACACAGCAACAATAGTCACATCATCCCCTTCTTGTAAAACTCGCGCTTTACCAAAGGGTACTTCATAGGATTCATACGGAACATACCCATCCACCGCATACAGTAAGCGATGTTCTACAAAAATAACCGGGTTATTGTCACGAATAGCCGCAATCATACAGCCTTTGGCATCATTGGCATTCGATGGCGCAACCACTTTCAACCCTGGGATATGCATAAATAAGGCATGCAAAGCTTGCGAATGCTGACCACCCTGCCCCCAAGATCGGCCAATCATCGTGCGTACAACTAATGGCACTTTAACTTGGCCATTATACATATAGTGCGCCTTGGCCCCCATATTGACCAACTGATTCATACAAAGCAGCATAAAATCCATGCGAATATGCACATGAATAGGGCGATATCCGGCCATGGCAGCACCAATCGCTACACCTGTCATCGCATCTTCTGATAAGGGAGTACAAAACACCCGATCTTTCCCAAATTTTTCTTGCAACCCTAACGTAGATCCTTGGATACCCTTATGGTCATCCACGTCTAGGCCAAATAAAAATACATGCGGATCTCTAGTCATTTCTTGCTCGAAAGCTTCACGTAACGCATCTACATAGCGAATTAGCCTCACGCCCTTTTGCTCTTCTGGGACTCTATCCCCCTGTAATGCATTAGCTGGCATAGACATGCGTATATAACTCCTCGGCCGTAGGATAGGGACTTTGTGCTGCAAATGCTTCTGCTGCTTGAATTTCAGCTGTCACTTCATCTTGAATACGTTGCACCGTATTATCATCTAACATGGCTGCAAGACGTACAATTTGATCTTTCTCTTTCCAATCTAGATATTCATCCAAGCTTCGATAATTATCACTATGATCATCACGCGGGCCTACATGCTCTAGCCATCGATAAGTTGCACATTCTAAGAAAATTGGGCCTTCGCCACCATGACGTAAATACTCCACAGCCTTAGTCATAGTTTCACGAATCTTGAATACATCCGCATCATCAATTTTATAAGTTTGAATACCATACGTCGCCACGCGCTCACAGAGGTTATCTTTTGCCCAACGTTTTTCTAATGGCGTATGAATAGCTAAGCGATTATTCTCACAAACATAAATAATAGGTAATTTGCGTAACGCTGCAAAGTTAATCGCTTCATAAAAACAACCTTCCTCTGTCCCACCATCACCAAATACCGATACCACTACCCGTTGGCGGCCTGTGGTTTTAGCTGCCATTTGCATAGCTAATGCATATCCGGTTGCGACAGGAATCGTGGTTCCCACCACAGCTGAGGCACCTAGAATACCGTGACTCATGTCGACAAGGTGCATAGACCCCGCTTTACCACCCGCACAACCTGTTTGTTTGCCGTAAAGTTCTGCCATCATTTCTTGCAAGTTGCCACCCTTGGCAATATAAGTGGCATGACAACGGTAGGTATTAGAGATAATGTCATCCTCTGCTAATGGGTCACATACTCCCACGGCAATAGATTCTTGCCCCACTGATAAATGTATCGGACTTTTCACCGCATCCGTGGGATACACTTCCGCAAGGCGCAACTCAAACCGGCGAATTAATAACATCTTTTTATATAGATGGGCAACAAGCTCTTGGCTAAGCATATTCACACTATCCTGACTTAATCTTAACCTTTGGCAATCTATAAAAAAACCAGGGGGATAGCAAGGGTTTTTGATAATACCAAGCACTCCATGATGCTTGATTAGAAGTTTCTCTTTATGCTAGGTGAGGCAGCATAAAGGCCATGCATGCTTAGTGAACGTCTCTCATCTGCTGAGAGTTGTAAGATCCTATCGCGGTATTGTGTCGAAGCAGTCAATCTAGTCATCACAACCATAACAGATTGAAACTTGCTGTCCGACTGTTTCTGCTCATTCAATATTCTTATCAATAGCGATAAATATGAGGTACCTCCCTCCTTCATGCTACCTATTGGGCACATAAATGCATACACTAGTGCCTCAGGATTAGCATCAATTAATTTGGATAACCCATCAGCAAGGGGGGTTACATCAAGCTTGTGATCTAAGCCAGCAATAAATGCTCGTATCAACATCATTGCTCCATTTTTCCCCATGTGCTTACCATGAGTTATTTCTTTAGTTAATGCCAACAGCATTTCGTTCGAAAAAATATTATATAATTGCTGAAGAACCATAATAACTTGCTTAAAAACAATATCATTGTTATTCACATAAGCCGCAGAAACAAGACTCATTAAAACAATATGTAAAGGGTGGCACCCTGCATAAGGTCCCTCACCGACAATGCCAAACAAAGACCTAGCTAAACTATCACGATCTCCCTTTTGCATAACATTAAGCAAAATGTTGCTAACTATATTTACTGCCGACTCATTGTATTTATCTCTAACTAATTCTCTTAATACACTGACTAAAAAATAAATAATACTTTTACCGCCAAATGGACCTTGCATGATCTCTTGTGTGAGTGCCCTATTTATAATATTGGGAGCTTTTGTCATGCACTTCAACAATAATTCAGCCATTAATTGGGTTACTGCCTGATTATACGGTATACTAGCTGCTTGTAATAAAGTCAGGATTATGAGCAACAACCCGCTTTTCCCTGCCGCGCTCCCTTCTACATGATTTTTAGCCAGTGCCAAAGCAACCGCACTAGCAACATGATCGAGTAAATAAGAAAAAATAAAATTAAGACTGACTATGTTGGGATGACTTTTTTCATCTAAAACGGACGAATACAATTCATCCATCCAGACAAAAAACGCACTTTGCCCATGAAAATCTCCCCCTTGAAATGGCTGGCTTAGCAAGTCACAGAATGCATCAGGATCTTTTTTAGCTAACGCATAAGCAATGCTAATAATCTGCTCAACCACCTCAGTTTGCATGCGACTTACTGAATAGTGCAATGCGTAAGTCAGCCAATAAATAGCGCTACCTCTCTTGATATCGTCAATGGAATGAGAATGAATATACTCACTCAATTGCGTAACCAAAGTAATCAACCGCTCCTCTGAAAGAGATAGATCGTCATGATCAATAGAGTCAATAGGAGTCTCCATTAGCTCATTAAAAGAGACGGCAGAAAATAATATGTGATTCATTGTCATGATGATTGTTCTTCTTAAGTAGTCAATCTAACGTCCATGCCTTCTAATGAAGGCGTTATACCTTCTGCTCGATGATCAAACGGCTGAAAAAGTGTCAATGAAGAAGCGCTTCTCAATGAAAAAGTCGCTGTGGCTTCCCTACTGATAGCAGCGCTTGCTGCTGATTGTACATCACTCTCTATAGTATGTGCCGCCATGATTGTTGCTCGTGCTTTAGCTATCGCCAGTCTTGCATGTACCGCCCATGCAGGAATAAGCGGCGGCCTTACACCAATATCATCATCTTTATCCACCACGGCTTCTATAGTAGGCATGTGCGATCCCGCAACTTGCCGAGTCATAGCACGCTCAGATCCCAAACCTCGGCTACCACCTACTTGACGGTATGCAACAAGCTCCCTAAATTCTTGCTCCATCCGTTTAACTCGCTCATCTAAAGTAGTATCAATTGCACCTTTCGCAATCGCTTCTTCAATCTCACGTCTTGCCACTTCAAAATCTAACCTTAATTCATCTACATTAATACGACAAGGTTCTTGCTGCTGCCCAAACAATTCGAATTCAAGAGCATCAGCCTGATTCCATTGCTGTGAAGGCTGAGAAAAATACTCCTCTTTCTCTGATAAAGCATCTCCCTCTTTATATGTCCAGTTCACATAAAACGCGCGAAATTTGCCACATAACTCCTCTATTTCACCCTCTTCAAAAAATTTCTCACAAATCTCATGTCTTTTAAATGCCTGTAAATGTTCTGTTAAATCTTGCGGCGTAACAGGCTGATTATCTTTCATGCGATAGTGATTATGATTATGACCATCCTCTGTTTCTAGGTGATGCATGTTTTTTATATGAAATGCATTACTGCCGCGATAATATAAATCACAGGAATTTTTAACCTGCGTATGACACTCCGCTGCAGCCCTGTAGAACTCATCTCTTGCCTCTTGTGGGTATTGATCTCTTCCACCCGGCGCCCAAAAATACCACGTAATACTATATCCTTTCACTTGTAATGCGATCCGCACATCTATCGTTTCTCCCTCATCTCTTATTTCATAGACTTTCATGTCCGTTAATCGAAAAGTTTTACCTTGTTGTCTAAGCTCTACCAGTCTCTTTCTGTATTGATTTCTATCACCCGCATCAATGAGCATTTGCAATTCTCGAGCTGCATCAGACACACTGGCATCATAGGAGGTGACTTTAGGCAACGTATGTGTTTTTCTTAAAAATACAAAAAATGGCGTTGGCATAATTTTTAACTCTTACTGTTGTTACAGGAGTTCCCGCTAACACTGTCATCCTGAGCGTTAGGCTGTCATCCTGAGCGTTAGCGAAGGATCAGCATCCTTGTCACAATACAGTCAACAAGGA
>MGYC01000009.1:61250-92695 GCA_001801575.1 Gammaproteobacteria bacterium RIFCSPHIGHO2_12_FULL_41_20
TGACTTTAATTATCATAAGTCAGGTATTGAGTATTAATTGTACCATTACAATGCTTATAGGCAGATTAAGAGCGTGCATGGGCGCATCCTTAACTTGCTATTATTATGAAATACCTTTATAAAACATTTTGTTAAATCGAATCGAGGAGTTACGATGTCGCTTAGTAATTCACTACACGTGGCACTAACGAATAAGATATGAAAAAAACAGAAAAAATACTCATCACTGGCAGCACGGGTATGGTTGGTAGCGCCCTAGTACGACTACTAAAAAATCAAGGATTCACATCCTTATTCACCCCTACACACCAAGAATTAGATTTATGCGATCAAATACAGGTATTTGCCTATTTTTCACAGCACCGACCTGAGTGCATCTTTCATTTGGCTGCAGTTGTCGGCGGGATACATGCTAATAATACTTATCCCGCTAAATTTATTTATGATAACACGCAAATGCACTGCAATGTGATGCAAGCAGCTTATCAATATGGCGTAAAAAAACTATTATTTCCCGGCTCAGCATGTACTTATCCCAAACATGCGCCCCAGCCTATTCAAGAATCTTCTTTCTTAGATGGCCGCATTGAGCCAACCAATATTGCTTATGCAGCAGCAAAAATTAACGGCATTGTCATGGGCCAATCCTATGCTCGTGAGCATCAACTGCATGTAATTATTCCCATGCCAACCAATGCCTACGGTGTCGGGGATAATTTTAACCCTGAAGCATCTCACGTTATTCCCGCACTGATGAAGCGCTTTCATGAGGCAAAGCTTGCGCAATTATCCAAGGTAGTATTATGGGGAACAGGGACACCCTTACGTGAGTTTATTTACGTTGATGATTTTGCCGATGCTTTGGTATTTCTGATGCACCATTATCATTCTCCTGACATCATTAATGTTGGCACTATGCAAGAAATTACCATAGCCAACCTAGCTCGTGAAATTGCCCAGGTTGTTGGCTTCGCGGGCGAAATCACATTAGACATATCAAAACCAGACGGTGCGCCACGTAAATGTCTCGACTCTTCTAAATTATTTAATTTGGGCTGGAAGCCACGTATATCACTAAAAGATGGGCTGATAGAAATGTATCAGCAAGAGTTTCTGCTGAGTACAGGAGGACAAGCGACTAGATAGATGTAAGAGCCGCTTGCCCTTCTGTACTCAGCAGAAACTCCTTCAGTATCATTTCTCACTTACCTCTCCCACTTCTATGCAAAGCTCAGCTTGTGCGCGTGCATAATCTTCTGGAATGCCGATATCAATGAAGTAATCTTGCGTAATAAATGCCAATGGCCGCAAAGCAGCTGCATAAGGAAAAAGAAAATCATGCTCAATAGAAAATTGCTTCGGTAAAGTAAAAGAAGAAAATACCTGCGGCCTGATTAAATATATCCCACTATTAATTAAGCCTGGGCCACCACCGCCTTTTTCTCTAAAACCAATAATACGATCATTCTCGACAATGGCTTTTCCATAACGACTACACTCTTGCACTAAGCGTAATGCCATGGTAAATGGTGCTTGCTGCTTTTCTGCCTGAGCATACATCGCTCGATAATTGAGTTTTACAAAGGTATCACCATTTAGTACAAATACAGGCGCGGTGTGAGCAGGGAGATAAGCTAATGCATTCACAATGGCACCCCCTGTGCCTAATGGTTCTGTCTCCACCACATAATCAATCGATAATCCTGCGTAAGAATCTTGAAAATAGTCTTGAATTTTTTCGCGTAGATGATGAACAGGAAAAAGAATACTGGTGATACCTTGTAACTTTAAATAATCAACTAAATAAGCTAAAAAAGGTTTACCACGAATAGGTGCCATTGGCTTGGGAAGATCAGGAACAACCGATTGTAAGCGTGTTCCTAAGCCACCAACTAAAATAATTGCGCGCATAGCTGTTACCGACACTTCACACCTTCATCTTTTTTGTTAACTCTTCGTTAAAAATGATTTTTGCCTCGATTTATACAAAAAATCAGGAGTTCCCGCTGAAGACGGTGAGCTGATCCTTCGCTAACGCTCAGGATGACAATTTGGCAATTAAACTATCAAATCGTCATCCTGAGCGTTAGCGAAGGATCAGCTCACCGTCTTCAGCGGGAACTCCTGACAAAAAATACTGTGGTGCGAAATGTCAATTGTTACACTATAGTCTCAGATTGTTTTCGTATTGGATTGTATTGAGCGCCATATATTTCCTCTTCTATCAAGGCACAAATAACATGCCCGAAAGTAATATGGCATTCTTGAATCTTCGGGATTTCTGTTGCCGGTACATTTAATACAATGTCGCAACGCTCAACTAAAAGAGGCGCGCGCAAGCCAGTAAACCCTATCGCCACCATACCTTTAGCACGAGCTGCTTCCAATGCTTTTAAGATATTAGGTGACTTACCGGATGTAGTAATCCCAATCAAGACATCGCCAGACTGTCCAATGGCTTCAATTTGGCGAGAAAAAACTTGCTCGTAAGCATAATCATTGCCAATCGCAGTCAGCGCCGATGTATCTGTCGTTAAAGCAATTGCTGCCAATCCTGGGCGATCATAACGCAGACGACTTACTAACTCCGCCGCCAAATGCTGGGAATCAGCCGCACTCCCACCATTACCTACAAAAAAAATCTTCTTGCCTTGACGTAAAGCCTGTGCACACTGTTTTGCTACTAATTCGATAGTCTCTAATAAACGATTATCTTGGCTTATTAAAGATAAAAGCGCCGAAGTTTTTTGGATTTCTTCGCGAATAAAGTCTAACATGTAGTTTCCTCTGTAATGCGCTATCTTACCAAAAATGCGGCAGATTGCCCTACTCTTTCTCGCCAATAATCTAACAAATCTTGCATGGTTTGTTCAAAGCTAATTTCTGGCTTCCATCCCGTATGTTCTTGGAATTTATGCGTATCCGGGACTTGCAAATCAGCATCGATAGGACGCAACCGCTCTGGGTCAACCTCTATTTTGATCTTATTCTTAGCTGAGGAAAGAGCAATGAGATAGTCAAGAATCTGCCCCACCTCACAGGAATAGGTCCCACCTATATTATAATATTCTCCTGCCACTGGATTATGCGTCAACAGCATATAATAAGCACGCACGGCATCTCGTACATCAGCAATAGTACGTAAAGACTTTAAATTTCCTACCTTTACCACTGGTGCAATAACCTCTTTCTCTATCATGGCAATTTGTTTAGCAAAGGTAGATTCCGCAAATACATCGCCACGTCTCGGGCCAGTATGGGTAAACATGCGCGTTGTCATCACAGTCATTTGGTAAGCTTCTGCATAAAAACGCCCCACCAAATCTGTGCCCACCTTAGAAATGGCATAAGGAGAAGCAGGGTGAAATGTACACTCCTCATTAATCGGTAATTTTTCTTTCGGCACACGCCCAAAAACTTCAGAAGATGCACACACATGAATAATTGCCTCTTTTTTATATTTTCTTAATGCCTCTAGCACACGTGATGTGCCTTGTATGTTAGTCTCATAAGTATCAAGAGGGCTGGTAAAACTTGTTTGCGGAAAACTTTGTGCTGCCAAATGAAATACGTAGTCAGGCTGTGCTTGGCTAATAGCATAATCAATAGAATCAGAATCTCGTAAATCAGCATAAATTAAGCGAAGACGCTCCTTACGATTTACCAAGGGAATTAAATGACTAATGTTATCCAAAGGACTACGCCAGCGGCACATACCAATTATTTCCCAACTGGTATTAGCGAGTAAGAAATCTGCCAGATGGGAACCCACCATACCAGTAATTCCAGTAATAAGGGCACACTGTTTTTTCATGGACATACGAGAACTCCAAAAATCAAAGGGGTGCCGAAGCACCCCTTTAGTAGGTGTATAAACATCCTCTATAAACCTACTTTAACCCCACTTTCGCATTATTCAACAGTTAATTGATCTTGCATTTCCTTCATTTGTTCATCTGTCATTTTCTTAAATCCCTTTACATTCTTCATATCGTCCAGAGATTTAAAGTCACCGTGTTTTTTCCGGTAAGCAACCATGGCTCTTGCTTTTGCTGCACTCATTCCCTTCACTTTCATTAGCTCTTTTACTGTGGCCTTATTCACATTTACCTTAGCAGACTCCATAGCCGTTTGATCTGATCCTGACATAGAATTGTCGGCTACTTGCATAGGCGCTTCACTGTTCTCAGCAAGCTGAACAGGCGCTGCATTATTCTCGGCAACTTGAACAGGTGCCTCATTGCTCTCAGCAACTTGAACAGGTGCCTCATTGTTCTCAGCAACTTGAACAGGTGCCTCATTGTTCTCAGCAACTTGAACAGGCGCTGCATTGTTCTCAGCAACTTGCACCGGTGCCGCATTATTTTCCGCAACCTCCACAGATACAGCATTATTTTCAGCTAAAGTTTGTGGTGCTGCAGCAACGCCATCATCAGCCAGAACAGGAGTTGCTAATACCATGGTTGCAAAAGCAGCTAAGGCGGTACGATAAAAAGACATAAACAATCTCCTTGAGTAGATTTATTATATTAATTTCCCAAACAAAATACTAAGGACAGCAGCTATCATAACTGTCATCTTAGTTGACACAGATAGCCCTAACAATCCTTTAAATTCACCTAGGGCCTGCCTAGTAAGAGATCCTGATAGGTATATCCGTTGCGTGCAATGTTACTTATTCATAGTAAAAAAATCTAGCGATCTTATGAAATATTTTGTTAAACTTCATTGGCTCACTATGCTGAGGTTATTATAGTAAACATTATTTCAGGGAAAGGTACCTAACCCATGCGACTATCAACATTTTACATTTTAGCCATTATGCTTGTTATAACAGCATTAGCGAGTTCATCCATACTTGCCAATCCTGTGATTCCTATTGCCACGCAACCACAACCTATCTTCACCCCCAGCACCCCCAATATTGATGCTAAGGGTTATATCTTGATAGATGCCACTACAGGAAAAGTATTGGCTGAAAAAGATGCCGACATACGTATGCCACCAGCCAGCTTAACCAAGCTCATGTCTCTCTACCTTATCTCTAAAGCGATTAAAGCCGGCTCTATACATTGGGATGATAAGGTAAGAATAAGCACCAAAGCTTGGAAAATGGAAGGTTCACGCATGTTTGTTAAGGTAGGGGACGAGGTACCTGTAAAAGACTTAGTACAAGGCATTATAGTAGAGTCCGGCAACGATGCTACCGTTGCCATGGCTGAATATATCGCAGGCACAGAAGAAACATTTACAGACATGATGGATGACCAAGCAAAATTACTTGGCATGCAAAACAGCCATTTCACTGATAGCACCGGTTTACCTAACCCTGACCATTACTCTACGCCGCGAGATTTCGCGACTTTAGCACAAGCTTATATAAGCAGCTTCCCTGAGGACTACCACCTATTTTCCGAAAAGTGGTTTACTTACAATGGCATACGCCAACCTAACCGTAACCGTCTATTATGGCAATTCCAATATGCCGATGGTTTAAAAACTGGCCATACCAGCGACGCAGGATACTGCCTTGTCGCATCAGCACGAAAAAATGGTATGCGTCTAATTAGTGTAGTAATGGGCGCTCCCACGGAAAGAGTACGCACAGATGACTCTATTCGTTTATTAACTTATGGGTTTCGCTTCTATGAAACACGACAATTATATAACGCAGCCAACCCATTAACCCAGGCCAGAGTATGGCAAGGAACTAGTAAACATGTGCCCTTAGGGTTAGCAAAAGATTTATATGTGACTATGCCAGCAGGCCAATATAAACGCCTACAAGCTACTATGCAATTAAACAGCCCCATGAAAGCGCCCATAATAAAAGGACAATCTTATGGTCAAGTTAATGTCATATTAAATAACCAATCCCTAATATCAGCACCCCTAATTGCCTTAGAAAATAATCCCAAAGGAAGCTTATGGCGCCGTATCAGCGATGCAGTAGATTATGGCTTTCACAAAGTCTTCTCAAAATCTGATGAAAAAGCCAACACAGGATAGAAGTCCCCTGCCCAACACTCTCAAGATAGAAGAGAATTCATGAGTTCCGCTTACCCTACTTTAGCGGAACTCATGAAGAAAATTTAACGACGAGTGACGAAAAAAGACCAATCCCAGGAATATCGGATATGCCAATAAAAGATACAGTAATTGTGCGCTTATTAGGACAGCAAGATTATTTAAGCTGTTGGCACCGCATGAAACAGTTCACAAGCCAGCGTAGTGAACAGTCTATTGATGAAGTTTGGTTACTAGAGCATCCCCCTGTATTTACTCAAGGACAAAACGGACAAGCTAAGCACATACTCGATCCCCAAGATATTCCGGTTATTCACACAGATCGTGGCGGCCAGGTTACTTATCATGGGCCTGGCCAATTAATTGTTTATACTCTCATTGACCTATATCGCAAAAAACTATCTATTCGTGATATAGTCACGCAACTTGAAAATACCGCCATTGCTTTACTAGCCCAATACCAGATCAATGCATTTGCCAAGCGTAAAGCTCCTGGTGTATATGTGAAAATGGATACGGATGAAAAGAAAATTGCTTCTATCGGGCTGCGTGTACGCCATGGCCGTAGTTATCATGGGTTAGCACTCAATGTAAATATGAATCTAGCGCCTTACGCACAGATTAATCCTTGTGGTTATGCAAATTTAGGAGTAACTCAGCTAGCAGACTTAAAGAATGACAAGATTGATACCATAGGGGTAGGGCTACAATTAATAAATATTTTAAATGTAAACTTAGGTTATACCCAAAGCGTTTCACTTTTAGGTGTTTAAAAGTGAAATGCTTCGGGTATATACTCAATCGATCACGGAACCATAGCCATTTTACTAACAGCTAATGGACAATAACAGGAAAGGCTTTATGCAGCCACAAAATCCGAAAGGCACAAAACAACGTGGTGCAGAAAAATTAGCACGCATCCCTGTTAAAATTGCTCCCACTACAAATCCACCGCGTAAACCTGAATGGATCCGCATCCGTTTATCTACCACGCCTGCTGTAGCAAACTTAAAAAAGCTGTTAAGAGAAAATCATTTAACTACAGTTTGCGAAGAAGCATCTTGCCCTAATCTCTCAGAATGCTTCAGTCACGGCACCGCAACCTTTATGATCATGGGCGATAAATGTACGCGTCGTTGCAGCTTCTGCGATGTCGCACATGGCCGACCTGACCCTCTGGATCCGCAAGAGCCTTCTCATTTAGCAAATACCATTGCACAAATGGGATTACGTTATGTTGTCATTACCTCCGTAGATCGGGATGATTTACCTGACGGAGGAGCAAGTCATTTTAGTGCTTGTATTACTGCGATACGCGAGAAAAATCCTTCTATTACTATTGAGGTGCTTGTTCCTGATTATCGAGGTCGTATGGAAATTGCGCTGCATGAGACAGGGAGTGCTTTACCTGATGTGTTCAATCACAACATTGAAACCGTCCCTAGACTCTATAAGCAAGCACGTCCTGGTTCAGATTATTTGCACTCATTGCAACTATTGCAAGAATTCAAAAAACGCTATCCCGCTATCCCAACCAAATCAGGAATCATGCTAGGCTTAGGAGAAACGGACGCAGAAATATTACAAACATTAAAAGACTTACGCGCTCATCATATTAATATGGTGACATTAGGGCAATACCTACAACCTAGTCGCTATCATATGCCGGTAGCGCGTTTTGTTACACCCTCACAATTCACTGAATGGGCAACCATTGCCAAAACACTGGGCTTTACGCATGTAGCCAGCGGACCATTAGTGCGATCATCTTACCATGCAGACAAACAAGCAGCGGGAGATGAAGTTAGCTAATGTCTGATATTAGTCTGATTTTACAATGGATTAATGATCACCCTCAGCTTGCTGGCTTAGCTGTTTTTCTCATTTCCACCGCAGAGTCTGTTGCCATTATTGGCACCATTATTCCAGGCAGCATTATGATGACAGCAATAGGTGCGCTTGCCGGCGCAGGAATTATTTCGCTGTGGTCCACTCTTATCTGGGCTATTCTTGGTGCTATTGTCGGCGATGGGATCAGCTATTGGTTTGGGTTCCACTTTAAAGAAAGATTACCTTATCTTTGGCCCTTTCGTCATTATCCTAATATTTTGAAAAATGGCGAAGAATTCTTCCGCAAGCACGGCGGCAAAAGCGTATTTATTGGTCGCTTTGTAGGCCCTGTCCGCGCCCTTGTACCCTTGGTTGCGGGGATGCTAGGGATGCACCCCACACGATTTATTATTGCTAATGTAGTTTCTGCTATCGGTTGGGCACCCGCTTATATGTTGCCAGGTATTGTACTTGGCGCCGCTTCACTAGAGCTCCCTCCCGACATCGCTTTACATGTTATTCTAGCCTTATTGTTTTTTGGGTTATTTTTACTATTCTGCTTATGGCTTATTTACCAACTTTTCAAATTAGTACGCAATCAAATCAATCAATTTCTTAACTGGGTATGGCAAAGCCTATTACAGTCAAAATATTTTCATATAACCACTATTATTCTAAAACACCATAATATTAAAAAAACTTACGGGCAATTAATCTTGGCCTTTTACTTTCTCTGCATAAGCATACTGTTTATTGCTTTATTAACGTATATCAAGCTGGTAGGTGCAGCAAATATATTCGTTAATAACTCCTTATTTCATCTATTTCGTAGTGTGCGTACCGCAACATTCGACCAACCCATGTTATACATTACCCTGTTAGGTCAGAAACAAGTGCTCTTATCCTTAATAGCCTTAGTCACAATCTGGCTTTGCTGCATAAAAAGATGGCGCCTAGCTTTCCATGTCCTCATGTTAGGAGTACTTACCGCTGGCGGTGTATTTGTTTTAAAAACACTGGCAAAATCCCCGCGCCCTTGGGGCTTATTTCACAGCCCAGAAACATTTTCTTTTCCAAGTGGGCATACCACCTTAGCAACCGCTATTTACATAGGGTTAGCTCTACTTATCGCCAGCACCTGCGCTCCGAAGCGACGCTGGATAATGTATTTTCTAGGGATGCTTTTAGTACTCATTATTAGCTTATCACGGCTTTATCTTGGTGTTCACTGGTTTACCGATATTCTTGGAGGCTGGCTATTAGGCATCGCAATATTAATGCTAGTAGTTATGTCTTATAACCGCCAAGCCGAACCGCCTTTACAATTCAGTAAATTGCTTAGTGTTATCCTGCTGTCATTAACATTAAGCTATAGTGTTTTCTATATCAAAACCTTTGATCAAGCTAAAATTAATTATACTCAGCTTAACTGGCCAACCATAGAAATATCCCGATCTACTTGGTGGAAGGAAAATAACTTCATGCCCAGTCACCAAGTTAGCTTATTTGGTTTTCCTTCAATTTGGATTAATATTGAATGGGTGGGTAATTTAAATGACATTAAAACTACCTTGCTCCAACAAGGATGGGTAATACCCGAGGCTAGAGATTGGATTGCTGTTTTACATCGCGTTCTTGATATCAAAAGTACCGAATTCTTGCCATTAGTTTCGCCTGACTACTTAGATAAAAAACCCGTACTCGTTCTCACTAAAAAACTAGAGAATTCAAAAAAAATATTAGTAATACGCCTTTGGCAAGCTAACCGTATTATTAAAGACACTCGCGAACCGCTTTGGGTAGGAACAATCAACCCTGTGCCACGCACTTATAATTGGCTATTTAGACGGCGTAGCAATGAAATCGATATCACACCAGAAATGCTATTTACTAAACCATCAAAAAAATTCGAATGGAAATTAGTGACTCTTACTCGAAAAAATAAACGGCAGCGCTTGGTGACTTATAATATATTACTTATTCAACCGAAACGTTAGCCATAATGCCTTGCAAGGAGCACCTATATATGAAACCATTTCTCACGTTGTTAATATTATTTTTCTCATCGTACGTATATGCTGGCGGCGGCATCATACACATGTTCATTGCGAAAGAATCCATTGCGAAAATGAGCAATGTGCAATTGCGTACATTGTTACAAAACAATATGGATGCTTATCTTGTCGGCTCCAACTATCCTGATACAGGCTATGTTAAAGATACTCATTACGGAGAAATGTCGCACTGGGATCCTTTCATTTTTGCTTTTGCAGATTATTTGCGTGCAAAATACCAAGACCCCGTCATTGAAAATCCTCGATTGGTAGCATTTTTGTTTGGCTGTGCCACTCATCGTGTTTCGGATGTGGTAATTCACTGGACATTTTATAATAAATCCGCACAACAAGATTTCAAGGGTAATTGGGAAAAAGCGCATAACTTCGGAGATTTAGGTATTGACTTACTTGCTCTGGTTGACAAAAATCTCTGGCTAGACTTTCCTCACCAATGGTGGGTTCCAGTGCATGATTTGATAGCAGTTTATCAACGCATGGGCGAAAGCGTGACTGAAAAAGAAATCTTGCACGGAAATAGAATTTATTCACTTTCTGGTTATGGTGAACGTGCTATTGCGGCGGCAAGCTATCCTATATTGCATCTTCAGGCTCCTTGGACAGCAAAGCATTATTACGATGCTACTGAGGGTGGCGTTTTGGCTGATGAGACAGCGGTTGCACAATATGCAGATCAACTTTGGGTACGGCTTACAAACCGACCCTTCGCAAATGCATTTTAGGGAATTGGAGTTATTTATGCTAGATTTTTTCATGCAACTTAGTTTATTTACTGCTAAAGCATTTATTATATTGCTCGTCGCCTTACTACTATTGTCCGGCATCATTGCTATTATTAGTCGCAGCAAAATCAAAGCATATGGCCGATTGCAGATTAAAAATTTAAATGAAAAATATCAGGACACCAAAGAAGAGTTGCTACGTGAGATATCTTCTAAAAAGTCATTTAAACAATTTTTAAAAACTATTAAAAAAGAAAAAAAAACAAAAAGCAAATCTGCAGAGAAATCAAAAAATATCTACGTCTTGAATTTCAATGGCGATATTAAAGCCTCAGGTGTTACTAATCTGCGTGAGGAAATAACTGGAATATTAAGCATAGCCACAACAAAAGATGAAGTCGTGGTGCGCCTAGAAAGTCCTGGAGGATTAGTTAATGCATATGGCCTAGCTGCATCGCAATTATTGCGAATACGTGAAAAAAACATTCCCTTAACCGTCATCATCGATAAAATGGCGGCCAGCGGTGGCTATCTCATGGCATGCGTCGCCAATAAAATCCTTGCCGCCCCCTTTTCTATTATTGGCTCTATTGGTGTCATCGTACAGTTACCTAATTTTCATCGGCTATTGAAAGAAAAACACATCGATTTTGAACAACATACCGCCGGAGAATTTAAACGTACCATTACGTTATTTGGTCATAACACACAAGAAGCGCGAGAAAAACTGCAACAAGAAATTGAAGAAGTTCACCAACTTTTTAAACAGTTAATTATGCAATACCGCCCACAAGTGGATATGCATAAGGTTGCCACTGGTGAGCATTGGTTAGGACAACAAGCTCTTGATCTCCAGCTGGTTGATGCGTTACAAACAAGTGATACTTACTTGTTAGAAAAAAACCAAACAGCAAACTTATATGAAATTTGTTTTCAAACCAAAAAAACTCTGGGAAGTAGACTAACTGCTGCCGCAAACCTATTACAGAGCCTATTTATTTATCGATAATGCCGACCTTTGTGCGGTTCCTTATCTTTAAAGGTACTACGATTTGCAATAACATTGTCTTTGACCATGCTGGTAATTGCACCCTTGGTCACTAACTTATGCAAGTACTGTTCAAGCGTACACATACCCTTATCACCGCTGGTTTGCATGGTAGACTCCATATGTGGAACCATATCCTGGCGAATAAAATGGCGAATTGCTGGAGAAGCCATCATAATTTCAAAAGCAGCAATACGCCCACCAGCAAGCCTTTTCACCAATGTCTGACAAATAACTGACTGTAAAGTCTCTGATAATAAAGTGCGTACGCGATTCTTCTCCTCTGAAGGAAACACATCTACAAATCGATTAATCGCGATAGGCGCAGAAGAAGCGTGCATGGTAGCTAACACTAAATGGCCTGTCTCTGCCGCCGTTAATGCTAAACGCATAGTTTCTAAATCACGTAGCTCCCCCAATAAAATCACATTAGGATCCTGGCGTAATGAGGCACGTAATGCAGTAGCAAAATCGGGTGTATCACGCCCCACCTGTAGTTGATTAAAAACACTGCGTTTGCTGCAATGAATGAACTCAATAGGGTCTTCAATCGTAATAATATTACAAGCACGAAACGCGTTTATATAATCAATCATGGCTGCTAAGGTGGTACTTTTTCCGGAACCAGTAGGGCCTGTCACTAAAATTAACCCCTGTGATAACCCTAACAAGGGTTTTAGTGCTTCTGGCAACACTAACTCTTCAAAACTTGGTATTTTCTCTGGGATAACACGAAATACCGCAGCAACACCGCGCGATTGGTGAAAAGCGCTAACTCGAAAATTACCCACACCGGGTAATAATAAGGCCATTTCAAATACTAAATGCCGCTCAAAGGTATTCTGCTGCTCAGGGGTCATCACACTGTACAATAATCTCTTGGTATCTGCCGGTGAAAACGGATCAACATCTTTGATGGTAGTAAGCACACCATAAATGCGCATCAATGGCCTTAGTTCAGGTAAAATATGTAAGTCAGACGCTTGCTGATTGACGCTCCTTGTTAATAGTGCTTCAATCTCCACGTCATTGCTCCTTATTGGTGGTTGCACTTTAAGTATAGCAGTTTATCGTATTAACAATATTGAGCATATCCATAGCTGCATCTGCTGCTTCTACACCTTTGTGTCCCATCCTACCGCCAATTCTATCCTGGGCTTGTTGCATAGTTTGCGTAGTCAACACGCCAAAAATAACAGGAATATCAAATTCAAGCATGACTTGCTGACACCCATAGCTAACCTGCTGACAAACATAATCATAATGATCTGTTTCGCCACGAATTACTGCACCTAAACAAATAATTGCTTGGTATTGTTTTGAGCGCGCTAATAATTTCGCAGTTAATGGAATTTCTACAGCACCGGGTACTTTCATAATGATAATATGTTGCGCAGATACTCCAAGCTCATGTAAACGCGATAGCGCACCGCGTAACAACCCATCAGTAATGACCTGATTAAACTGGCTAACAACGATTGCAATACGAGTATTATTCATGTGTTTTCTCTCCATTCCAGCACTCCCTAAACATCGAATAAATGCTGCAACCTTTCTTTCTTTGTTTGTAGATAATGTTTATTGATCTCGTTAGAAAAAACTGGCAACGCTTCCATCTCTATGTTCGTTATGCCATATTTTTTTAAATCGCTAACCTTAGCTGGATTATTAGTGAGTAAGCGTATGTGTTGAATACCACGATTACGTAAAATATTTGCTGCTATATAATACTCTCTCGCGTCTACAGGCAGTCCTAAGCGTGTATTTGCATCTACTGTATCAAACCCCTGCTCTTGTAATGCATAGGCTCTCACTTTATTTAGCAAGCCAATACCACGCCCTTCTTGATGTAAATAAATTAACATGCCACCTTCCGCACTGATTCTCTGCAGTGAATAATTTAATTGCTGATGACAATCACATCGCCTCGAACCAAATATATCGCCGGTAATGCAAGAAGAATGCACTCGCACTAACATAGGTAACGTTGATAGCGGCGGTTTTGTTAATATCACATGCTCATGATCTTTAATCTTATCTCGAGCAACCGTAATATTAAACTCGCCATAAGACTCTAGAGGTAATTCTGCGGAAGCTTCTTCACTAATAAAGTTTTCATGGCTTAAGCGATAAATAATAAGATCATCTATTGACACTATGACAAGATTATGTTGTTTCGCAAATTGCGTTAACGCTTCCCCTCGCGCCATGGTGCCATCGTGATTCATCACCTCACACAACACTGCCACTGGGTTAAACCCTGCTAACCGCATTAAATCAACAGATCCTTCAGTATGGCCATTACGCTCCAGTACACCACCTGCTCTTGCCTGTAATGGAAAAATATGCCCGGGCTTCACAATATCCGCCGCTGTTGCTTGTACATTCGCAGCCGTGCGAATAGTGCGCACACGATCCGTGACCGACACGCCCGTAGATACTCCTGCTCTAGCTTCAATGGATACCGTAAAAGGGGTACGTTGTGAACTCGTATTATCATTACGCGGAACCATAAGAGGAAGATCGAGTTTTTTAGATTGCTCAATAGTCATAGGCAAACAAATAATGCCACTGCAATGCCGTAGCATAAAACTCACTATTTCTGCAGTAGCTATCTCTGCTGGAAAAATCAAATCACCTTCATTTTCACGATTAGGATTATCCGTCAAAATCACCATTTTTCCCTGGCGTAAATGGTTAATCGCAGTTTCTACGCGAGTAATGGCTGGATGCATGTTTCTGCCCTCATCAGTTTTTCTACATATTTACTTAAAATATCTACTTCGATATTAATTTCTGTACCTACTTGGTATTGGTTCACTATAGTCACTTGTTGTGTATGTGGAATCAGTGTAACAGAAAACCATGTGTTTTCAGCTACAACAACAGTCACACTCATCCCATCTAACCCTATATAACCTTTATTAACAATATACGGGGTTAATGCCGATGGAAAACTGATCTTAACTAGCAACGCCGCTTTACCATCCGCTTGTATGCTAATAATCTTGCCTACTGCATCTACATGCCCTTGCACATAGTGTCCGCCTATTCTGTCAGTAACGCGCAATGCTCTTTCTAGATTTACTTGGCTGCCCAATATTAACTGACTAAGATTCGTTAAGCGTAATGTCTCTGGAACCGCGGTGACATAAAAAACATCATTATATATGGCTGTTACCGTTAAACACACACCATTCACAGCAACACTGTCACCTATCTTTAAATCGGTAAATGCTATTTTAGGGGTAATAGCAAAATGAACACAGTCTTGCTCGACGTCCAGATTGCTCACACTACCAATGGTTTCCACTATACCGTTGAACATATTTAAAAATCCATGCTAAAACAAAAGTCGCGCCCCACCTGCTCACAATGTACATTTTTCACTGGTTGCTTTACTGGCAATGCGCCAATAATAACCGGTGCTAAATAAACATGAATTTTATTGACTAGGTTGGCATTAAAAAAACTCGCATGCACTGTCATCCCCCCCTCCACCAACAAACTAGTTATCTCTCTTTTGCCTAACTCCTCTAACAAATGCATTAAACTCACTCGTCCAGTATTGTCCGCGGGCAAAATGATAACCTCATGGTGTTGCATTGATTCTTGTTTACTCGCGGTAGTAGCAATTACAGTTTTTCCAGGTAAATGTGCATCGAATATTTTTAAATCTACCGGTAAATCATCATGACTAGATAAAATAATTCGTAATGGCTGCTTAGCATCTGCAGTAAAACGAGCGGTTAACTGTGGATTATCCTGACGTGCCGTGTGCGCACCAATTAAAATAGCATCTACATGTTGACGTAAATGATGTATGTGTCGCAATGAATCTTTATGAGAAATATATCGAGAATCTTGCGGGTTAGTGACCGTTTTGCCATCAAAAGACATAGCCCATTTTGCAATAACAAAAGGCCGTTTGTATGTAATATAGTGAAAAAATACCTCATTAAGCCGCTGTGCCGCTTGCTCACCCATCCCTACTTCTACTGCTATACCTGCAGCTTGCAATGCTGCCACACCCTTGCCTGCCACTAATGGATTCGGATCCAAACACGCCACATAAACTTTATCTACCCTTGCTGTGATTAATGCCTGAATACACGGCGGCGTACGACCATAATGGCAACACGGCTCCAACGTCACATAAACCGTTGCCCCAGCTGATTCTGCACCTGCTGCGCACAATGCAATGACTTCTGCATGCGGTTCGCCTGCACACTGGTGAAAGCCTTGGCCGACAATATGGCTATTTTTAACAATAACACACCCAACCATAGGATTAGGTGATACGGTGGCACGCCCTTGCTCTGCAAGCTGCAAGGCTAACGCCATGTAGTAGGTATGAGTATCTGTATGCATGTGTCCCATTCTGCTTGTTTTCTAATACCCTGGAAAATCTTCAACGCGAATTTTATCTTCATCAATACCCATTTCAACCAGGGTTTCTTGTAACACAGTCACCATAGCTGGTGAACCACAGATATAATAAATAGGTATCATCACTGCTGAAATATTCTTCTTAAGCAACTGACTGGTAATAAAGCCCCGCTCACCTTGCCAGGTATCCTCTGCCTTATCCATAGTCGCAATAAGTTTGAAATGTGGATTTTGCATTTGCAATTGCATTAATTCAGCTAAAAACGCTGTATTCTTCAGGTTTTGATTACCGTAGAACAAAAATAAGTCTTGGGGAGACACATGATATGCCGCATAGCGCAGCATACTATAAAAAGGTGCAATACCAATACCACCAGCAATCAATACTGCTGGTATATGCGCATCGTTATGCAAAGTAAAGGTACCACTTGGTCCAGCTAGCTTGACTTCACTGCCTATTGGCAATGCATTTAAAACACGTTTATAAGCAGATTGTTGAATACGCGTCACAATAGCCAACTCACCATCGTCCGGCGTACTTAGGAATGAAAACCGGCGTGTAATTCCACCGGCATCGGTTTCTTGTGGGTTAATTAATGTAAAACCACCGTACTGCCCCGGCTTAAAAGCAAATCCAGCGGGCTTTTCAAACCTGAACATCACCGTATTACTGGCTACTTCTTCACGATTAAGTAATTTAACTTTATGGATAGGCATGAGGCATTACTTCATTTATTTTCATTGGCGTCCCCAAGGGGATTCGAACCCCTGTTACTGCCGTGAAAGGGCAATGTCCTAGGCCTCTAGACGATGGGGACGTACGTAATAATTGGAGCTAGGCGGGATCGAACCGCCGACCTCTTGCATGCCATGCAAGCGCTCTCCCAGCTGAGCTATAGCCCCCTCGTGCATACATACTTCAACATAGGAGAGCAGCGATTCTAGAGAAGCCTTGCCGGTTTTGTCAATGATTTATCTAATCGCCCTATGTAAACGATTAAGGGTACGCTCACGACCAAGTAAAAACAGCGTCACATCAAGCGGTGGCGATACTGTGCCGCCAGTAGCGGCAATACGTACAGGCTGAGCTAATTTCCCTAGCTTTAATCCGCTCTCTTCAGCCACGCTTGCCACAGCCTGGTGAATGGATTCTTTTGTCCAATCTAATAAATCCTCCAATTTATTATATAGTTTGGCCAATACGGGTTTTAGCTCCGCTGTAAAATGCACGCCCATTTCACTCGTATATTCTATATCCTGATAAAAATAGCTGCTGCGCTCCGCCATTTCCTGTAATGTCTTCACACGTTCACGCTGTGCTAGCACGATTTCAGTTAAAGAAGGCCCCTGGCGAATATCAACGCCTAATTGGCGCATATGCCATGCTAATATATTCGCTATATACTCCGGATCACTGGTTTTCAAATAATGCTGATTAACCCATAACAACTTCTCTGGGTTAAATGCTGCTGCAGAGCGATTGATATCATGAATTTCAAATAGTTGAATCAACTCATCTAAGGAAAAAATCTCTTGATCACCGTGCGACCAACCTAATCGCGCTAAATAATTTAATAACGCCTCGGGCAAATAGCCTTCGTCACGGTATTGCATTACGCTTACTGCACCATGTCGCTTCGATAACCGCTTACCATCGCTCCCTAAAATCATTGGCAAATGCGCATAACACGGTAAATTTGCGCCTAAAGCACGTAATATATTAATCTGCCTAGGTGTATTATTGATATGATCATCACCGCGAATCACATGCGTTATTTGCATATCCCAATCATCCACAACCACACAAAAATTATAGGTGGGCGTACCATCACTACGTGCAATAATTAAATCATCTAATTCCGTATTAGCAAACACTAAACGACCACGAATCAAATCATCAAACTCGACTATGCCCTGGGTTGGATTGTTAAATCGCACCACATAGGTACCCGTTTGCACAATAGTAGCGTTACGGCAATGCCCGTCATAACGTGGTTTTTCTTTTTTCGCCATTTGCTCAATACGTAATTGCTCCAAGCGTTCCTTAGAACAATAACAACGATAAGCCTTGCCTTCATGTAGTAATTGCTCAATCACTTCTGCATATCTGGCAAAACGCTTAGTTTGATAAAATGGACCTTCCTCATAGCCTAAACCAAGCCAATCCATAGCATCTAGAATGGCTTGGATCGATTCTTGTGTAGACCGCTCCATATCTGTATCTTCAATGCGTAAAATAAACTTTCCCTGTGTTTTATGCGCATATAGCCAACAATATAATGCAGTACGTGCACCACCAATATGCAGATATCCTGTAGGACTAGGTGCGAATCGAGTACGGACCGGTGTCATAACCCACCTTTATTATTAGGTAAATGGCGAGTATTGTAACAATGTAATGGTAGAAAAGGGATACCTTGGGCTGAATAAACTCTATCATAACAGAAGAAGCAAATATCAAACCATCTGCATAAAATTTTGAGGATGTAAATCCACGACGGACTGGCGCATTTTTGTCATTATCAAAGCAATAGTCATTCTATTGCTTTCTTGTTGGTCTGCAAGTAAAATCAGGCCACTTTTAACTTAGGGGATATAATAATGAAAACACTCAAATTGGGGTTGGTTTCTATCTGCATCGCATTACTTGGGGGTTGCGCAAGTATTGCCGGTGATAATACTCGCGTAGTAAAAGTGGATTCTAAACCATCTGGCGCAGCAATTTATGTAGATAACCAGCGATACGGCACCACTCCAGCAACAGTGACCTTGCCCACTTATATTTATGGTGGAAAAAGTGTTACCTTGAAAAAGTCAGGCTATGCAGATCAATCCATGGTAGTTAACACCAAGTTTCAGCCTATTGCTTTATTAGACATCCTAGCTTGGCCAACCTTTTTAATTGACGCAGCAACGGGTGACCTAGTTAAAATTGACCCTGCAAATAGAAATCTTAGCACCCACTTACAACGCGCATAAATCTATAAATGTACCGATCCAGAGTGATTATCCACTCTGGATTACCCTATTTTGAAATCAAAAAAAACCATAGATTAAAGTACGCTATCTCAAAGCACAAAGTAACACTGAAAAGCCCTTCGACAAGCTCAGGGCGAACGGCCAGAATTTTCGTCATGTATAGAGGGCTGTCTTGAACCTCTATAGATTCCCTGCCATAAAAAACGCTATGATATGGATACTTTAACCTAGAAACGGCAGTTGGGCGCGAGTTTTATAGGTTTAAAAAAGGCTCCCTTTTCTTAATCAGGATACAACATGATTCAAAATACCTTGGCCACACTCGCAAAGATTCTCAACACTAGCACAGATACACCTAATATCACCTACACAGGGGTCAGTATTGATACACGCACTCTACAGCCACAAAATTTATTTGTTGCGATTACTGGGGAACATGCAGATGGCCACAACTTTATTGAAGAAGCACAGCGTCAAGGCGCGCATGCTGCACTCGTCCAACATAAAGTAGCCTCCACATTACCCCAAGTTGCGGTTAGTGATACCATTGTTGCACTAGGTAAAATTGCTGCAGCACAACGTAAACAATTTACTTTACCTTTAATAGCTGTGACAGGCAGTAATGGCAAAACAACATTAAAAAACATGATTGCCTCTATTTTACAAGCCGCCTGTGGCGCCAATCCTTCACATATGTTAGCCACAACTGGTAATCTTAATAATCATCTAGGCCTACCATTAACCCTAACTCGTCTTGATAAGCAACATCGCTATGCTGTCCTAGAAATGGGAATGAATCATCCCGGCGAAATCGCTTACCTTACCAAGATTGCTCAACCTAGCGTTGCGGTAATTAATAATGCTGCTCCAGCCCATTTAGAAGGCTTACAAGACGTCATCGGTGTGGCTCGCGCGAAAGGGGAAATATTTCTGGGATTACAACCTCACGGAATTGGCATTTTAAATCGCGATGATGCTTTTTTTGATTTGTGGAAAAATCTTTTGGGTAAACATGAGTTTCTCACCTTCGGCATACAACAAACAGCAGATGTTACGGCGGTTATCTCTGCTTCTGCCTCTAATATTTCTCCTGTATTTACTTTACAAACACCCATGGGGCACATTGACATTCACTTGCCCTTACCTGGTCGACATAACATTATGAATGCATTAGCTGCTGCTGCTACAACCTTAGCTGTCAATATCGACTTACCCACGATTAAAGCGGGTTTAGAAAGTGTGCGTTCTGCCCCTGGCCGGCTACAGATTTATCCCATCGGCCAAGGTATTCGTTTAATTGATGATACCTATAATGCCAATCCCGCTTCATTAGGTGCTGCGATTGACATGCTTGCTTCACAAGATGGCAAAAAAATACTTATTCTTGGCGACATGAAAGAACTTGGGCCACAAACTGAAGCATTACATTTTCACGCCGGACAAAGCATTAAAAACTCCGGAATTGATTATTTATTTACTTTCGGACAATTTTCTGCAGAAACAAGCCGAGGTTTTGGTGAAAAAGCACAACACTTTAACAATCAACAGCAAGTGGCAGAAGCAGTAAAACCCTTGTTACATGCACCTGCTACCGTCTTAATTAAGGGATCACGCTCTATGCGCATGGAGAATATTGTCGCCATGTTAAAAACTTGTGTATCTGATTGTGCCACAGAACCACGGACATCGTTGTACTAGGATGAGGATCAGCTTATGGCCATTAATACCCCCATTACCATTGCTTATGGCGATGGTATTGGTCCAGAAATTTTAACTGCTACTCTAGCTGTATTACATGCAGCTAAAGCCCAAATCACCACAGAAACCATCGAAGTCGGTGAAAAAATTTATCGCCAAGGCTATACCTCAGGCATTCCTGATGATGCTTGGCAATCTCTGCAACGTACACACATTCTACTCAAAGGCCCCATCACCACCCCACAGGGCGGAGGCTATAAAAGTCTTAATGTGACGTTACGTAAAACGCTAGGATTGTTTGCTAATGTGCGTCCTTGCACTTCTTATTATCCTTTTATATCGACTCATTACCCACATGTAGACTTAGTTATTATCCGAGAAAATGAAGAAGACACGTATGCCGGCATTGAGCACCGACAAACCGATGACACATACCAATGTTTGAAATTAATTAGCCGTCCCGGCTGTGAGCGTGTTGTGCATTACGCATTTGAGTATGCGCGTAAGTTTAATCGCAAAAAAGTCACCTGTTTAACTAAAGACAATATCATGAAAATGACTGATGGTTTATTTCATCGGGTATTTAATGAAATTGCTACTGAATATCCAGACATTCAGGCTGAGCATCTGATTGTCGACATTGGCACTGCCCTTGTTGCTACCCAACCAGAACGCTTTGATGTCATTGTTACTCCGAATTTATACGGCGATATTTTATCTGACGTAGCAGCACAGATAACAGGATCGGTAGGATTAGCCGGATCTGCCAATATCGGCAATCATGTCGCCATGTTTGAAGCAATTCATGGTTCAGCTCCGGATATTGCTGGAAAGCATATCGCTAACCCCTCTGGGTTATTAAATGCGGCGGTACAAATGCTCATTCATATTAATCAACCCGAGACAGCAACGCTGATTGAGAATGCCTGGCTAAAAACGCTAGAAGAGGGCATCCATACCGCTGATATTTATAATACACAACATAGCAAAGAAAAGGCATCTACCGAGCGTTTTACACAAGCCATTATTGAGAGATTAGGTCAACAACCCTCCCATTTTAAACCCGTGCATTACAAAACTGGCGCCTATGCGCGTATTGAATGCTATGGAGAACGCAAAAGAGCCGTCGCAACCAAGGTACTGGTAGGTGTAGATATATTTCTAGACAATGCCACCGACTCACCTAATCAATTAGCTGAAAAAATAAAAACACTTTCTGAATCACTGCAATTAATTACCATCACAAGCCGCGGCTTAAAAATCTGGCCACAAATCACTGGTGAAATCTCCAATATTCATCATTGCTGTTGCCGATTTCAATCCACGTCTGACTTAAAACATTTAACGCCCATTACTTATGCAGAAGTGTTGCGCTTATTGGTAAAGCTTAATCAACTGGGTTTGGATGTGATCAAAACAGAAAACTTATACACTTTCGATGGCGAACCGGGATTTACTTTAGCACAGGGACAGTAGGATCCCAGGAATTCTCGGTGAATAAAGAATAACAAGCAAAAGGGAGGTATAACGCACAATGGCTCGTCGGCTTCCAGCCTCCTGCGCTTTATTTGTGCTTTTATACCTCCCTTTTGCTTGTTATTCTTTATTCACCGAGAATTCCTGGTAGGGTCCAAGTTGCCCTAACTCACCACGTGCAGAACACTACCTGTGGCCCGTTGCAAACGATCGCGAATTGCATCCCAAGCAGCATCCTCTGGCACACTCTCGATAATAATGCGTTTAAACCCACCTTTATCTACATCCCGTAACACTCGATATAACTCGTGCGCATAATCCTGAGAACGCTCTGGCATCACCACCCATGTCAGCTTGTCACGCTGCCAAACAGGATGTCGGCGCGCAAGACACACCACAGGCAAATCCTCGAATGTTAAGCGCTGCAAAAAAGCAGGAAGAAAGTGTACAGCAACCAATTGCGTACGTGTTCGCGGCGCATAATGTATTAGCATCATCCCAGAAACACGCGGTGCATCTTGGTGTGAGTAAGGTACGACACAATCCAGAACAGCTGCAATGTCTGCTGCAGTAATCGCTCCAGGTCGTAAAATAGCCGGTTGATCACGACTTAAATCTATAATTGTTGATTCTAAACCCACCTCGCATGCCCCACCATCTAATATAACATCCACAGCTGCGCCCAGTTCGTCTACTACAGCTTCCGCTGTCGTCGGGCTAATATGCCCAAAACGATTGGCTGATGGAGCAGCAATTCCACCACCAAAACCATGCAGCAATTTTTGCGCAATAGGATGATTAGGCACGCGTAATCCTATTGTTTCTTGCCCACCGGTAACAATATCCAATACATGAGGAGCACGCCTTAAAATAAGCGTTAACGGCCCTGGCCAAAAAGCTTGCGCCAATTGCTCAGCAACGGGTGATACCGACACTGCCCAATCCAGCAACTGCTGTCTGTCTGCTATATGCACAATCAACGGATGATCCACTGGCCGGCCCTTAGCAGAGAACACCTTTTGTAAGGCAGTAGCATTCTGAGCATCGGCCCCTAATCCATATACAGTCTCTGTCGGGAAGGCAACTAGCCCCCCTTGGCGTAAAACTGTAACCGCATGTTCAATATCGATTGTATGCATATCTGCTAACATCTAAGCCCATTTTAGGATAATATTATCATATTGTTCTCATGACATTGACAAATATGAATATGACTCTAGATACTGCCATAGACAAACCATTTGCCATCGTGAATGGTCAAAGGTTGGCCTCTATGCCGCTGGATCTTTATATCCCTCCCGATGCCATGCGTATATTTCTTGAAGCCTTCGAAGGGCCTTTCGACTTACTACTGTATCTGATTAAAAAGCAAAATATCGATATTTTAAACATTCCTATTACTGAAGTAACCCGACAATACATTAAATACGTGGATTTAATGCGTGAATTATCCATAGAGCTAGCGGCAGAATACCTGGTAATGGCAGCTATTCTAGCGGAAATTAAGTCGCGCATGCTATTACCCAAACCAGAAACCACTGTAGCAGAGGAAGAAGACCCCAGAGCAGAACTAGTACGCCGCTTACAAGAGTATGAGCGTTTTAAACAGGCAGCAGAATCACTGGATAAACTACCTCGCCAAGAGCGCGATACTTTTCTTGCTCATGCAGAAACAGGTCCGATTGCTATCGAAAAACCCAAGCCTACCGTTAACCTACAAGAAGTATTACGTGCATTTCTTGATGTTTTACAACGTGCTGAATTACAAGCGAGCCACCAAATTCAGCTAGAACCCTTATCCGTGCGTGAGCGCATGTCACATATCTTGTCACTATTAACTACGCAAGAACATATTTGCTTCACCCGGCTATTTCGCTCTGCAGAAGGTAAAATTGGGGTTGTCGTATCATTTCTAGCAATGCTAGAGTTATTAAAAGAAAAAGCCATTGAATTAATCCAGACCACCCCCTTTGGCCAAATACATGTAAAACCAGTCAGCGCTAAAGCGGAAGTGTAGCTGGAACTCCTGGAGCTATTTTGCTTTTTTACGCTACACTATTAAGATAGGGATATAACTGAGAAACACTTATGGGCATAAGCGGAACCACATTTGCAACTTCAGGCAAAGTAAAAGGCTTTAGTACAACGGACATTATGGTTCAGCTTGCTCAACGCAAATTTGGAGCGCAAAACCTCCCTCGCGACGACCGTACCCTCATAACTCTTATTGTTAATGATGCCAAGATGGCAAGTGCTGGCGAGGTATTAGCTAGAGAATCTAGCTTACCCAGCCTAGAAGGAGCAATAAATACTGGCATAGATACATTAAAAAAAAGTACTACAGAAAAGAAAAAAGCCGCAGCGGAATTTGCTACCCAATATAGCAATCTTCACCCCGACTGTGAAAGAATCATGGAAGAATGGCAAACATTACGTGCCAAATATCAAACCTTATTGGAACAACAAGCAAATCAAGCATCAGAGTTAATCCGTCAAGCTCTAAGCAAACAAGCAACTCACATAGACTCTCTCCAAACTTTACGCGCCGCCACTGATGAAATGCAAAAAAGTGTTGCGAGTTTACACTCTAGAACAATTGCATTAGAAAACAAAGCTGGCAGGTTATATCACAACGTCTATACAACAGCAGATGTGCTACATCAGCAACAGTTACTTTCTCCAGCACAAGCAAGAGAAACACCTGGAGCACATTTAGGTTAACCGAGAATGTTTATCAGCAGTTCCTAACACTGTCATCCTGAGCGTCAGCGAAGGATCTTCTTAATAAACACCGAGGATTTATTAAGAAGATCCTTCGCTGACGCTCAGGATGACAGTGTTAGGAACTGCTGAATGTTTATTAGACTTCTTTCCAAATCTCAACCAAAGCGACAAGTTACGTAACCAACCTTTGATTAGGAATCAGTAAGTGATGCACTCTGATTCCCGCTAACCACAAGCTAATACCGTATATAGCCATAGCCAATAACAGCAATCCCAGCAAATGCACAAAACGCCAACTAATAGAATGAGTTAACCATTCAGACAATGGCCCAGCACCTACCCATAACCACATCGCTAAAATAGTATTAGCAAAAATGAGCCGTGTTGAAAAAAACCACCATCCATCGCGTGGCACATAAATTTTTTCTTTACACAAAAAATAAAATAAACATCCCGTATTTAATATGGCTGCTAAGGAAGTAGCTAGCGCTATACCAGCATGCGCCAAAGGCCAGATCAATAACCCATTAAACACCATATTAGCAATCATCGCTAATACCCCAATACGTACCGGCGTACGCATATTTTGCCGTGCATAAAACCCTGCCGCCAACACTTTCACTAACATAAAGGGCGCGATCCCTAAGGAAAATGCGGTAAGACTCTCGCGCGCCATTAACACCGCATGCGCATCAAACTGGCCATGTTGAAATAACGTACTTAACAAAGGCCCTGAGATCACAGCCAACGTCACGGTAGCAGGAATCCCTACTAACAATACCATGCGCAACGCCCAGTCTAATGTTAAGGAAAAATGCATTGCTGATTGCGTAGCATGGTGCCGAGATAAATGCGGCAAAATCACTGTAGAAATTGCCACACCAAATACACCAAGTGGAAACTCCATTAAACGATCTGAATAATATAGCCACGACACACTACCCACAACCAAAAATGAGGCGAATAACGTATCCAGTAACAAATTTACCTGTGAAACCGATACACCGAACAAAGCTGGAATCATTAACTTTAACACCTTGATGACCCCGCTATCATGAAAATGGATACGTGGCCGCGGTAATAAGCGTAATTGCCTTAAGAAAGGCCATTGGAATAATAATTGTAATATACCGGCAATAAATACTCCCCAAGCTAAGCCAGTAATTGGCATTGCCATATGTGGAGATAGCCACATTGCTGCTGAAATCATAGCAATATTCAAAAATACCGGCGTAAACGCTGCCACCCAAAAACGGCTATAGGTATTTAAAATAGCCCCGGAAAATGCCGTTAGCGAAATCAACATTAAATAAGGGAATGTGATTCTTAACATGGTCACTGCCAAATCAAAGCGCTCCCCTTGTGCAGTAAATCCAGGCGCAAAAACACGCACAATCCAAGGCGCACCAATAACGCCAATAATCGTCACCCCCAGCAATACGACACCTAATGTCCCAGCCATAGCATCAATAAACTGCTTCACTTCTGTGGAATTTTTCTGTTTTTGATATTCTGACAGGACTGGCACAAAAGCTTGAGAAAAAGAACCTTCAGCAAACAACCGGCGCATAAAATTAGGAATCTTAAAGGCCACAGAAAAAGCGTCAAAAGCCATACCTGCGCCAAATAACTGTGCAGTTACCATATCCCGGATAAATCCAAATATCCGAGAAATCATCGTCATACCGATAACGACGGAAGTTGATTTGACAAGGCTTTTACTCATATAGACCGCGGCATCCTGTGATAGGCTTAGGGAGGTATCTTATGACGTTAAGCCTGGATTGACAATATCCTAAGAAATAAGGCATATTAACGAGCTTTTCACAGACAATAACCACAATTTGGAGAAATACCTTGGCTAATACAAAGCAAGCGAAAAAACGTATTCGACAGGCTGAAAAACACCGCCAGCATAATGCAAGCATGCGCTCCGCATTTCGTACCGCAATTAAAAAGGTCTATGCAGCTATCACCGCTGGTGATAAAAACTCAGCTGAAAAAAACTTTCGTGAGGCAGTCCCGGTCCTAGATAAAATGGCAAAAGTAGGGATTATCCATAAAAATAAGGCAGCAAGACATAAAAGCCGTCTAATCGCCCAAGTTAGAAAAATAGGTGAAGCGGCGTAATATACCCGAAGCTTTTATCCCCTCTCACCCTCTCCTCCATTAAACAACCACGCTGGAGAGGGAAACTTGAATCTCCTTCGTTATATAGAGATATTACAAAGACTCCTGCTTTTTCCCATTCAAATAATTCATCGCTGCCTGCGCCAACTCATTAATCCCTTGTTTCGACAACCCTGAAACACAAAACACCTTCCCACACCAATGCAATTTCTGCACAATAGCATCGCAACGTTGTTTTGCCTCATCAGGCAATAACAAGTCAATTTTATTAAGGATAAGCCACCGCTCCTTCTCTACCAAGTCCGGACTAAATTTTTCCAACTCTTGTGCTATAACCTTCGCATTCGCCACGGGATCACTCCCATCAACTGGCGTAATGTCTACCACATGAAATAGCAGCTGCGTCCTAGCTACATGTTTTAAAAACCGGATACCCAGCCCTGCTCCAGCTGAGGCTCCCTCAATCAACCCGGGTAAATCTGCGATCACAAAACTATGGAACTGCCCAACACGTACCACCCCCAAACAAGGGTAAAGTGTAGTAAAAGGATAATCAGCAACCTTAGGACGTGCTGCAGACAAAGCGCGAATCAATGTGGATTTCCCGGCATTTGGTAATCCAACCAACCCCACATCAGCCAATACCTTTAATTCTAAGCGTAAATAACGCCTTTCCCCGGGTTGCCCAGGAATGGTGCGTCGTGGGGAGCGATTGATACTACTTTTAAACCGTGCATTGCCTACCCCTCCTGCCCCACCCTTAGCCACACAGGTTTTCTGTTCAGGCTCCGCTAAGTCTGTAATTAATTCGCCTGTGTCATCGTCATACACAATGGTACCCACTGGAACTCGTAAAACTAGGTCTATCCCTGATTCTCCTGTGCAGTTTCTACCATGTCCTTTTTCCCCATCTTTCGCTTTATAATTAGACACATAACGATAATCCACCAGCGTATTTATATTTTCATCTGCTTGCAATAACACACTGCCACCCCGCCCCCCATCACCCCCGTCAGGACCACCAAATGGCATAAACTTTAAACGCAAAAAACTGCAAGCACCATTCCCGCCATTGCCCGCTTCTACATGAATTTTCACTTCATCAATAAAGTTCATAAAAACACACCTACAAAAAAGCCCCGGTTAATCATCGCCGAGGCTTCTTGTAATATAAGGGCACCTCTAGAAATTACCATTTCGACTTTTGTCATTCTGAGCGAAGCGAAGAATCTAGTTTTTGCTTGATAAATAATCAGATTCTTCGCTTCGCTCAGAATGACAAATTATAGAGGTGCCCATAAGATAAATTTGCTGTAATTTAAGCTGCTATTTCTTGTGCAACCGGCTCAATACTAACGTTACGCTTACGCATTGGGCCTTTCACACTGAAAACAACCCGGCCTGCTTTTAAAGCATATAACGTATGATCTCGGCCTATTCCCACGTGTAATCCAGGATGAAACTGCGTTCCGCGTTGGCGCACAATAATTTCACCTGCGTTAACCAATTGACCACCATAACGCTTCACACCGAGGTATTTGGGCTTAGAATCACGACCATTGCGTGTGCTACCACCAGCTTTTTTATGTGCCATAACACATTATCCCCTATCTATATACCAACATTTCGCACCTTCATCTTTTTTGTTAACTCTTTGTTAAAAATGATTTTTAAATGCTCATTTACTTGCGTGTAAACTGCGCTTTAAACATCATTTTTGCCTCGATTTATACAAAAAATACAGTGGTGCGAAATGTCGGCATCTATATTAACTAGCTTGAATTTGTGTAATCTTAACTTCTGTATAATATTGTCTATGCCCTTGCCATTTTAGATGATGCTTACGGCGGCGAAATTTCACAATACGCACCTTTTTATGGCGACCTTGCGAAACCACCGCTGCAGATACCTTGCAACCATTCAAAAGCGGACGGCCAACCCGTATTTTTTCACCATCAATCAACATTAACACATGATCTAGCTCAATTGTTGAGCCAACTTCAGCGGCAAGTTTTTCTACTTTGAGGGTATCCCCTTCAGTAACTCGATATTGTTTGCCCCCACTGATTATCACCGCGTGCATAACCATACTCCATACATCTTATTTTAACATCTAGTTTTATAAAAATGAGCAGCAATTATAGACACTCTTTTCCAGCTATGCAACCTATACCTAGTCTATAGAGAAAGCCATATCATTCATGGTATTTTAATTACTTACCTAGCTAATCATGTACAAGGATACGTGTATGCCAGTACTAACTGTAGACTATCGCTCCCCACAAGCTCCTTTCTTATTTTGCCATTCTTTAAAAGAAACAGGGTTTGCCGTATTAACCCATCACCCTATTTCTACGCAACTTATTGAAAAAGCGTATCAACAATGGCAAGAGTTTTTCTACAGTGATACTAAGCATCAATACACTTACCAAAGACCCTCTCAAGATGGCTACTTTCCCTTTCGCACTGAAAAGGCAAAAAACCAAAAAATAAGCGACTTAAAGGAGTTTTTTCATTTCTACCCATGGGGGAAAATTCCACCCACATTAAAACAAGTTTCCTCAACCCTCTATGAGCACTTATATCAATTAGCTGCTGCACTACTCCAATGGGTAGAAGACTTTCTACCTAAACCAGTCGCCGCCAAACTATCTATGCCATTAAAAAGTATGATAGAAAATAGCCCGAATACTCTGCTGCGCATCTTGCATTATCCGCCATTAGATCAGAATATAGACGCAGACGCAGAAGCAGTGCGAGCTGCAGCCCATGAAGATATCAATCTGATTACACTATTGCCAGCTGCTACCACACCTGGATTAGAAGTACTAGATACGCAAGGACATTGGCATGCCGTCACCTGTGATCCGGGCAGTATTGTGGTGAATATTGGGGATATGTTGCAAATGTGCACTGAATACTACTATAAATCCACTTCGCACCGAGTGGTAAATCCTGATGACACAAAGAATGTCTCTCGGCTTTCTATGCCTTTGTTCTTACATCCATCAGACAATATACCCCTCTCTGCAAGATATACTGCTCAGCAATACCTGCATGAACGCTTGCGAGCCATCGGTATTTATTAGGGGTTTTCTTCGCGCTCATAACTTCAACAGGAATTCCGATAATCACCTTGACAGCAAGCCAATAGGATGCCTACGATGCAACGCTATAAACTCGTGATGAGACTACAATAATGCAGCTTGAGACAATACAAGCGCTTGTACAAAAAGACCTTGAAGCCACAGATCAATTTATCATTTTTCGACTTGAATCTACTATTCCACTCATCCAGAACATGGTGCAATATATTTTAACTTGTGGAGGCAAACGTATCCGCCCATTGCTATTGCTGCTTAGCGCACGCGCATGCAATTCGCAAGTACAACACCATGTTGATCTAGCTGCTGTTATTGAGCTTATTCATACTGCTACGTTGTTACATGATGATGTTGTTGACAATGCCACCCTACGTCGAGGACATAAAACTGCACATACCATTTGGGGCAATGAAGCCAGTGTGTTAGTCGGTGACTTTTTATATTCGCGCGCATTTCAAGTCGTTGTTGACTTAAAAATAGCGCGAATATTAGAAATCTTTTCGTTTGCCACTCATTACATTGCTGAAGGTGAAATCCTCCAACTCATGAATTGCAAAAATCCCGATACAACGGAAGAGTTTTATTTCGACATTATCCAACGTAAAACAGCTAAACTCTTTGAAATTGCGGCACAATTCGGCGGCGTGATTACTGCCTCGCCTGAAGAGTATACTGAAACAATGCGCCAATACGGTTTCTATTTAGGTATAGCCTATCAGTTAATTGACGATGCGTTAGATTACAGCCAGCCCGCCCAAGAAACGGGAAAAAACGTAGGAAATGATTTAGCAGACGGGAAAACAACATTACCACTGATTCATGCTCTACGCCATTGCAAGCCCCAGGAAGCGCAATTATTAAGGGAAGCCATTAAAACCGGCTCCTGTAATCAGTTAGACCAAATCCTAGCAATTATTGAATCCACCGATGCAATCCAATACACTGCTACCGCGGCAAAACATTACACACAAAAGGCGCAAGCGATATTAGCAAACATACCTGCATCCCCTTATCGTGATGCGTTACATCAATTAGCTGGTTTTGTGGTAGATAGAACTTATTAAAACACATTTTCGGGGTGTAGCTCAGCCTGGTAGAGCGCTGCCTTCGGGAGGCAGATGTCGCAGGTTCAAATCCTGTCACCCCGATTTAATAGAATCAATGGGTTACATAATAACCTGCCCGGTGCATTCTAGCTCCAAATGCGACAGTCATTTTTAAACTGCTGAAAAAACAGTTCTTG
>MGYC01000010.1:0-11310 GCA_001801575.1 Gammaproteobacteria bacterium RIFCSPHIGHO2_12_FULL_41_20
CCGCCAGATACTTTCAAGCCAAGTATACGCGACATGCGGGGTTGTAATTCTTTGATAATCAGTAATATTGTTGCAGCAGCTTCTAATGTTGCGCCTGTTGCAATTTTCCCTGTGGATGTTTTGACAAAATCTGCTCCGCCCATTACAGCAATACGGCATGCTTCAGCGATAGCATCCAGACTCGTAAGTGCACCTGTCTCCAAAATTACTTTCAACAAAACCTTGCTACCACAAGCACCTCTACATTGCTGAATAAATTCTGTTACAGCTACCCCTTCGCCTAATAAAAAACGCTGATACGGAAACACAACATCAATTTCATTTGCACCATCAGCGATCGCCTGTTTTATCTCGACAAGAACATCATCGATCACGCCTATACCTTGTGGGAAATTTACTACTGTCGCCACACTCACAGCTGCATCAGTTAACTGCTGTGCCGCCAATTTAACAAAACGAGGATAGATACAAACAGCCGCAACCTGGCCAAAAGGAGTCACTGCTTTTTTACATAAGTTTGTAATGATTGGTACGGTATCCCCATCGTTTAAACTGGTTAAATCGATATAACTAATCAAACGTGAGGCAAGTAACGATATGGTATCGGCTTGGCTAGCTTCTGCTACGTAAGGGAGTACTTGCTCAGCCCAGAACATTCACTGTGTCCTTGATAAACTCCGGTATGAGCTTGACCAATTTACGCGCGGCGATTTCACCAAATTGCAGGGTACCTTCATGGGTCACTTTCTCCTTGCTCAACCCCACTGCAAGATTGGTCACCCCAGTAATACACGCCACCTGCAAGCCACAATGTCGTGCAATAATCACTTCAGGCACCACTGACATCCCCACAACATCGGCACCCCAACTGCGAAAAGCACGAATTTCTGCTGGGGTTTCAAAAGAAGGCCCTAATGTGGCAATATACACGCCTTGATATAAAGGAATATTCAGGCGTGCAGCAGTGGCTACGAGTATGTCACGTAACCCATCGTCATAAGCATTTTCCAGGCTCACAAACCGTGGACCTACAGTTTCATCATTGGGACCCATCAAAGGATTGCCTGGATGAAAGTTAATATGATCAGTAATTGCTACTAACTCTCCAGGACCAACCTCTGTACGTAAAGAACCAACTGCACCGGTCAATATCAACTGTGCACAACCTAACTGCTTAAGTGTCCGAATCCACAAACGAATCGGCTCGTAACCTACGCCTTCGTACACATGTAAACGGCCCTTGAGACATACCACTGGAACCCCATGCAAATTCCCTAACATCATCAATGAAGCGTGTCCCGCTACACCGCTGGCTGGCAAACCCAGCGCGCTATAAGGAATCGTAATAGGGTTAGCAAGTTGATCCGCAATTGACCCCATACCAGATCCCAACAGGATTGCTACCTTAGGATGAAAATCAGCAGCATAGCGGCGAATCACTTGCATTGTGCTTGTTACTGTCGGCGCCATAATTTAATGTCTCCTTTATCTTAGCTAATCCTTCGCTATCATTTAGGATGACGAGAGCGCTGGTGTTGCAGGTACTTTGACTTGCATCAATGCCATAGTGACATCAAGCATACGATTAGAAAAACCCCACTCATTGTCATACCAGGCAAGCACCTTCACTAAGTTGCCAATCACCTTAGTATGGGAAAGATCAAAAATGGCTGAGGCAGGATTATGGTTAAAATCAATCGAGACTAAAGGTTCATCCGTTACCGCTAAAGTTTCCTTCATTGCACCTTGCGCTGCCTTGCGGATAGCTTCATTAATTGCCGCCACGGTAGTAGGACGTTTAGTCGTGAAAGTAAAATCCACTACAGAAACATTCACTGTAGGTACACGAATCGAGTAGCCATCTAACTTACCATTCAACTCCGGCAATACCAAGCCAACCGCCGCTGCCGCACCGGTTTTAGTTGGAATCATAGATTGCGTAGCAGAACGCGCACGACGTAAATCACTATGATACACATCTAATAAACTTTGATCATTCGTATAAGCATGCACCGTATTCATTAAGCCACTTTCAATACCAACTAACTCATGAATAGGCTTGACAATGCTGGCCAAACAATTAGTCGTACAGGAAGCATTAGAAATTACTTTATCTGTGGACTTTAATACATGATGATTAACACCATACACCACGGTTGCATCGACATCGGTAGCTGGAGCAGAAATAATCACTTTTTTGGCACCCGCCTCTAAATGCCCCGCTGCTTTTTCTTTGCTAGTAAAAAAACCGGTACACTCGAATACCACATCAATATTTAATTCTTTCCATGGTAGTTTTTTAGGATCACGTTCAGCTACCACACGAATCGCGTCACCATTTACTACCAAGTCATTACCGGACACCTTGACTTCACCAAGAAACTTACCATGCGTACTATCATAACGTGTTAAATGTGCATTAGTATTCACATCGCCCAAATCATTGATAGCGACAATTTTTATTTCTGGATGACGTTTAGATTCGTAATGGGCACGTAAAATATTACGGCCAATCCGTCCATAACCATTGATTGCAACACGAATCGGCATAGCTTGTTCCTCCGCTGCCAGGATGTAAGATGGCAAATAGTAGCACTTGAAAAGAAAATTGCAATATAGAGATCAAAAGGTCAGCCCGAAAGACCCCGCGCAGCAGTTCCGCTAACACTGTCATCCTGAGCGTTAGCGAAGGATCTTCTTAATAAACACCGAGGATTTATTAAGAAGATCCTTCGCTAACGCTCAGGGAAAATTGCAATATAGAGATCAAAAGGTCAGCCCGAAAGACCCCGCGCAGCAGTTCCGCTAACACTGTCATCCTGAGCGTTAGCGAAGGATCTTCTTAATAAACACCGAGGATTTATTAAGAAGATCCTTCGCTAACGCTCAGGATGACAGTGTTAGCGGGAACTGCTGGACCCCGCGAGGGGGGTTACTTATGACCACTCTTCGGTAACCCTAGAAACGGCGGTTGGGCGCAATAGAAGAAAGGATAGGCTGTCGTCGTGCTACCTGACTAGCCATGCCGTTATTTCTTTGAGAAGGGCTATGCCCAGAAAATAATGATGAATGCTGTGAGGAAATATTTTGAGTTTTTTGTCTCGCTGGTTGTGGTTGTGATTCCTCTTCTTCCCCATCACTTTCCACTTCCTGTGCAGAAACCTGTCGTAATCCGATTAAAAGAATTCTATCTAACCATCGATCTTCCTCTGCAACCGTACTCACAATGTTATTTCTGTATAAGTCTAAGGAACCTTCCATTTTTGCTACTTGCTTCGCTACTTTTCCTAATAAATCATCGATCTCCGCTTGCAATTTTTTCCGCATCTGCTGCAATGTCGCAGCCTGAGACTGACGATCTAATTCAATTACTCGTCTCATATGTTGATGTGCCTTTCGCCTAGATGAAGACATATAGCTTGCACGTCGAATAGCTTTTTCTTGCTGCCACATCATTTTTTTCCGCTCTTCTTCACGAATGTAACGCTTACCATCGCGGTATAGATCTAGCCCCGCACCCACAAGAGTCAATAATAATGTTAAGCCAATGCCTGGGAGCACACTGGTTCTACAAACCACCGCAAATAACACACCAGAAACAAACCCAACCTCCATTCCTCTACCACCTACGACTGGCTGTTGCTTTGTATTCTCTGTGCCTAGATTTTCTGTATAACCTCTCTGACTGTTACCAGTACGCATAGAGTTTCTCATCTGTATTCAAATATGCCTTATTTTGCCATAATTGTATAAAAAATGGTACATTTTCTATGCTAGCCTGGTATTTTAGGCAATTTCTTTAGCCACCATGGCTTTCGCCGTAGCAACCACATGTTCTACTGTAATGCCGCAATCGCGAAATACATCCTTGGCCGGTGCAGAAGCACCGAAACGATCCACCCCAATCACCTTACCCTCAAAGCCAACAAAACGATACCATCCTTCAGTCGCTGCTGCCTCTATCACGATACGCTTAGTCACATTCGGCGGCAAGACACTCTGTTGATAAGTCAGCTCTTGCGCTAAAAATGTGTCTACAGAAGGCATGGAAACGATGCGTACCACTAACTTCTCGCCGCGCAATAACTTTGCCGCCTCAACTGCAATGGCTACTTCTGAACCTGTTGCTATGAAAATTAAATCAGGCTCCGCCTTTTCCTCTTGCAGAATGTAACCACCCCGATGTATCGCCGCTAGGGCACGTGGATGGCGTTCCTGAAAAGGCAGAGTCTGCCGTGATAATAGCAAACAAGTGGGACCCGCATATTCAATGGCTTTGCGCCAAGCTACCGCTGACTCCACTACATCACAAGGCCGCCATACAGAAAGCTGCGGAATCATGCGTAAACTCGGTAAATGTTCAATAGGCTGATGCGTAGGGCCATCTTCACCTAAGCCAATAGAATCATGGCTATATAGAAAAATCACTCGCTGGCGCATAATTGCTGCCAGCCGTACTGCATTGCGCGCATAATCTGAAAAAGTCAAAAATGTACCTGCATAAGGAATAATGCCTCCATACAATGCCATGCCATTTAAAATTGCTGACATGCCAAACTCACGTACACCATAGTGCAAATAGCGGCCGGTAGGATGATTTCGACTAAAAGGTTCTGCCCCGTTCCACAGTGAACAGTTTGATTCTGTTAAATCCGCAGAGCCCCCAAATAATTCAGGCAATATTTTTGCATAATGACTCAAACATAGCTGAGACGCTTTGCGGGTTGCCATAGGCTCCTTTTTCTGCTGCACTCCAACAACCCAAGACTCTGCCGTAGTTGCCCAATGCTCTGGCAATTGTCGCTGCATGCGTCGCGTTAATTCTTTTGCTAATTCAGGATAAGCCGTCGTGTATTGATTAAATAGCTGTTGCCATGTAGCTTCATGTCGTGCGCCTTGCTGACGTGCATCCCATGCAGTATAAAATGACTGTGGGATATCGAACGGAGCATAAGGCCAATGTAACTGTTCACGTACCGCCGCAATCTCTTTTTCACCAAGCGGCGCGCCATGTGTTTCTGCCTTACCAGCAAGATTCGGCGCTCCCCAACCAATCACGGTTTTGCAATGAATTAAACTCGGCTTATCTGTGACTGCTTGCGCTTGCGCAATGGCTTGTTTAAGTGCCTCACTATCATGGCCATCCACCTGTGGCACCACATGCCAATGATAAGCAGCAAAGCGTTGCGCAGTATCATCTGTAAACCAACTTTGCACATCACCGTCAATAGAAATACCATTATCATCGTAAAACACAATAAGCTTACCTAAGCCTAATGTCCCAGCTAAGGAACACACCTCATGAGAAATCCCTTCCATCAAACAACCATCGCCGGCAAAAACATAAGTGAAATGATCAATGATAGGAAAGCCTTCACGATTAAACAGTGCAGCTAAATGTTTCTCTGCAATGGCCATGCCAACACCGTTTGCTAGTCCTTGCCCAAGTGGACCGGTAGTCGTTTCGACACCTGGCGTATCACCGTATTCAGGATGGCCCGGCGTTTTAGAATGCAACTGACGAAACTGTTTTAAATCTTCAATAGTTAAAGCATAACCGGTTAAATGCAAAAGCGCATATTGCAACATACAACCATGACCATTCGACAAAACAAAGCGATCACGATTCCACCAATGCGGATTAGCAGGATTATGTTGTAAATAATCACTCCACAGCGCTTCAGCTATATCCGCCATGCCCATAGGCATACCGGGATGACCTGAGTTAGCTTTTTGCACAGCATCTATGCTTAAAAAACGAATGGCATTGGCAAGTTCGCGGCGAGTCGGCATTTTGTATCTCCATCGATTGAATCGCGAGGATGATACCTGATTTCTCTACAACATCGCCACTATACTAAAAAATGTACGTGGTAATCGCCCATTTCCAATTAATTCTTCAGCAGCTACTTTCCTAGTCAAAGGTTGCGCTATCATGAAATTACCGCTTAAATACTCATTAAAAGAAAACCGAATACCGCCGCCAGTAGAAGTCGCACTTTGTCGAGGTGGCTGTCCAGATACTTGCTTTAAATACCATGTCTCGCCAACATCATAAAATGTGTAAATCTGTATGGATTGCAATAATCGCCATCCTGGAGTGAGATCAAAACGCAGCTCGACACTACCTGCCAAACCATCATCCCCCGTAATTTCTGCTGGATCATAACCACGCCCTAACTGACTACCACCATAAGCAAATTGCTGGGATACTAATAAAGGATTAAAGGAATATTGGCCTTGTGCCACACCGTACAGCGAAAAACGCCAAAATAAAGTCTGCAACCGATTATAGTTAAAATTAAAATCAGTAAAAACGCCGCTTGCTCCATAACGCGATGTCGTCAGCGACTTGGTACTAATAGTGGCGCCAAACAAGGGAATTCCCTTGCCCAAGGTTAAAGTAAGCCCATTCACCCCTTTCAAGCTATCGGCAAAATTATAGGTGGTACCCAATGTCAAAGTACGCAAATGATCTAAGTATAAAGGCGCGTCAAATGACAGGGTTTGGCTATCCATATAATTAAAACCGCCCTGTACAGTTAAGCTTTTGCTCGGTGTACGTATTACCGGATATTGAAATTGCGTATCATATGTCATCACCGTACCATTAATTTTTAATGGCGCTAGCGTAAACAATGGATTAGTCATGGCTTTATTAGTATCAAATATCCACCGCAATCCCTCATTACTTATCGGCACATTATAAGAGACATCATAGAAACTCAGTTCCATGCCTTTAGGCGTTTTTGCCCCTATACCTTGTAAGGTATCGCCCGACACCCACAAAGAATTAGTACCTAAATTTAAAGTAATCTGTTGAGGTCCGATGTAACGTGTACCGTAGTCGTCATAAGACAAAAATCCTGTCACCGTTTTAGTTTCAGTTTGTAAATTTAACTCTGCAGCAGCCGGTATGGTTTTCGATGGCTCTAATACTGCCTTAGTTTGTACACCAGGAATTTCATTTGCAATTAGCAGATAATGCTCCATCACCTTCAATTGTAACGGTCGTGAGTTCACAATATGTTGTGCATAGCGTTCAACAACGGATTTTGCATATTTAGGCTCGCCAATCACATTGGCTTTGCTTATAAAACCTTCTATCACTTGAACCCGTACTACACCATGCGCCACATGCTGTGGTGGTAAAATAGCGCGTGACAAAATGTAGCCATTATTGCGGTAATAATTCGTAATGCGTTGCACAATATTGTAAAGGTCTGCCACAGAAATAATCTGATTAATATCTTTTATATAAAGCCGTTCTAATTGTGCATGCGAATACACATGATTACCCGTTAAGATAATGTTGGTTAATTTAAAGGTAATCTTTTTTGCTTGCTCGCCAACTTGAGAAGCTTCTGCTTGTGTCGGCTCTTGGATACTAGTTGGTGTAGGTTGTTGTTTGGGAAGTTCGGAAATAAGTGCCCGTTGTACTTGTGAAGGTTGCGATGTAGAAGGCAGGGCGCTTTGCGGTGTATCAACAGCTAAAACCGCCTCAGAGAGAAAAAAAAGTGACGCCGCAAATAATCCTTTATTATTCATCCTGCCCTTTTTATCTTCATTAACCCCAGTTAGTCCAGGAACTCCTGCTGTAGTTAGTCTAAGTCTTTTGCACAAAAAAAATCAACGACTTACCTGATCCCCCCCTACCCCAAAAAGATCATTTTTTGAGCTAAACTTAATATATAAGATAAAAAAATCCAGAGGGCAAGTGGCGAATAACGAGGCTTTCGCATCATGAACATTAGCGCGGCATACTTTCACCGCAAGATAGAGCATTTATTAAAAAAAACCATCGCCATCCTCGGCGGTATGTTCATTGCGCAAGCAGCTATCGCTAATCCTACCGTCGACAATGTCGCCGCCGGTGACATCACCATCCAACAATCTGGCAGCCATACCGAAATCAATCAAACCAGCCAAAAAGGTATTGTCAATTGGCAAAACTTTAATATCGGACAAAGCGAGTCCGTTCATTTTCAACAACCCACTGGCGGTGTCACTTTAAACCGCATTAATCCTAACCAAGGTATATCGCAAATATACGGCAAACTCTCTTCTACCGGGCAAATTATCTTAGTCAACCCTGCCGGCATTTTCTTTGGACCCACAGCTCGTGTCGATGTGGCTAGTATTATCGCAACGGCCTCCCATATCTCAGATAAAAACTTTCTAGAAGGTAACTATATTTTTGAGTCCGCTTCACGCGCTAGCGCCATTATCAATGAAGGTGTGATCCGTGCCGCTGAACATGGCCTCGTTGCTTTGGCTGCCACCTCCGTACGTAATGACGGTTTAATTGAAGCGAACTTAGGCCACGTCGTATTAGCAGCAGGCGAAGCGTTTACTGTCAGCTTTGCAGGTAATAACTTAATTAATTTTACCATCGATAAAGCCGTCAGCACACGCGCCAAAGATAACAACAATCAAGAAATGCCAGACGGCGTCACAAATACGGGTAAAATCGTTACAGAGGGTGGCCGTGTGTTACTCACTGCTCAAGCGGCCAGCAGTGTTCTCGATCATGCTATTAATATGAAAGGCATTGTCGAAGCCAAGTCTGTCAGCGTACAAAATGGCGCGATTATCCTCTCTGGCGGCGAAGAAGGAAAAGTCATCGTCGCAGGGAAATTAAATGCTTCGGGTAAGTCGACAGGAGAGAAGGGAGGCAATGTAACTATCACAGGCAAGAATTTATATCTCACCTCTCTTGCAAACCTAGATGTTTCCGGTGATGAAGGAGGTGGCATCATCCGCATAGGAGGCAACTATCAAGGTAAAGGCCCGCTTCCTAATGCTTCATTTAACACCACCGACAAAGGTGCTGTGGTTACCGCTGATGCCATCACTAAAGGAAATGGCGGTGAGGTGATCTTCTGGGGGGATGTGGCCACTGCTTTTCATGGTGTCATTAGCGCTAAAGGAGGTGTATTAGGAGGTGATGGTGGTTTTATTGAAACCTCAGGACATTACCTCAATGTGGCGGGGGCTAAGGTTTATACAAATGCTCCAAAAGGAAAATTTGGTCTGTGGTTGTTAGACCCAACAGACGTCACGATTTCAACGAGTGCGACTTCCAACGAAAGTTTCGCCAGCAATACGTACACCCCCTCTACCAATAGTGCAAATATTTTAAATACAGATCTTCAAGATAATCTTGCAAATGGCGATGTTAGTGTCATCACAACTTCAGGGGGAACAGCGAATGGTGATATTACTGTGAGTGCAGAAGTAACGTGGACCGCTGCCACCTCACTTATATTAAATGCTGCACAAAATATTATTTTTAATGCAGCTGTGAGTGGAACAGGGGGTGGAATCCACTTAACAGCGGACCAAATACAAGTTAATGCTCCTCTAACGAGTGGAGGTACAGGAATTTATTTAAATGGTCCAGTTGTAATTAACGATGCTATTAATGCTAATCTTTTCAGTGCAGGTACTGGTCCTATCAATTTTGTCAGTACACTTGATTCAGCAACAACAACCTTGCGTGCATTAGTGCTTACCACTTCAGGTACTCAATCGTTTGGTGGAGCAATAGGTGGAACAAATGCTTTGAATTACCTCACAACAGGAACAGGAACATCAGTTATTAGCACTACAACAGTCAATCTTTCTAGTGATGCTAGTGCCGACAATACCTTTACTGGGCCTGTTCAATTGGGAGCTAATGTAACGATTACCACAGGAGGAGGTGCTGCTGATGTGATTTTTAGCAGTACTCTCGATTCTCAAACTAGTACCGCGCGTAATCTAACTGTAACACCTAGCGGAGGCTCAGGAGGAAACGTCACTTTCACTGGCAATGTGGGAACAACACAGCCTTTAGGGGCACTCACCATTGGCATGACAGGCACCACAACTATTAGCGGAACTGTCACCGCAGCAAGCCTCGATACCGGTACAGGCACTACTGCCATCAACGGCGGCAACATTACCACCACCGGTACTCAAGATTACGATGGCGCTGTTACTTTAGGGGCTGATACCACCCTCACCACCACCGATAGCGCTGTCACCTTTGACTCTACGATCAACAGCGCTAATGCTACCGCACGTGATTTAACCATTGATACAGGATCTGGTACTCAAACTTTCTCTGGCAATATCGGGGCAACGAATGTGTTAGATGCTATTGCTTTAACTTCTTCTGGAACCCAAACCTTTTCAGGCACGGTGAATGCGACTAGCTTATCTACTGGAACAGGGACAGCTAATGTGAATGCCAATATTACAACCACTGGCGCTTCAGGCATTGTCTTTAACGGGCCTGTTGTTCTAGACCAAAATGCAATAACCACATTTAATGCGGGAACAGGTCCTATTAATTTTACAAATACATTGAATTCTGCAAGTGCCACTTTACGTCAATTAGTATTAACCACTTCTGGCACTCAAACTTTTGGTGGCGCAGTAGGAGGTAATTTTGCTATCGCTCAATTAACAACAGGTACAGGGACAACTGTTATCAATACAAGCTCGATGAATCTAAACGGGGCGAATTTTACACTAACCAATACTTTTGGCGGACCAGTACAATTGGGAGCCGATGTTACCATTTTAACGGGTGGAGGTACTCAACCTGTTGTATTTAACAGCACTGTTGATTCATCAAGCTCTACTGCACGCGCACTCACCATCCAAGGAGACGGTGGAGCGGAGGGCTATGTTACATTCACTGGTAATGTAGGAGCTACCAATGCTTTGGGAGCTGTTACCCTAACCAATATGGCAGCAACCTCAACCATTGGAGGTACTTTTAATGCAGCTAGCTTTACTTCTAGTACAGGTACCGTTGCAATTAATGGTGGATCAGTCACCACCTCCGGTGCTCAAGATTATAATGGTGCAGTGACTTTAGGGGCTGATACCACCCTCACCACTACCAATAGCGCTGTCACCTTTGACTCTACCGTCAATAGTTTTAATACCACCGCCCGTGATTTAACCATCAGCGCTGGCACAGGCGCCATTACCTTGACAGGTATCATCGGTGGTACCAATGCCCTCGATGCTCTCGTTTTCTCTAACTCCGGCACCACCACCCTAAGTGCTGCTCTCACTGCAGCAAGTCTCGATACCGGCACAGGCACCACCGCCATCAACGGCGGCAGCATTACCACCACCGGTACTCAAGATTACGATGGCGCTGTTACCCTCAACGCTGACACTACCCTCACCACCACCGATAGCGCTGTCACTTTCGACTCTACCGTCAATAGTTTTAATACCACCGCCCGTGATTTAACCATCAGCGCTGGCACAGGCGCCATTACCTTGACAGGTATCATCGGTGGTACC
>MGYC01000010.1:11347-19355 GCA_001801575.1 Gammaproteobacteria bacterium RIFCSPHIGHO2_12_FULL_41_20
TACAATGGCGCTGTTACTTTAGGGGCTGATACCACCCTCACCACTACCAATAGCGCTGTCACCTTTGACTCTACCTTAAACAGTAGCTCTAGCACTGCACGGGCTTTAACCGTCAGCACCGGTTCCGGCGCACAAACCTACACCGGCAACATCGGTGCCACTAACGCTCTCGCTGCTATCATCTTCAATAGCACCGGCACTACCACTCTCTCTGGCACCTTGAGCGGCACTAGCTTAACCACCAATGCCAGCGGTACTACTGCCATCAATGGCGGTACCATTACCACTACCGGTGCACAAACCTATAACAATGCCATCACCTTAGGCGCCAACACCACACTCACTAGCGGTAGTGATATCTCTGCTAATAATGGTGTCAGCGGCGGCTATAATCTCACCTTCACTGGCTCTAGTGGCAGTAATGGCTTCACCCTTGGTGGCACACTTAACCTTGCTAACGTCGCAATAAATGGCTCCTCTTCGGGAACCAATAGCTTCACTCTCGATACGGGTGACTCACAGACGTGGACCGTAAGCGCCAGCAATGGTGGTAGCCTCAGCAGCATCACTGGCGTCAGCGGTACCTTTACCTTCTCCAACATCGGTAGCCTGACTGGTGGCGCTGGCAATGATGCCTTTACCCTAAATGGTGGCACCCTCACCGGATCCATCAATGGCGGCAGCGGCACCAATACCCTCACTGCAGATAATGTCGCCAATAGCTGGTCTATTACCGGTGCGAATACCGGTACAGTAACCGGCATCACTGGCTCTTTCAGCAAAATGCAAAACTTAACCGGTGGCACTGCTAATAATACGTTTACCTTTTCAAGCGGTGCTAGCTTAGGTGGCGCGATTAATGGCTCTGGTACCAGTGCAACCAATACGCTCAATTATTCTTCCTACGGCACCGTCAGCTTAGTCCTTTCCAGCACCAATGCCGGTACCGCAAAAAATAGCAGCGGTACAACAATCCATACCTTTTCAAATATAAACAATTTAGAAGTAAACTCGGCAAGTACCTTAGAATTACCTAACAAATCTAATAGTCTAGTATTTACCGGCGGCGTTGTGGGATACCTAAATGACCCCACTAACTTTAATGGCTTCTCCACCTTCGTCAGCACCAGTGGTAAGGATACAGTGACATTTAACACTGGCGCCACTGTTAACCCCACAACAGGGCAAGCCACCATTAATGGCAGTTCCGTCACTTTTGTGGGATTTAGTTCTTCTGCTTATTCAGGGGATATCACAACCACGTATTCCGGCAGCGAATCAGCTACCATCAATAACACCACCGCTTCCGTTTCCGCTATGACTAACTCGATCATGTCGTCTGCTAACTCATCGAGTAGCTCGTCCTCATCAAGCTCTACAACTAGCTCTTCTGATTCCTCATCGAGTAGCTCCTCAGACTCCTCATCCGATAGCTCTTCTGATTCTTCATCGAGTGATTCTGATGATTCTTCATCATCAGAAACCAGCGCAGATAGTGCATTGCCTTCCGCGCAAGCTATCGTACAAGACGTGGTACAAATGCTACAAGGCCAGTCTCAGCAAGATACTGCTAGCTTTAGTAAGCTAAGTCCAACAACGAATTGCAATTAGATAACCTAGTACAACGATTCAAACCTCAGCTGCAAAAAGAGGGGATCGAGGTTTGAATTGTAAACAGACCCTAAGATTCGTTAATAGCCTCTATATTTTTTGCAACACAATCTCTGCAGAGTGTTTGTAATTCATGATTGTCACTTTCCCTACATCCTGTTGATGCTCACCCGTATAAATTAAATACCCCCGTGCAGCCCGTTTTTGCGCTAGCTGCAGATAAAATAATAGTCCCTTTAATTGCTCAGGCATAAACGTTTGTGCAGCCTTAATTTCAATAGGAATAAGATTATGTGATTGCTTAAAAACAACATCTACTTCATTCTTATGATTGTCCCGATAGTAATATAAATTAGGCTCTAACCCTCGATTTAATCTTGCCTTTATCAACTCCAAAATAACCAGATTTTCTACTAAAAAACCACGCAATGGATCCCGCGCTAACTGTTCAAGACTCTCAATGCCAAGCAAATAAGTTGCCAAGCCTACATCAGTAAAATATAGTTTGGGAGCTTTAATAACTCGTTTGCCAAAGTTCTCAAAATAAGGCGGCAATTGAAATAGAATAAATGAAGCTTCCAACACCGACAGCCACTGATTTACCGTATTACCAGAAATACCCGTATCATTCCCCAAGCTCTCGCGATTCAACACACTGCCTATCCGGCCAGCACAAAGTTTTAAAAAATTTTGAAAAACCTTTAGATCCTTTATTTGTTGCATCTGCCTTACATCACGCTCAATATACGTTTGCACATAGTTGCGATAAGCTTTAGTAGGATTTAATTGGTCTGCATAAACTCTAGGCATGAATCCATTCAACAAATAGTCATTCAAGCTCAAGTCGAACCCTGCGGCTGATAATTCGCTTATTGAAAGAGGTAGCAAACTTAAAATAGCAGTTCTTCCTGCTAAGGATTGACTAATTTTTTCATGCAAAGACAGCTGGTGACTACCTGTTAGTATAAATCGACCGCGTTGTTTCTTTGCATCCACATCTACTTGGATATAAGAAAGTAACTGAGGAACACGTTGAATCTCATCTAATACAGCTCCCTTAGGGTATTGCTGTAAAAATCCACGTGGATCCGTTTCCGCAAAAGCACGGATGTCCATTGCCTCTAAATTAGCATATGCTTTTTTGGGAAATACTTTTTTGACTACGGTCGTTTTTCCCGATTGCCGTGGACCTATAATAGTAACAACAGGATATTCGCTTGCTGCCGTCCGTAGTTCTTTTTCGATAGTCCGCGCCCACATTGTACAATTCCTAAGTTATATTTAATATCTGTACAGTATAGCTTGGTTAATGACCTTTGCATATACCCTAAGCTCTTCGGTAAATCAGAAGTTCCACCCTACCCAGAGTAACTGCTATTATCCTAGAAATGGCGATTGATTCACGGTATTAACCGCGGTTTTAGGATAATCCTAGATCCGGTAATTGAAATCGTAGCGATAAGCTAATCTGACAAAAAAAGGATGCATCATGCGCAAATGGATTCCTATACTGCTTGGTTTCCTTTTAGTTGTTTTTACTATATGGGTCATGCTCACCTCCGAACCACGTAAAATTGTACGACGCATTGATAATCTCGCTTATGACTTACAATTAGAAGCACATATCTTTACCCATCAGCATGCACTAAAAGAAAATTGGGTTGCGATCGTGGATATTGATGACAAAAGCTTAAAGGCTATTGGACATTGGCCTTGGCCTCGTAACATTCTTGCCGCATTAGTTGATAAGTTACAAGCGCAAGGTGCCGTTATTATTGCATTGGATGTGTTATTTCCCGAAGCAGAAAATAATGCAGCCACCCTTGTTTTACAAGAATTGCAACAACAAAAATTATTAACGCCGACTATCACATCCCTGCTTAATCAAACAAAACCGCATTTTGATAACGATGCTATTTTTGCTAATGCACTTGCTAAAACAAGCGCCGTTCTCGGCATGACGTTTACTTTCCAATCACAAACCACCGGAGCACTGCCACCCCCTTTATTAACTCTTTCAGCAGAAGATTCACAGCAGCTACAGTTAATTATTGCCAATGGCTACTTAAGCGATATCCCTATTTTAATGCAAGCAGCTAAATATACTGGTTTTTTGAATGTTTTTCCTGATCGGGATGGCATTATTCGCAGAGCTCCATTAGTTATGGAATATCAACAAGGTATTTATCCTTCCTTAGCTTTAGAAGCGGCACGCTTGTATTTAGGACAAGATATTCAACTTGTTACGCCATTATATGACAAAACCAAACAATTAGAGGGCATCCAGTTCGGACAAAACATTATCCCTACGGATGAAGACGGACAAGTACTTATTCCCTTTATTGGTAAAAGTTACACCTTTCCTTATATATCAGCGATAGATGTCTTACATGACAAAGTTCCAGCTGATGCATTCACAGGAAAAATTGTATTCATTGGCTCTTCTGCAACAGGGCTAGGAGATTTAAAAGCAACAGCAATTGGTACTCCGTATCCTGGTGTAGAAATACAAGCTTCACTAGTACAAGGAATTTTAACTAATAGCTTTTCCTATCAGCCCGCGTGGGCTTTTGGTGCTATATTGGTTCTTGTTATTGTGTTAGGCTCGGTTGCCTCAGTGTTTTTCCCTTTTCTCGGCCCGCGCATCTTATGCATACTCATCCTTTGCATTCCGCCTATCCTATTTTTTATTGCTAACTCTATATGGGCAGCTACAGGACTAATCTTATCTCCACTGATTCCTACTTTTTTATTACTAGCCATCGCCATTTTAAACACTCTCTATGGTTATTTATTCGAGTCCCGCCGCCGCGAGTATTTAAAATCGATGTTTGGTCAATACGTCCCGGCTAAACACATTGATGAAATGTTAAAACATCCTGGTAAAGATAGTTTACGCGGGGAAGATAAAGAAATGACGGTATTATTCGCAGATATTCGTAGCTTCACTACCCTATCAGAAGGCTTAACAGCAGCGGAGTTAAAAGCCATGTTAAACGCCTTTTTTACTCCCATGACAGAAATTATATTTAAGCACCAAGGCACGATAGATAAATACGTCGGCGATATGATTATGGCTTTTTGGGGTGCACCATTGACAGATAGACAACATGCTCAACATGCAATTATGGCTGCGCTCGACATGCAACATAAGGTAAAAGAATTAGAACCTATATTTAAAGAGAAGCAATGGCCGGAAGTACATATTGGCATTGGACTAAATAGTGGCATCATGAGTGTCGGTGATATGGGCTCACAATTCCGCCGTAATTACACCGTACTTGGCGATGCTGTCAATCTAGGATCACGGGTTGAAGGGCTAACAAAATATTATGGTGCCCATATTATTGCTACGGAAACAACACAGAAAAATCAATCTCAGTTTACTTTTCAGCTGTTAGATCGGGTGCGTGTAAAAGGTAAAAAATTAGGTATTCATATTTATGAGCCCTTATGTCTTGCTACCGCTGCCACCTTGGAATTAACACAAGAACTCGCGCTACATGAAAAAGCCTTGCAATATTATTTTCAGCAAGCCTGGAAACAAGCAGAGCTATTATTTCAACAGTTACAGGCTAAAAACCCGCAGCGAAAACTATATCCTTTGTACTTAGAGCGTATCGCACACTTTCAACAAACCCCGCCCCCCACTGATTGGGACGGTATTTATACGCATACAACGAAATAAAATAGGGGTTCGCGCTCAGGCTTAGCTTCTACATACAGAATGAATCCACGGGACCTTTAGGTGCAGCATTTGGTGCTGGTGCGACAGACTTTGCCGGGGCTTTTATTTCACCCCCCGTGGTAGTAGTGCTAGGGCTACCGATGGTTCCACTGCTTCCAGTGCCCGTTGCTGCAGCACCAGTACTGGTTGTTGCCCCTGACTTACCACCCGCTTCTCCACCACCTGACTTCGTTTCACCTCCACCCCCAGCTTTTTTACCACCGCTGTCATCGCTACCTGACTGCGTCGTGCCCGTTTCACCACCGCTTGCGCTATCTGTTCCACCACCTTCACCCCCATCGCCGCCGGCCGCCTCGCCTCCCCCGCCTGCATCATCGCTTGCCTGCTGATCGTCCTCATCACCCTTATCGCTTTTACTACTACTTTCTACCTGCGCTTCTTCATCAGCCGTACTGCTGCTTTCTACTGGCTTTCCTTCTTCACCCGTTTTGCTGCTAGCTTCACCGCCACTAGCTTGGCTTTCCTCTCCACTGCCTGCCTTGCTACCTTCCGCACCACCAGCACTGCCCTCTTCTCCCGCATTAGCAGGTTGAGCTTGTTGACTGCTACTCTCTGCTGCTGGACTAACAGGACCAGAAGGAACTGCTGGCGTACCCGGTGAAGTAGCAGGTACTAAAGTAGGTTCATTTTTAAAAACGGCAGGCTGTTGCTGCACTACTATTGGCCGCTGAGCAACAGAAGCGACTTCAGCAAACACTTTATTGGTGCGTAAATCTAGCACAGTTGTACCAGCTGCATTACCAATTTTTAGACTACCTACTTTGAGTTGTACAGATAACTTTTTATCCTCGCCAAAAAACACCGAAAATTCTGTGCCACGTACACCTATCGTTGCTACTGGTGTATTAATTTTATAATTATCAGGTTGGGATTTACCTATCCAACCTGTCACGGTTCGCAAACCTCCCTTGACTAATTTCATCCCATATTTTCCATTCTTTGCCGTTGGATTTTTTGTGTCGAAGTGATAATTGTCAATGCGAAAAACTGTCTGTGGCCGAAATACCATCAAACTATTATCAGTAAAAACAATTTGCGCTTGACTGCTGGCGCTTGTGGTCAATGTATCATGTAAATAAATCACAGATTGACGTTGCAATGTTCGTGATGACTGACCTGGCACTTCTGCTTTAAAACTTCCCTTCACCCAAACTACATGCCCTACTACTTGAGGTTGCGCAGACGGAGTTGATGCAGGAGTCGCTGCAGCGACAGAAGAAGCGGTATCAGGTACTGCCGTAGCAGTTGTTTGCGCTGCAGCATAAATGTTAGAACCAAGATTAGGGGTGCTCGTACTACTAGCATGGGCAGGAATAACAATGAAAACAAACAACCCTAAAAGCACAGCAAAAAAAAATTTCTTTATTATCATAATGATAATTGATTACCATTGGTTTAATATCAATATAATTATAGCATTGAATCTTGCCCATACTGGGTACTAGTAGATCGTTTCACTGATTCTGTCCTTCTGGCGCTAAAAGTTGTAACCAAGACTGTGTCACTTGGCTTAATCGAAATGCATGTTTGGCACTCACAATAGGCCGAGCTAAATGCCACGCTGTTAATTTGTCCAAAACACTTTTTACATCACGCCCATCAACCAATTGTTCAGGATTGTTTAACACTTCGCTAGCTGCCCCAAAATCATGCGCCAATACGGGTGTACCTACCGCATTTGATTGCGCATAAATCAAACCAAATGTTTCTACTCGACTAGTTTGCGGATAAAATACACAAAATGAACTTCTCACATATTGAATCATCTGGTAATACGCAATCATCCCAAGAACCTGCACATTCTTTGCAAGCATTGACTTATCTAACTCCCCATAGGGATAGCATACAAGTAATTGTGTTTGTGGAAATAATGCCAATACCTTATCAAACAAATCCAACGTCATGGTCAATCCTTTATAAGGTGCACACAGTGAAATCATTTGCTGCGGGTTCCACGTTATATTTGTATCAGGGACAAGCTCATCTTCTATAGGATTATAAATCACGGAAACAGGTGTAGAAGCTTGCCGATAACGCGAAAATTTGCTATACCAAGGTCGCAATCTATTTTCTATTTCTTTGCGATGAAATTGTGAAACCGCAATAATTTCATACCCATATTTTACAAGCGCCGGAAGGCTGGCAGATAGATTTTTCGGTGGCAAATTATGCATCCAAAAATAATGCTGCGCAGCAGGGAATAATTCACCTATTCGCTCAAGCCAATTAGATTGTCGCAATAACACCACAACATCAGGATGGAGTTGATTTGCCGTTACTAGGGAAACATAATGCACTCCTTGAGCAAACTGGTTTTCTAATACCAGTCGGCCTCGTTGTGCAATATATACATCATGATAGCAACTCAACGCATGTGCGACGCGTAATACTGTTGCCTCTACGCCACCTAATGCGCGCTCTTGTAATGTTGCATACGTATAATTAAACGGCGCGGTCACATCATAAAACAATACCTGACGCCTGACTGCGTTTTCCATTTAGACACTCACTCTATCAGGAGTTTCGCACTTTGTTACAGGGGTTCGCTGAAGACGGTGAGCTGATCCTTCGCTAACGCTCAGGATGACAATTTGGCAATTAAACTATTAAATTGTCATCCTGAGCGTTAGCGAAGGATCAGCTCACCGT
>MGYC01000011.1 GCA_001801575.1 Gammaproteobacteria bacterium RIFCSPHIGHO2_12_FULL_41_20
TAGACAAAATATAAACATAATAATTTTTCATAGATATTCTCATCATAGTGGATTTGAACTTGATAGTGATCCTTCGCTGCGCTCAGGATGACAGATTTGCGAGTCAGGATGACAGCTTGAATTGTCAACAGCCCCTAATGTTTTTTCTCTTCTCTGTCTAACCCTACGGGTCAAGGAGAGGAGGCGAGAGCACTGGCAGCAGCGGTGGTTCTGCTATTTTCTACAGGTTGGTGAGGAGAGAAAGTGCCGAGCCCAGATGTTGCAACGGATACTGCAGGCCGTTGCGTTGCTTTTGCTAAATATTCTTGCATGGTTGCCCGGCTAACCGTTAATAGTTGTTGTACCTCTTTGAGTGAGGTTTCCAAGGTTTCAATCATTTTAGCTAGACTGACGTCGGTATCCGTGGTGAGTTTTTTTGTTAACCAGTCTTGCTGTTCTCGCAGTTGTTTGACTAGCTTTTGAATTTTCTCTGCGATTTCAGTTTGTAATTCGCGAGCATTATCTAATTGTTGAGACTGTTGCTGTAGTTCTTGTATGGTTGTAGTTACTGCGGCATCAAGAGTTAAATACAATGTAGCAACTTGGTAATAATTGAGTGCGGTATCGTATTGAAATTGAATAAGTCCACTATAATGTTCTATAACGTCTTGAGATTGGGTTATATCGTCAGCCAGGTTTGCAATTTCGTCTATGTTTGAGCAAGTTTGGCATCGTTCAGGAAATTTTCCAAGCTTGGCAGTGCACACGTCTCTTTCCAAGCCTATTTGAGTCTTGATATTTCGTAAGCTAGCTTTCATGCATTGCATGGTGGCGTCGAGAATTGCATTAGGTTGCTGAGCAGTTAAGTGTAATAATTTGGTATCGATAGCGTCGATTTTTTCTTGAGTGGCTTTTTGAAAGGCTGCATCGGCATTAGCTAACTCGTCTTTAACTTGTTGTAACCTTTCTTCTTGTTGGTGAACTGAGATTGCTAGTTTACTCATTGCTTCTGCTATTGCACGGGCATTATCAGGAAAATCTTTTCCTAAGGTGTTGACGCGTTGTTGCAGCAGAATGTCGAACTGATCTTTTAGAGCGGTGGCTGTTTGCATGCACATGCCACTAACATCTGGTTTCTTCTGCCAATGGAATGTCCCTTTATCTATAGCAAAACCAGGGCTATTTAAAGCTTGAAACTCAGGTTGTGTGAGTAATTGGGTTAAGCGTGCAATGATTACTTGTTGCAGGTTATTATTTTTTATTGTAATGCCATTGCATTGTTGTAAGCAAATATTGATACGTTGTTGCACTTGGTCTGCGGATTCTGAGAATAAATTGGGATGAATTTCATTGAAAAATGATAAGCGATACAAGTCGTCTGCTTGTGCGATCCCAATAAACGCTAGGTTGAATTCTTGTATTCTAGCTGCAAGCTCAGGTTTTCCCCAGTTTTCTTTTAATAAATTCGTATAACTTTCTCTTGCCACCGTATAGATAGCCCAGAATATAAATTTATTTATTGTCTGTGCGACTAGCAGGCTACGAGTTTGTAAATATTTTTGGTATTCCTCTTTAATGTGGGTTGTCGCTTGCAATAACAAGTCATCTAAAGATCGTTCACACTCGTTTAGCAATGCCATGCCCGTGTCTACTGTATCAGTGGTTCTATATGATTGGCTGAGTGCTTCTGCATACCGAGGTATACTAGATCGTTCTTTGATAGCAGCTAAACTAATCCGATAACGTTGATCTAAACAACGATAGCGCTGCAGGCTTGGTTTATGTTGTGTGTTAACCGCATACTGTAACGCGAGTATCATGGTTTTGCAGTGCTGGGTGCAGGTGTCGTCGTCTCGAGATAGGGGCTTATCTAATGCATCCACTCCCGGGGTTAAAACGGTAGCAGGCATAGTTGCAGGGCCTGGTATAAAGTCTTGATACGGTATATTTGTAAGTGCCGTTTGTAAGCGACGTCTAAATATACGAAAATAACTTTCTGCAATGCTTTTCTTTATGCTTAGATGAGCTACGGGAAAGCTCTCGTGTGCTTCAGTAATGTTATCACGATGTTCATGATCAAAATCATCTCTAGCTGTTATTCTGTTGGTTGATGCATTAGCTAGGTTGACTGGCATGTTATAATAAGGAGTATAAGTGGCTTGGGCATAAGTGAAAATGGTATAAGTGCCATCGGGATTTTTATATGCTTTAATAATACGGATATGCGGGCAGTAGCGGTCTATGAGTCCTTCTAGTAATTGGTTTGTTACTGTACGAGCAATGGCTTCATACAACTGATCTTCTTCTGCTGGAGTGGTAGGCCTGGGAATTTGCCATTCTAGGGCATTATCGTCAAAATAAACAGTGAAGTTACCTGAATAAAGATATTTTATAGACGATGGGATTTGAAAATATATGACTTTCATAAAACACTCCTCACCGCACAGGTTATTGGGACGATGTTTATGATGATGGCATTGATTATGGTTATTTTATATACACCAAATTACCATTCTATACTAAATTAGTCCACAATAGGAAGAGAGATTTGTCGTGTACAGAGGTTGAGTATATTTATTGATCCTTGATTTTCAGGATAATAGGAGTATGACTTGACTAAAGATATTTTTGTCGGTGTAGATGGTGGCGGAACTAAGTCAACAGTACGCATAGTGGATAGTGAAGGGCAGGTACTTGGTCAAGCTAGTAGCGGGCCAGCTAATATTCGTTTATCAGTAGATCAAGCTTGGCATTCTATTTATGATGCATTAACTAAAATTTTACAACCACTTAGGCTATCACTAGATGATGCAAATTATCGTTTCCATGCGGGCTTAGGGTTAGCAGGGAGTGAAGTTCCAGCAGCTTGCCAAGCCTATTTAGCTCGCCCTCATGCATTTACAACTATAGAGTTAGTTTCAGATGCGCATATTGCTTGCTTAGGCGCGCACGGTGGTAAGGATGGTGCCATTATTGTAGTGGGGACAGGGGTGATCGGATACCAGACTTTACAGGGAAAGCATTTTCGGGTTGCTGGTTGGGGATTTCCGCATGATGACGAGGGGGGTGGAGCTTGGCTAGGCTTAGCTGCAACGCGTTTAACATTGAAATGGTTAGATGATCGTGGCCTGTCTTCTCCATTAATACAAGCAATCTGGGATAAATTCTCACAAACGCAATCGCAACTTGTCGCCTGGGCTAATCACGCTAATGCAACAGAATTCGCACAACTTGTGCCATTAGTGCTTCACTATGCGGGAACAGGTGATGAGGTAGCGGTGACCTTATTACAAACTGCAGCAAACTATATTGATGACATTGCTGCTGCTTTAGCAAAGCAAGCTGGTGTGTTACCTTGTTGTTTAGTGGGCGGTATGGCACCATTTATTTTGCCTTATTTAAGTTTAAATCTACGCCAGCGTTTAGTCGCGCCGCAAGGTGATGCTTGCCAAGGCGCACTGGATTTGATTCGAGCAAAAAGTAGCAATGGTTACAGGAGTTCTGCTGAATAATCACAAGGAATACTATGCGTTCTATATTTTACGGCTTGAATGTATTAACCGAACAGTCTAGTCATGCACGCTATGCTGTTGTTGCAGAGAACAGCCTTATTCAAGCCGTCATTCCACAAGCTGATATGCAGCGTTTCATGCCAGCACAATGTATTGAGTTTCCCGAACATTATTTTCTTGCTCCTGGATTTATTGATTTACATATTCACGGTGCAAAAGGCAGTGATGTCATGGATGCCTCACCCGCTGCATTAGCGAAAATTAATCAGGCGTTGGTTGCGGCAGGAGTGACAGCATATTTAGCGACGACGATGACTGCAGATATACCTACCATTACAGCAGCATTATTCAATGTGCATCAATGTATGCAAGCTGCGCAGTCAGGAGCCAGTATTCTTGGTGTGCATTTAGAAGGGCCTTTTCTTGCTCCAGCTAAAGCAGGTGCACAACGTAGCGAATCCATGATATTGCCTAATATAGAATTAATTCAACAATGGCAACGACAAGTACCGGATACTATTCGAGTTGTCACCTTGGCACCAGAACAACCTGGAGCGTTAGAGTTAATACAATATCTTAAGCAGCAAGATATTATTCCTGCTATTGGACATACGAATGCCGATTATGCGCAGACTATGGCAGCGATTGCCCAGGGGGGATGTTATGGGACACATCTATTTAATGCCATGCGCGGATTACATCACCGTGAACCGGGTGTGTTAGGGGCATTATTATTGTCCGAACAGATTACTGCTGAATTGATTGTCGATGGCGTGCATCTACATCCTGCAATTGTGCAATTAGCTTGGAAAATGAAAGGTGCACAGCAATTAGTATTAGTAACCGATGCCATGCGCGCACAATGTTTAGGTGAAGGGTGTTATGAATTAGGTGGCCAATCTGTGCATGTGACACAAGAAGGGATAGCGAGATTGGCGGATCGTACCTTAGCGGGCAGCACGTTGACGATGTCACAAGCGCTACGTAATTTTATGGCATTTACGCAGTGCTCTTTATTAGAGGCGATAAAATTAACATCTGAGAATCCTGCGAAGTTGTTGGGCATGTTTCAGCAGCGTGGCAGTATTGCGCCAGGAAAAATTGCAGATTTAGTTGTATTAGATGAGGATTATAATGTGGTCACTACGGTGTGCGCGGGAAAGACGGTTTATGACGTACAACGCGAGTTACATTTTTAGCCTTACGAATACTGCGCAAAACCCGGGCTAAGTGGGTGCGATTTTTTACCGTTACCGTCATATTAGCGACAAAAAAACGTTGGTCGTATTCCTCAGCTCGAATGTTTTCTATGTTTGAATCCGTACTAGAAATGGCTAAGGCTAATGCTGCCAAGCTGCCGCGTTGATTAAGAATATCCACACGTAAATCCACAGAGAAATCACCTTGAATCCCTTCTTCCCAACGTAGTGCCACGTATTTTTCTGGTTGTGAACGGTGTTTTTCTAGCGCGGGACAGTATTCAACATGGATTTCAATGCCATGTCCTGTTTTTATTAAACCAGCAATGGGGTCGCCAGGAATAGGACGACAACATTTGGCATAGTTGATAACAAATCCTTCTGTGCCTTTAATCGCTAGCGGTTGTAATAAGGGTAAAGTAACGTGCTCTGTAGTTGCGGTGAGCCCTGCGGATTTGGCAATTTGTTTGGCTACTAATAATGCCATGCGATTGCCCATCCCCACTTCTTCAAATAAGTGTTGTATAGAATCCAGTTTGAGATGTGCTACGACTTGTTCTATCTGCGGTGCGGCAATTTGTTCTAAATGTAGATTGAAACTTTGCAAGGATTTTTCAATTAAGCGTTTACCTAATTCTATGGATTCTTCACGTTGCTGTTTTTTTAGAAAGTGCTTGATATTACTTTTTGCTTTACCAGTAGCAACAAAATTTAGCCATGCAGGATTGGGTAGAGCACCCGGAGCAGTAATGATTTCTACTTGTTGTCCACTTTCTAGCGGCGTACTGAGAGGAGCAAGACGTTTATCTAACTTAGTGGCAACACACGTATTACCAATGTCAGAGTGAATAGCATAAGCAAAATCAACGGCGGTTGCGCCGGCGGGTAATTCAATAATGGTACCCTTGGGAGTAAAAACGTAGACTTCATCAGGGAATAATTCTGTTTTTACTGTTTCAATAAATTCTAAAGAATTTTTTGCACTTTGGTGTAATTCTAAAACACCTTTTAACCATTCTTTTGCGCGTAGTTGTGCATCATCAAGAGTTTTCTTTTCAGTTTTATATAGCCAATGCGCAGCGATACCATTTTCCGCCATTTTATGCATTTCTTCAGTGCGAATTTGCACTTCAATGGGGACACCATAAGGGCCAAATAAGGTGGTGTGCAGAGATTGGTAGCCATTGGCTTTGGGAATAGCAATATAATCTTTAAAACGTTGTGTAATAGGTTTATAGAGATTATGTAATATGCCTAATATACGATAACATGTATCCATTTTATCAACGATTACTCGAAACCCATAGACATCCATGATTTCCGAGAAAGATAAATGTTTCTCATGCATTTTTTTATAGATGCTATATAAATGTTTTTCACGTCCCGAGAGTGTTGCAGAAGGAATATTGAATTTCCTAAGAGCGTAACGGATTTCTTTGTCTATCATTTCCATGATTTCTTGACGATTACCATGTGCTTTTGTCACTGCGGCTTTGAGAATACGGTAACGTAGCGGATGAAGTGCTGCAAACCCTAAGTCTTCTAACTCGACGCGAAAAGCATGCATACCTAAACGATTAGCAATCGGCGCAAAAATACCTAATGTTTCCTTGGAAATGCGCCGACGTTTTTCATAAGGTAAGCCACGTAGGGTGCGCATATTATGTAATCGATCGGCAAGTTTAATGAGAATGACGCGTATATCACGCGCCATGGCCATGACCATTTTACGAAAGTTTTCTGCTTGTGCTTGTAAATAATCTTCAAAATGAATTTGTGTTAACTTGGTTACACCATCAACCAGATCAGCTACTTCTTTTCCAAAACGTTCTGCAAGTTCTTTTTTATCGACAAGGGTATCTTCAATGACATCATGAAGAATGGCCGCCATGATAGTGGCAGGATCCATGCGCATTTGGGCGAGAATCAAGGCAACAGCGATAGGATGCGTGATGTAGAGTTCCCCAGAATAACGTTTTTGGCTGCCATGCGCGGTTTTAGCAAAGAGATACGCTTCTTCTATGGTTTTGATTTGCGCATCAGTCAGATAATTTTTTAGTTCTGGTTTTAATATGGCAAATTCGTTGTTATTCATGCGGGTTCACTCTATTAAGAGTTGCGCTGGAAGCAGCCTTACTTGTTGTCCTGTGCTGCCATCCTGAGCGTTAGCGAAGGATCTGTACACTTTTGTCATAAGGATACAGATCTTTCGCTGACGCTTAGGACAAGCGGGGCACAAATGATCTGTTACAGCGATTACTCCTGTTTATCTTATTATCCTAGATTCGGCGGTTGCAATCTACTGCGAGCGCTTAATCGCTTAAGCGCTCGCAGTAGATTGCAACCGCCGAATCTTAGATTATGAGAAAGGCTGCACTGTCATGGGCTGAATATTTTTATTATTTTACTTATTAATTAATACATTACGGAAACCATCATTATTTTGTTTCATCTATACTTAAAAGGAAAGGATTAAATGGAGGGTATGACTATGATGAGCAAAGGTAAATGTATGTGTTGTCTTTGCGCAGTTTCGCTAGGGTTGGCGTTTGGTGTAGTAAGTGCTATTTTTATGCTCCTTTTAGCTTGGGCTGGGTGGTTTTGGGGGTATGGCACTCTTCTCATCGAACAATATTCGGCAATATATTACGGATATTCTTCTAGTTTAATGGGAGGTATAGCTGGAGCAATTTGGGGTTTTATCGGTGGTTTTATCTTCGGCTTTCTCTCAGGCTGGTTTTATAATCTGTTTTTATGCTGCCGGTGTGGAAAATCTTGTAGCGAATCTTGCGGAACAACTTCAGAAAAATCGAAATCGTAACTTAACTTTTACTCCTCAGGATAGATGTTTTTATAATAATTCCTGAGGAGTTTTTTAACCTCCAACTGCCTTTTCCAGGTCAGCAAAACCCTTGTAGGGTTAAGTTTTTGCTGAAATTTTGCGGCGGAGTGTAAGTATTTGTACACAGCGTAAAAAAATGTGAATTATTGTCTACATGTCCGCTGATGTTTAGCTGGAATTTTCCTTTATTAGATTTAATGCGATGATTAATAATAAATTTCATGCATGCTCCACACAAGCACACTAGATGCTATATTCCATCTTATAGATTTGTTACCAGGTTTTTAGAGTCTTACTCACAAAGTTATCCACAGAATCTGTGGGTAACTTATTGCAGTTCTCCTATCTCGATAAACCATCTTTCTCAACATCCGGCTAGAGAAGAGTGCACCTCAGCTGACGCGATGGCGTTTGATGAGAGGCTCGCATCGCAACTCGCTGCATAATTTCGATAAGCTCTCTGTTTTTGCTCGACATAAATTTTCCAAAGCGTCGCGCCCCGCCCCCCCCAAAAGCC
>MGYC01000012.1 GCA_001801575.1 Gammaproteobacteria bacterium RIFCSPHIGHO2_12_FULL_41_20
AAGAGACGCCTTAAAAATGGCAACTCAATTATCTGTTGGACGATTAAATGGAATTTATGTGCCAAGCCAAGAGAAAGAAGAGAAGCGTAGCGTAACCCGATTACGATCAAATATTTTAAAGCTACGGCATCAAGTTGGACAGCAATGAAAGAGTTTACTATTTACCCAAGGCCTCATAGATAGTGAAGACGACACCCGACTCAATCAAAAATGGTTATTAGATAAAGTAGCTGAAGTGAAACAAAAAGGTTATTCAGAAGACTTTTGTTTTAGCGTTAATCAGTATGCAGAGCAGTGGTTACAACTTACTGCACGAATGAAAGAAGTTGAAATGAGGTTTGCTATTCAAGCACAAGGCGAAAAAGGGCTACAGACCATTTATGAAAGTATTCCGGGGATTGGCCCCATTCATGCTAGACAATTAGCCAATGAACTGGGTGATATGACACAGTTCAAGAATGAAAAAAAGTTATTTAGTTTTACTGGTCTAACACCTAGCGAATATTCTTCTGGCGAGCATGTACGACAAGGAAATATTAGTCGGCAAGGAAGACCCGTATTACGAAGGATTTTAATTGAAGCGGCATGGATAGCGATTACAAAGGATCCTAGTTTAAAAACGGTATTTGATCGCCTCTCAAGCCACAGAGGAGCAAAGCGAGCAATAGTAGGGGTAGCAAGACGATTGGCGGGAAGAATTCGATCTTGTGTGTTAACAGGTACGTTATATGAGATAAAAGTAAAATCAACTCAAGAAGGTTGTTCCCTTCAAGAGGTCGATGTGTCCTCGTAGCAGTTCCTGTGAGTCTTAATTAAGGACCACGTTAGCGAGTTTGGGGCATATAACCTTAAAAGACCGAATGAACAACTTGTGGTGTTTCTACGGAAAAAACCACGAATAGCAGATTGGCCGATAAGGTCCGTTAAAGAATCTGGTCAGTTTAAGAGCATGCCTTCTTAGTTGATTTTAACGTTAAAAACACTTTTAACAGTGGAGGCCGCTATTTATGTTTATGCTTGACAATGCACATAGCGGAACGGCTGGGATTATTGACAGCCCTTAGGCCTAAGCTATTAAGGAGAGAGCCGATGAATAATCTGCGGGATAAAACTGTTTTCATCACCGGAGCAAGCCGAGGAATTGGTAGAGAAATTGCTTTGCGTTGTGCGCAAGATGGTGCCAAGGTTGTTATTGCAGCCAAGACCGCAGTGCCCCATGAAAAATTACACGGGACTATTTATACAGTTGCAGAAGAGGTAGAGAAGGTGGGGGGGAGAGCCTTACCTGTGGTAGTGGACGTGCGCGATGAGGCTGCGGTTATTGCTGCGATAGAAAAAACGCTGGAGGCATTTGGTGGTATCGATATCTTGATTAATAATGCGAGCGCTATTCATCTCGGCAATACTTTAGATATCCCAATGAAACGGTTTGATTTGATTTTTTCGGTAAACGTTAGAGCGACGTTTATGTGTGCGAAGCTGTGTATCCCTTATCTTAAAAAATCGGAAAATCCGCATATTCTCAATCTTTCTCCACCACTTAGTATGAACCCAAAGTGGTTTAAAAAACATGCCGCATATACAATGTCAAAATATGGCATGAGCATGTGCACGCTGGGGATGGCGGAAGAATTTAGGAGTGAGGGTATTGCCGTGAACTCGTTGTGGCCAAAAACATTAATTGCGACTGCGGCCATCTCGGTCAATTTTTCTAAATTAATTTATCATGCTAGCCGTAAACCGAGTATTGTTGCTGATGCGGCTTATGCGGTCTTAACTAGCGATAGCCGACATGTAACGGGAAATTTTTTTGTTGATGAGGATTTATTGCGAATGCGTGGGGAGACTGATTTTAGAAAATATGCTATGCATAAATTTATTCCTGTTATAGATGATATTTTTATTGATAATTAAGCACAAATGAACACCATTAAAAAGCTAGATATATTACTTAGAGATGGATTTATTCACCAGGAAGATATAACGGCATTACAGAAGGTTGTTGGCAATTTTTCATTTGCTATTTCAGAGCAGTTATATAAGCGCATTGATAAGTCCAATGAATGTGATCCGCTTGTTAAGCAATTTATCCCCACTAAAAAAGAATTAGACGTTTCTCATCTAGAGTTAGCAGATCCCATTGGCGATAATGTTCATATGCCAGTGAAAGGCATTGTGCATCGTTACCCAGATCGTTGTTTGTTGATGCCAGTGCAAGTTTGTCCAGTGTATTGTCGTTTTTGTTTCCGCAAAGAGAAAGTAGGAACAGCGGATGCGACGTTGAGTGAAAAAGAACTTCAAGATGCTTATGCTTATATTAGACATCACCAGGAGATATGGGAGGTTATTTTAACAGGTGGTGATCCGTTGATTTTAAAGCCACAGGTATTGAGAAAAATAATATCGCAGTTAAATTCTATTGAGCATGTAGAAGTAATGCGTATTCACACACGGATTCCAGTCGTAGAGTCACGGCGGATTAATCAGGAAATGGTGGCGGTCTTGAAAAATGCCAAACCTATTTATGTGGTTTTACATGCTAACCATCCTAATGAATTTACAGAAGAGGCAGTGAAGGCTTGTTCTGCATTGGTCGATGCAGGTATTCCTATGCTTAGTCAAACGACGTTATTAAAAGATATTAATGATAATATTGAGGTATTGAGCGCATTAATGCGTTGTTTCATTAGGAACCGTATTAAGCCTTATTATTTACACCATGCTGATTTAGCAAAAGGTACGCAACATTTTCGTACGACGTTGGCAGAAGGCCAGCATCTTGTAAAACAATTACGAGGACGTTTTTCCGGTATTTGCCAGCCTACTTACGTGTTAGATATTCCAGGTGGTTATGGGAAGGTGCCAGTAGGACCATGTTACATTCGACAAACAAAGAACAATACACAAGAAGTAGCGGAGTATTGTGTCGAGGATTATTGCGGGGGAGTGCATGTTTATCCTTGTTCTTTGCGCGAAGAGAGTGGTAACGAATAAATTGAGATGTTTATTGAGCTGTGTCTAGTGCTTATGTAAACGAAGGACGTCGCGGCCACGGAAGGTAAGAAGCGCCGAGTACAGGGACGTACGCTCCTGAGTTACATAAGTACTAGACACAGCTCAATAAACATCTCAATAAATGTTATCGTGTTAATGGGATTTAATTACGGGTGGTTTAATAAGAAACTTATCGAATTCAACAGGCTCAATTTTATTTTCAAAAAGAATTTCATTTTGTATGCTCATTTCATTCTGTAGGTGTTTATTATAATTTTGCACACATTGATTTAAGTCACGATCTTGCATGTCTTCAAAATAGATAAGGATATTTGCTTTTAAGGCTTTTTCTTCAGCGAGCACTAAGTATTTTACAATTCCAAATAAATTTCCCCACTGAAAGAAGATAAGCGGAGGGATGCCGCCAGGATAAAAAGGTGCTCCAGTTAAGAATTGATTGCCATGCCAATATATGAGGTCTTGTATAGTGTATTCTTTAAATTGTAGGAATTGTTGCTGTGTAAACTGCATGGCAACACGATTGGCGGCTTCTCTTAAGAAGAACTGTATGTGTTTTCTTAAGGCGGGGATATCGCTAGGTTTAAGCTTTTCATGTGGGAGTAAAAATGTAGCCTTGTATTTTTCTCGGCGTTTTTTATCTGTTTCTAGATAATACTTTAATACGGGATCGAATCTTGAGTCGCTAAGTTGTTTTTGATGTGCATAAAGAAAGTTAACTTGCTCACTAGATAGGGGTTTGCCCATAAAAAATTTACGCATAATATCCGCAGAGCTATTATGTATAGGCTGTAAAATTAATATGGGTTTATTCATAAAAGTTAACTCAAGCTTTTATTCAGCGAAACTCCTGAGCTTTCTCGTAAAGACCACTACTGGGTTGTGCCCTAATTTCCCCATTTTTATTATTTTTAGATCGCGAGTTATATCAGGAGGTAGTTTAGCATAATAAGTGGTGCTGGTGATATAAAATGCAGGGGCGGCATCTTTAATGATATCTTTTTGATTATCAATGAATCTTGGCTCTTCTTCTTGAGGCATATTAATTAAATACTTAATGGGTGTGCCATCAGGATGTTCTTTATAGAATATTAAGTGGGCATGATGGGATTTACGTTGCGCTTCTATGTTAACAACAAAATCCCTTGTTTTGTCTATGTATAACTCCATGGGCTCTATGATGAATAGATAAAATAACACAAAACTTAAACTAGCCAAGGGTAATATCAGTGCTTCAGGATGATGAGTTTTCGTGCGGTAGATATAAAATAATAAGGCTTGTGTAAAGCTCAGTAATATTGTTATTGCTAAGGTATGTAGGGATAACTGCCATTGCTGCTGTTGACAGTAATAGTTGGCGATGAGCGTGGCTATGATGAAAATCATAGGAAATAAGTAAAATAATTTTATTATTGTTTTTCGTAGGAAGAGAAAACAATTTTCTTTACATGGAAATGTAAATGGGTAGGCGGCGATGAGAGCAATAGCGGGAATCATGGGTAATACATACCGGGTTTTTTTCTCTCCAGGTATACTCATGCCAATTAAAATTATTAATACCCAAGCAAGTAATTTGCTGATAAATTTCATATCATGAAGGTTGCGCTGATGGTAAGAGTAATAGCAAATTCCCAGTGTGCTGACTAATGCCAAAGGAAAGCTCAGTGCATAATTTGCGAGGCTGCTTGTCAAGTAGAAGTAAATAGGTAGATTGCTATTGCTCATTCTACCGAGTACTTCCATGCGTATTACGTCATGCATGAAGGCATAGCCACCACTATGTAGGGCAAGTACTATTAATAAGGTGGTGCCTATGCTAAGTAGTAATAACGAGAGTAAACCAACTTGTAATAGTCTTTTGAAGTTGCATTCTAATAAGTAATAGGCGCAAACAACGCCAGTAGGAATGACCAGGCCAATTGGCCCACGAAATAAAAATCCTAATGCGAATAAAGGGTAAATATAGCCAATTTTTTTCGGGGTTTTTTGTATAGCGGCGGCTTGAATAATATAAAAGCAACAGGTAGTTAGCATACAGGAGTATAAATCTAGAGAAATGGTGCGGGCGCTTTTTAAAAATGTGATAGTAGTTAATAAGAAACAGACTGCATAAATGCCCCAATATTTATTATGTAATCTACCTATGCAGTATGTCATGGTGAGAGTTATCGCGGCCATGACGGCGCTAGGCAAAACTGCCGTGAATTTATTCAAGTGGCCGATGAGAAGAGAAACAAGATAAATTAAGTATGTGGATGTCGCTGGGTAATCTGGGTAGGGAGTATGATAAGTAGTAGGAAACCAGCTTGCACCGTGTCGCCATGTTTCCAGCGCAAATAAATAGAAGCGTGAATCGAAACCCGTTATTTCTTGTGAAGCTAACCCGCTAGTAAAAACAATGACGCTTATACAGAATAGCGAGATTGTTTCTAGATTGGCGATATTTTTAGATGGCATCATTTGTTTTTTACCTACACCTTCGTCCCCAAATTTTTTGCTCGGGTAGTATATAATAAAAATATAAAAAGGATGAAGGTGTTAGGTATGCCAATGGAGACAGATTCATTTAAACCCGCATGGTGGCTTCCAAACTCTCATTTACAAACGTTATGGCCAGTTTTTTGCCGGCGCAGACAGATAAAAAACTTAAAATTAACACGGGAACGGGTTGAATTGCCAGATGGGGACTTTATTGACCTCGATTGGGCCGGTGAAGACAATGGCCCAATTGTATTAATTTTGCACGGCTTTGAGGGTTCCATTGAATCCCACTATGCGCGAGGATTATTGCAGGCGATTAGTCAAAATGGCTGGCGGGGTGTTTTTATGCATTTCCGCGGTTGCAGTGGAGAGCCTAATCGCTTACCAAGAAGTTATCATTCTGGGGAGACGAATGATGTGGCTATCATTATTCGTGTTTTGCAAAAGCGTGAGCCAGGCGTGCCATTGGCAGCTATTGGTATTTCTCTAGGCGGTAATGTGTTGCTTAAGTGGTCGGGAGAGATGGGTACCCATAATCCGTTGCGGGCTGCTATAGCTATTTCTGTTCCTTTTGAGTTACATAAAGCAGCAAGTCGTATCCAGCAGGGATTTTCTAAGGTATATCAGTGGTATTTTTTACGCTGCTTACGTATTCGGCTATCACAGAAATTTCAGGTGGTTGCTGCACCAATAGATACAGCTTATCTTTCGCAATGCCGAACTATCATGGATTTTGATAATAGCATCACCGCACCATTGCATGGATTTGCCGATGCTGATGAATATTATACGATAGCAAGCAGCCGGCAATACTTGCATGCTATTGATGTTCCCACATTAATTTTGCATGCGAAAGATGATCCATTTATGACTGAGGATGTTATTCCACAGGCACATGAATTATCCCCACAGGTGAAGATGGAAATTACAGAAAGTGGTGGTCATGTGGGCTTTGTGTCAGGTGCAGTGCCGTGGCGTCCCGAGTACTGGTTAGAAAAACGCATCCCTGAATTTTTGCATGAATATTTATAGTTTAATCTAAGCGCATACTATCATTATCATAGTCATTGTTGTCGTAATCAGCTGAATCATCAGAGCTACTTGAATAGGGGGTAAATAGTCCAGTATTAGAGGGTTGTGCTTTGAGAGTTAACATTTGTAATGCCTGTTGAGCCTTAAGTTCTGTTTGCTTTGTTTCTATAAATTGGATCGTTTGTTCTATTACTTGGGCTATTTGCACATCTTCTGCAGAGGGGGTTTTTATTTGCGCATATAAGTATTGCGCGCCTCTTATATAATAAGACGCATTTTCTAGTAGTCTGCTTGGTGGTGTTGAATCGGTATTAGTAGCAAGACGTTGTAAATACTTTTCTCCTGCTTGTTTTTGAGTTAAACCTTTAGTGCGTTGCTCATGATCTTGGGCTAGGCTATCAATATGTTGTTTTTGGGTTTGTATAAAAGTAATCATTTGTTTATCTTGCTCGGTACGTATTTTCTCGTGTATTCGCTCTAAAAGTTCAAGTGCTTGAGTTAATGTTTCTTTGGCTTGTATGAATTCATGAGCATTAAGTTGCTGTTGACTTATGCTGATTAGAGTATTGGCATAAGCGCGAAAATTTTCTTCGCTAGGCGCTTGGAAGGTAGGCGCGTAGAGGGAAGCCCCAGTAGGAAGCATGGCAGCGGTTGTTGCTGTAGTTGGTTGTGTTATTGCTATCCCAAAACGATTTACTTCATCTGTTAATTGATGTACTGCTAGCTCTTGAGAGACTGCCTGCCAGTTATTCGCACATTCGGCATGGGTTCGATAACTATATGCGGCAGTGCGTTGTTCAGCATAGGCACGGAGCCTGCTAGTATAATCTGAATTGTTAGGATGACCAATATTTACTTCATCAGGAGTTTTTTGTTGGACATAATTAAATGCTATTATAACATTGCTGAAAGCTTCGGTTGCTGCCGCATGATTACCTAAATGTGCGTAAGAATCGGATAGGTTGATATAAAGGTCCATTAAAGCACGGTAATCATTATCCTTTTTTTCTGCGCTTATAGATAGAAGTTGTTGTATGCCTTGTATGTAACAAGTTATGGCTTGCTGATAGTTAGGAGGTGAACAGTTAAAATGAATGGTACCGAGAGAACTATATGACTTGGCTATTTTTCTTTTTTGATCAATATTAGGGGCGGGTATTTCTAACAAAAACTCTAATGCTTTCGTAGAGAATTGTACTTGATCTATTCTCGTTGCGCCATGATTTTTGTATTTTTTTGCTATTTTATATATTAGTTCTAGAGCTTCATCAGCTGCTCCTACGAAAAGAAGCAGTTGAATGCTGTATTGATAATATTTTGCTGCTTTATCATGTTCTGTGGTGTATTGATGAATTCTCCATGAAGGAAAGAGATTGTTACCTAAGCTTACAAACTGGTTAGCAATTTGTTTTAACTTATCTAATAAATTATTATTTAAGCTAGCCCGCTGCATTCCTGCGCGGTATTCTTCTATAGCCTCATCATATTGTTTCTGAGAAAAATAATAATCACCTAATTCAAAATAGGTTTCTGCTATTTTATTTTTTTCAGCAGGGCCAATCCAGTCTGCAATTTTAGAATAAGCGGTTCTAGCTTGAGTATATAACTCTTCTTTTGCTTGTATTGAAGGGGCGCTCCGAGCTCGTTGTACATATGCATTATATTCTTGCATTGCATTTGATAAAATTTCATCAATAGTCATAGTTCTTCCAAACATAACCCCCCCTCGCTGTTTAATAGATGATTTAATCAATAGTAAATAGGCTTGAGTATCCTGTATAGGGTGTAATATTTTTATTCCAAGCAGATTTCCAATCTCCATGATGTACTATGCGATAGTGGCCTGGTGAAATCGCGGGTGGAATACGCCAAATAATTTTAATTAATGAATAAGCAATACCTTTGCGTTGCCAATGGTATTCTGTATCCCAGTCTCTGTCATATCGAATAGTTTGCCAGCCACCATTTTCCCAATGTTGAATTTCTAGAAAGGTGTCTTGCATATGGAAGTTATTTTTGGGATGTGCTCCCCAAAACACAGCTTCTACTATATTGCCGGGGTTATAGACGGATTTGACATCTTGGTAGATGTCACCAAATTGTTTGGAAGGAGGTACTTGATCGAATATGACGCCGGGTTGTAAGTTATGCAAGCCATTTAATAAGTCGGGTGGTTGTGGACCTTCGGCAACGAGTAAGCCAGTGATTAAGGCTTTTGTTAGGTTAGTAAATTCCTGTTGTAGTGCAGCTTGAGTCCAAGGTCCAAAATGGGTTGAGGCTCCCTCGTAGCGTTGCAATTGATATTCTTGATACGTGGCTACGTAACCAGAATAAGCATTGGATAATGCGGATAGAACTACGTAATTGGTAGGCGGCAGTTGCTTGGCGACCGCTTCGCGGATGCGTCGACCAGTCATGGTAGTCAATTCAAATGGCGCAGCCACAATCACTAAATTGCCAATTTGTATCACTTGTAAAGGTAAAATATTGGGTGTCCATGGATAAGGCTTTTTTATCCCTGTTTGTACAGCGATAGGCTTGACTCCTTGGCAGGGTGTGGTCACCATTTCGCAAATAAAATGAGGCAGTACTTTGCCAAGTGTGCCGCAAGATACTCCTTGTATGCCAATGCCTTCGCCATCTTGGGTGCCAGCTAACATGGAAACTCCAATAGCGGCAGGGCATGTCGTTTGTATACTGCCATTAGTATATTGCGGTTCAACAGTGACTTTATCCATAGCAATATAAGTATGCCGATAATCTACATTGCCTGTTATTACTTCATTGGCTTGCGCAAATAATTTTTTGGCAAGTTGGTATTGCGGTGCCCCAGCTTTTTCTACAGCAGCAATACCGGCTAAACCAGCACCGCCTTCGTGACCATAAGGGTTTGGCGATACATCACCCGCATTGGCTTGTGCAAATGCAGCAACGAATGCTTGCGGGCCGTAATTAGAGTGAAAGTCTTTTTCAAAAGTATATTCGGCATAACCTTTGTTATCACCATTGATAAGATGATTTTTATTATTCATGGAAACACCATGAATGGGAAACCAATTGATAATACCTATTGGCTGGCCATTTAGGCGATCAAAACGAATTAATGTCATTTGGGTATCGGTATCGCCCTTGTATCGGTCGCGCTCAGCTTGTGGGTTTAATAAGTAAGAAGTGGGGGAGCGGTTAAAGTTTACTCCTGGAAGATCATCTTGCGTAATTTTGATGCTTGCTGGTGCTAAATTATTATGCGCCCTTTCTACCGCTGTTACGATACCAGCAACGATGGTATTAAAGTTCTCGTGGTTGAATCCCAAGGTGGTAAGATTATACAGTGTATAGGTAGAGTAGCCACCCGGGCCGCTGTGTTCATGTGTTGCGGTAATTAAAATATTACTATCGTTATAAGTATCGCCGTATTTTGCTTGTAATTTTTTAACTACTTGTTGTTTTACAGCTTGAAATACCTGACCTAGATCTGTGTTAACAAAAACAATTTTTTTATTATTGCAGGGCGATTCGATGATAAAGGCTCTTGCCCATAAGCGCTGATAAATTCCAGCAGTTTGCTGTTGTAGCATGGCATAGCCCATCATGCCTTCTTCTGCTGCAGGACCGGTGATATCGTAGATACCAGCACCCACATTAAATAGGGTATTGTCACGGCAGCTATCACTAGTGACGGCATAGGTGATGCGAGCAAGGCTGCATAGTAGTATAAATAGGCAGATAAGAACATAGTGTATCATTTTCAATATTAGTTTCTCCTGATGATTATTATTCTGACCGTCAGAATGACAACCTTGTTCTCAAGATGACGGGTGCCCATGTTATCCTTTTAATAATCTCCGTATCCAAGGGCTACGCCAGTCTTCTCGATAAGCGGACCAATCATCGGTTAGCAAGCCAAACTCCTCGATAGTGCCATCTGCTCGAACGGGGTTTAATGCCCAGAATGACCAACCTAAATCTTTCTCTAGCATATAACCAACCATTCTTTGAAACCATAATTTATCTTTTTCATTAGCGCTGCGATAACCTACGCCAAACTCTCCTAACCACACTGGTGCCGTATAGTCACGGTTGTTTTCTAAGACATAGCCGAATTGTTGGTCTAAAACAGTTTTTAGCGCTGTTTCATCAAAGTCACGATAATGTTTTTGTCCACGAGAAGAGGCATCATCGCCAGTATGTGTTGGACCGGTATAGCCATAAATATGCACTTCGTAAACTAGCTTATTTGAATGGTTTAAGATAAGTGGATTGTTTTTTACTGGTGTGAGCATAGGTCTATATCCATTAACCATTGGGATGCCAGTCCAATTAATACCTTCAACAATGATTAATAAGTGTGGATTGACTTCGTGAATAATATTACCTGCTTGCGTAGCGGCTAATTTCCAGTCATTTTCATCACCCCAGCCCCAGTTTGGGTTAACGGGAATATAAGTGTCACGATAACGGCCAGTGCGCACTTCATTCCGTAAATCTGCACCGGCGACTAATGGATTGTGGCGATAGCGTGTTACCATCATAACCCAGTCATTGAGCCACTGCGCAGTAGATTGATAACGTGGATGATGCCATAAACCATTAAAATCATAGGCACAACACCATTCTGATGTGGTGGTATGGTTATTAAGAATAACTATGATACCCGCATCCGTTAACATTTTTACGGCAATGTCAAAAACTTGTAATGGGGTTTTGTTGATTAATTCAGGATTGGCTGCGATGCGGTTGGGATCAACAGAATGAGTGTCATGTAACATTTGGTTAGAAAAGGTAAACCGCACAGAATTAAACCCACCGGCTTTAATTAAGTTAACAATATTTTGCATGGGTTGTTTATCGAGACCACCGGGGACTTGCGGTGTTTCATGTGCACCATACCAGCTCACACTTTTTAATTTAATTTTATTACCGCACTGATCAACAATCTGACTGCCTATTGTACTTAATTCAAAGGGCGCATCACACTGATGATGAGTTGCAACAGCGTAACAAGGGGAGAGGATAAAACCAGTAAGGAGTATAAGTATCTTATATAGATTTTTCATATTAGTCCCGTATATTTTTGTTTTGTCGTTTCGGAATAACTTTAATTTTTGTCATTCGTGTGCCATGTAATTTTAAAATAATTGCTGTGAACTCGTTAAACTCAATATGTTCGCCACGTTTCGGCAGTCTACCTAGGCGATTCAATATAAGTCCAGCTACTGTTTCCGGCTCTGGCTCCTGACTGCTGATATCAATATCATGATCTAATGCTCTTTCAAGAGAAAATAAGGGGCAGTGACCTTTAACAAATAAACTTCCATCCGAGTTAATGGTCCAATCATCTTGGGTACGGTGGAATTCATCTTTTATGCGGCCAATTAAAATATGCAAAAGATTATCTAATGTTACAAAGCCTAATAATGTATCCTGTCCTTTATAAATTAAGGCAAAATGTGGCATTCCCTCGCGGAATTTACGTAATAAATTTAAGGCCGGGAGTCGATAAGATACTTTCAGAATAGGGCGTAGTAAGGAAGAAAGATCATCGATTTTTTGTTGTTGATAAAGAACAGCAAATAAGTCTTTTACATGGATAATGCCAACAATTTCACGCGTTGCTTTATTGTAGACTGGGTAACGGCTATATCGATGTTCGGCAACAATCTTGAGAGCTTCATCAATGGGTTCGTCTGCTTGCAACATAATAATTTTTTCTTGTGGTTGCATCACGTCGGTTACTTTAAGGTCTGCAAAATCGAGTGTATGCTCAATAATTTCTGTTTCTTCTTTAGTTAATTCCCCATGCAAATGGCTAGCGCTTAAAATAAACTTGATTTCGTCTGTGGAGTGGAAGTACTCTCCGCGATGTGTTTTATCGAGGTGGGTTACCTTTAATAAAAGATTGGAACACGAGTTTAATAGCCAAATGGCGGGGTACATAAGCCAATAAAACCCATAAAGAGGCAGGGCAGTCCAAATGGATACTTTTTCCGATTGACGGATTGCTAGGGACTTAGGCATGAGCTCACCCACTACTATGTGCAGAAAGGACACGAGTGAGAATGCGATAAGGAATGCCATGATCCGAGTAAGCTCAGGAGAGCTCATATTGAGGAATAGAAAAACAGGTTCAAATAAATGGGCGAATGCAGGATTGCCTACCCAGCCTAGGCCGATGGAAGCCAATGTAATACCTAGTTGGCAAGCGGAGAGGTATGCATCAAGATGTTGGTGTATATCGGATAGAATTTTTCCACGGATACCATATGTACGTTTGATGGCAGCGACGCGTGTTTGTCTTAGCTTAACCATAGAAAATTCCGCAGCCACGAAAAATGCATTCATGAGTACGAGTGCTAAGGCAATTAGTATAAATAATACATCCATGGATAATCTCTATTCCTAAGTATCTACCTTTTGAAATGATAACCATTATTTTAAAAATGTGTAGTAATATTTAAGGGTATCTCTGAAGAGTTATCAAAAAAGACGAGGGCGAGAAATGGCGGATAAGCATATTTTAGCCGGTATTTATTATCTTATTGAGGGATTTAAATTGATCACTCAACCAGGGTTGCGGCGGTTTGTTTTAGTGCCTTTGGTCATTAATATACTATTATTTAGCATATTATTTTTTGTGCTACGTTATTATTTGGTAGAATTTAACCAATGGTTCACACAGTTTTTACCAGCTTGGCTGCATTGGTTAAGTATGGTGGTATGGGTTGTGTTTGTTCTAGGGTTTTTTCTTATGTTCGTCAGTATTTTTGTAACTATAACGAATATTTTGTCCGCACCGTTTAATAGTTTACTAGCAGAAAAAGTGGAACTTTATTTGACAGGAGTAATATTAGAACAGCGCAGTGTTTTTGCAAACATTAAAACTATTCCCCATGTTTTACTGCGACAGTTAGCTATTATTGTTTATTATTTACCTAGGGCTGCGGGTATTTTGATATTATTTTTCATTCCTATTGTACAAATGGTTGCAGCCGTTATATGGTTTGTATTTAATGCATGGTTTATGACGTTAACCTATGTAGATTACCCTACAGATAATCACCGCATGAGTTGGCAACAGATGTATGCTTGGCTTGAACAGCGGCGTTGGTTAGGGTTAGGGTTTGGTATAAGTGTATTAGTTGTCTCTTTGGTGCCATTATTAAATTTATTCGTTGTTCCTGCTGCTGTAGCTGGTGCAACTAAATTATGGGTAGAAGAGAGTAAGTCAGGAGCTTAAGTAACAACCGACATTCCCAGAACTGGTCTTTTTTTTGCTACTCCTCGACGTTAACAAAAAAACTACCCATCCTAGGAGTGCCGATAATAATTTTATTTTTTAGTGAGTTAAACATTTTTATGGCACAGTATATATATACTATGAAAGGCGTAGGGAAGATTGTTCCTCCTAAGCGAGAGATTTTAAAAAATATTTGGTTATCTTTTTATCCTGGCGCAAAAATTGGTGTGTTAGGATTAAATGGCTCAGGTAAATCCACATTATTGAAAATCATGGCAGGGTTAGACAAGGAATATAATGGGGAGGCTATACCACTGGCGGGCATTAAAATTGGCTATTTGTCTCAAGAACCTCATTTAGATTCACATAAAAATGTGCGTGGTAATGTAGAGGCTGGAGTGGGCGAGGGCATGACGTTATTATCTCGATTTAATGAGATTAGTATGAAGTTTGCCGAACCTATGTCAGAAGAGGAAGTGAATAAATTATTAGCAGAACAAGGCGATCTGCAGCAAGCAATTGATACAGCTGGTTTATGGGAATTAGAGCGAAAATTAGAAATTGCTGCTGATGCTTTGCGTTTGCCGCCATGGGAGGCTGATGTTACCAAGCTATCCGGTGGCGAGCGCCGTCGCGTTGCTTTGTGTCGTTTACTGTTATCTAAACCAGATATGTTATTACTGGATGAACCGACTAACCACTTGGATGCGGAGAGTGTGGCTTGGTTAGAACATTTTCTGCAGGATTATCCGGGTACAGTCGTGGCGGTGACGCATGATCGTTACTTTTTGGATAATGCTGCTGGCTGGATTTTAGAATTGGACAGAGGGCAGGGTATCCCCTACGAGGGTAATTATTCTGCTTGGCTGGAACAAAAAGAACAGCGTCTAGCGCAAGAAGCCCGAGAACAAGAGGCTCACCAAAAAGCTTTACAAGCAGAATTAGCATGGGTGCGGTCTAATCCTAAAGGTCGTCAAGCTAAGAGTAAAGCACGTTTAGCACGTTTTGAAGAGTTAAATTCACGGGAGTTTCAAAAGCGTAGTGAAACTCAAGAGCTGTATATTCCGCCGGGGCCACGCTTGGGTGATAAAGTAATTGAAATGGAAAACGTAAGCAAGCGTTATGGAGATAGATTGTTATTCGAGAAGGTGTCTTTGCAAATTCCTCCTGGCGCTATCGTGGGTATTATTGGCGCTAATGGTGCGGGTAAATCTACATTGTTTAAAATGCTTATTGGTCAAGAGCAAACAGATAGTGGAACTATCCATTTAGGGGAGTCAGTGAAATTAGCCTACGTGGATCAAAGTCGCGATCAATTAGACGGCAGTAAGACCGTATGGCAGGAAATCTCTAATGAGCAAGATATTATGACTATCGGTGCTTATCAGATGCCTAGTCGTAATTATGTGGGGCGCTTTAATTTCAGGGGTGGTGATCAGCAAAAGTTCATTAAGGATCTTTCTGGTGGTGAGCGTAATCGTGTGCATTTGGCTAAATTATTAAGCAGTGGTGGCAATGTATTGCTGCTAGATGAGCCAACCAATGATTTGGATGTGGAAACATTACGCGCATTAGAAGAGGCGATACTGAGTTTTCCGGGTTGTGCGTTGGTGGTTTCTCACGATCGTTGGTTTTTAGATCGGGTTGCTACACATATTTTAGCATTTGAGGGAGACAGTAAGGTGACGTTTTTTACGGGTAATTATACGGACTATGAGAAAGAGCGTCTGCGTGCTTTCGGTGATGCAGCAAAACAGCCGCATCGTATTAAATATAAGAAATTGGCAGATTAATTTCAGGGGCTGCTACACACACGTGTGCAATCAATTAAAGCTTTGTATATCTAATCCATGCTGCCTATATCACCAAATGCTTCACAGCATCGACTTCTGCTTAAGCAATCATTCTGTAAATTGCAGGCTGGGTCCGTACATGTGCAGCTAGCTTGATAGGCGCAAATGTCAGCTCTTTTTGGTTGGCAATAAGAGCTAGGACAACCAGCTAGCACATAGCTACTGAGTAACATTCCGCAACATCCAGTAATAATGATTAATTTTGCTTTCATGGGAAGCCTCCTTGTTGCTTGCCCGAGTTAGTTTTGGCAGTCAATTTCAGTATAGCAGTGAAAAAACAATCCGGTTTTTAAAGGAATAGCCACGATTTTATTGGGTATAAAGAGGGTTAAAGACAATATTTTGTTTTAAAGATGCCTTAATTAGCTGCCATTTTTGTGCATTATGACGCCGCTATACGGAAGGATGTGTCCGTTTCATTACGTTTATAGGGCGGGGTCCATACATGACAGTGTTAACGGGAACTGCTGATTATTTATTGAGAGGTTGGGGCATATTTAAAGCTGGCTTTTTCTAAGTCGACAAGAGTTGTTTTTTTTATCCATTTGTACCCTAGCCATAATGCCAGAAATATAGGCACACCTAGATAAGGAATGATGACGCTATACCAATTAATATGATGCTCTAAAAATGCCTGATAGTTTTGCCCTGCAATGATGACTAAACATAAGCCAAAGGCAGTCAGTGGTGCATAGGGATAACCTTTTGCAACATAGGGAAGTTGTTTTAAGTCACGGCCTTGTTTTACATATGCTTTTCTAAAACGGTAATGGCTAATTGCAATGCCTAGCCAAGCAATAAAGCCAGATAAGCTAGATGCATTTAATAACCAAAAATAAACGGTACCATTGCCAAAACGCGATGATAGAAAAGTTAACATGGCAACTAAGGTGGTGGCTAGCAAGGCATATAATGGCACACCAAAGCGATTTACCTTTTTAAAAATAGCGGGCACATGGCCTTCCTTAGCTAAGTACCATAGCATGCGTGTGGCAGCGTACATACCTGAATTGCCCGCAGACAAGATGGCGGTAAGAATCACTGCATTCATGAGGGAGGCGGCAAAAGTAATGCCTAATTGTTTAAATACTAGGGTGAAAGGACTAACTTGTATATCGGTGCTAGCTAACATGGGATCAGTGTAAGGAATTAATAAGCTAATAATAAATATGGATAAGACAAAGAATAATAAAATTCGCCAAAATACCTGGTTAATAGCTTTGGGGATGGTTTCTCGTGGGGTTTCGCTTTCGCCCGAGGCAATACCAATTAATTCGGTACCTTGAAAAGAAAATCCAGCAACAATGAAAGCGCCCAATAGAGCCGTCCAACCGCCATGGAAGGGTCCACCATGAATAGTCCAGTTGTGTAATCCAGCAGAGTTAAAATGGATAATACCCAGCACCATGGCGGTACCAGTAATAATAAAAATAATGATAACTGTGACTTTAATTAGGGAGAACCAATATTCTGCTTCGCCAAAGCCGCGTGCAGATAAAGCGTTTAAGCTGACAAAGATGCTGAGAAATAATATGCTCCAGATAAGTGGTGAGCTATGTGGGAACCAAAAGTCCATAACAAGTGCGGCGGCAGAGATTTCTGATGCCACAGTGATAGCCCAATTATACCAATAATTCCATCCCAAGGCATAGCCAAGAGCGGGATCAACGAACTGTGACGCATAAACGTAAAAGGATCCTGTGGTAGGCATAAACGCAGCCATTTCACCAAGGCTGGTCATAAGAAAGTAAACCATGGTTCCAGTGATAATATAGGCAAGCATGGTACCGCCAGGGCCAGCCATATGAATAGCATTACCGCTAGCTAAGAAAATCCCCGTGCCAATCGCGCCACCAATCGCAATCATGCTTAGTAAGCGAGCACTCAATTCGCGGTGTAGTTTATTGGCGTTTTTAACTTGTCTATCCATGAGGTATTAAGATCGTATAGCAAACAAGTAGGGTTTGCTTACAATTCAACTCTCTTTTTATAGCCGAGGATTGAATTGTAAGCAGACCCTATACTAATGGATAATAAGTTATTACGCTAGCGAAAGAGAGGCAGCCAAGATTCTTGGTTGCCTCTCTTTCTTGCATTTTACTATCAGGTATCCTAGGATAAAATCTTAGCTACTCAACAAGTTACAGGGGCGTTTACGGATAATATAGCCAGGATAGCTACCCGCATGGATGCTTGTAAGCGTTGTACACGATTATTTTGTCTAATGCTAATATCTGCTTATAGTTCTGGCTGTATGGTTGGGCCCAATTTTCATACTCTGGCTGCCCCCAAGGTCCATTCTTATACACAAACACCTTTACCTAAAAAGACTGTAGGTATTGTAGCGGGGGGAGATGCTGGCAAGTCGCAAGCGTTTGTAGTGGGCGCAACGATTCAAGCACAATGGTGGCAGTTATTTCATTCACCAGCTATTAATTATCTTGTGCAAACAGGATTAGCAAATAGCCCGACGTTAGCTGCAGCACAAGCTGCTTTACAACAGGCACAAGAAGCCTTGGCCGAGCAAATCGGTAACTCATTATATCCAGCATTTAATGCAGCACTAAGTGGTCAGCGGCAACGATTTGCTGGCGCTAGTTTTGGCGGTGGTGTGCCGAGCAATATTTTTAGCATTTACAATGCATCCGTTAATGTTTCTTATACGCTAGATGTGTTTGGTGGTGCTAGACGACAGATTGAATCTTTGCAAGCGCAGGTGGATTATCAACAATTTCAACTTATTGCTGCCTATCTTACGCTGACCTCTAATATAGTTACAACTGCTATTACCATAGCTTCTTTAGAAGCACAAATTGCAGCTACACACAAATTAATTTGGGCGGAAGAAAAACAGTTGGTGATTATGAGAAACCAGCTTGGTTTAGGTGGTGTGGCAGATAGTAATGTGCTTACCCAGTTAACTGCAGTTGAACAAATACGCGCAACACTCCCGCCGTTAGAGAAGTCTTTATCTCAATCTAAGCATGCGATGGATGTATTAATTGGGTCTTATCCTAATCGAGTATTGCCTAAGATTAACCTAGATAAGCTAAAACTAGCTTCCGTATTGCCTGTGAGTTTACCCTCTTATTTAGTGCGGCAACGTCCTGATGTGCGTTCGTCAGAAGCATCTCTGCATTCTGCCAGTGCTCAGGTGGGGGTGGCTACAGCTAATTTATTCCCGCAGTTTACTTTGTCTGGTGATTATGGAGGTACTGCAAGCATTCCTTCGGTAGTATTTCAACCGAATAGTCGAGTGTGGACGTTAACTGGTGGTATTACCCAGCCGATTTTCCATGGTGGCGCTTTACTGGCACAACGCCGTGCGGCTATTGCGGCTTATAACCAAGCTGCAGCGCAATATCGTCAAACAGTGTTGCAGGCATTTCAAAATGTGGCCGATACATTACGTGCTTTAGACATGGATGCGCGTACCTTTCAGGCACAAAAGGCGGCAGAAATAGCCGCTTGGAAAAACTTGAAAGTCACACGAGAGCAATATCAATTAGGTGGAGTAGATTATTTGAATGTATTAACTGCAGAGCAGCAATACCAACAAACACGTCTGAGTAGCATACAGGCACAAGCTACGCGTTATAGTGACACAGCTGCTTTATTTCAAGCACTAGGAGGAGGTTGGTGGAATCGCAAACAATACGCTTGTAAGTCGGATCCTATTAATCCTACCAATGCAACCTTATGTTCTTCATTGAGGCAATGAAATTTTATGAAATGGAATCTACAATTAAACGATGAAGCAAAAAAGCCCATGAAAAAAATGTTAATTGCAGTGGGGATCTTATTTGGCAGTATTTTTATTTACAAAGGCATTAGTGGATTATTTATGCATCATTATTTTGCTACGCATGGTAATCCTGTAATGACAGTTTCAACAACCACGGTGAGTTATTCTACTTGGCAGCCGCAATTAACAGCAGTAGGTAGTTTACGTGCAACATTAGGTGTTAATGTGACTGCACAGCTAGGCGGTATGATACAGCAAGCATATTTTACGCCTGGCTCTATTGTTAAAGAAGGCACTGTATTGGTACAGCAAAATGCAGACACTCAGATTGGACAACTGCAGGCGCTACAGGCGAATGAGAAACTAGCACAAATTACTTACGATAGAGATAAAGCGCAATATAAAGTGGGAGGCGTTAGCAAACAACAAGTGGATAGCGATGAGCAAAACTTAAAAAGTTTACAAGGACAGGTAGCGGAACAAACAGCAACCGTTGTTAAATTAACTATTGCCGCACCGTTTGCTGGTCGGTTAGGGATTTCGAATGTTTATCCTGGGCAATATTTAAACCCTGGCGATACAGTGACTACCTTGCAAAGTCTTGATCCTATTTATGTGGATTTTTATTTGCCGCAGCAAGCTTTATCGCAGCTACAAACTGGACAGCAAGTGACGTTTACGGTGGATGCTTTTCCTAACCAGGTTTTTTCTGGGAAAATTACCACGATTAATCCCATAGTGGATTCTAGTACACGCAATGTTGAGGTAGAAGCGACAATATCGAATCCTAAAATGCAATTACTACCAGGTATGTTTGTGAATGTGACAGTGAGTGCCGGCAAATCACAGCGATTTTTAACTGTCCCGCAAACCGCGGTGTCATTTAATCCATATGGAGATATTGCGTACTTGGTAAAAGAGCAAGGGAAGGATAAGGATGGGAAGCCTATATTAGCTGTCACGCAGTTATTTGTTATGATAGGTGAAACCCGCGGTGATCAAGTTGCTATTTTGCAAGGGCTTAATGCGGGCGATGAAGTCGTGACAAGCGGACAGCTTAAATTGAAAAATGGCAGTTTGGTGGCGATTAATAATAAAGTAGTGCCATCGAATAATCCTTCTCCGGTTGTTCCTAATCAGCATGGAGCATAACCCTTATGCAATTTACCGATCTATTTATTAAACGACCGGTATTAGCCACTGTTATTAGCTTATTGATCCTTGCTTTAGGGGTGCGGTCAATCGGATTGTTGCCCGTGATGCAATACCCATTTACCGAAAATGCACAAATCACTATTACGACGACGTATACTGGTGCAGATCCAGCTGATGTGGCGGCTTTTATTACTACCCCAATAGAAAATTCTGTTGCTCAAGTTAGTGGCATTGACTATATGACTTCAAGTAGCACTCCAGGTACGAGTACTATTACAGTGAATTTATTGCTTAATTATGATCCTCTCAAAGCATTGACGAACGTCAATACCCAGGTTAATGCTGTACTAAATCAATTACCTAAGAACTCACAACTACCCGTAATTACGATAGCAGTGGGTGAAACGATAGACTCTATGTATATTGGGTTTTATAGCGATCAATTATCGATTAATAAAATCACTGATTATCTGGTGCGTGTTGTGCAACCTAAATTGCAAGCAGTACAAGGTGTACAGCAAGCGCAAATTCTTGGTAATGGTCAGTATGCTTTGCGTGCTTGGCTAGATCCAGCAAAATTAGCAGCTTATAATTTAACTGCTGCCGATGTGGCCAATGCTTTAGCTAACAACGATTTTATTTCAGCAGCTGGACGTACTGACGGTAATATGGTTATTCAAAATTTAACTGTCAATACCAATTTGCTAAATGTGAATCAATTTCGTCGTATGGTATTGAAAGCAGAAAATGGCACTATTATACGTTTAAGTGATGTAGCCAAGGTGGATTTAGGGGCGCAGAACTATAATACAGCAGTAAGCTTTGATGGGCGATCTGCGGTATATATTGGTATTGTTGTTTCTCCTTCAGCAAATTTGTTATCAGTTATTAATGCTATTAAGGAAATATTTCCTGATATTCAAGCCCAGTTACCGCAGGGTTTGTCGGCTAGCATTGTTTATGATGCCAGTGCTTATGTAAATAGCTCGATTAATGAAGTCATGCGCTCCTTGTTTGAAGCATTTGCCATTGTGACTGTGGTGATTTTTGTTTTTTTAGGGTCTGTTCGCTCTGTGGTTATTCCATTGATTGCTATTCCTTTATCTATTATCGGTACATTCTTTATTATGTTGATCTTAGGGTATTCCATTAATTTATTGACGTTGTTGTCATTAGTATTAGGTATTGGCTTGGTGGTTGATGATGCGATCATTGTTGTGGAAAATGTGCAGCGGCATATGGAGGAGGGTAAATCTGTATTTAAGTCCGCTATTTTAGGCGCGCGTGAATTAGCTAATCCTATTATTGCAATTACGGTGGTATTAATAGCTGTCTATGCACCTATTGGTTTTATGGGGGGACTAACAGGCGCTTTATTTACTTCATTTGCGTTTACTTTGGCGGGTGCTGTGACAATTTCTGCGGTGATTGCCTTGACTCTATCACCGATGATGTGTTCAAAGTTTTTAAAGGCAAATTCACAAGCTAAAAATGCGTTTATTTCGTTTGTGGATCGTCATTTTGAACGGTTAGAGCATGGTTATGAGCGTACATTACATAAAGCTTTAAATTTGTTGTCCGTGATCGCAGTATTTGCCATAGTTATTCTGTTAAGTAATTATTTTTTATTTTCTACATCACGATCCGAGCTGGCCCCCCAAGAAGACCAGGGAATTATTATTGCGCAAGTTACTGCGCAAGCTAACGCATCACTAGCGCAAACGCAGCTTTATTCAAAACAAGTTTTCAACATTTTTAAACAATATTCAGAGACGTGGCATATTTTTCAAATTGATGGTGCAAATGGGTTAAATACTAGCATTGTGGGTATGGTATTAACGCCGTGGGATGAACGTAACCGCACTACTAATCAGCTGCAACCGCTTATTCAAAAACAATTAAACCAAATTGCCGGTGCCAAAGTAGCGGCATTTCAGCTGCCTTCTTTGCCTGGGGGCGGTAGTGGGCTACCAATTCAATTTGTACTTACAACAACAGATGATTCTTACAAGATAAATGAAGTATTGCAGCGGGTATTAGACGAAGCTTATGCTAGTGGTAAGTTTATGTATATTGATCCAGACTTAAAGATCGATCAAGTACAAACTACCATTATTCTTGATCGCGATATGATTGCTGAGTTGGGATTAAACATGAAAGATTTAGGTAATATTTTAGGGGCAGCGTTAAGTGAAGGATATATCAATTATTTTAATTATGCAGGACGTTCTTATCAGGTTATCCCACAAACGGTACGTACCCAACGAGAAAATACCAATCAATTATTAAATTACTATATTAAAACTGCAACAGGTAGCTCTATACCCTTAGCAACCGTAGCTAAATTGAAAGAAACCATTGTTCCCGAGTCAGTTAATCACTTCCAACAACTGAATTCCACCACTATTTCTGCAGTAGCTGTGCCAGGTATTACTATGGGAGATGCATTAAATACGTTTAAAAGTATTGCTAACAAAATACTGCCACAAGGGTATGGTATCGATTATGCAGCGCAGTCTCGCCAATACATTCAAGAAGGCTCAACATTGGCACTAACATTCTTATTTGCACTGATTACGATTTTTCTTGTACTGTCAGCGTTATTTGAAAGTTTTCGTGATCCACTTATTGTCTTAATCAGTGTTCCCATGTCGATTTGCGGTGCTATGATTTTTGTTAGCTTAGGAATAGGGGGGGCTACATTAAATATTTATTCTGAGGTAGGGTTGGTCACTTTAATTGGGCTTATTAGTAAACATGGCATTTTGATTGTGCAATTTGCTAATGACTTACAACACCAGGGAAAAAGCAAACGGGAAGCTATAGAAATGGCTGCGCGTATTCGTTTACGACCTATCTTAATGACAACAGCCGCGATGGTATTAGGAGTGATTCCTTTAATTACTGCGACCGGTGCAGGAGCGTTAAGCCGGTTTAATATTGGTTTAGTTATTGCCACGGGAATTTCTATTGGTACTCTGTTTACATTATTTGTGGTTCCAGCAATGTATCTATTGATTGCTACAGAGTTTTCTCATAAACCATTAGAAGATGAAGAAGTGCAACCGCAGTCATCCTAATTGTTGCGGATCTTTCCATTGGGTACTCAGGACTATTATGGAGCCATGGTCAAACTATCTACCCCTGCTAAACTATCTACCCCTGCTGAAGAAAGTGAACCTCTCGACATTCTAGATGCCCATAATGCGAGCGTTGATGATGATAGCTGAGCAACTTGGTTGCCATGAGCTTGTTCTTGTTGTTGCGGATGTGTTTTATAGTCTAGTAATTTTCTGCCTATTTCTTCAAGATTAGCTATGGTTAATATTGCGCCCACTGTTCCAGGCATAAGTCCTAACTTTAACATTTGTTCTTGCGAATAACGTAAACGTGTTAATGCACCTATGTTGGGTTGTTGAGGGGCTGCATACTGCTTGCTCATCTCGGCCAGTAAGCTGGATAATAAAATGACATTGAATGAATGTGTGTTTGCCCAATTTCCCTCTTTAAAAGTGGAAGCGATAAGATCCGCTGTTGCAGATATCTCTCCTTGTTCAAAGCGTCGCAGTAAGTCTTTTAGAGTTGTTCCACGTGTTCTAGAGTAGAAAGAAGCAAGCAAGTTAAGTGTATAAGGTTGATATTCTACAATCGCAGCTTGATATATTTGTTGCAATCTTGGTTTGTCGATTTTTTCTAAAAAATGATACAATTCTTTTGCTATTAACAGCATTTGATCTTGTGGCGGTGCTTGAGGTTGCACAAGTATTGCATCGCCTAATGATTCATCTGTGGCTGTTGTTGCGGAGGTAGCCGCTTCTGTCTGTGAGGGAGCTGGCTCTAGTAATGTGCAATGACTGGATAGCAGTGACATGCATTCACGTATATAAGTTAATTCTTTTTTTATTTCATCCCAATCAGCTAACCAAGGGGAGTCTTCTTCATCAACTAATTGTTCTCGAATTTTATAAGCCCTTCTTAAAACTTTATTAAGTTCCCCTTCAAATTTAATGTGGTCATCAAATCTTCCAGATTTCGCATCATAGAACTCAACAATAAGTGTATGCAGGTCACGACAAAATAATAGCATCTGTGTTTGGCTGGGTGTCCATGAGTCACTAGTGTCAATGCTATCATCTAAAATAAAACTTTGTGCTAGTATATGTTGCGATTGTGATAAATCCGTGGCCGTAAGTGTTGAGCTAGGCGTAGGGGCCGGGGGAATAGCCGTGGTAGATAGGGGGTGCGCATGTGTGGGTCTATTATGAATAAAATGCAATTGTCTAGTTAATTCTTGAGCTTTCTTCATTAGCCCGAGGAAGGGATTAAAGAGGCAGCTTCGCCAAATTAATAGGAAGTCCGCTTTGATTCGTTCTATGTTATGTGGCTCTGGTATTTGATAGTAAGGCTGGGATTGCCGTATTCTGACGGCTTTTGCCTTGTGAAATTTATTATCGTCACGAAAGAATTTAATAGCCTCGCTGACTATAGCAGGATTATCTTTTATGTGTTGCAAGAATTCAGGTAACCTCACAAGAACATCACTTAATTCTCGATGTCGTTTGGCAAAAAATGGTATGCATTTCTCAATAAATATAGAGGTATCTATATACTGAGCAAGGCGTGCACGAAATACTTTTTCATCATAAACGAGAAGCTCCTTTAAAAATCCTAGAAATTTCTTTTTAATGGCATCGGGATGAGTTTTAAGCTTTATAAATTCTAGCCTATTTAGAAATTGTCGGCGGTATAATGTGGTAGCTTCTTTTGTGGGCCAATATACACCGGTGTTTTCTGTGTCAGGGAAATTAAGAACACCGCGAGGGGTTATTGAGTAGTTACCTATTGCTCTGGTTTGTAATCCAAGCAATCTATCCCCCGCTTTTAGTGGTTGGGTAACTGAATAAGCGGCCATATCAAAGTCAATGATACCATTTACTCCGAGATTGTCTGGATGTACATCTTCATTTTCTAATAGCCAACATTTAATGAGCATTTCCATAATGTTGGATGCGGCTAAAACACGCACGCTAGGGCAGACAGTATGACGTAAGTGAGGTTCTGCTGGAGGGAATCCTCCATTATCCTGAGCAGTATACATGGGTTTAAACTGAGGAAGTTCAATGGAAAACGTGCCAATTAACTCATTGCGGTCATTGTAAACAGGCAATTCTTCCGCAGCTTGATTATCTAAAGTCATGCGCATATAAACGCTAATGGCAATAACCCAGCGCGCTAATTCGGGGGGATAGCCAGGGCCGCACGCTTTAAAGTAGCCGGTCATGCCATTAATAGCCATTTTTTTAACTGGATGGGCTGAGGGAGGTAGAGGAGGAGGGGAAATGGTGGCAGTAGCTGATGGCTCCTGTGAGGGCAGGGGAAACTCTGTAGGCAAGTAAACGCCCTTTATCACGGGTGGGGCCATTGTTATGTTATCTCGTTGTTGAGAGCATATTTAAGTGTGTCATTATTTTGGATAACACATGCACACAGGTATTGTCAATCTAGGGTAAATACTAATCATTTTGCCCCTGGTTGTTAAATAGGTATAATTTATCTTAAATAGTCTATGTCTATGAGTTGAGATGACTTTATGTTAATTGAGCAGCGGCGCTTATTAATGGCGAATAAAGCAGTTTACATTTCCTGTATTGTCCCCGTGTATAACGAGGAATTAGTTATACAAGATTTTCTTATGCAACTGCACAGCTATCTTTGCCAGATAACTCAACAGTTTGAAATTATTGTAATTAATGATGGTAGTAAAGATAAGACAATGGAAAAGGTTTTGCAGCTACCTAGAGAGTATTCTGTTAAGTTGCTAAATTTATCCCGAAACTTTGGCAAGGAAATTGCCCTAACTGCGGGGCTAGAGCATTGCTCAGGTGATGTGGCAATTTTGTTAGACGCAGATTTTCAACACCCATTAGATACCATTCCTGTGTTTTTGCGTGAATGGAGTGAGGGATATGAAATGGTTTATGGCGTTAGAAATAATCGTGATAATGAAACTAGGTTAAAGCGTGGATTTAGCCAGTTTTTTTATTGGCTGATGTCGAAAATTACTAAAATTGATATTCCTAATAATGCGGGTGATTTTCGACTGTTTGATCGTAAAGTCATCGATGCATTAAATCAATTTCCAGAATGCAAACGTTTTATGAAGGGGCTGTATGCCTGGGTTGGCTTTAAGAAAAAGGCGGTACCGTTTGCAGTGCAAAATCGCCGAGGAGGAAAGAGCTCATGGGGGTTTATTCAATTGGCAGAGTTGGCTATCACAGGCGTGACTTCTTTTTCTGATGTGCCATTACGCGTATGGGGGTTGATTGGATTCGTGATTTCTTTTGTTTCACTGATTTATGCTATTTATATTGTGACAGTGACGCTGTTATTTGGCGCAGATCTTCCTGGGTTTCCCACGCTGGTAGTGGCTATTATGTTTTTAGGAGGAGTGCAGCTGCTGTCAATTGGCATTTTAGGCGAATATATTGCACGGATTTTTACTGAGGTAAAACGGCGTCCCAAATACTTGTTAGAAGGCAAGCATGGGTTTGATACTGAATAAAGGAGGACAGGCCCTAGGATTGATTGCTAAATAACATGACATTGCCTCGGGTGTCTATTAAGTAGTAACGATTTTGTTGGGCTTTTCTCTGAAAATCTTCCAGGTAGTTTTTATTTAATAGCACAAAGATACGTTTTTTCTGATTCCACCGTTGCCAAAATTCATCTTCATTAATTAACCATTTGGTGCTAGCTAAGCTATTGCGAAAGTACATGCCATACCACAGCTCTCTTACCCAGTTATCATTATTAGCAATATCACTAGCCTTCCAATCCGCGGTAATAACAATGCGTTTTTCTAGATACAAGGGTAAGTCTTGATAATATTTATAATAGGTAATGATTTCATCGTTAGGTTGCAGGATAAGCTTTAATTTAAGTGCAAGGGGTTTTACTGTATTGTCATTTAAGCTGGCAGCGCTAAAGGTTAATAGCGATAGAAGTAATATGCTGGATATAGTAAGACAGGTAAATTTGGCGATGAGCGTTGCATTGTAGCGTTGGGTAATATACAAAGATAAGCAAGTAGCTAATGCAATGCCAGCAAATTCATATAAATAATGTTTAAATCCAGGGGGGATGAGGGACGCATATACTTGAGAAAGGATGGGTAATAGTATGGCAGAGCACAGCAGCAATCCCATGGCTAGCCCTATCCCATAACGAATACGTTTACAGCTGACATTGTCCCAGTATTGATCCAGAAAGTGCCCGGTTAATAATGCTAGAGCAGGAAAAATTGGGAGAATATATCCTACGGTTTTAGAGTGAGGGATAGAGAAGAAAGTAAAAATAATGCATAGCCATAATAATAGAAATAACTCTACCAAGTGTGCGCGTGGTGTTTTACATAGCTTTGTAACGCTATTCACTATAGCTTGTATAACAAATGCAGACCATGGTAAAAACCCGGCGAATACAATGGGAAAGTAAAACCAAAATGCAGTTTTATTGTTAAAGTCGGCAGCGGAAAGAAAGCGAGTGACTTGTTGAGTAACAAAGAAAAAATGAAAAAACTCAGGGTTAGCTTGTTGTGCTAACAGATACCATGGAAGCGTGATGGTGGTGAATAATAGTATTCCGCGAATTAATGGCAAGTTTTTCAAGATGCGCCATTGTCCAGATAATACTATCCAGCTACCGATGATGGTAATCGGAAAAACCAGTCCGATTAATCCCTTGGTAAGTACAGCGAGTCCGGCAAAGATACAACTAAGGAAAAAGCATACTTGTCGTTGACGAGGCTTAGTTAACCGTGTTGCCATAATAAAGCAAGAGAGTGAACTGCTAATTAACACAGCAACCTCTAAATCCAGGTTTGCATAGTGTGCAGCGCCGAAGTATAAGGGGCTGGTAGCAAGGATAAGTGCAGAAACAATAGCTGTACGGCGATTAAATAATATATATCCAGTAAAATAAGTTATCCAGCAACCTATTATGCCAAATAAGATTGGCCAAAAGCGTAATGCCCATTCATTTATACCAAATAACTTCATGGCAATAGCTTGTAGCCAGTAATAAAGAATAGGCTTATCTAAAAATACAATGCCATTTAAGCGTGGAGTGATGTAATCATGCATCACCAGCATTTCTCTAGCCACTTCAGAGTAGCGTCCTTCGTCGGGTACAAATAAAGGGTAACTACCTGACCAAATAAAATAAAATACACTTAAAGCCAGGGTTAACAAGGTAAAATCGGTTAACCAATGGGGGTAATGTATGCGATGATAAAATTGCACAGTAGGCTCTCGCTGATCGCTTTTAATTCATTTAAAACTCGCACCCAACTGCCATTTCTAGGATAATGTTATCGTAATTTTCCAATATAAGCCCCTAGGGAGGTTAGGCGCTATCTATGAGGCATGTTGTTCTTTGTGCGGATGATTATGGGCAAAATTTGGCGATTTCTCAAGGGATTATTGCTTTATTACAAGCTAGCCGTTTATCTGCTACTAGCTGTTTAACTAATGCAGATCACTGGTTAGATCATGCTAAGTGGCTACTGCCATTTCAGGGGAAGCTAGATATAGGCATGCATTTTAACTTAACAGAAGGGAATGCCTTATCTACTACTTTTAGCCATTATTATGGGTCTCATTTATTCTCCCTGGGGCATTTAATGATGCGAGCTTATGCCCGTCAGTTAAATCAGGCGGTTATTGAAGATGAGTGCTGTGCGCAACTAGAACGATTTGTGAGTGCCACTGGCATGTTGCCAGACTTTATTGATGGTCATCAACATGTACATCAGTTGCCTATAGTGCGAGAAGCCATGTTAAACGTGTGCGCTAAACGTTTGTGCGGCCAGCATTTTTATGTGCGTTGTGTGAATGACAGGTTGATTATGTCGGATTGGCTGCATGGGTGTGGGGTTAAGAAAAGCCTTATTCTAGTAGGAACATGTGGTTTACGGAGGTTATTACAGCAGGCTCACATACCATATAATACATCTTTCTCTGGTATTTATGTATTTAATCAAGCGCAGAATTATGCAACGTTATTTCCTAGGTTTCTAGATGGTGTACAAGATGGTGGTTTGATTATGTGCCATCCTGGGATGGGGGAGCAGGAGGGTGATCCTATTGGGTCGGTACGTGGACATGAGTATCGTTATTTTAGTGGCGAGCAGTTTTTAAAGGATTGTAGGCAGAAAAATGTGGTTATTTCACGGTTTTTTGCCTACAGTTAGAGGCTATAAGGCTGTATTTTCTCTTCGTATATCTGTTACAATAAACTGATTGCCATTAATTCTGTATTTCAGAAACAGTGGTAATGTTTTTGTTCAATTTCTATGAAGGTAAAAAGTTATGTCAGCACGTGAAACTGGGATCGTAAAGTGGTTCAATAATAGTAAAGGGTATGGGTTTATTCAGCGTGATAGTGGGGGCGATGTGTTTGTTCACTATCGAGCAATTCGCGGTGATGGATATCGCACTCTCGAAGAAGGTCAGCGAGTTGAGTTCGCAGTGACCCAAGGACAAAAAGGTCTTCAGGCAGAAGACGTTTCTGTGGCCAAATAACAATCCGTTTACAGGAGTTCCTGCAGCAGTTCCCGCTAACACTGTCATCCTGAGCGTCAGCGAAGGATCTTCTTAATAAACACCGAGGATTTATTAAGAAGATCCTTCGCTGACGCTCAGGATGACAGTGTTAGCGGGAACTGCTGGGAGTTTTCCTGCTGAATTTAGGTTAAAGCGCAGGAGACTGGAAGCAGCCAGTCTCCGTATGCGTTTTGTGCCGACGTAGCGATTGCCCTCGAGAGTAGGGTTGTGTGCAAGAAGTCTATTGAGTTATTTTGCTGTATTGCCGCTCAAGCATATGCTTGAGCGGCAATGTTTTTTATGAAGATATCTTTTTATGCGTAAAGAGTCAGTTATTGAGAAAAAATTATTGCATTACACGGGAAAAGCCATTGCTGATTATAAGATGATACAACATGGCGATCGTGTGCTAGTGGGGTTATCAGGAGGGAAGGACTCTTTTACTTTATTACGTATTTTGTGCCTTTTACAACAAAGAGCTCATCCTCATTTCGAAATCTTTGCTTTTACTTTAGATCAATCCCAGCCGGGATGGGATGATCAAGCGCTACGTGCCTGGTTAGAAGCTAGACGTATTGCTTACCAGGTTTTAACGGAAGATACTTACTCGATTGTTAAATCTAAAATTCCAGAAGGGCAAACTTATTGTTCTCTGTGTTCACGATTGCGGCGAGGCATTATTTACCATTATGCCGAAGAGCATGGGTTTAATAAAATTGCTTTAGGCCATCACCGTGATGACTTAATTCGAACCTTGTTAATGTCAATCCTTTATAATGGTGAAATTCGTTCCATGCCGCCCAAGCTGTTAAGCGATAATAAGCGGCATATCCTGATTAGACCCCTGGCATATTGCCAGGAAAAAGACATTGTTGCTTATGCGCAAGAACAAGCATTCCCTATTATTCCATGTACACTTTGTGGTTCACAAGAAAATCTAGTAAGGCAACGGGTGAAAGTGTTAATTGATGGATTGGCAAAAGAAAACCCGAAAATTCCTAGTAATATTCTACATGCGTTAAGTAGCGTAAAACCAAGCCAACTTATGGATAAAAAGCTATGGGACTTTGCATTGCTAGAGGCCCAGCAAGTTGTAAATATTGAGTGATAGGCATGCTTAAATTTTTTTTTGAAGCCAGACAATTAACTAAACTAGCTTTGCCAGCGATGTTGTTATTCTTATCACAAAAGAGTTTGCAGTTTATTGATGCCTTAATGCTAGGACGCCTTGGCTCTCATGCGCTGGCAGCAGTAGCAATGGGGTCAGCTTTTTTTTTGCTGGCGCTGATGTTTTGTCTAGGTATCTTAAGTGTGATAGGCGCATATATTTCGCGTGCTTTTGGGCTTAATACTGCACGTGAAATTCGCAGGACGATGCAGCATAGTTTTTTTCTCGTGTGTATATTGGCTGTCCCTAGTATGGGTATGTTATGGTTGATGCCTGATTTTTTACAAGTAATAGGTCTAGATGAATCTATTGTTATAGCCACTAGATTATTTATGCGCGGTTTGGTATGGGGATTCCCAGCGACACTGAGCTTTTTAGTGTTGAGGGAATTTCTCTCTGCTTTCGCTTTGGCCAAGATCATACTGCATATTGGCTTAGCTGCAATACCGCTGACTTTTTTTGTGGACTATATATTCATTTACGGTAAGTTGGGTATGCCTGTTTTAGGGATTGCTGGCGGAGGTTATGCAGGCGCCATTGTGCAATGGAGTATGTTAATTAGTTTATTGCTATATATATTTTATCATCCCCTATTAAAATCTTATTTATTCTATTTTGATTTGAGTGATGTTAGTTGGAAGAAAATGTTTGAAATGTTACGTATGGGTCTACCTTACGGGGTAATGTTGGTATTAGACATCAGCATGGGGGGGATGGCAATATTAATGATGGGGTATTTTGGGGCGGATGTCTTGGCTGCTCATTATATCGTGGTACAATGCTTGACGCTGGTATTCTGCCTGCCGTTTTCATACTCCATGGCAATAGCGCAACGCATATCATCTACTGAGACTCCCAGTCAATCTGTTCCGTTTATTAAGCATATAGTTATTTCGGCGTTAATTATCATGCTATCGTTAGCGTTTTTTGTTGCGATTTTATTTAATTATTATTCTGATTTTTTAATTACCCTCTTTGTTGGTAACCCGGCTAGAAATTTATATCTTAGACAATTTGCCGTAACGTTTTTTACATTTGCAGCAGTTTTCCAATGTTTTGACACCATACAGGCGAGCATGAATGGCGTATTACGCGGCGTTAAAGATACACTCTTGCCTATGATATGTAGCATAGTCGGTTATTGGTTAGGGATAGGCGGTGCATATCTGTTTGCATTTTATTTTGCGCTCGGTGCAAGAGGGGTATGGTATGGTTTGATATTAGGTATTATGTTTGTTGCAGTAGCGCTGTGCGTTTTGTTCTCAAGAAGAGCATATAATTACTCTCTTTTAATATTGACGCCCTCTACTCCTTGTTCTTAATGAACAGAGGTATAGCTACTAATGGCACAAGAGCTTCAAAGGATTTACGCCGTTACCTTTTCCTCCATCAAGTTTAATTCATCTGGTGATTCCCTGGTCGTTGAAAAGCGTCTTCCTTCCTGAGTGAGGCGGGTTAAGAAGGGTATGAAAATAAATAATACTATACTGATTACAATAGCTGTCCATCCTAGCATGCCGAAAGTGTGACTATAGCTTGTATTGGTAATTAAGGGATTCGTAGATTCCGTTGCGCCCAATGCAATCTTTGAGAAATGACCTGAAAGAATAGCCGCCACCCCGGTGATCATCATCCACGTACCCATCATTAACCCGCGTAATCGTAGGGGAGCTAATTGTCCTATCATGGCGTAACCAATGGGAGAGATAAATAATTCACCAACGCTTTGTAAAGTATAGCTAACAATAATCCAATTAAAGTTAGTGTATCCTTGGGGGTTAGCGAAATAAATACCTAACGGCAAAATGGCAAAGGCAGTGCCAATTAGCAATAATGCTAAGGAAAATTGAAATGGAATCGTAATATTCATACCGCGATCGCGCATACGACTAAAAATAATGCTGAGTAGTGGGCCGCCTAGAATAATAATGACCGTATTAATGTTTTGCACCCACTGTGGGGCAATAAGAAGTCCAAGGAAGTGCCTATCTACATTGCGCTCAATAAATAAATTTAGCCCCATAGGAGCCAGTTGATATAGGGCCCAGAAGATGAGGGAGGAAAGGGCAAGTAATAAGTAACCTCCAATTTTATTGCGGCTTTCTGTGGTGGGTTGCTTAATGGCTAATATGCCTATGATAAATATCATGGCAGCGCCAATAACTAAAATAAGATTATTACAGAAATCCGTGCGATCGAGTAATGCCCTTAGTACTAGTACAAGCAGCACAACCATAACGGTTCCTATAAGGCGAAATCTTTTCTTTGTTGTGATTTGTGATTCACTAAAAGTAGTGTGTCTATCATTTAATATTTTCCATTTGAACAGTGTAATAATTAATGCGATTAAATTACCTAATGCGCTGAGTATAAAGAGTTGTTGATAGGCCTGGTGTAAGTGAAAGTAGCCACCAATAGAAAACCCAATAAAAAAGCCAATGTTCATTCCGCTATAATTCCATAAGAAAGCAGCTTCACGGCGTTTATCATCGGGCTCAAACAGTTGCGTTACCATGCAATTAATGCAGGTAACATTCAGGCCACTGCCAGCAAGAAAGGTTGCCAAGCCCCATAATAGGAAATTACTATTGGGTACTGAAATAAGTAAGCAACCAGAAATTTGTGCGACCATACCAAGGGAGAACAAGCTGCGATAACTTAAATATCTCCCACCGATGTAACCGCCTAATAAGTGTAAAAAATAATTTAATGCTATAAATGAACCAGTAATGCTAGTTGCTAGCATGTCGCTTAAATGTAAGCCGTGCGTGGAGTATAGAATTAAAGTAGAATAAAGTACGCTAAAACTAAGAGTGGAAAATATCTGGATAAAAAATAATGCGCCTGCTCCTTGTGGCATAATATCCTGATATTTTTGGATAAGCGTTTTCTTGATGATGGATTGTGTGGTCATGCAACATCCTTAAGTGATTCTTCGGTAACTTCTGGAAATATCATCCAGAAACTCAATTTTTTGGTTGGGGCAGCCTCGCAATGATGGTTTCAATGGAAACCTTCGTAACTTTTTAGCTTTTATTTATGAGTGCAAGATTCTGTGTAACTTTTATAACAAGTTAATAGTTGGTTTACTTCCGTGCTAAGTTCATCGATAAGTAAAGGTAGATTATCCATTATATTCGTTTTTATAGAGGTTTCAAGTTTGGTTAATACTTGTTTTAAGCGTGGAGTGCCGCAATAGCAAACTGCGCCATGTAGTTTATGCACACTCTGCCATAATTTATCGCGATTTTGATTATGCAGTGATTCTTTTATTACTTTTATTTCTATAGGTAAGCTGTTGATAAGAATAGAGAGAAGCTCTTCAGCGAGGTCGCGTTTATTATCTGCTAATTGGGTGCCTAGTTCCCAGTTGATGATTGGTAATTCATTCATAGTGCTTACCGTCCTTTTGTTATCGCTTTTAATTATTAGATATTAGGAGTATCGCGTATACCCCTAGTTACGTTCAAATACCGCCATTGTTTCAATATGCTCGGTGTGTGGAAACATATTCATTATTCCTGCATGTGTTAATTGATAATCCTTGGCTAATGCACCAGCATCTCTAGCTAGCGTAGCGGGGTTACATGAAATATAAACAATTTTTTCCGCATTTAGTTGAGGCAATATCGGTGCTAAATCCTTTATACCAGTTCTTGGTGGGTCAAGAAGGATTTTCGTGTATGTTTTTTGAAGCCAAGGTTTTTGTTGTTCTGTGGTAGATAGTTGTAGGTTGGTTGTATAAAAATCAGCATTGATAATGTTATTATAAACAGCATTTTCCTTGGCACGTTCCACCATGCGCTCACTGCCTTCAATGCCGGTTACCCGTTTTGCATGTCGCGCAATCGGTAGGGTAAAATTACCTATCCCACAAAACAGGTCCAGTACTTCATCTTCCGAGCGTAAATCAAGTAACGTTATGGCTTGCTGGATCATGAGATTATTAATCTCAAAATTAATTTGTGTAAAATCTAACGGGTGAAAATGCATAGTGATGTGATAATTAGGTAAATAATAGCAAAGACGCTCAGGTTGTTCGACAGGCCATAGTTTGTGCGGTACGTTGGGTGGGTTAGGGTGTAAATAGAGATGAAACTGATGCTTGTTAGCAAAGGCAATTAATTTTTCTTGATCTGCTGCTGTTAACGGCTGTAAATGACGAAACACTAAAGCCGTGGCATTTTCTCCTACTGCTACCTCTATTTGTGGGATATCTTTGTAATTATCTAAAGATCTAATAATATTGCTTAATTCATTGATGTGTAAACCGATATTCTCATGTAAGACAGGGCAGCTGTGGATATCAGCTAGATAGTGGTGACGTTTTTCTCGAAATCCTACTAGTACTTTATTTTTTTTAATAACATACCGTACCCCTAATCGTGCTTTTCGGCGATAGCCCCATGGATGCATTGTCAGTGGTGGGAGTAGATTTTGCGGCTTAATATTGCCAAAGTGTTGTAATTGTTCGATTAATGCATCTTGTTTTAACTTGAGTTGTGCAGCATTAGATAAATGCTGCAGACTGCATCCTCCACAAATACCAAAATGAGAACATCCAGGTGTAACGCGTTCAATGGCTAGTTCTTTTACTTCCAGAATTTCTGCTTCATTGTAACGGGTATGCTGGCTGATAAGTTTACAGCGGATTTTTTCTCCTGGGAGGGCACCTTGAATAAAAGTCGTTTTACCTTGAATAACGGCAATACCTCGTCCATCATGGCTTAAGGAAGAGACTTCTACAATGTAAGTATCTGATGTTATTTGTGATTGTTTCATTTTTGTGTGATGAGCCTAGGTTAAGTGGATGAAAGCCAGAAATTATAGATGAAAAAAATATTTAAACAAAAAATAATTAACAATATATTCAATAGCATTATAAATGAGCAAAATTTGCAAATAAGTGTATTTTTTCTATACTAATAATGAGTGTTTTCGTTAGAATGTTGTCCAGAACCTTTCAGTCATATAAATAGGGAAACTAACTTGTGGCATGGTGTGCAGGTCCTGATTTACGGTTGTTGAAGTAGGAAAGCCTAAAGTGCTGCAGAGGTTTCCACCATTGTGGGTTTAGTCGGTTTCTGCAGGCAGTTCTTTCGAAGACACTCTTTTATTTTGCCTAATTAATAACTCTGAGTATACACTCTTATACTAACTAAATAAGTTATTTCACAGGAATAAGCCTGATGACGTTATCCCCTATGGAATTAGAGCACCAATTTGGTGCGCAGAATTATGCTCCTTTACCGGTTGTGTTAAAACGAGCAGAAGGCGTGTTTGTTTGGGATGAAGCAGGGAAACGCTATTTTGATATGATGAGTGCCTATTCCGCAGTAAGTCATGGTCATTGTCATCCTAAATTAGTAGATGCATTGTGCAGCCAAGCTCACCAACTTGCAGTTGTGTCTCGAGCGTTTTATAGCGATAAATTGGGAGTGTTTTTAAAGCGTGCTTGCGAGGTGGCTGGGCAAGATAGAGCACTACCTATGAACTCAGGAGCGGAAGCGGTAGAGACAGCATTGAAAGCAGCTAGGAAATGGGCTTACACACAAAAAAAGGTGCCAACAGATCAAGCTGAAATTATTGCGTGTGCAGGAAATTTTCATGGCAGAACAATAACTATTGTTGGGATGTCGTCAGAACCACAATATCGATCCGGTTTTGGCCCTTTTCCTGCAGGGTTTACGGTGATTCCTTACGGCGATGCCGCTGCTTTGGAAAAGGCTATTACTAATAGGACGGCTGCGTTTTTAGTGGAGCCAATTCAAGGTGAGGGAGGTATTGTTTTACCGCCAGTAGGTTATTTACGAGAATGTGCAGCGATTTGCAAAAAACATAATGTGTTACTCATATGTGATGAAATTCAAACTGGCATGGGACGTACTGGTAAGTTTTTAGCTTGTGAGCATGAAGCAGTAAAACCGGATGCTGTGTTATTAGGGAAGGCGCTAGGTGGTGGTTTGCTTCCAGTATCATTATTTTTAAGTTGCCAAGAAGTGATGTCTGTATTTACGCCCGGCGATCATGGTAGCACATTTGGTGGTAATCCGTTGGCTGCGGCAGTGGGATTAGTAGCGCTTAATACATTATTTGATGAGGGGTTAATAACGCGCGCTGCAGAATTAGGGGAATATTTTTTAAAAAAATTACAAGCTATTCGCTCACCGTTAATTAAAGCGGTACGAGGTAAGGGACTATTGATAGGTCTTGAGGTGGGTATGGAATATTCAGCGCGCTTATTATGTATGCATCTGCTAGAGGCAGGTGTACTTACAAAAGAAACGCATGATACCGTGCTTCGTATCGCGCCTCCTTTAGTTATTACCAAGGAACAAATTGACGAAGTATCGATGATTATTGCCCAAGTTTTATGGGCTAATGAAAAAGCATTGATCTAATACAGCATCCATTTATTAACTATTTACCTACGAGCCATCCAGTTTCTACTTCTAATTCGTTAGCAATTTGTTGCAGTAATTGTTCATCTGGCAGCTGATATCCTTCTAGTAAGTTCCATGCTTGTTGTTTGGGTATTTGTAACATTTTACTTAGAATGGTTACTCTTTCGCGAACAACGGCCGGGACATCCAATTCATCTAGGCCTTTATTCAAACGATCAGCAAATTGTTTTGCACTTTGCGGCACGACAATACCTCCTTCCATGAGTTTAGGCATGAGTATACCGGGGGTAAAGGCAGCCGGCAATGCGCTAATTTTATGGTGAAAGTGTAGGAGAATAGCCAGCAGCAATTAAGGTGTTTTTTAGTAACATGGCGACAGTCATTGGCCCAACACCGCCAGGTACAGGCGTAATCCAGGCTGCGCGTGTTTTTGCTTTTTCGAATTCAATATCGCCTGTTAATGTGCCATCGGCAAGGCGATTTATCCCTATGTCAATCACTGTTGCGCCGGGTTTAATCCATTCTGCTTTAATTAATCCGGGTTTGCCAACGGCAGAGACTAAAATATCAGCTTGTTGAACATAGTGCGCTAAGTTTCTCGTAAAGCGATGGCAAATAGTTACAGTAGCGCCAGCAAGTAATAGCTCAAGTGACATAGGTCTACCGACAATATTAGACGCACCCACAATGACGGCATGTTTGCCTTTATATGCTTGGCCAATATGATCAAGTAAATACATAACTCCGTAGGGAGTACACGAGCGTAGTGCGGGGCGTCGTTGCGCAAGTCGCCCAAGATTATAGGGATGAAAACCATCAACATCTTTAGCAGGATTAATACTATCAATGATTGTTCCTGTGTTTAGGTGACTGGGTAAAGGGAGTTGCAATAAAACGCCATCAACAGAGTTATCTATATTTAGCATATGAATGAGGGTAACAAGTTCAGTTTCGCTAATTGAAGCAGGTAAAACATGATAAAATGAGATAACGCCTACTTCTGCACAGGCCTGGCGTTTATTGCGTACATAAATGTGCGAGGCCGGGTCGTTGCCTACTAAAATGACTGCGAGACCAGGGGGACGATAACCTTGTTGGCATTTGCTGCTTATGATGGCCGCAATTTCGCTACGAAGTTGGGCGGCGATTGATTTGCCATCAATGCATTGTGCGACCATATGCAAGTACATCCTATGGGATAGAGTGGGTTATTTTAACACGAAACTTTTATTTAAATGAGAATCATATATCTAAGCATATTAATTATAAAACATTGACGGTGAAAGGAGTACTTTGTATGATTCCAAATCGTTTCAACGGGGTATAGCGCAGTCTGGTAGCGCGCCTGCTTTGGGAGCAGGATGTCGGGGGTTCAAATCCCTCTACCCCGATTTAAAATAATAAGGTAGGTTTCTCGAGGGGCGCCTGTAGCTCATTCGGATAGAGCACCGGCCTTCTAAGCCGGGGGTAGCAGGTTCGAGTCCTGCCAGGCGCGCCATGGAATAATCCTAGAAACGGCAGTTGGGCGTGAGCTTTAAAGGTGTTACATTTAAGATCATGAATCAACTGCCGTTTCTAGGATAATACATAGGGTTGCCTGGAGAAAGAGCAGCTAAGCAATTCCTTGAAAGTTGTTTATGGTGGGCGTAGCTCAGTTGGTAGAGCCCCGGATTGTGATTCCGGTTGTCGTGGGTTCGATCCCCATCGCTCACCCCATTCATGGGCCGTTAGCTCAGTTGGTAGAGCAGTTGACTCTTAATCAATTGGTCGTAGGTTCGATCCCTACACGGCCCATCAATAGAATCAATGACTTGCAAGGTAATTTTCGGGGTCTTTCCCATTTAAGGGGGCACTTTGCCTATGAGCAGAGTACTCTAACTCGTAACCTATAATTTTCAAAGTTCCGAAATCCATATGCTCTTCTTTGAATCAGTTTCATCTTGCGATGGAACCCTTCCGTTATGCCATTGTTCTTTGTGAATCGCCACATACGAACTACCTCCTCACGCCATTGATAAAGTGTTTTACCTAGTGTTACTAGCCGTTTAAACGGACTCTGTTTGAGAGCCGTAATCATTTTTAAGAACAGGGGGATCATGCGCCTACATTGCTTAGCCTTCATTGTTTTCTTCATAAGTACTCGACGTAGCTGCTGTTTAAATTGATAGATAGCATGTAAGCGTTTAGGGAAGGACATGGCTAGATATTTTTACATTGACAGGTGAATACACTGCGGCAAGAGGGCATG
>MGYC01000013.1 GCA_001801575.1 Gammaproteobacteria bacterium RIFCSPHIGHO2_12_FULL_41_20
ATGGGCATTAAAGCAAGTGCGCGAAGCCATCATACCGAACATAGAAAATGGGGAAGCCCACGCGCAAGCACAATTTCAAGCCCAGTTTCCCAGCTGTCCGTGGCCATCCACGCCGAATATGAGTGAAGCAGCGCTCTATGACGATAGAAATAGAAAACAGATCGAACAGCTTATTGCCCAGTTAAAGATTATTGTTGAGAAGATAAATGCTGATCCTTGTACGAATGGTCAAGCTACGTCGGATGAAACAAGACAAGCAGTTGCAGAACTACGCAAGATCTTTGCACCCAAGGAAGGGGAAGTCATCGAAACAGGATTGCATTTTCCGTTAGGTATTATGCATGAAATACTCAAGGTATATGATGCTCAATGGAACCCATGGAGTGGTGCGCAGTTATCTTTCTATTCAGGCGAAGTTATAGGGGCAACAGAATCGGCATTAACAGCGGTGGATGGCCAGTGTTGCAAGCACGGGTTAGTCAATCTCAATATGGATAGAGGTCCTGATCGACGAGATGGTTTGTTCTGTCGCCATCCGAAAGGTATTCCGCAGACATTATCCCCTTTTAGTGGGAAGTTAGGCGTCGCTGCGTTCGTGGATCCCTATAGTGGTTGGTCTGTCTGTCTTTCTTCCTCTCCGGGGCTTTTTGATTGCTACGCTACATGCTGGCTGGGGGTTGGGGGGTGTTGGTGCGTGGTGCGGTCTGTTGGAAAAATTATGTCGAGCAAAAACAGCGAGCTTGTCAGACTTATGCCGCAGCCGCAGCAACACACCCCGAAACGGCGTGTGAGCAGCTGTACACTTCTTTAACGCGTTGAAATAATGCAACCGCATATTTTGTGCTGCGGTTGACCCTACCCCGTTTCAATAGACACTTAATTTGTTAAACTTTCGAAAACAAAGAGGTGTTGAAATGGCAAGGCAGATCAAAAAATACACAAAAGAATTTAGAGAAGAAGCAGTCAATTTAGCATTAAAATCTCCGACTGTTAGCCAAGCTGCAATCAGTCTAGGTATCCCGCCTGGTACCTTATATTCTTGGGTTGAACAAATAAAAGGTCATCCAGTTACGAAGAATCAATCAGTCCAATCCAATGCTAATGCTGCTGAAATTGATATAGCAAAATTAATAGAAGAAAACCGCCGGTTACACAAAGAAAATAGCGTGCTAAAAGAGGAGAAAGAAATCTTAAAAAAGGCGGCTCAATACTTCGCTCAACACCAGAAGTGAAGTATTGTTTTATTAAAACTAATCAAACTCATTTTAGTATTCAAAGGATGTGCACAATGTTTTCAATAGAACGTAGCGGTTATTATGCTTGGCTGAAAAGAAAGCCAAGTAAGCGTGACCAAGCAAATGACGTGTTAGATAAAAAAATAATTCAATTATTTAATGATCATAAAAGTAGATGTGGCTCACCAAGAATAATGAAAGATTTGCATGAATCAGGAGAATTATGCAGTAAAAATAGAGTTGCCAAGCGAATGAAGAGTCTTAATTTGTATGCCAAACCAAAAAGGAAATTTAAGATTACAACAGACTCAAAACACAATCTACCGGTTGCAGATAATTTGCTAAATAGAGATTTTAGTGCAAGCGCTCCTAATCAAAAATATGTTGGTGATATTACTTATATTTGGACGTCTGAAGGGTGGATGTACCTGGCAGTTGTAATTGATCTTTATTCAAGGGCAGTGATTGGTTGGTCAATCCAAGCGACTATGACGCGGCAATTAGTATGTGATGCGTTGATGATGGCTTTATGGCGGCGTGGATTTCCAAGGGATGTTCTTTTTCATTCCGATAGAGGTTCGCAGTATTGTTCCGCTGATTATCAAAAAATGCTGAAGCAACATGGTTTTATTTGCAGCATGAGTCGCAAAGGTAACTGTTGGGATAATAGCGTTGCTGAAAGTTTTTTCAATAGTTTAAAAACAGAATTAATTTATACTGAAACTTATGCTACACGTGAAATAGCTAAGCAAAGTATTTTTAATTATATTGAAACATACTATAATCGTGTGCGTCGGCATTCCTATATTGGATTTATCTCGCCAGTTAAATTTGAAGCGCAATATAAATTAGTCCGATAACAGTGTCTAAAAAAACGGGGCAGGATCAATGGCTTCAAAACTGTTTTCCGCTGCTAATTTTGCAGATCGTTTTTCAATTTGTTTATTTAAGCCGGGGTCAACTTTATTAGCGAGTAACTTTCTTGCCTTATCACGTGCTTCGATTGCTTCACCTAAACCGATGTCTGGATAAATGCCAATAGATAAAAGCTTTTCTTTTCCGAGGAAGCGATATTTGAAACGCCAGCATTTCGCCCCGTTAGTTTTAACAAGCATGTATAGGCCTCGCTCTGCTGGAATCTTATAATCCTTATCGCGAGGTTTGGCGGTGCGGAATTTGACATCTTTTACTGCCATCTGGGGGTATCTCCTTCTAGGGGTATCGGGGTACCCCCGTTTATACCCCCATTTTAGGCTGGATGTTGGGGATATTCGTTAGACGTTGCGGGAAGAAGAATAAATAAAAAAGGCCTTTATTTCAAGGCCTTTTAGATGTTTTTGGATGTTCTAGGAACTGAATTTGGTGGAGGCGGCGGGAATTGAACCCGCGTCCGCAAGTCCTCTACATACGGGTCTACATGTTTAGCCGCTCTTCTCGTTTAACTATCCTTTCTCCGAACGGCAGGAGAAAAGGTTAGCGAGCTCTACTGCTTTAGTCATTCAGTTTCGAGCAAACTGTCCAACGAGCTTGTATGGTATGACTGCTCCGTATGCACTTGCGTGAATACCCGATCGTACAAGCACGATCGGTGAACAGGCTGTTGCTGCTTTAGTTAGGCAGCAACTGCAAGCTCTTCGCCTGCAGCATAAACAGCGTCGTTGCTAAATTTACGTTTGGCAACTATTTGTTTGGTAACCTATTTTTACGAGGTTGAGTTACCGTCCTCGACATGCACCTTATGCTTCGCAACCCACGTCGAAACCAAGTCGCCCCCATTTATAAGTATATCCTAAGTGATGTAATTTTAGTCATCTAACTCTTGAATAGCAAGAGTTTTTACTGCCTCTATAGCCAGTGAAATACTATCTTGAATAGTGGCATTAACTTTCTTTTCTGGTTGGTCAAATTGCTCAACGGTGGCAATGATGGCCATAATTGCCCCAGCTAAAACGCGGTGATGAGCTTTGCCTTGCAAAGATAGTTGATGGTTATATAGCTGGCTTTGAATAAATAAGGCCGCGGTTTCCATTTCGGTAGCTAGTACGCCGCAGTTAGTTAATAATTCTATGTAAGCATCATTTTCTTTGTGGCGTGGCCCAGCGCTGAACTCTCTTGCATATAATGAGCTCTTGCAATGCACCACTCCCGTGTGCAAGCGCTCTATAAAATCCAGTTTTTCAGCAGCCAACAAAACCGCAGAGGTGTATTCAAGAGAGGCAATGGCAGGTACCTCGAGCGGAGCATAATGCACTGTGGTATTTTCATCACGTACGGAAGCTTGCACATTAACGAAGTCACCCACTTTTACAGCTGACTGTAATGAACCGGCAGTACCAATGCGTAAGAATCGTTTGGCGCCTAAGTGAAATAGCTCATGTAAAATAATTTCCATACTAGGACAGCCCATACCGCTTGCCACTGTAGCCACAGCAATTTTTTCACCTTGGCAGGTAATAGTGCCAAGATAAAGATTGTGAGCACGCGGGTGAGATTTTACGGTCACATTATTAAAGTGTTTCGCAATTTCTTGTGCTCGCCCATCAGAACCAGGTAGCAGTATATAGCGGCCAATGCCATGATTACCGCTTAAATCATGGGGTGTGGCGTTGAGATGATGAGGGGTAAAGAGATGTTTTGCCATGATAATTATTCTCTAATGATGTTTTAAAAGGCGTTGTTTTTGTCGTTTCCAATCTTTTTCTTTATCAGCCGCTCGTTTGTCGTGTAATTTTTTCCCTTTTGCTAAGCCGATATCTAATTTAATGCGATTATGTTTCCAATGTAAATTTAATGGAATTAAAGAATAGCCTTTTCGTTCTACGCTGCCAATGAGTTTACGTAATTCACTATAATGCAATAATAGTTTTCTTGTGCGTTGTGGATCAGCAGTAATATGTGTTGATACAGTAGAAAGTGGGGTAATTAATGCTCCTATGAGCCAAGCTTCGCCATTTTTTAAAATAATATAACCTTGATCCAGCTGTACTCGTCCTGCGCGCAGGCTTTTGACTTCCCAACCTTCGAGTGCTAACCCTGCTTCAAATCGGTCTTCGATAAAGTAATCGTGCGAGGCCTTACGATTGACAGCAATAGTGGTGTTTGTGCTTGGCGTTTTTTTCATGCCGCGAGTATAGCATTAGTTATGGCTATTTTGCAGGAGTTTTAGTTGTTAATAGAAGTAGAATTAAGTATCATTTTTTTATTTGGAAACGACAATGACTACTATAAAAAAAAATACCATTGTTCCATATACTTCTCGGCAAATGTTTGAGCTGGTTAATAATATTGAAGAATATCCACGGTTTCTACCTTGGTGCCATCATAGTCAAATTATTAGCCGCCAAGAAAGCGAAGTGGTGGCGTCGCTGGAAGTAGAATGGAAGGGGCTACGTAAGCAAATGACAACACGTAACCGTTTATTTCCTTATGATCGTATGGAAATAGACTTAGTTAGTGGCCCTATGCAAAAACTCGATGGCATCTGGGTTTTTCACTCGCTGGATGAAAATGCATGTAAAATTAGTTTAGATTTAGAGTTTGAATTTGGTGGTCGTTTTATTGATGTGTTTTTTCAACCAGTTTTTCATCATATTGCAAATACTCTAGTAGAGGCTTTTTGTAAGCGCGCAGTTGAATTATATGGCCAATCTTGAGTTGCTGGTGATTGAAGTGGCTTATGCATTACCAGATAGCCAGAAGGTTATATTGCTGACGGTGGTTTCTGGCGCCACTATTGCAGAAGCTATCCAACTTTCTGGAATACTTACTATCTTTCCTGAAATTGATTTAGCTAAGCAACGAGTGGGCGTATTTGGTAAGTTAAAAAAACTCACCGATCTTGTTGAGGCAGGCGATAGAATAGAAATATACCGTCCTTTGGTAATAGAGCCAAAGGAAGCGCGGCGCTTAAGAGTTATGCAGAAAAAAAACGCGGGATCTAGGAATTCCCGCTAAATAAAGGATGGCAAGCGGATAAGGTAGGTATAATGCACAATGGCTTCCCCGCTAAAAGCATGCGGAGACAGGCTGCTTCCAGCCTCCTGTACTTTATTTGTGCGTTATACCTACCTATCCGCTTGCCATCCTTTATTTAGCGGGTATATATCGATTAACCCATCATTGCGAAATGTAAGGATAAGGCGTTGTTCTTGACGTTGTTCATAGCCACGTTGCATTGTATAAATATAATCAATTTGGTTAGGGCTAAACGTATTAATGAGCACGGGATTTCCCATAAGTGCTTTTACCTGTGATGTGCTCATTCCCTTATGTAATTGCTTAGTCATTGTGGGGTTAATAATATTACCTTGCTCTATGTTCATTTTATGCACGCGAACTAGGGCGCAACTAGTAAGTAACATGCTTAATAAAAAGATAATCACTATTCTTGGCATATTGGAATCCTATAATAATTTTAAGAGTTACCCAGAGTAACGTTTACGATAATTTTTATTCACAGGCAGTATTTTGCTATAGTTGGCATAAAAAGCAATCACTGCATGGAGGCAATCGCGTTGGCTAACTTAGATTTGAAAAAAGTCGGGCTCAAGGTGACTTTACCACGATTAAAGATTTTACAAATTTTAGAAAATGCCAAAGAACATCATTTAAGCGCTGAAGATGTATATCGTATCTTGTTAGATTCTGGCGAAGAAATTGCGCTAGCTACTGTATATCGCGTATTAACACAATTTCAAGAAGCAGGCCTAATTGTCCGGCATCATTTCGAGGGCGAACATTCTGTTTATGAATTAAATCATGGCATGCATCATGATCATCTGGTTTGTGTTAAATGTGGGCGGGTGGAAGAATTTGTTGATGAAGAAATTGAGCGTCGCCAAGAGCAAATTGCCAAGCAAGCAGGTTTTGCTATTACTGATCATAGTTTAAATATTTATGGTATTTGTGCGCAGTGCCATAAGAAAGGCTAGAGGCCGCTAATAGGGTAAGCTCACGACTCTTGCCCAACCAATTCTCTTGCGTGCTCTAATGTTTTTTGCGTGATTTTTTCGCCACCTAGCATGCGAGCAATTTCAGTAGTCCGTTCTTTATGCGCCAGCATGCGTATTTGCGTAAATGTTTGGTTTTTCTCATAAGACTTTTCTACTAAGATATGTTGATGACCTTGCGATGCCACGTGGGGATGATGGGTGATACATAATACTTGGTAATCCTTGCCCAGCTTCCGTAGTAGTTTTCCTACTTTTTCCGCAATAGCACCACCCACTCCCACATCGACTTCGTCAAACACTAAAGTGGGAATCGTGTGTTGTTCTGCTGTAGCAAGATGAATAGCTAAACTAATACGAGATAACTCACCACCCGAAGCAATCTTGGTAATTGGCTGGCTAGGCTGGCCTGGATTGGTTTGCATCGAAAATAAGACTCTTTCTAAGCCATATGGGGAAAACGGCATGGTTTCAGTTTCTAGAATAATATGGCAAGTGCCATGTGGTAGGGCAAGAGTACGAATAAGCTTAGTGATTTCCTGGGCTAATTGCGAGGCAGCTTGTTCGCGGCTTTTACTGAGGTGAATTGCTGCTGTTTTATAGGCTGTTTCTATATTATGTTGTTGTTGGCTGAGATGGGTAATTTGTGAATCCACGGTTTCAAGGGAATGCAACTCAGTTTCCAATCGCTCTTGTAGTGAGATTAACTCCCCTGGGTTAATTTGGTGTTTGCGTGCCATGTGATAAAGTTGGCTAATGCGCTGCTCAATCTTTTCGAGTTGTTCGGGGTCTAAATCAACATGTTCTACATAATGGCGCAGTTCTTTTTCAAGGTCACCAAGTTGGATGCTACTTTGCTGCAGTATAGCCACCCAGTTATTTAAACCAGAATCAACATGATTTGCCAGTTCCAAGGTTTTTTGTACTTCATGTAGCGAGGATAAAACATTATGGTTTTCATCCTCTGTCAGTAATCGCAGTGCTTGTTGAATATACTGGATAAGATCTTTACCATAAGTAAGCTTACGTGATTCTTCTTCAAGCGTTTGCCATTCTCCTGGCTGTAGCTGTAAAGCATGTAGTTCTGCTAGCTGAAAGCGTAGCCATTCACTACGTTGCCCACTTTCTTTGCCGCGATTTTTCAGGACTTCTATTTCATGGGTTATGGTTCGCCTTTGCAAAGCTAAATTTTTAATGGTTTCTAATAGCGGTAAATGCCCGGCGTATTGATCTAATAAATCACGTTGTTTTTCTGCTTTTAATAAGGCTTGATGTTCATATTGTCCGTGAATATATAATAAGCATTCACTCAATTCGCGTACAGCTTGGATAGTGGTGGGAGTACCATTAATGTAACTACGTGTCCGTCCATCTTTATGAATGACTCGTCGAATTAAACATTGATCCATATCTAAATCATGTTCATTTAGCCACGTTTTTACGGAGGTTAATGCGTGAATATCGAAAGCCAGATTGATTTCCGCTTTTTCTTGCCCTGGTCTTACCCATGTCGCTGCGGCACGATCGCCCAAGGCTAGTTCAATAGCTTCAATGAGAATGGACTTTCCTGCGCCACTTTCCCCAGTGAATACAGTTGTACGCGAAAGTAGCTCCATATGTAACTCATCAATGGTAGCTAGGTGGCGAATATGTATATCAGTTAACATGGTTATTCCACATATTGTAATTTTTTCCCCCAGTGTAATTTGCTACGTAAGGCTTCGTAATAATTATAATCTCGGGGGTGGATTAAATGTAGTGGTTGTGTTTTTTTGTGGATGTGAATATGACTGCCAGGTGGAGCGCTAATCCATCCTTGGCTGTCACAAGTTAAGCGTGGTGATGATAAGTTGTTGGGCGTTACCACAAGGCGAATCTGTGCATTGCCATCAATCACAATGGGGCGGTTGCTTAAGGTATGAGGAAACATGGGGACAAGCACAATGGCATCCAGTGTGGGATGTAAAATTGGGCCCCCACCTGATAAAGCATAAGCGGTAGAACCTGTGGGAGTGGCAATAATGAGTCCATCGGAATGCTGGCTGCAAACAAATTGATTATCAATATATATTTCAAATTCAAGCATGTGCGGAATAGTATCGTGAATTAAAGCCACTTCGTTTAAGGCATCACCTTGCCCTAGTGATTTATCATGTAATTCAGTGGTGGCTGTTAATAGAAAGCGCTTTTCTAAAATGTAATCTCCTTCTAGTATCATTTTGATTTTTTCTAGTTTTGTAGGATGAATGTCTGTTAGGAATCCCAAGCTACCGCGATTAATACCTAGTACGGGGACTTGTTGGCCGATAACGGCATGAGCAGCATGTAATAGGCTGCCATCGCCACCGATCACAATGAGTAAGTCACATTGTTTGCCTAGTTTATCGCGAGGAGTGGTAGGTAAATCCATTTCCTTTAGCGTGTCAGCAGTTTCCGCGTCAACAATAATAACTTGGTTAAGATTACGCAGATAATCAATGAGGGTTTTTAGTGTTTCTTTGATTTTAGGATTACGGACCCGCCCAATGATGCCAATGGCTTTAAACTGAGTCGTCATATGGTTCCTTTTATACTCTGTGCTATATTCTAACAGTAAAAGCTTGACGAAGGTCTCTATTTTACAAGATGATATCATCAATACACTACGATATTAAATACTCATGAACTTACGTGCCCAGCAAGTATTAAAGATATTAGTTGAACACTATATTCAGCATGGTTCTCCTGTTAGTTCTAAGCTTATTGCAGAAGAGCTATCATTAAACGTTAGCTCTGCAACGGTGCGTAATATTTTATCTGAACTAGAGGAGGCGGGTTACTTAACTTCTTTGCATACCTCATCGGGGCGTGTTCCTACTGGATTAGGGTATCGATTTTTTGTTGAAACATTATTGACAATAAAACCGCTAGATGGCGAAGAGGTACAAGAGCTTAGCCGTAAATTGGCTCCGGACTTAACTACATCGGATTTGCTACAATCTGCTTCCTCTATATTATCTAGTTTAACACACTTGATAGGCGTGGTCACATTTCCTCGTCGCAATCGTATTGAGCTACGACAAATAGAATTTCTGCCATTATCTAATCATCGTATTTTAGTTATTTTAGTGTTAAGTAATCGTGAGGTACAGAATCGCATTATTTACACGGAAAGAGACCACACTCTTTCTGAGTTACAGCAAGTTACTAATTATCTCAATACCCATTATTTAGGGAAAGAATTACTGGTGATTCGCCGTGAGCTATTTGCGGCTATGCGGAAAGATCAAGCCATCATGATGCAAATGGCGTTAGAAGTGGCATCACGTGCTTTTGAATCTGCCACAGAGGAAACGAAAGCCTGTTTGATAGTAGGGCAAGATCATTTAGTGAGCCATGCTAAGGATATTGACTTAAAGCAATTACAGACTTTATTTTCAGCTTTTACTGAAAAACAAGAGATTTTAAACTTATTAGATCATGCATTAGAAGCAGAAGGTATGCAGATTTTTATTGGCAAGGAATCCGGGTATGCTGCATTAAGTGATTGGAGCTTAGTTGCTAAGGCGTACTCTATTGATGGGGAAATAGTAGGTACGCTGGGAGTCATAGGGCCAACAAGAATGCCTTATAATCGAGTCATTTCTGCAGTGGGTGTAACAGAACAGTTTTTATCTGCAGCTCTTAACCAAACGAGCCCTTGATTAATACCGCATTGGACCCCATATCAAAATAAGTACTCAATCTAAAAGGAGAGGAGAATATTATTCATGTCACATGATATGCCGCCACCATTTGAACATAAACAACAAGAACATGCTGCTCGTGATGAAAAAGAAGAGAGCACGGTTGCGTCTGAACAATTGTCCCTTGCGTCGCATGAGGAGTTGCTAAAAAGACTAAATGAAGCGGAAGAAAAAACCAACCAATACTGGGATCGCATTTTGCGTCTACAGGCAGAAAACGAAAATTCACAGCGTCGTGCCGAGCGTGAGATTGCTAACGCACATAAATATGGATTAGAAAAATTTGCGATGGAGCTTCTTCCTGTTATTGATAGCTTAGAGCGTTGTGTATTAACAGAGGCGAATGATTTGGCTGCTCTTTTGGACGGAGTTAAGCTGACTTTGAAAATGTTTTACGGTGTTTTAGAGAGAGCTGGTATTCAGCAAATTAGCCCAGAAGGCAAACCCTTTAATCCTGAATATCATCAAGCCGTATCTACCCAAGAAAATATACAGGTAGAGCCGGGTTGTGTAATTACAGTATTACAGAAAGGGTATCTTTTGAATAATCGGTTAATTCGACCCGCATTGGTAGTCGTTGCAAAAAAACCAGGTGTTGAAAAATAAAGAAATGCCCCTACATTTAAAGTTAAGGGCTTTTAGGTTCTTTTTGGAGAAAAAATTACATGAATAAAATCATTGGGATAGATCTTGGCACCACCAATTCTTGTGTTGCGGTGATGGAGGGTGACAAAGCTAAAGTGATTGAAAATTCCGAAGGTGGGCGCACTACGCCTTCGATCGTAGCTTATTTGGAAGATGCAGCGGAAGTATTAGTAGGCCAGCCAGCTAAGCGTCAGGCTGTAACTAATCCCAAAAATACAATTTATGCGGCTAAACGTTTAATAGGACGCCGCTATGATGAAGAAGTCGTGCAGCGCGATAAAAAAATTGTGCCTTACCAGATTATTAAGGCTGATAATGGCGACGCATGGATTGAGGTTTCTGGGGGTAGACAATTAGCACCACCACAAGTCTCTGCACAAGTATTAATGAAAATGAAAAAGACAGCGGAAGATTACCTTGGTCATGAGGTCAAAGAAGCGGTGATTACAGTACCTGCTTATTTTAACGACTCTCAACGTCAGGCTACCAAAGATGCGGGGCGTATTGCTGGGTTAGAAGTAAAACGTATCATTAATGAACCTACTGCTGCTGCGTTGGCATTTGGTTTAGATAAAAAGCCAGGGAATCGCAAGATTGCTGTTTATGACTTAGGTGGTGGTACGTTTGATATTTCCATTATTGAAATTGCTGATGTAGATGGTGAACACCAATTTGAAGTGTTATCCACGAACGGTGACACCTTTTTAGGCGGGGAAGATTTTGATTTTCGCTTAATTAATTATTTAGTTGATGAGTTCAAGAAGAGTGCGGGTATTGATTTACGTAATGACCCATTAGCTCTGCAGCGACTCAAAGAAGCAGCAGAAAAGGCGAAGATTGAGCTCTCGTCAACACAGCAGACGGAAGTAAATTTGCCATACATTACTGCTGATGCTAGTGGTCCAAAACATATGAATGTCAAGGTAACACGAGCAAAACTGGAATCCTTAGTGGAAGACCTTATAGAGCGCACAGTCGAGCCTTGTCGTGTTGCGCTGAAAGACGCTGGATTATCCGCGTCACAGATTGAAGATGTGATTCTTGTGGGTGGACAGACACGCATGCCTATGGTGCAAGAGACGGTGAAGAAAATCTTTGGTAAAGAGCCGAGAAAAGACGTGAATCCAGATGAGGCAGTTGCTGTCGGTGCGGCGATCCAAGGAGCTGTACTGTCTGGTGCAGTGAAGGATGTATTGTTGTTAGATGTGACTCCCTTGTCTTTAGGGTTAGAAACATTGGGCGGGGTGATGACGAAGTTGATTGAAAAAAACACGACGATTCCTACGCGCGCTACACAGGTTTTTTCTACCGCGAGTGATAGTCAAACAGCAGTTACCATTCATGTTTTACAAGGTGAGCGTGAAATGGCGTCAGGTAATAAATCATTGGGACGATTTGATTTGTCGGATATCCCTCCTGCTCCACGAGGTATGCCGCAAATTGAAGTGACATTTGATATTGACGCGAATGGTATTCTGCACGTGTCCGCAAAAGATAAAGCAACGGGTAAGGCGCAGTCTATTGTTATCCGTGCTTCTAGCGGTCTCTCTGAGGATGAAATTAAACGCATGGTGAAAGATGCGGAGGTACATGCGGAGGAAGATAAAAAATTCCATGAACTTGTTACGGTGCGTAATAATGCGGATAATATGATTCATGCTGTTACTAAGTCACTGAAAGAAGCGGGTGATAAGGTGAGCGCAGATGAGCGTACTGCGATTGAACGTGCTGTCGAGGCGCTAAAAGAAGCATTAAAAGGCGAAGATAAGGACTTGATTGAGAAGAAAACCCAAGAATTAACAGAGGCGTCAACAAAAATGGCTGAACATTTGTATGCTCAGGGGCAAGGCCAAGACCAAACAAGTGCATCAAGTGAAGCGCAATCACAGCAAGCAGGTGAGAAAAAAGAGGGCGTTGTGGATGCAGACTTTGAAGAAATCAAGGATGACAATAATAAACAGTCCTAATTTTTCATAGTGTGTTTTTATTAACTTATTCCTTTGCAATGTATATCAATCATTCCTGAAATAAGGAATGGTTGATTACAGGGTTGGAGGAATTTTTTACAATGATACTGAATCTATGGCAAAGCGCGATTATTATGAAGTTTTAGGGGTTTCACGTAATGCAAGTGAGGATGAAATAAAAAAAGCTTATCGTCGCTTAGCCATGAAACATCATCCAGATAGAAATCCTAATAATAAGACCGCAGAGGAAAATTTTAAGCAAGCGAAAGAAGCATATGAAATTTTATCGGATAGTCAAAAACGTGCTGCTTATGATCAATTTGGACATAGTGCAACGGATGGTATGGCAGGAGCAGGGGCAGCGGGCTTCGAAGGAATGGGCGGCGTCAATTTTAGCGACGTTTTTGGGGATATTTTTGGAGATATTTTTGGTGCCCGCGGTGGCGGTAGTGCTGCGCAGCGGGGGGCTGATTTACAATATAACTTAGACATTTCGCTAGAGGATGCAGTACTTGGAAAAACTATGGAATTGACCATCCCTACGTTAGTAGCTTGTCAGGATTGTCATGGGAGTGGAGCGCGAAAAGGCACGTCTTTGGCTTCTTGCGAGGAGTGCCATGGGCAAGGACAAATTCGTATGCAGCAAGGTTTTTTCTCTGTGCAGCAAACTTGTCCTAAGTGTCGAGGCAGAGGTCGGGTTATTACTGACCCTTGTCCTACTTGTCATGGCCGAAGTCGACAAAAACAAAATAGAAAATTATCAGTTAAAATTCCCAAAGGGGTAGATACCGGCGATCGTATACGCTTGGCTGGTGAAGGGGAAGCAGGGGAAGGTGGAGCTGCTCCAGGTGACTTGTATATTCAAATGCATGTGAGGCCGCATGCGCTTTTTGAGCGGCATGGCAATAATTTGCATTGTGAGGTGCCTATTAGTTTTGTTACAGCAGCGTTGGGTGGGGAGCTAGAAGTGCCGACTCTTACTGGACGGGTTAAACTAAAAATACCGCCTGAAACACAATCAGGCAAAGTATTTCGGTTAAAAGGCTTAGGTACCCCTTCTGTTAGAGGTGGGGGCGCTGGAGATTTGTTATGTAAGGTGGCGGTGGAAACCCCTATTAATCTTTCAGCTAAGCAAAAAGAGATGTTGCACGAGTTTGAAAAAACAGTATTGACAGACAAAACAGATCATAATCCTCAATCACGCTCTTGGTTTGATAAGGTGAAGCGATTTTTTGAAGATATGAAGCATTAGAGGTGGAGTTATGGTGACAAAAGTACCTATGACCGTTTCCGGAATAGAGAAGTTGCGTGATGAATTGCAACGTTTAAAGCAAGTAGATCGACCCAAAATAATTAATGCTATTGCAGAAGCAAGAGCACATGGTGATTTGAAAGAAAACGCGGAGTACCATGCGGCACGTGAACAGCAAAGTTTTATTGAGGGCCGCATTATGGAGATAGAATCCAAACTAGCGGGGGCCCACGTTATTGATGTAACTTTACTAGAGAATATGGGCAGGGTTGTTTTTGGTGCTACGGTAACTTTGATACACGGTAAGACCAGGCAAACAGTAATGTATCAAATTGTTGGTGAGGATGAATCTGATATTGCTTGTAATAAGATTTCTATTATTTCGCCATTGGCACGCGCATTAGTGGGTAAATATGAAGGCGATAAGGTAGCAATTACTACTGCAGATGGAATGATCGAGTATGAAATTACTGAGGTAGCCTATATTTAATATGGCCAATAAAGGTAGTAGTCGGCGCTGGCTTAATGAGCACTTTTCTGATACCTATGTCAAACAGGCTAAACAAGCAGGTTATCGTTCTAGAGCTGCTTATAAGTTATTGGAATTGCAGAAAAAAGATAGCTTGTTCAAGCCGGGAATGACGGTAGTTGATTTAGGTGCTGCACCTGGTGGTTGGTCTCAGGTTGTTGCGCAATTAGTCTATCCCGGAGGGCGTGTTGTTGCGTTGGATGTGTTGCCGATAGAAGCGGTAGAGGGCGTAGAGGTTATTCAAGGAGATTTTCAGGATTCTGCTATTTTATCCATGCTAATGGATAGTTTAGGCGGTGCCAAAGTCGATTGGATCATCTCTGATATGGCGCCTAATCTGAGCGGTATTAATGATATTGATATTCCGCGTTCTTTAGGACTTGCGGAGCTTGCTCTAGATTTTGCTGTACGGATCTTGCAACCAGAGGGCGGACTCTTAGTAAAGGTTTTTTATGGTGAGGGTTTTGAAGCCTTCTTAACTGAAATTAAGCGGTATTTTCAGAGGGTCGTTATACGAAAACCGAAAGCTTCACGTAGCCGCTCTAGTGAAGCCTATATATTAGCAAGAAATCGCCGAATTAGATGAAGTTGTCATCATGGTATTCGGTGTCATCCTGAGCGTCAGCGAGGGATCAGTGTCCTTACGCTGAGCTTTAATAAGAGTATTGATCCTTCACTGACGCTCAGGATGACATTTTCTAGTCTATATTTATTAAATGAGTTACTATACCTAGTATAGGGATAGTGAGTTTTAAAGAGCTGAATTATTTAGTTAATCAGGGGCCTGCTGACGTGAATGATGCAATCAAGACGATTCTTTTATGGACAGTCATTGCGATTATCCTTATTTCTGTCTTTAATAACTTTTCTCGTCATGGAACAGAAGAGAAGATTAGTTATTCTAATTTTGTGAATGAAGTACAACAGGGAAATGTACGCTCTGTTACTATCTCTGAGCAAAATGTAACCGGGCTTTTGCAAGATAATAAAGCGTTTGCTACCTACCTTCCTCTACAACAGGATAATAGTTTATTAAAAGAATTATTGGAAAAGAGAGTTGCAGTGACTGGAAAACCTCCTGAGCAACCAGGATTGTTGGTGCACTTATTAAATCTATTACCTTGGTTAATACTCATCGCATTTTGGATATATATTATTCGTCAACAAACAGGGGGTGGTCGCGGAGGTGCATTTTCCTTCGGTCGTAGTCGTGCTCGCTTGCTCGGCGAAGATCAAGTAAAAGTCACTTTTGCTGATGTAGCGGGTGTTGAAGAAGCAAAAGAAGAAGTCAAAGAGCTGGTTGATTTTCTTTGTGATCCAGGTAAGTTTCAACGATTAGGTGGGAAAATTCCTCGCGGTGTATTGTTGATGGGGCCTCCTGGTACAGGTAAAACTTTATTGGCTAAAGCAGTGGCAGGCGAAGCGAAGGTTCCCTTTTTTACTATTTCAGGTTCGGACTTTGTGGAAATGTTTGTCGGTGTCGGTGCCTCTCGTGTTCGCGATATGTTTGAGCAAGCAAAAAAACAAGCGCCTTGTATTATTTTTATTGATGAAATTGATGCTGTAGGTCGCCATCGTGGTGCTGGATTAGGGGGAGGCCATGACGAGCGTGAACAAACATTAAATCAGTTACTGGTAGAAATGGATGGGTTTCAGGGTAATGAAGGTGTGATTGTGATTGCGGCAACGAATCGTCCTGATGTTTTAGACCCGGCTCTATTACGCCCTGGCCGATTTGATCGACAAGTTATCGTTGGGTTGCCTGATGTACGTGGAAGAGAGCAAATTTTAAAGGTACATGCACGACGAGTACCAGTGGCTGATGATGTTAATCTATCGGTTATTGCGCGTGGAACACCAGGGTTTTCTGGCGCTGACTTGGCGAATATTGTTAACGAAGCAGCTTTATTTGCTGCGCGTGCCAACAAAAAGTTAGTTGGTATGGATGAGTTTGAGCGAGCTAAAGATAAACTTATTATGGGAACCGAGCGTAGGTCCATGGTAATGAGTGAGGATGAAAAGAAGCTTACGGCTTATCATGAAGCAGGTCACGCTATAGTGGGGTTACTTGTTCCTGAGCATGATCCTGTGCATAAAGTAACTATTATTCCGCGTGGACGGGCGCTAGGGGTTACTGTATTCCTACCTGAAAGTGATCGTTATAGCCATACCCGTGAATATCTCGAGAGTAAAATTGCTAGCTTATTTGGTGGTAGAATTGCTGAAGAGCTGATTTTTGGTGAGAGGAAGGTAACGACTGGTGCGTCTAATGATATTCAAAAAGCCACGGAACTAGCGCGCAATATGGTTACGAAATGGGGATTATCAGAAAAATTGGGGCCTTTAACTTTTGGTGAAAATGAAGAAGAGGTTTTCTTAGGTCATTCAGTAGCACGACATAAAGAGATATCAGAAACCACCTCGGGATTAATTGATAATGAAGTGCGCGGCATTGTCGAAAGAAATTACAAGCGAGCAGAGCGGTTATTAAAGGAAAATCTCGATAAATTGCATGCAATGGCACAAGCTTTAGTAAAATATGAAACACTAGCTATTGAGCAAATTCGCGATATCATGTCAGGGAATCCTGTACAAGATCCTCCAGGTTGGTCAAATAACAAAGAGAAAGTTAACAAAAATTCTTCTGAAAAAAACCAAAGTACAGGAGAGATTATTACTTCACCTATAGGAACTCCTCCGCCTTTACAAAACCAGGCTTTACAGCCAGATAATTTGCAGTCAGACAACCACCAATAGAGTAAGGCAGCGTGTTAAATGATAGGAAGTAAATCATGAGTAGCTCCCCAAGAAGACGTTATTTTGGCACGGATGGAATTCGTGGGCGTGTTGGTGCATGGCCAATTACACCGGAGTTTATACTGAAGCTAGGGTGGGCTGCAGGAAAAGTGTTAGCTCGTCAGGGTCACGGCAAAGTGCTTATAGGCAAAGACACGCGGATTTCAGGTTATATGTTTGAATCTGTGCTGCAGTCAGGGTTATCCGCATCGGGAATAGACATTCATTTGCTTGGCCCTATGCCAACTCCGGCTATTGCTTATTTAACTCGTACTTTACGTGCGCACGCAGGTATTGTGATTAGTGCTTCTCATAATCCCTACTATGACAATGGCGTGAAGTTTTTCTCTTCTCGAGGAATGAAGTTACCTGATGAGTTAGAGATGGCGATTGAGGAACAGTTAGAGCGCCCTATGACTACGGTTGATTCTGCGGAATTAGGTAAGGCAATACGCATTGTTGACGCACCGGGAAGATACGTGGAATTTTGTAAAAGTTCGGTACCGCACGATGTGACTTTTAATGGAATGAAAATCGTAGTCGATTGTGCTAATGGCGCGGCATATCATGTTGCTCCTGATGTATTTAGAGAGTTGGGTGCTGAAATCATTGAGATAGGCGTTGAGCCAAATGGGTTAAATATCAATCTTAATTGCGGAGCAACACATCCTGAATTGTTGCAACAGTGGGTGTTGAGGGAAAAGGCGGATCTAGGTATTGCTTTAGATGGGGATGGTGATCGAGTGATTATGGTCGATCATTTGGGGAGATTAGTCAGTGGCGATGAATTGCTCTATGTTATCGCCAGACACCAAAAATCCATAGGACAATTACAAGGGGGTGTTGTAGGGACTGTCATGTCTAATATGGGTTTTGAGCAAGCTATGCATGGTTTAGACATAGACTTTATACGTGTTCCAGTAGGAGATAGAAATATCATTAATGAGTTAACTAAACGGCGGTGGTATTTGGGAGGCGAACCTTCTGGTCATATTATCTGTTCAGAAATGCTTACTACGGGTGATGGTATTATTGCCGCATTACAAGTATTGTCAGCCATATATTATCAACAACAGCCATTAGCTACTCTATACGCAGAATTGGTTAAATATCCGCAAGTATTGCTTAATGTAAAAGTAGACTTTGAGGGGGATATAAGTAGCAACTCCCGAGTTTCTAAGGCTGTGCAAGATGTAGAATATCAGCTAGGAAGTTGCGGTCGTGTTTTATTGCGTCGTTCAGGGACAGAGCCATTAATACGTATCATGGTAGAAGGAGAGAACGAAGTGCAGATACAGAGGTTGGCTAAACAAGTAGCAGATATAGTTCAGGAAGAGTTTTCCAAGCAAGATCCTCAAAGAAGCATTGCTTAAACCGAAAATCCTTCTTCGGTTTGCGCAGTAATTAAGCGATATTATTAACTGTCGGAAACATAACACCCTCTGGTGCAAATTAATTTAACCAGAGGGCGTATAGATAGATAGGGTTAATCTACCATTTCTTTTAATCTTTTCAGTGCCTTAATCTTAACAACCTTATGGGCTGGCTTAGCTTTGATCATGATGGGCTCGCCAGTAAACGGGTTAATCCCTTGACGTGCAGGACGGGCTGCTTTTTTCACTACATTAATCTTTAAGATGCCTGGTAGTGTAAACGTGCCTGGTCCTTTAGATTTAACGTGATGTTCTACCACTTGAGTAAAACTATCTATGACTGATACCACATCCTTTTTGGGGAGAGCGGTTAAGTCCGTTATTGTTTTAATCATGCCGCCTTTTGTTAAAGGTTCTTTAATTGCCGGCATTTTTTTGGGAGCAGCTGCTTTAGCTACTTTACCATTACCTGATTTCCTTTTCATTTTTACCGAAGATTTTTTAACAGCCATAAGCATTTCCTCACAGTTAATTAACCTTATTAAAATAACATATCCTTATAATTTTGCGAGTAAAATTTTTGGTTTCTTGAGATTATACGGGGGTTTGCTGAATAAAGGACAGGAGTTTCGCTGAATAAAAGATGACAAGCTACTAGAAAACTCCTGTCCTTTATTCAGCAAACCCCCTGTTATATAGGCGGTTAACTAAAAAATAGCATGAATAACTCTTGTCAGTTTTTCCGTATTCCTATACAATCGCTGCACTTTTTGTCATCTTTTAGTTTGTTTTTTTATCCCATGGAGTAGTACTGTAAAATGAGAACGTCTTTTGCGACAAAAGAAACATTAGAGCATCGCTGGTATGTTGTGGACGCTGCTTCCCAGGTTTTAGGTAGGCTAGCGAGTCAAATTGCAAAACGCCTGCGTGGTAAGCATAAAGCTGAATATACTCCTAATGCTGATACAGGTGATTTTATTATTGTTATTAATGCATCTCAAGTGCGTGTGACGGGTAATAAGGCCAAGGATAAAGTCTATTATAGCCATACTGGATATCCAGGTGGGATCAAAGAAATTAACTTCGAAAAACTATTAGCAACATACCCAGAGCGAGTGATTGAAAAAGCGGTTAAAGGTATGTTACCTAAAAATCCTCTTGGGCGTGCTGTATTTAAAAAACTAAAAGTATATGCGGGGGCTGAGCATCCGCATGCTGCACAACAACCACAACCACTTTCTTTTGAAGACAGGAAATAACGAGTATGCCAGAACAAGTTTGCTATTATGGTACGGGTAGACGTAAAACTTCTACAGCTCGCGTTTTTTTAAAGCCAGGGAAGGGAAATATTGTTATTAACAAACGTAATTTGGATGAGTATTTTGGCCGTAAAACGGGACGAATGATGGTGTGTCATGCTCTCGAGGTTGCTCAAGTATTAGATAAGTTTGATGTTATGGTAAGCGTGTCTGGAGGTGGCATTACTGGCCAAGCTGGAGCAATACTGCATGGTATTGCACGTGCTTTAGTAGATTATGAGAGAAAAACCAGTGGGTTAGCAGATGAAGAATTAGTGATGAAAAAGGTTTTGCGCAAAGCAGGTTGCCTAACGCGAGATCCTAGAGAAGTTGAGCGTAAAAAAGTAGGTCGGCATAAAGCACGTAAAGGTACGCAATACTCCAAGCGTTAGTTATTATTTATATTATTTAGTATTTAGTATTATTTTTAACGTCGTGATATAGTTGGGGGATCGTCTAGTGGTAGGACTGCGGACTCTGACTCCGTTAACCTAGGTTCGAATCCTAGTCCCCCAGTTTGCAGACTAATTTTGGGATTGCGTGGTAATATGTTCAGGTCCCTATATAAAGCTTATGTATTTATGCGAGGGGTATTTAGATGGCGGTTACTGCGAATAAGCGATCAGTAATGACATTGTACTCAGGAGCGTTAGATATTCTTAGTCACCGAGTACGTATTGCATTAGCAGAAAAAGGTGTAAGTTACGAAGTGACTTATGTGGAGGCACGCAATAAGCCAGAAGATTTATTTGAGTTAAATCCTTACGGTACAGTGCCAACGTTAGTTGATCGTGAATTAGTTTTGTATGATGCAAATATTATTGCAGAATACTTGGATGAACGCTTCCCGCACCCACCGCTTATGCCTGTTTATCCAGTAGCTCGCGCCAAAGCAAGGCTGATTATTTATCGCATTGATCGCGAGTGGAGCCCATTGATCCGCAAGTTAGAAGCAGGAAAACCTAATGAAATGAAACAGGCGGGCAAGGAGTTAGTTAGTTATTTAACGCAGCTTGCTCCTATTTTTAATTCTTCTTATTATTTTTTGAATGAAGAATTTAGTTTGGTAGATTGCTGTATTGCTCCAATTCTTTGGCGATTACCAATCTGGGGAGTGACGTTGCCAACAGCAGAAGCTAAGTCTATTAATAAGTATGCGGAACGGTTATTTCAAAGGGATTCATTTCAGGCGAGTCTTACTGAAGCAGAGCAAGAGCTACGAAAAGTAGGTAAGGCAGCGGAAATTGCATAGAGATAAAACTTAACAAGGGGAAGAGCATGCTTTCTAATAAACCTTATTTAATGCGGGCTTTTTATGAATGGATTGTCGATAATGGATGGACACCAGTATTAATGGCTAATGCAGAATCTCATCATTGCCAGGTCCCACAAGAATTTATTGAGCAAGGGGAGATTGTCCTAAATGTCTCGCCTGTTGCCGTTCGTGATTTAAAAATTAGTCAAGAGCTAGTGCAGTTTAAAGCCTCTTTTTCTGGGGTTATTTATTTTCTTTCTATTCCAGTCCAGGCAGTGATAGCGCTTTATGCGGATGAAGATAATGGGCAGGGAATTTTCTTTGATTTAGATCAGGACAGTATTGATTTTCCTATTGCGATGCGTGGGGATGATATTCTGCCTTCTTTGCTTCCCACTTCAGATGATATGGCTCAGCCAGTGCGACAAAGACCACACTTAAAAGTGATTGAGTAAGTAAACTTTTATGCGGTTTCATTAGATTTCCAGTGCTGGTGTGTTAACTAAGCACCCGTTTTACTGCATGCTGCCATTGTTGATATAACAGATCAGCTTGGGTAGCAGGTAGGTGTGGTATACATTCTTTGTTGCTTAGCCAAAGCTGTGATATTTCTTCTAGCGAAGCATAGATGCCAACATGTAAGCCGGCAAGGTAGGCGGCACCGAGGGCACTGGTTTCTATGCATGCAGGGCGTTGAATACGTAATTGCAATATATCAGCTAAGAATTGCAGTAACCAATTATTGTTGGCCATGCCACCATCTACACGTACTGTTTCTATGGGTAAATTACTATCTAAGCTAATGGCTTGTAATAAATCACGGCTTTGATAGGCAACGCTTTCCAGGGCAGCGCGAACAATATGTTCTCGCTGGCTGTTGCGTGTTAATCCGAGTAATGCCCCACGTGCGTCTGGATCCCAGTAGGGGGCACCTAAGCCAGTAAATGCAGGAATAAGATAGATGCCATTTGTATCAGGAGTGCATTGCGCTATGGTTTCTGTTTCTGCGGCAGTATTAATGATTTTTAATGTATCACGTAACCATTTAATAGTGGTTCCTGCACAAAAAATACTTCCCTCTAAGCCGTATGTTACTTGTCCATGAATTCGGTATGCTATGGTAGAGAGTAATTTATTGTTAGATAAAACAGCATGTGCCCCTGTATTAAGTAGCATGAAACCACCAGTGCCATAAGTGGCTTTGACCATGCCAGCATGAAAACAGGCTTGACCTACAGTAGCAGCTTGTTGATCGCCAGCCATGCCAGTAATAGGTATGCTCTGTCCTAAAATAGTTTCATCGAGATTACCAAAATGTGCAGTATTATCTAAAACGCATGGCAACAAACAGGCGGGAATCTGCAAGGCTTGTAGTATGTCTTGATCCCAATCCTGAGTATGGATATTAAAAAATAATGTTCGTGATGCATTGGTAATGTCAGTAAAGTGAGATTTTTGTTTTGTTAAGTGCCACAGTAGGTAGGTATCCACTGTACCAAATAACAACTCACTTTTTTCTGCTTGCTCACGAGCATAAGCCACGTTTTCTAGAACCCATACGAGTTTAGTGGCTGAAAAGTATGGATCCAGTAATAGCCCAGTTTTTTGTTGTAACTTAGAACAAATAGGATGTGACGAGAGTTGTTTGCATAGATCACTAGTGCGCCGATCTTGCCAAACAATGGCTGGATAAATAGGCTTGCCCGTGATTTTGTTCCAAACAATGGTTGTTTCACGTTGATTAGAGATACCAATGGCGGCTATTTGTGATGCGTGAATACGAGATTTTTTGAGGACTTCCCGACAGCAAGCTATAGTGTTACTTAGCATTTCTTCTGGATTTTGCTCTACCCAACCTGGCTGGGGAAAAGATTGCCCTAAAGGTATTTCATGTTGGCTTACTAGCTGGTTTGTAGATGTGAATAAAATAGCGCGACTATTTGTTGTGCCTTGATCAATAGCCAGTAAGTAGGTTGACATAAGGGACGTCCATTGTCGGTTGTTTATTAATGGGTGCGAGTCATAGTTCTTTTCTTTTACTAGGGAAAAATTTTAGTAAGCGCTCTTGTTCTTGTCGTCTTGTATTAGGGTACATGACTGTATGCGGTGCTAAACTTAATGCTTGGCCGGGAACTGGTGGGGTTGTAGATGTAACGGAGATGGGCTCTATAGTATCGGTTTGCATATGACTGCTGCCATCATCTAATGCACTAAAAGGGATAAAGTTGAACCAGTTTCGCGCTCTCTGTAATACCCATTGTGCTTTCTGCGGAGGAATGGAAAGGAGCAAATCGCGCATTTTCTGCAGTAGTGCATCATCATTTACCTTTTCATCCCGGTTCTCCTGAAGAGATGTTGTAAAGTAGTGATGAATAGAATTAGCTAGCTCACTGGCATGGGCTTGTTCAATGATGGAAGAATGGGTTTGTTGTGGGTAAGTATAGGCAATCAAGTGTCCAGGTTTTGCATAGGGCTCCCAACTCATTAGCAATCGGCCGTTATATTTGGTATCTGTTGCGGATGTGGTGGCAATAGCTAAAGATTCTAGCTTGCTACCTAAGTCACTGGCCGGAGCGATTGTGCTAGTGCATAAGCTGGCAATGTTTTCATATATTATTTTCAAATATATAGGAGCAATAGAATTGTGTGCTAAATCACTGTCGTTTTGATAAAGCTGCTGAGTTAGTAATAAGAATTGTTGTAAAATGGGTTGCTGACTAATCTGTGCTAGTTCTGGGTTAGGGATGTTGATCTGTTCATGACCACATAGATATAAAACGTAGTTGATCATTGCTAAGAGATCAGCCGTGGCTAAAGGATTATTAGGGCATAGATAGGCTTGGGAGAGAGCTGGAGCAGGTTGATCAATTAAATATGCAGCAACGTGGTATTGTTCTTGTTCTATTTGTTGTGCAACTTGAATTGCTAGGGTTGCTCCCAGTGAATAACCAACGATGCAATAGGGGCCTTCAGGGGCAAGCTCATACATTTCTTGCTTGATTGCTGTACAAAGTTGATCAAAGTTCCATGTTGCGGTGGGATCGTTATGCCGAGGATCTTGAAAAATATAAATGGGACGTTCGGGTTGTTGCTTTTGTAGTGCATCAGCAAGTGATTTAAGTTCAAACGGATTGCCGGTGATGCCTGGTATAAGAAAAATGGGTGGCGATGTTAGTGTGGTAGTGGGTGTATTTCCGGGTATCCTTGGGTCGTGACCAGAAACTCTAACAAAAACAGACATAACGCGACTCCTCTTTGAGTATTTTTTATAATAATTACTTATGAGATTTTTTTATCATGTTTGTTCTATAAGAAATCAAATTATGTTCAAATTTATTATTATAACTTACATTTTTATAGATTCAAGGCTGACTGGCTGTAAGAGGAGGTGAAAGTTCTATTCATTTTTCTTGTTCGGAGTTCATACATGTCAACAGACCTTAGTGTTTTATGGTCTATATGTGCTGATTGGCTGAGATGGGTGCAGTTTATTCGCGAGTGATTCTATGGTCATATCCATTGATAAAATATTTATCATATGGCTGGTGACAGAGGGCATATCTATTTGTTGGGCTAATTCCTTATTCATAATAATTTTAGATGCTACTTGTGCTAATGATAGCGAATCTCCTCCGAGTTCACTAAACTGTTGTGTAATTCCAATATTGATTTCTGTGGGAATAGATAATACTTCTCTCCATAGTTGGAGTAATAGCCATTGTAAGTCATTGTGTGGGGGGGTAGTGTCGGTGCTATTTTCTTGGTTAGGTGCAGGTAGTGCGGCTGTATCAAGTTTGCCATTACTTGTTAGCGGAAAGTGAGTTAGCATTGCTGCAGCTTGTAATTTTATAGCAGCAGGTAAGCGGGTTTCGAGAAAGCGGTTTAATTCACTACAAAGTAATGTTTTCCCTGATTCTTTAGGGATAATATAAGCGATCAATGCGTTATGTCTGTATAGGACTATTGCATCATGTATATCGGGGTATTGACGTAGTAGTGTTTCTATCCCATCTAATTCAGTACGGACACCATGGATTTTAATTTGCCTATCCTCGCGTCCTAAGAAGACAATCTCACCATTGGTTGAGCGATAAGCCATATCTTTGGTTTTATATAAGCGTAATTTTGTTTCGGTAGGGCTATCTGGAGATGCTTTTATTTTTTTAAGAGGTTGAGTCACAGTATTTGTTAGATTGCGTTTACTTCTAACTGTTTTGCCGGTAGAAGGGGGTGAGAGTGCAGTGGGTGGAGTTGTAGGAGTAGCTATGTTATTAGCGGTAGAAAATAAACGGTCTTTTCTTGAAAACATTCTCAATAAAAAGTTAGCCCGGGTGTTTTCTTGATCTCCTACATAACCACGTGCTAATGGGCCAGCAATATACATTTCACCGCGAACACCTGGGGGGCATTCACTATGCCCTTCTTCAGGGTCCAGAATAAATATTTGTGTATTACGAATAGGATGCCCAATGCAAGCACTAGGTTCTCCTGGGGTACAGGGGTGTTCAGTCGCGCAGATAGTGGCTTCTGTTGGCCCATATTCATTGCGTATTATTATTCTTTTACCACAAGCCATCCAGCGTTGTAAGGTTTGCTCGGAGGGGGACTCTCCCATAGAGATAACATCGACAAGACTGGGTAATTCCTCAGGAATAAGATAATCAAGCACTTTGGGGAGTACAGTAATAATTTGAATTCCTTGTTCTTGAATAACGCGTTGTATTACTTGGGGTAATAGTCTACCTTCTTCATAGATCATATGCATTTCACCTTGGACTGCAGTGAGTGCTTCTAACATTTCAAAGAAAAAGCAGTCAAATGTCGGTGGAGCCGTACATAATACCTTGCTGTTTTTCGGTAAATGCCTGTCTAGTAATGCATCGGTTAGATTAGCTAGACCACGATGCGGGATCATGACTCCTTTGGGTGTTCCCGTTGTGCCGGAGGTATACATGATATAGGCGAGATGGTCGAGAGATAAAGGTCGCGTTGGTAATGGTGGTCCGAGTTCCCGCATTAACTTGGTTATGTTTTCTTTACTGGTAATATCTAGAGCAAGGAAATGGGGCTCGTAGGGTGTAAATAATTCTCGGGTGTATTTGTCTACTAATACTATATTTAACCCCGTATCATCGAGTTTATGGGTTAGAGGTTGGCTAGTTTTTGTTTCCATGGGGACGACGACGCCACCTGCTTTTAATATGGCAAGAATAGCTATGACTAGATGAATGGAGCGCGTAATAGCAATGCCAACAGGTTGGTCAGGTCCTATACCCATATTATTTAATAGGGTAGCTAGCTGGGATGAGACTTGGTCAAGTTCATGATAAGTGATTTGTTGGGTTTTTCCTGTGACTTCATGAAAAACAATAGCTATATTGCCAGGATTTTGCCGAGCAATCTTAGAAAAATACTGGTGGATGGGTTGTTGGATAATGGGATCCCTTTGCGTGCTATTTGCTGCTGCTAGTAAATATTTTTCTTCATCGAGTAAGATGGGGATATCGAGAAGTCGGCACTGCGGATTATTTGTTGCTGCCTGTAATATCATTTGTAAATGGCCGATTAAGCACCGCATGGTAGGTTCATTAAATAAAGTTGCATTATATTGAATCGTACCTTGATAATCTGCATTAAGCTGTATATCAAAATAATCGGCTGTGTAGTTAGTTGGAGTTTGTGACAGAGTAACTACATTAGGTAAGTGGATTTGGTTTTGTATTAATGTATCTGTTGGTAATTGATTGGCTATTGCTAGCGCGACGGTATTTTTGACTTGAGATAGCAATTCTTCAAAGGTCATGCTTCCTGTGAACGTAGTGCGCATTGGTAACCAATCATGGTCTTGTTTTGTCGTAATGCACATATCTGTTTGCCAGCTATGGCGATAAAGAGTTGCAAATAATGCAGTGAGTAGAATGGTATGAGGTGTTACTTGGTAAGTTTGTGCCATGGCAGTGATGGCAGTAGCCAAGCTTGTATTTATTGCGATAGGTAATGTTTTTCTACTAGGGAGCGTGAATTGCTGGAGTGAGCTGTAGTCAGGGATTAATCGCAGGGTGGGGAGATTGGTGAGCTGTTGCTGCCAATAGCTCAGCTTCTTATATAATTCTTGTAAAGCGGTTGGCTGGCGAAACATAGTATTCTCGAATGATTATATATACCTAAAAATCATCCCTATTTGGTATAGTTCGCAAGAAGTATGAATGTTACCATAAAATTAGAGGTTGTTGACAATGCGCTAGCGGAAATCCCCGTTAGCTTTTGAGGGTCTCAATATCATGCAACCATTAACTGACTTGTATATTTCTCATTTAGGTAAATATTTTCACAGACTTGCAGAAAAAAGTCAGGATGTATTTTGGGTTCGTGATGCGGATTATATTACCCAACTTTACATTAGTCCGGCTTATGAAAAAATTTGGGGCATACCGGGCGAAAGGCTATATAAGGATTCATCATTATGGCTGGCTAGTGTTATACCAGAAGATCGTGAGCGTATTGTTCAAGAGATTGAGTGTATTAAACAAACACCCCGCTTCAAAAATAACTTTCAGTTAGAATACCGTATTATCCGTCCTGATAATGAGATTCGCTATATTCATGAAATTGGGTTTATCTTGTTTGATGATAATCAGAGGTTTCTTGGTTATGCAGGAATGGCAAAAGATATCACTTACGAAAAAGGCAGGGTAGCGGAATTAGAAGCCGCAAGTCGATTTTTTAAGTTATTTGCAGAGAAAATTCATGCGGTATTTTGGGTACATGATCCTTATCGAAAAAAACAGATTTATGTCAGCCCTGCTTACGAAAAAATCTTTGGTAGAAGTTGTGAGGAATTATACCAAGATCCAGCAGGGTGGATTAATTGTTTGGTTCCAGAAGATCGTGATTTACACACGGATGAGGTGAGGGTGGATGTTCACAAAGAGCAAGGGGCAAGGGCACAATATGAAAATCGCTATCGCATTGATCATCCAGATGGGCGTGTTGTATGGATTAAGGATACAAGCTTTCCTATTTATGACCAACAAGAACAATTTATGGGTTTTGCGGGTATTGCTGAAGACATTTCCAAAGACGTGATGCGTGAGCAAGAGTTACAGGAAGCAAAACAGCGCATAGAAGTGGCAAATCAAGCCAAAGCAGATTTTTTGGCGATGATGGGGCATGAACTACGTACGCCACTTAATGCTATTTTAGGGATGGCGCAAATCTTAAAACGGAAAGGTGTTCCATCAGGGTTAGAGGGACATGTGGAAATTATCCGACAAGCAGGACTAAGCTTATTGTCATTGGTAGATGACGTTTTGGATTTTGCTAAATTGGATGCGGGAAAGTTAGCATTTATTTCTGAGCCTTTTGATTTACGTTTATTATTATTGCAAATTACGCAGAGTGTCTACCATCAAGCAAAAGAGAAAGAGTTGGATTTACAATTGGATTATCCTGAAGTATTGCCATTGGCAGTATTGGGTGATGCGAATCGCATACGGCAAGTTATGGTAAATCTATTAAGTAATGCAATTAAGTTTACAGATGCAGGGAAGATTAGGGTGCGTGTGGAATGTGTCAAGAAAACAAAACAAAAAGCTTTATTTTCTATTACTGTAAGTGATACCGGAATTGGGATATGCGAAGATAAGCTGGGATTTATTTTTGGGAAATTCAATCAAGTGGATTCTGCTTATCATCGTAAGCATCAAGGAATGGGGTTGGGTTTGGCTATTACCAAGGAATTAGTTGAAAAAATGGGTGGGCTTATCAAGGTAAAAAGTAAATTAGGTAGAGGATCGGAATTTGTATTTACCTTGCCATTGAAGTTACAGAAATCAGCACAGGAAAAAAGGCCGCGTGCCGGCGATTATTCATATATACCAGAAGCCGGAACTGATGGTGTGGAAGAAGTATATGGCATTAAAGTATTAGTAGTAGAAGATAATCTAATCAATCAGAAAATTGCGCGTATTATGTTAGAGGATTTTGGTTGTCAAGTGGATATGGTGAGTAGTGGAAGTGAGGCTATTGCTCAGCTACAGCAATTTTCTAGCTATGATGTTATTTTTATGGACATTGGGTTGCCTGATATGAGTGGTTTTGATATTGCTAGAGTGATTCGGCAGCAAGTGGCTTGGAAAGATATTCCTATTATTGCTATGACAGCACATATTCTTGAGCACGACAAAGAGCAAGCTTACGCAGTAGGCATGGATAGTATTGTTCCTAAGCCCATTACTTTTGATGCAATTGCGGCAGTGTTGGGGCAATTGGTTACACAGTAAGGCAATCCCTAATTAATTCCAGTGGCAGTAAAAGTAGCTGTAGCGGAATTAGGGCCGATTAACGTGCAGCTAACATTAGTATCAACACCTACCGTTGCTGCCGTAATCGTGTAACCAGTAGGTAACCCTGCTTGTAAGCTACTAGCGATGTCGCTGCAGTTATTTACAGCTACGCCAAATGAGGTACTTAATTTTCTTGATCCATAATTAGTTGCATTGGTAGCTGATAGAGCTCCTGCTATGGCACTGGTAGCGGCTGATTGTGCAGTAGGAGCCAGGTTGATATAGGTTGGAATAGCTACAGCAGCTAAAATCCCAATAATTGCAATTACAATAAGTAGTTCGATTAAAGTAAAGCCTATGCTTCCATGCATTATCCTCATCCTTTATTCAGATCACCAATCAGGTGACTATTAAAACTCGCGCCCAACTGCCGTTTCTAGGTTCAAGTTACATTAGATCTCTTTCCAAACCTCGATCAAAGGCCAATCTCTTTGAAAAAAATCACTCGAAATCCTCATTTACTTCTATGTAAACTCCGGTTTCTCACTCATTTTTTCTTCGACCTTGTCTCTTTGCTCAAGGTTTGGAAAGAGGTCTATTGCATCTGTATATTGAAAGATTTTCACTACTTTGCGAACCCCAGCCACTTGCCTTGCTATTTCTGCTGCAGCATCAGCTTGCTCATGACTGACTATACCCATAAGATACACGACACCATTTTGAGTGATAACTTTAATTGTTCCTGATTGTAAGCCCTTGGTGGCCAACATTTCTGTTTTGACTTTTGTGGTAATCCACGAATCGCTGGTGCGTGTGAGTGAAGAGGTAGGGCCTTCAATAGAGATTTGGTTATAGACACGAGAAACCCCTGGAACAGAGCGTGCCAAATTTTCTGCTTGTTCACGCCATCCGGGATTGGGTGCTTCGCCTGTAAGTAATATAATATGATTAAAGCATGTTACATCAATATGACAATTATTGCGAAGCTCTTGGGTACCTTGGATTTTATTGTTAACCTCATTAGCAAGGCGTTGGTCATCTAAGACGTTATCCACTTTACGATGATCATAAACCATGGCCACTGCTGCCGCGCCTGCTGCCGCACCTACTACAAAAAAACAACCTTGCAAAACCAATGTAAGCGCAATAATTATATATAGTTTCTTCATGTTCCTATTTCTCCGTGACCAAACAATCGATAATCAACGATGTCGCATAAGCAGTGCATAATCAGTAAGTGTGTTTCCTGAATACGCGCAGCATCATAAGCTTGAACACGTATTTCGATATCTTTTTCTTGCATAAGGCTGGCTATTTTACCACCATCATGCCCGGTTAATGCAATAGTGTTTATTTGTTTGTCTTGCGCAGCTTTAATAGCATGTACAACATTACCCGAGTTGCCGCTGGTAGAAATGGCGAGTAATAAATCACCTGCTTGACCTAAGGCGCGTACTTGTTTAGCAAAGACGTCATGATAATGATGGTTATTGGCAATGGCTGTGAGTGTGGATATATCTGAAGTTAAGGCTATAGCAGGTAGGCTAGGACGTTCTTGTTTGAATTGATTTAACATGCTAGAGGAAAAGTGTAATGCTAGGCAGGCGGATCCTCCATTGCCGCAACTCATGATTTTGCATCCCTCGAGCAGTGATTGAACGATTTTCTCACCAGCTTGGGTAATGGCATTTGCAATATGGTCAATTGTATTAATTTTAGTTTGAATGCTTTCACTAAAGTTGTATTGAATGCGTTCTAGAATAGGGTTCATTGTTTAGCAATACTCTAATGAAAAAGCGTTTTTAATCCATTCTAACTTACCATTTTTTATGGCAATAATATCAAAGCGACAATTTATTTTATTCAGCAGATTGTTTTTTTGTAAAAAACAGAATGCAGTTCTAATGATTTTTTTCTGTTTATTTTTTGTTACACTCTCTAAGGCATTGCCATAATCAATACGATTGCGGTTTCTGACCTCAACAAAAATAACATCATGACGATCTTGCAAGATTAAATCAATCTCCCCATAACGAGAGGTATAGTTTTTTTTGAGTAATTGTAACCCCTGCTGTAATAAAAATCGACAAGCAATCTCTTCAGCTTTTTGCCCAATACTCTTAGAGTGCAGTTTGTCCATTTTGAATTGTGGCGCAGGGAAGTTGACGATGAATTTCATGTGCTTTTTCGGTTAACATGCCTGTTGCTCCATAGATAGGGAAATAAGGTAGTAACAGTAAACGTGGAAGCTCATGACTAAGCAAATAGGCGTCTCGGCCTAACGCATACAAGGAAGTTTGTTTATCATTGTTAGCGTGGGAAGCGCGCAAGGTCCACGGCGTGCCACAAATTGTAACGCCATTAAGGTCCATGTTGGCGGCGCTATTTCGTGTTGAATAAGTTTCTGATGTAGCGTAGATGGGTATATTATCTGCATAGTAATAGCGTAATAAAGGTACTATTTGTCGTGCGGAAGAAAGAGGCGCAAGTAAAAATATAATGTCGAAGTCTTGGCGCCGTTGTTGCGCAAGTCGCATTTTATTATTTTCTCTTTTCATGAGCTTTTTATCTGTGTCTCGATTGATATGTAATAATTCAGCAATCGCAGTAGTAAAGTCAGTTTGCTCAGTAAAATACCAGGTTTCTCTTATATAACCACCTTCAGCTTGCCATTGCTTACTTAAGGCTGTGGCCATACGGCTACCCCATTTATCTTGAGGAGCAATAATGATTGCTTGTGAATGACCCAATTGCTGAGCTTTTTTAGCCATTTGCAGTGTTTCATCTTCAGGCAGTAATCCAAACTCATATAAATTCTTGGGTAACCCACCGAAGGGAGATTCAGTATAATTTAAAGCCAGTGTAGGTATACTGATATTGATTTTACTTATTGCTTGCACCTCTTCTTTTGATAGAGGCCCGACAATGAAATCTGCACCCTTGGTCATGGCTTTTTGATAAAGAGTTTGTACTGGCGCTTTGCTTGTATCATAAAAATCAATGGCCTGATCTTCTCCTTTTGATGTTGCTTGATAATAGCCATTAAAAAAACCATCACGGACCATTTGGCCTGATGGGGCTAGTTTTCCTTGTATTGGCAGTAACAAAGCAATATGTTTAGGGGATGGAGTAGCAAATAGACGGCTTAAAGTAGCATCATCTGGGAATAAGGTGTTACCTGGATGAGATGGGTAACGCTCGCGCCAAGTAATGAGTTCTTGTGTTAATTGTTTTGTGTTCGTGCTATAGCGTTTACTGATGATAGCTAATTGCATCCACGCGGCTCGCTCTGGATCAACGTCGGAGCTTTGGGCGGTTTCTAATGCGCCTACAGGGATGTGTTGTAATTGTATCCAAGTGCTAGAAGGGTTGCTTTGCCAGAACGTCGGATCGTTAGCAAAAAAATAGCGAACGCTTTCTTGAGGCAAGGTAGGTTTGTGCGTTGCGGTATCATTAGAAATTGGGTGGATGGTATTTACACATCCAGTTAATATGAAAACCAACAACACAGTTATCTTATACGGTAATTTATACATATAAATTTCACTAGGAATAGGGTCCATATATGTCAACAGACCCTATAAGTTAGGGTATGAAGACATCTATTTTAGGCTCTTTATTTATAGTGGCAACTCCTTTAGGTAATCTTCAGGATATAACTTTACGGGCTATTGATATACTTAAATCCGTAGATTGGATTGCGGCAGAGGACACAAGGCATAGCCGTTATTTGCTGCAGCATTTTTCTATTACAACCGCAACGATATCATTGCATGAGTTTAATGAGCGAGAGCGCACAAGTAAGATATTACAATTCTTACATGATGGCAAGTCTATTGCTTTAATTAGCGACGCAGGTACACCGCTTATTAGTGACCCTGGATTTTATCTGGTGAGAGAGGCGCGTAAGCAGGGTATTGCGGTGATTCCTATTCCTGGCTCTTGCGCAGCAATTGCTGCATTAAGTGTAGCTGGGTTACCCACTGATCGGTTTGTATTTGAAGGGTTTTTACCTGTAAAAAAAACCTTGCGGAAAGCTTACTTGGAAGCGTTGCATAGTGAAGCGCGTACCATGATTTTTTATGAAGCGCCGCATCGTATTTTAGAAACTTTACTTTCACTGTCGATCTGTTTTGGGGGTGAGCGGCGAGTAGTGATGGCAAGAGAGTTAACCAAGCTTCATGAAACTATATTTACTGGATCACTGCATGAGCTCATGCAGTGGACGGAAAATAATCCAGATGCTCAGCGTGGTGAAATTGTATTGGTAGTTGCCGGTTGCCAAGCGCGCGAGAAAACACATAAAAATATTGTCACTGAGCATGTGTTACACGTGCTTTTACCGGAGTTATCTTTGAGTGAAGCGGTAAGATTAGCAGCTAAAATCACGGGTGAACGCAGAAATGTGTTATATGAGTTAGCCTTGACGATGAAGGGAGGTTAATTTGCAGAGTATAGGTCACACCCTTCAGCAGAACTGCTGTAGCCCTATAGCTTTTTGATAGACAGCATAATACTGTTTTGCAATGTTTCTCCAATCGAACTGCTCAGCTGTGTTACGGTTTTTTTCTCCCCACGATTGTCGTAGTGTTGCATCATTGATAAATCGCAGCATTTGCATGGTCCATGCATCAATATCATTTGCTTTGACTAAGGCAGCTTGTAATCCCTTTGTTTGTAAATAGCGAGTTTGAGGAATATCACTAGCGATTAATACTTTTCCTGCCGCCATGGCTTCCAGCTGGACAATACCAAATGCTTCCTCCCAAGTGTGTGGCTGTGGGGCGAATAAAACCATTTGTGCGCCTGCGAATAATTGCATTTTCATAGTTTTTTTGACATAGCCAGTGAAAATAACCGAGTTGGGGGGGAAGACATGGTTAAATTGAGTAATGACAGTTAAGCCTAGACGTGTGGCTTGGGCGTGCAAACTAGATTCAACTGATCCTGTGCCAGCAATCACCAAAGCCATATGGCTCTTTTGTTTGGTTAATTGGGCATAAGCGTCAATAATAACATGAAAGCCTTTTTCTGGTTCAAGACGACCGATGGCTAACATATAGTTTTGTTCCGGCATAGCTTGATAATTTTTCCAGATAGTAAAGTCAATGCCATTACCAATTATGGTATTTTTTAGATGGGTGTTACATAAGCTAGCTGAAGCATGTTCCATAAAAGTAGTGAGATGTGTTACCTGGGCTGCATGTTGTAGAATGCGGTGACAACGACCTTGAATGTGTCGACGGCGCATACGCTCTGAATTAATGGTTAAAATATCGCTATGACTGGTTACCACATAAGGGATGCGTGTATGTTTATGGATGTGCATGGCCATAAAGCCTGCTCGATATGTTCCTTGCGTATGAATAAGATCAACCTGTTGGTGGTGGCATAATTGCAATAATGGCTGCAAGGATTTTTTAGAGGGAAAAAATGCGGGTTTTAAAAAAGGCCCGGAATAACTGGGTACGCAGTTATCGAGCAGTATGGGTCCTGATAATTGGGCGTCATTTTTGTTGACTGATTGAGTATAAATATAAGGTTCCACTTGCCATGCTTTAAGAGCCGACGGCAGAAAGTACAGAAATTCAGCTAGACCACCTATTTGTGTATCTTGATGCCGATGACAGAGATATAAGACGCGCATGGCTATGGCAACTCCTGGTCCAATATTATCATGACCAACAAAATATGCTACTCTTAGGTCTGAGTCAGCTAAGCAGTCGCTCTATTCCACTTGTGAATAGGGAGGAAAGTCCGGGCTCCGCAGGGCAAGGTGCCAGGTAACACCTGGGAAGCGTGAGCTTATGGAAAGTGCCACAGAAAATAAACCGCCTATTTTCGGATAGGTAAGGGTGAAAAGGTGCGGTAAGAGCGCACCGCGTTATTGGTAACAATAACGGCATGGCAAACCCCACTTTGGTGCAAGATCAAATATGAACTCCGTAGTGTGGCCCGCACTGAGTTCGGGTAGATCGCTAGAGGTGTTTGGCAACAAGCATCCCAGACAAATGACTGTTCATATTCAGCAAAAACTGAATTAGACAGAACCCGGCTTATCGGCTGACTCTCCTATTAAGTTGCAATAACCTAAACTTCAGCAACTCTCGGCTGGAATGAAAAAATTAAATCCAAAAATTTATTTTTGTTCAAAATAAAATCTAGTAAATATTTTTCTGTAGTCTATTTTCGGCTCTCTATAGAGATAAGTGTGTTATTTTGTGGTTTTTGGTGGTAAAAAGTGGTTTATTGTGGAGAATTGTGGTATATTCTGTATTACCCACAAGGTGAATAGCTTTTAAGGAAGCCGCGTTGGGAAAAAACCTTCTGAAGCCTTGTGGCATCAAGGGGAGAAGAAAAAATGTTTCGCGGAGTGAATGGGGTAAATGTAGACGCAAAAGGCAGGATAGTGATGCCTACCCGCTACCGTGATCGTTTATTGTCAGAGAATCGTGGATTTGTTGTTTTAACCATTGATACTGAAGAGCGCTGTTTGTTAGTTTACCCTTTGGCAGCGTGGGAAGAAATCGAAAATAAGCTAGCAATTTTACCAAGTTTTAATTCCGCTGCACGTCGCATTCAAAGATTACTAATTGGCCATGCTACAGAGGTTGAAATGGATGGCCAAGGTCGCTTATTGTTGCCACCATTGTTACGCGAATATGCCAGCTTAAGTAAACATGCGATGTTAGTGGGGCAGGGTAAAAAACTTGAGTTATGGGATGAAGCACATTGGGATGTACGTCGTAAGGAGTGGCTGGAGAAAGAAGCGGATACCGATGTTGCAGAATTACCTGAAGATGTAAGGAATTTATCTTTATGAAGGAGCGTATGGCTAATGGTAGCTTGCCGTATGAACGATAAAACTAATATACAACATCTTCCTGTGCTATTAGATGCAGTAGTACAGGGATTAGCTATTCATGCAAGTGGCGTTTATGTCGATGGTACGTTTGGGCGAGGTGGGCATGCGAGCGCTATACTTGAGCAATTAAACTCTCAGGGACATCTTTATGCGTTTGATAAGGATCCTGAGGCGGTTCGGCATGCTCACCAACTTTTTTCTATGGACAAGCGTTTTACCATTTTCCACCGCTCTTTTGCTGAATTACAAGCTTCTTTAGAGCAGGCAGAAGTATTTGGCCAAGTACAGGGTATTTTATTGGACTTGGGGGTATCATCTCCACAATTAGATAATCCTGAGAGAGGATTTAGTTTTAACCGTAAAGGAAGGTTGGATATGCGGATGGATACATCGCAGGGGCTGGATGCTAAGACTTGGTTAGCTACGGTTGATGAAAAAAAACTCGCAGATGTTTTATGGCATTATGGTGAAGAGCGATTTAGTCGACGGATTGCTAAGGCAATTGTGTTGGCACGGCAGCAACAGGAAATTCATACCACAGATCAATTAGCTACTATTATTACACGGGCTATGCCAAGGCATCAGCCAGGTAAACATGCGGCAACGCGTAGTTTTCAAGCTATTCGTATTTTTATTAATCAAGAGCTTACAGAATTAGATAGGGTATTGGAACAAGCATTTGCTGCATTATTGCCAGGCGGGCGCTTAGTTGTGATCAGCTTTCATTCTTTAGAAGACCGCAAGGTTAAGTTGTTTATCCAGAAATATGAACGAGGCGAGCAGGAAGCCTATATTCCGGCTGATTTACCTATTAAGGTGCAACCCTTCTCCCCACGCTTAAAACGTATTGGGTCTTGGATTAAGCCTTCTGAACAAGAGATTGCTAAAAATCCAAGAGCAAGAAGTGCAATTTTACGGATAGTGGAGAAATTACCATGAACGCAGCCGCACGATTGGTAAACCAAGGTGTTTTATCCAAGAGTTTTTTGGCCTCTTTATTATTGACCCAGGCGCAAATCATATTGTGTACTTTGGTGTTTGCGCTATTGGCTTCTGGCTTTGGGATCATTTACACTACGCAAGAAACACGCAGTCTTCACGCTGCGTTGCAACATAACTTAATGGATCAGAGTCACTTGCATGTACAGTGGGGGCAGTTGCTATTAGAGCGAGGAACTTGGACGATGCAAGCGCGTATACAGCGTATTGCTGAGCAGCAACTGGATATGGTGATTCCTGATCATAAATCTGTGGTGATTATTCGCGAGTGAGATCAAGGCCAGATTCATATTTTATTGCTTGGCGTTTTTATCTTGTTATTACGCTGCTTGCTATGGCTATTTGCGGTTTAGTATGGCGGGTAGTCGATCTTACCATTGTAAATTCCTCTTTTTTACGTTCGCAAGGTGATCAACGTGCGCTGCGTTTAGTAAGCACGTCTGCGTTTCGTGGTATGATTGCAGATCGGCATGGGGTTCCTTTAGCTATTAGCACGGAAGTGTATTCAGTTTGGGTTAATCCCCAAGAATTTACTGCTGATTCACCGCAATTAAAAGCACTCAATAAGTTATTAAAAATACCTATAAAGGATATGCAGAAACTCGTATCTCGCTATCGAGAAAAGGGTCGTGAATTTATTTATTTAAAACGTGATGTTTCACCAGAAGTGGCATTGCAAGTGAAAATGCTGGCTATCCCACATCTTTATTTACAACAAGAATATCGGCGTTTTTATCCGGAGGGTGAAGTTACAGCCCAGGTGATAGGGTTTACTAATATTGATGATCAAGGGCAAGAAGGATTAGAGCTGGCTTATAATTCTTGGCTAGCAGGAGAGCATGGGAAAAAATGGGTTGTTAAAGATCGTATGGGTAATGTCATTAATGATATTCGTACGGTGCGGGAGCAAAAACCTGGTCATGATTTAATATTGAGCATTGATAAACGTATTCAATATTTAGCCTATCGTGAATTAATGCAGGGTGTTGTAGATAATAAAGCACGTTCGGGATCGGTTGTGGTTTTAGATGCGCAAACAGGTGAAGTGCTGACTGTAGCTAACTATCCCTCTTTTAATCCTAATCGTCGCCCATTGGGTATTAATGAGAATATGAAAAATCGTGCAGTGACTGATCTGTTTGAACCTGGCTCAACCATTAAAGCTTTCAGCATGGCAAGTGCTTTAGATAGCGGTAAGTATACCCCAGACTCTATGATTGACACCCATCCTGGCTGGCTACGTGTGGGGCGTAATATTGTACGAGATGAACATGGAGATCATGGGGTTTTGTCGTTAACGCGGATTTTGCAAATTTCGAGTAATGTAGGAATTACCAAAGTGATGTTATCACTTCCTCCGGATCATCTGTGGAGCTTGTTGCACCGCGTGGGGTTTGGTGAGTCAACCTTTGTTGGATTCCCGGGAGAACAGGGCGGTGTATTATTTAAGCCTACAGTTTGGAACCCATTTGCTTTGGCGACGCTTAGCTTTGGTTATGGAGTTTCCACTACGACAATGCAGTTAGCTAGAGCATATGCTGTATTGGCTAGCACGGGAGTAAAAAAGCCGTTGTCGTTATTGCGTATTGATCATGCTCCTCCTGGAGAACAGGTAATTGATACAAAAGTAGCACAACACATGCTCATAGTATTGGAATCGGTTGTTGCCAAAGGCGGCACTGCGGAGGTGGCAGGTGTGTCAGGTTATCACGTAGCAGGGAAAACTGGGACAGCTTGGATTGTGGGTGAGCATGGCTATGAAAAACATCGTTATACTTCTTCCTTTGTGGGGATAGCACCCGTATCTATCCCACGCTTGGTAGTTGCTGTTGTTATTCATGAGCCACAAGGGCGAAGGTATTATGGTGGATCTGTTGCTGGACCTGTTTTTCAAAAAATTATGGAAGGGACATTGCGTATATTAAATATTCCGCCTGATAATGAGATAGCAGTAACTTGACCATGAAACTTTCCCTATTATTACAAGATATCATTTTCATCCCTACTCATGTAGATAAAGATATTTATGGGTTATCGCTGGATAGTCGACAAATTAAGCCAGGGTATCTATTTATTGCTGTTCAAAGTGATGTTGCCGAAGGGCACTGTTATATTGATCAAGCTATTGCGAATGGAGCGGGTGTAGTATTGCAAGAGGGTGAGTGTACAGAGATAACAATGCGCGCTGCTCCAGTCATTTCTATTCCCCAATTAAAAGATAAGTTAAGCCTTATTGCGGTACGGTTTTTTCATTATCCTGCTAATGTATTGCGTATTATTGGTATTACTGGGACAAATGGCAAGACTTCTTGTTCGCACTTTATTGCTGCGGCTTTGCAAGGTGCTCAAGTACCTTGTGGGGTTATTGGGACAATAGGCATTGGGTTTCCAGGAAAGTTAGAGCCAGCACAATTAACAACCCCTGATGTGATTAATTTGCAACGCTATTTTTATGACTTTGTCTGTCATGGTGCTCAAGCTATTGCCATGGAGGTGTCTTCACACGGTATAGCACAAGATAGAATTCAAGGTATCCATTTTGATATTGGTGTTTTCACTAATCTTACTCGAGATCATTTAGATTATCATGGCAATATGGAAACTTATGCGACAGTTAAGCAGCGTTTTTTAACAAGCCTGGCAACACAGCAGTTGGTTATTAATGCAGATGATGCATTAGGTCTGCGTTCTATTACCTTGTTAGCTGAAAAAAAACCAGTGTACGCTTATAGCTTAATTAAACCGAAGTACCCTATTGTGCCCTATGTATATGTAGATCAAGTGCAGTTAAATCTTCAAGGTATAATAGCGATGGTTTATACGCCATGGGGGGAAGGAATGCTTACCTTACCACTAATAGGCGAGTTTAACTTGAGTAATGCTTTGGCGGTATTAACCACGTTATGCTTATATGGCATTCCTTTTGCGACAGCTTTAGCGCAAATGGCAGCATTACAACCGGTAGCTGGGCGTATGCAATTACTTGGCGGGAGTAGTGCACCGAACGTAGTAGTGGATTATGCCCATACGCCAGATGCTTTGGATAAGGTTTTAATGACATTGCGTAGGCATTGCCAGGGGCGATTATTTTGTTTATTTGGTTGTGGAGGTGATCGGGATCAAGGTAAACGGCCACAAATGGCAAAAGTGGCAGAACAATGGGCAGATACCATTGTGGTGACCAACGATAATCCGCGCAATGAACAGCCAGAATATATTGTAGCGGATATTGTAAAAGGCTTTAAGTATCCAGAGCGGGTATTGGTGCAATTAGATCGTTCTAAAGCTATTCAAGACATTATAGAATTAGCTGCGCAAGGTGATTGGGTATTAATTGCGGGGAAGGGAGCTGAGATGTATCAGCAAATAGGTGCTACGCGGATATATTTTAGTGATGAAGAAGAAGTAAAGCGCTGTTTGAGGAGATAAATAATGCTTGTATGGTTAAGTGAATGGCTTGCCCGATATTTTCACTTTTTTCACGTTGTTCAATACTTAACATTACGGGCTATTTTAGGTACTTTAACAGCATTGTTTATTGCTTTATTGCTAGGGCCTACTTTAATTGATCGGTTACGTCTTTTACATGTAGGGCAGGTTATTCGCGAAGACGGACCACGTAGCCACTTTAATAAAGCTGGGACGCCAACTATGGGCGGGGTTTTGATTTTATTGGCGATAGTGTTAAGTACCTTGTTGTGGGCTGATTTAAGTAATCACTATATTTGGGTAGTGTTAGTGGTGACAATAGGTTTTGGCATTATTGGGTTACAAGATGATTATTTGAAATTAGTATTAAAACATAGTCGTGGTTTGTCTGCACGACGGAAGTTTTTTTATCAGTCAATGTTAGCCCTGGGTGTGGCTGTGTATCTTTACCTATCTGCAAGTTCTCCCAGGGAAACCACATTGATTTTTCCATTCTTTAAACATGTACTTTTACCCCTGGGCCCTTGGTTTATTATTGTTACTTATTTTGTCATTGTGGGCTCGAGTAATGCGGTTAACTTAACAGATGGTTTAGATGGTCTTGCTATTATGCCGGTTGTGATGGTTGCTGCTGCACTAGGTGTGTTCGCTTATGCAGCAGGGAATATTGTGCATGCGAACTATTTAGCGATTCCTTATATTTCTGGATCGGGTGAGTTAATCATTTTTTGTGGGGCGGTGGTGGGAGCAGGGTTGGGATTTCTCTGGTTTAATGCTTACCCTGCGCAAGTATTTATGGGTGATGTAGGTGCTCTGGCTTTGGGTGCTGCATTGGGTTTGATTGCGGTAATTGTACGGCAAGAAATTATTTTCTTTTTTATGAGCGGTATATTTGTGTTAGAAACAGTATCGGTGATTTTACAAGTAGCCTCATTTAAGTTAACAGGGAAACGTGTTTTTCGTATGGCACCTATTCATCATCATTTTGAGTTAAAAGGCTGGCCAGAGCCTCGGGTTATTGTGCGTTTCTGGATTATTACTCTTATTCTTGTTTTGTGTGGGTTAGCTACATTGAAATTGCGTTAAATATGAAGGTTTTTTATGTACCCTGAAAATAATTTAGCTGGATTGCGAGTTGTCATTGGGTTAGGTATAACCGGTCTTTCTTGTGTGCGTTATCTTTGTCAACGAGGATATACCGTAGCAGTGACTGATACACGAGAGCGTCCTCCACATTGGGATATTCTAAAAAAAGATTATCCTCATGTGCCAATTAGTACAGGCAAATTAGATGATGCACTACTAAACCAGGCGGTGGAAATTATTATTAGCCCAGGGATATCTCTGCAAGAACCAGCTATTGCTCGACAAATACAAAAAAATAAACCAGTTATTGGTGACATTGAGTTATTTGCTCGTTCTATCAATGTGCCGGTTATTGCGATTACAGGGACTAATGCAAAAAGTACAGTGACAACGTTAATCGGTAAGATGGCGCAAGCCGCGGGTAAATATGCGGCAGTGGGAGGCAATTTAGGTATTCCGGTATTGGATTTGGTTAATCAATTCCAACCTCCAGAGTTGTTCGTCTTAGAGTTGTCTAGTTTTCAATTGGAAACAACTTATTCTCTTTCTCCTTTAGTGGCTACGGTTTTAAATGTTACTCCTGATCATATGGATAGGTATGCGACATTCGATGACTATATTGCAGCCAAACAACGTATATATCGTGCTTGCCAGGTGGCAGTTTGTAATCAGGATGATAGACAAACAATTTGCAAGCAGCCAGCGCAGCGTCAACTCTATTTTACTTTGCAAAATCCAGGGCCTAATACATTTGGACTGTTGTTGCAGCAACGAGAAGTATATTTAGCCTACGAGAGCATGCCATTATTGCCAGTTGCAGAGTTGCCTGTTAAAGGTCGTCACTATTATGCTAATGCATTGGCGGCATTAGCGGTTGGTTATGGTGCAGGGTTAGATTTTCAGCCGATGTTAGCAGTGTTGAGGCAATTTCAAGGATTACCACATCGTTGTCAATTAGTGCGAGAGAGAGCCAATATTAGCTGGTTTAATGATTCCAAGGGAACTAATGTGGGTGCAACCTTGGCTGCTATTGAAGGATTGGGAGCAGATCTTCGTGGTCGTTTGATTCTTATCGCGGGCGGCGTAGGAAAGAACGCAGATTTTCAACCATTATTACCGGTTATTAAGAAGTATGTTCGAGCCGTTGTGTTAATCGGTGAAGCAGCGCCTATTCTGGCAAATACCATAGGTACGAGTGTAGCCACGTATCATGCGCAGAGTTTGGAGGAAGCAGTGTATAAGGCGGATCAACTTGCTGTTGCAGAAGACTGTGTATTGTTATCTCCCGCTTGTGCTAGTTTCGATATGTTTAAAAACTACGAACATCGCGGTACGGTTTTTACCTCTTTAGTGCAAGAGTTAAAATCATGAGTTCGACTTTACCTTTCTCCTCTAGTATGTCACGTCGAGTGATTACTCCACCTTCCCCTTATGATCGGTTTTTTGTGGTGGCGGCGGTATGTATTGTTGTTTTTGGATTAGTTATGATGGCCTCTGCTTCTATTGTTATTTCTGAGCGCATGTGGCATCAGCCGTTTTACTATTTATATCGGCAATCAGCTTTTCTCATGATAGGTATTTTGGTAAGCGGTTTTATTATTCAAATAGATACTTCTTTTTGGGAAAAGTTAGGGGGATTATTGCTGGTTGGAGTTATTCTGTTACTGGCGTTAGTGCTAATTCCAGGGATTGGTCGTACAGTGAATGGCAGTACGCGTTGGATTGGATTTGGAGTGGTTGGACTACAGGTATCCGAAGCAGCAAAATTTGTGGTTGTTATTTATATGGCGGGTTATCTAGTGCGGCGTAAAGAAGAGATTCGCCATCAATTTAGTGGGTTCTTAAAGCCCATGCTGATTTTAACGGTTATTTCTATATTGTTATTACGCGAGCCTGATTTTGGTGCCATGGTAGTTATTATGGCAACTGCCTTAGGTATGATGTTTTTGGCAGGGATGAGTTTACGGCACTTTTTAGTATTATTTATTGTAATTGCCTTAGCATTATCGCTCATTGCTATTTCTGCTCCTTATCGTCTATTACGATTAACGAGTTTCTTAAATCCATGGGCTAATCCGTTTGATAGCGGCTATCAGTTAACACAATCATTAATTGCTTTTGGTCGTAGTGGCTGGTTTGGCTTGGGCTTAGGGAATAGTATCCAAAAGTTGTCGTATCTTCCTGAAGCGCATACGGATTTTTTGTTTGCGATTATAGCAGAGGAGATGGGATTAATCGGTGTTTTAATTGTGATAGGGCTGTATGCTTTGTTAGTGTTGCGAATTTTTATTATTGGTCGACAAGCGCAATTAGTGCACAATCATTTTTCTGGACTATTAGCTTATGGACTGGGTTTATGGTTGTCGATTCAATTTATTGTTAGTATTGGCGTGAATACAGGGTTATTACCTACAAAGGGTTTAACGTTACCCTTAATGAGTTACGGCGGCAGTAGCGTTATTGTTAATTGTGTTGTCCTTGCTTTAATCTTAAGAATCGATCATGAAAATCGTTTCCGATCTAGGGTCTGTTGACAATGCAAATTTCGTAACGAAAAAAGAGGAGATCGAGACAAAATGTACAGAAATTTGTATTGTCAACAGACCCTATAAGGCTGCCTGAATGAGTGAGTTACGATCGGTATTAATTATGGCAGGGGGAACGGGTGGGCATGTATTTCCGGGGTTGGCCCTAGCTCACTATATGCGTGATCAAGGAGTACAAGTTTATTGGCTAGGTACACAACAGGGTATTGAAGTAAGATTGGTTCCTGAAGCTGGGTTTGCTTTATATTGTATTGCTATCCATGGCCTACGTGGCAAGAGTTGGGGGACACGGTTACTAGCGCCATGGCGCTTGGTGAGAGCGCTTTGGCAATCGCTGTGCTTATTGCGGCAGCTTAAGCCGCAAGTAGTCATTGGTATGGGGGGATTTGCCAGTGGACCAGGAGGTATGGCGAGTTGGTTACTAGGCTATCCTTTGGTTATTCATGAACAGAATGCTAAAGCAGGGTTTACTAATAAAATATTATTTTATTTTTCTAGGAAGGTATTAACGGGATTTCCTCGAGTTTTTTCTAAGAATGGTAAAATAGTCATGACAGGCAATCCTGTACGCCATGAGCTAATGGAGTTACCTCCTCCCCAAGAGCGTTTACTAAGTGCGAAACCAGAAAAAAGCAAGGGTGAATTTAATCTGCTTATTTTAGGCGGTAGTCTAGGTGCGCAGGTGCTAAATCAAGTTGTTCCTAAGGCATTAGCTAGATTAGCTATTGACGAACGACCCAAGGTTTATCATCAGGCCGGCGAGAAAAACTTAGCGGAGACAAAAAAGGCCTATATGTTAGCCGGGGTAGAGGGTGAGGTTGTGCCTTTTATTGATGAAATGAGTAAAGCATATGGATGGGCAGATATGGTATTATGTAGAGCGGGTGCGTTGACCATTGCTGAGCTGTGTGCAGTCGGGTTAGGAGCTATTTTGGTGCCTTATCCTTATGCGGTAGATGATCACCAGACAGCAAATGCAGATTATATGGTACAACACGGTGCAGCAGTGTTAATTTCACAACCACAGTTAACGGAAGAGTATTTGGCAACCGTTATCAAGCAGTTGTCTTGTAATCCCGAAAGGCGTTTGGGCATGGCTCAAGCTGCATATGGGTTGCGTAATCTGGGTGTAGTAGAGAAAGTCTTTGGTATTTTAAGGGAGGTTTCTCATTGAGCTGGATGTTTGAAATGGGGCGTATTAAACACGTTCATTTTGTGGGTATTGGTGGCGTTGGGATGGCGGGTATTGCTGAGGTGTTGCTGCGGCAGGGATATATTGTGTCAGGTTCTGATATTGCAGAAAATGCTTTAACCCAGTGGTTACGTGTATTAGGAGCAACTATTTATCATGGTCACGATGCTGCTTATATCCAGCAGGCTGATGTGATTGTGCGTTCTTCTGCGGTGGATTGGAGTAATCCGGAATTTGTTGCGGCAAGAAAAGCGCGCATTCCTATTGTGCCGCGCGCTGAAATGCTTGGAGAGTTGATGCGTTTTCGCTATGGCATCGCAGTAGCTGGAACGCATGGCAAAACCACAACTACGAGTTTAGTTACGAGTATTCTTGCAGAAGCCGGCTTGGATCCAACATTTGTTATTGGTGGGCGTTTGAATAGTATGGGCAGTAATGCACGCTTGGGAAGGGGGCATTACCTTGTTGCTGAAGCAGATGAAAGTGATGCGTCGTTTTTGTATTTGCAGCCAATGATTTCAGTAGTTACTAATATTGATGCAGATCATATGGGGACGTATCAAAACGACTTTGCAAAATTACGCAGTACTTTTATAGATTTTTTACATCGCTTACCTTTTTATGGATTGGCGGTGCTGTGTGTGGATGATCCTGTTGTGCAAGAGGTTTTACCAAGTATTTCTCGGCCCATATGGACGTATGGATTGCAGGGTGAAGCAGACTTTAAAGTACAGAGTTATGCTCACCAAGGTACCCAAACACAATTTGTTGTTGAGCGGCCGCGAGGGTTGCCAGCGTTGGCAATCACATTAAACTTGCCAGGCCGACATAATGTGTTAAATGCGCTTGCAGCGATTGCTGTAGCATCTGAATTAAAAATCCCGGACCATGCTATTGTGAGTGCTTTACAAAATTTTGCTGGCATTGACCGGCGGTTTCAAGTTTATGGAGATATTCCATTGCTAGAAGGTGGTTGTGTTACTTTGATTGATGATTATGGACATCATCCGCGGGAGATTCAGGTAACTTTGCAAGCTGTTCGCGAGAGTTGGCCGGATCGCCGCTTGGTTATGGTATATCAACCACATCGTTATACTCGAACCCGGGATTTACTAAGCGATTTTTGTCAGGTTTTATCTCAGCCTGATGCGTTGGTGTTGCTGGATGTTTATGCGGCAGGGGAGCCGCGGATTGAGGGTGCAGATGGGGCTAGTTTAGCACGCAAGATTCAAGAGCAGGGGCATGTCAATCCGCACTTTGTAGCACAAAATAATCAGTTACCTGCTATGTTAGAAAATATCTTGCAAAATGGAGATATATTATTAATGCAGGGAGCAGGGAATATTGGGGCTATCGCAGCTAAACTTGCGGCATCACAGTTACGTGAAGTGGCTTGAGGTTGGGTAATGGTCTATTCGTTTTCTCCATTATTACGCGGTCAGCTTTTACCTAACGAACCGCTTGCTCAATACACGTCTTGGCGGGTAGGTGGGCCGGCTGACTATGTGTACCTTCCTGCTAATTTAGCAGACCTTGCCGTGTTTCTACGGGATTTGCCTATGGAGATGCCACTCATGTGGTTGGGGCTAGGAAGTAATACTTTGATTCGTGATGGGGGATTGGCGGGGGTAGTGATTGTTACCCAAGGGATGCTGCATGAATTATCCGTTATCACTGAGGGAGTGGTGCGTGCTGAAGCTGGGGTTTCATGCGGGCAAGCAGCGCGCTACACAGCGCGACAGGGATTGGCGGGGCTTGAATTTATGGCGGGTGTGCCGGGGACAGTGGGTGGGGCTTTAGCAATGAATGCAGGGTGTTATGGTGGTGAAACATGGCAACATGTCTATTGTGTTGAAACTATGGATCGTCAAGGGCAGCATCGCATTCGTCCTGTTACAGATTTTACTGTTGGTTATCGCCACGTAGAACGACCAGTGCATGAGTGGTTTGTCGCAGGACAATTCAAATTAGAGCAAGGTAATAAAGAACAGTCTTTGGGTATGATTCGCTCCCTATTAGAAAAGCGTAATGCTGCACAACCAACAGGTACGGCTAATTGTGGCTCGGTTTTTCGTAATCCACCAGGTAATTTTGCTGCGTGTTTAATTGAGCAATGTGGGTTAAAGGGTAGAAAGATAGGAAATGCTTGTGTGTCAGAAAAACATGCTAATTTTATTATTAATGAAGGCGATGCTTTAGCTGTACACATTGAGAGTTTGATTGCCGAGATAGCTGCTATCGTAAAAGAAAAAACTGGCGTATCTTTAGTGAAAGAGGTTTGTATTGTTGGACGGCATTAATGGATGATAAGGGGTAGCAAGGGAAGGCGGTATTATCTCGTGAAGTTCTTCAGGGTAGCTGTATTCATTGTTTTTTTCTCTGCAATGGGGTTTTTCTTTTATTACAGGGATATTAACGATTACTTTCCTATTACACATGTACGTATTTATGGGATAGAGCATACTCAACCTCAAACATTACAAGAAGCCTTGAGTCCCTTGGTACACCGAGGTTTTTTTTCAATTGATGTGGATCTGATTCGCGAGCGTTTATTACAAGAGCCATGGATTGCTGATGCTTTTGTGCGGCGAATATGGCCTATTTATGTGGATATAAGGCTTATTGAGAAGCATCCTATTGCCAAATGGAATGGGCTAGGGTTACTTAGCACAAACGGTGAGTTATTTCGTCCCTCTGCTTACATGCTTCTTCATTTGCCGCAATTTATTGGCCCTGATGAGGCGCGCATTGAGATGCTGCGGTATTATCATGAAATAAATCGCATCTTGCAGTCATTACATGTTAAAATTAGCTATTTTGAGCTGACACCCTATGCTTCATGGAAAATTATCTTGGATAATGGCATAGTGATAAGGATTAATCATAAAGATCTCTTGACGCGACTTGCGCAATTTGTAAGTGTATATCCCAAGATCATTAGGGGTCATCCACAGGATGTAGAATATATTGATTTACGTTATCCTTATGGTGTTGCTGTGCATTGGAAGACAGTAGTGAAAACTTAATGTGGAAGCACAATAATGGCAAAGAAGCCAACGCGTGATTTAATGGTAGGTATTGATATCGGGACCTCTAAAGTAGTCACGATAGTTGGGGAGGTCACCCAAAGTAACGGATTAAATATTATTGGCTTGGGTTCGCATCCCTCAGAGGGCTTAAGAAAGGGGGTTGTGGTTAATATTGAATCTACGGTGCAATCGATACAGCGTTCAGTTGAAGAAGCGGAGTTAATGGCGGGATGTGAGATTTATTCGGCTTATACAGGTATTGCGGGCAGTCATATTCGTAGCATTAACTCGCATGGGATCGTTGCTATTCGCGATGGTGAAGTGACGCAAAGTGATATTGATCGTGTATTAGATGCGGCGAAAACGATAGCTATTCCTGCAGATCAAAAAATTCTTCATGTTTTACCTCAAGAGTTTATTATTGATAACCAAGAGGCTATTCGTGAGCCTATTGGTATGTCAGGAGTTCGTCTTGAAGCTAAAGTGCATGTGGTGACGGGTGCAGTAAGTGCTGCGCAAAATATTGTGAAATGTTTAAAGCGGTGTGGTCTGGCTGCAAGTGATATCGTGTTGGAGCAATTTGCTTCTAGCCAATCAAGCCTCACTGAAGATGAGAAAAATTTAGGAGTATGCATGATTGATATCGGTGGTGGTACCACTGATATAGCCATTTTTACGAATGGGGCCATTCGTTATACCGCAATTATTCCTATCGCTGGGGATCAAGTTACCAATGACATTGCCATCGCATTGCGTATCCCAACACGCTATGCTGAAGAAGTAAAAATTAAATACGGCTGTACTTTGCAGGATCTAGTGGATAGCAATCAAATGATTGAAATTCCTTCTGTTGGGGAGCGTATGGGTCGCCATTTGTCGCGCCGTGCTTTGTCTGAGGTTATCGAAGCGCGTTATGAAGAGTTGTTTATGTTGGTTGCAGCAGAGTTACGACGTAGTGGTTTGGAAAACTTTGTGGCGGCAGGTATCGTATTAACTGGTGGTGCGTCAAAAGTCGAAGGTGCGGTAGAACTGGCTGAGCGTGTGTTTAAAGTGCCAGTTCGCCTGGGCGTCCCACAGCATGTGACAGGGTTGGCAGATGTTATTCATAATCCTATTTATTCCACAGGGGTAGGATTATTACTGTATGGTCTTAATTGTCGCCAAAATCAGCGTGAAACCCAATTAAACCAAATAGGCGTTAAGGGATTATGGTCAAAAATGAAAAATTGGTTCCAAGGTAATTTCTAATAGGAGTTTTTACTATGGTATTTGAGTTGGCTGATAATGCTCAAAATGCTGTAATTAAGGTGGTGGGTATTGGCGGTGGTGGCGGTAATGCCATCCAGCATATGATGGCTGGTAATATTGAATGTGTTGAATTTATTTGTGCTAATACAGATGCGCAAGCATTGAGTAATTCTTCTGCAAATTGTGTTATTCAACTTGGCGAGAATATCACGCGTGGGTTAGGGGCGGGAGCCAATCCAGAAGTGGGTCGTCGAGCAGCAGAGGAGGATAGAGAAAAGATTAAATCTGTGCTAAGCGGTGCAGATATGGTGTTTTTAGCGGCAGGGATGGGCGGTGGGACGGGTACAGGTGCTGCACCTATTTTCGCGCAAGTAGCCAAAGAATTAGGAATTTTAACTGTGGCTGTGACGACAAAACCCTTTTCCTTTGAGGGTAAAGGTCGTATGCAAACCGCGGACATTGGCATTGCTAATTTAAGCCAGTATGTGGATTCTTTAATTACTATTCCTAACAATAAACTATTAAGCGTACTAGGTAAAAATGTCACTTTAGTTAATGCATTTAAAGCGGCTAATGATGTATTGCGTGGAGCTGTACAAGGTATTGCTGAGCTAATTACACGCCCAGGGTTAATTAATGTGGATTTTGCTGATGTGCGTACAGTGATGTCTGAGATGGGTATGGCTATGATGGGGACAGGTGTAAGTTCAGGTGAAAATCGTGCGCGCCTTGCTGCAGAAGCAGCTATAGCTAGTCCGCTGCTTGAAGATGTTGATTTAACCGGAGCTAAGGGTGTGTTGGTGAATTTAACAGCTGGTTTAGATTTGTCTATTGGTGAGTTCGAGGAAGTGGGTGAGGTGATAAAAGGTATTACTTCTGACAGCGCTACTGTTGTAGTTGGGACGGTCATTGACCCTGAATTGCGTGATGAAGTAAGGGTAACGGTGATTGTGACTGGCTTAGGGCGCAAGCAAACAGGGCAGAAGATACAAGAGGCTAAACTAGTTGCTGAGTCTGCTAAAGCAGATTCAGCGATTGATTATCAATATTTAGACAAGCCAGCTATTGTGCGCCGGCAAAATATGACATTACCACTTGGAACTCCTTCAGCAACACCCGCCTCAGCGCGGCATGTCGAGACCACCTCTAATGCTAATATGGATTATCTAGATATTCCGGCCTTTTTACGTCGCCAAGAGAATGTAGAATCGTAGGAGTTCACGCAGGGTTTCGCAATGACAACACGTCAGCGGGAACTCCTGAGAGTTTACTATAATTGTTTCAAAGAAACATTGGGTTATGATATACTGCATAAGTATCCATTAAAAAGCGAAGTCAGGATGATAAAACAAAGAACACTCAAGACCATCATAAAAGCGACAGGCGTGACATTGCATAGTGGTGAGAGGGCGGAGATTACTTTAAGGCCAGCTCCTCCTCATACAGGTATTGTATTTCAACGTGTTGACTTAGACCCGGTTGTGATAATACCTGCATTAGCTGAATACGTAGGTGAAACAACCTTATCCACTTCTTTGATAAAAAATAATGTACGTGTTGCTACTGTTGAGCATTTGTTATCTGCTTTTGCTGGACTAGGGATTGATAATGCCTACGTTGATGTGACTGCCTCTGAGATTCCCATTATGGATGGAAGTGCAGGGCCATTTGTATTTTTAATACAATCAGCGGGGATTGAGGAACAAAATGTACCAAAGCGATTTATTCGTATTAAGAGAAAAATAAAAATCTGCGACGGAGATAAATGGGCTTATTTCGAGCCATTTGAAGGGTTTAAGGTAACTTTTACCATTGATTTTGATCACCCAGTATTTAATTTACGTTCTCCTACGGCAACATTAGATTTTTCTAGTACTTCTTATGTTAAAGAAGTTAGCCGTGCACGCACATTTGGTTTTATGGCTGATTTTGAACGCTTACAAGCGCTGAATTTGGCACGTGGTGCTAGCATGGACAATGCGATTGCTATTGATGATTTTCGCATTTTAAATGAAGAAGGGCTGCGCTATGAAGATGAATTTGTTAAACATAAAATTCTTGATGCAGTAGGGGATTTATATCTTTTAGGATCAAGCTTAATTGGGTCATTTTGTGGTTATAAATCAGGTCATGCCTTAAACAATCTACTATTGAGAAAGTTATTAGCTCACAAAAAAGCGTGGGAGTGGGTAACTTTTGAAGACTCCAATACAGTTCCTATTTTTTATGCGCGTTCAACTTTAGCATATGAAGGTTAAAATGCTGGGTCAGCATAAGAAATGAATTCGCGTCTAGAGGTCATTTAGCTTGAGCTTGCCGAGCAATTTTCTCCAGGATGGCACGTAATTTCGGATCTTGTAATAATTTTGCTGTTTCTGCTAAGCATTGTGCCGCAGCAGTAGATAAACTTATTTTGTTGGGTGAATCTTTCTTGAGGGCAGCAGGTGAAATAGGATATCCAATTTTACATTGAATAGTTTTAATATGTGACAAATCTGGATCTTGTTGGCATATAGTCACGATTTCGTGCATATATAGCCTTAATTGTGTGGCAATAGAAGCATTGCTAGTCATAAGAATAAGGCAATTGTCGCGCAAGTTGGCTACTTGAAAATTCGCAGCAAGCGGGCTGTCTAAATGACTTTTAATCCATGTGTCGATGCGTTTTAATTGTTCCACTTTTTTCATGATAACTTGTAAATTGGTATGTTCATGTTGTAGGAGATGAGTGACAGGCTGGTAAGAATTGGTAGTCATGCAAACAGTTTACAGGATTGGTTAAGAGAGAAGCAATTGACTTTTTTTCTAGACAAGGTAATGTTCCATTTTGGATTTCTAATGAGAAGCAATACATTATGTTAACCCATATTTTTACCCGCTTTTTAAGTAGTCGTAATCAACGGGTTTTGCGCCGTCTATGGAAAGAGGTGGAAAAAATTAATGTGCTAGAGCCTCAACTATCTGGATTATCTGATCAGGCGTTACATAATAAAACACACGAGTTTCGTCAGCGTTTACAAGATGCAGGAACCACATTAGATAGCCTATTGCCAGAAGCGTTTGCTGTAGTGCGAGAGGTGGGTAAACGTACCTTAGGGATGCGTCATTTTGATGTGCAATTAATTGGTGGCATGGTGTTGCATCAAGGTAATATTGCCGAGATGCGCACAGGTGAAGGGAAAACTTTGGTAGCAACCTTAGCAGCTTATTTAAATGCCTTGCCAGGTAAAGGTGTGCATATTGTTACTGTTAATGATTATTTGGCAAAGCGCGATGCCGAGTGGATGCGACCATTGTATGAATTTCTAGGTCTTACTGTGAGGGTTAACTTACCAAATATGTTACCCCAAGATAAGCAAAAAGCTTATGCTGCTGATATTACTTATGGGACTAATAATGAGTTTGGCTTTGACTACCTGCGCGATAACATGGCATTTAGTTTGGCTGATAAAGTGCAACGTGGAGCATGCTACGCCATTGTGGATGAGGTGGACTCTATTTTAATTGATGAAGCTAGAACACCTTTAATCATCTCTGGTGCGGGCGAAGAAAGTACCGAGTTATATCAAACTATCAATAAGATTATTCCTCAATTAGAAAGGCAGGAAGCAAAAGAAGGTCCAGGGGATTATAGCTTAGATGAGAAATCTAAACAGGCATTTTTGACGGAAGAAGGACATCAACATATAGAGGAGTTATTTACTAAGGCGGAATTAATTGGCGATGGGGAAAGCCTTTACGACACGAATAATATTATTTTAATGCACCATCTCTATGCTGCGTTGCGTGCACACACGTTATTTCATCGTGATATTGAATATATTGTGCAAAATGGTGAGGTTGTGATTGTTGACGAGCATACTGGACGTACTATGCCAGGGCGTCGCTGGTCAGATGGATTACATCAGGCGGTTGAGGCAAAAGAAGGTGTTAAGATCAATCAAGAAAATCAAACATTAGCTTCCATTACTTTTCAAAATTATTTCCGCCTTTATAAGAAACTTTCTGGGATGACGGGTACGGCAGACACAGAGGCTTATGAATTCCAGCAAATTTATGGTCTGGAGGTTATTGTTATTCCTACGCATAAAGAAATGGTGCGTATGGACCATCCGGATTTAGTCTACATGAGTGCAGAAGAAAAGTTTTCTGCAATTGTTGAAGATATTAAAAAAGTACATGCAACAGGACAACCTATTTTAGTTGGGACAACCTCGATTGAAACGTCGGAATTTCTTTCTAACTTACTGCGGCGCGATAAAATTTCGCATCAAGTATTAAATGCAAAATTCCATGAAAAAGAGGCACAAATTATTGCGGAAGCAGGTAGACCCTATGCGGTAACGATAGCCACCAATATGGCGGGCCGTGGTACTGATATTGTACTTGGCGGCAGCTTGGATGCGGAATTAAAGGCCCTAGCTGAACCGAGTGAGGAAGAGGTAGCCAGACGTCGCCAAGCCTGGAATAAACGACATGCGGAAGTGGTGGAAGCCGGTGGGTTATATGTGCTGGGCACAGAGCGCCATGAATCACGACGTATAGATAACCAGCTGCGTGGGCGTTCAGGTCGACAAGGGGATCCCGGTAAATCGCGTTTTTATCTTTCACTGCAAGATAATTTATTGCGTATTTTCGGTGGGGAACGGTTACAAGCCATGATGCAGCGTATCGGCATGGAGAAGGGTACGGCATTAGAGTCTCGCATGTTGTCAAGGCGGATTGAAGGCGCACAGCGTAAAGTTGAAGCATATAACTTTGATATTCGCAAGCAGCTGCTGGAGTATGATGATGTTGCTAATGAGCAGCGTAAGGTGATTTATCATCAACGGGATATTTTATTAGCAGCAGAAGATATTTCTGAAACCATTACGGCAATCGCACAAGAATCAATTGAAAAGGTGATTAACTCTTTTATTCCTCCACAAAGCTTAGAAGAACAATGGGATGTTCCGGGGTTAGAAAAGCAATTAACTGCTGATTTTCATTTGTCTCTACCATTACAAGCTTGGTTAGCGGAAGAAGAGTCTTTATATGAAGAAAAATTGCGTGAACGTATTTATTTAGCGTTTTACGAAAACTATAAGAAGAAAGAAGAAAAAATGGGTGCACGGTTACTGCGCCAATTTGAAAAGGCGGTTATGTTGCAAACATTGGATACGCAATGGCGTGAACATTTAGCTGCAATGGATTATTTACGGCAAGGTATTCATTTGCGTGGTTATGCACAAAAAAATCCTAAGCAAGAATATAAACGTGAGGCATATGAATTATTTGCAGAGCTATTAGATAAGATTAATTATCAAGTTATTTCTACTTTAAGTAAATTTGAAGTTCAGGCCGAGCAGGATATTGAGCAGTTGGCCGAACAAAGGCGGGAAAGTTTAAGTGTAAAGATGGAGTATCAGCATACACCAATTGATATCATGCATCATGAGGAAGAAGTGGCGGTAGCAGAAGAGGTAACTACAAAAATACTTCCTATCCGTACAGGTCAAAAGGTGGGCCGTAATGAGGCATGTCCTTGCGGTTCCGGAAAGAAATACAAGCATTGTCATGGGAGTTTCCATTGATTCATGCTGTGGTTGGTATTCTTGTTAATACAGTGGGTGAGGTATTAATTGCGCAACGTCCGCCTTCCAAGCCTTATGCTGGATATTGGGAATTTCCTGGAGGAAAAGTGGAGCCGGGTGAGGAGCCTTTTTCAGCATTAAGACGTGAGCTCAAAGAGGAGTTAGCTATTGATGTGCTTGCAGCCTATCCATGGCAGCAATGTAAGCATGCCTATCCTGATAAAGTAGTATTTTTGGATGTATGGAAAATCAGCCAGTATCAGGGACAGCCTTGTGGCTTGGAGGGGCAAGAGGTGCGTTGGGTATTGCCCATGGAAATTACCAGCTTTCGAATTCTTGAAGGTAATTTTCAATTAGTGAAACAATTGATTGCCGCTGGATTGGTGGAAGGCTAAGAACTGCAATAAGCAAGTTGAAAAGTAATATTTTCAGGGTGTTGAGTTGGTTTTTTTTCAATGTCAGGAATGAAAAAACGCACGCTCAAGAAATGTCTACCTACACTAATTTCTGGAAAGGCGGGTGTGTTTTTTTTAACAATAACACGAATCATACGTAGATTTAATTGTGGATCTAGCAGCTCTTGATAAAACCCATGCACTGCCGCTTTGGTGTGCATTTTGGCGCCATTGCGTACTAATTTCAAAAGTAGCTCTGTTGCAGTACGTACAGGGTTAAATTCACTTAACCAAGAGCGGATGGTTTCTTGGCATTGCATAGGAGGCTGATGTAGCCAGTAATAATAAAGAGGAATGTCAAAGCTACACCCACCGCCCGGACTGGCTAAATGTAACCGTAAGTTATTAAGTAATTCAATGTCACGTAAGCTATGCCCTATTTTGCCGCTGCTATCAATAAAGGAACGGCTTAAGTTATCCAGCTGCTCTATGATGCTTTGCCATTTTATGCGATCGATATCGGGGGTGTTCTCTAAGCGCATCATATTGGTTAGGTGATGGCTGAGTTCTTTAGCTAGTTTTGCTTTAATATCGGGTCTGTCTAGTATATGTAAGACATTAATAATAAGGGATACTAAGTTTCGGGTACTCAGTGGCGAATCATCTTTTATATGGTGGTCTATTTGTTGGAATAGTTGCTCTAGACGTAAACAAACCCGAATAACTTCGTTTAGGGGCTGTTCATATGTGAGCTCATTATCCATGTGGTAAGCAGTTGCGTAGTGAATTTTTTTAATAATAACATGACTTTGTTGATAGATATAGTGGTATTGAGATACAAGCCAGAGTCATTGCAGCTGCTATACCTTGCTTAACTTTATATATAATTGATGTAGTTTTTCTACTTGTGGAATAAGATCATTCGCCGAGCCTTGGTTAGTAATAACATCATCTGCTGCAGCTAAGCGTTTTTCTCTATTAATTTGGGTTTTCACTATAGAGGCAATTTCTGTAGGCGGGGATTGATCGCGTTTCTGTACGCGTTGTATTTGATATTCTTCAGGGGTGTCAACAACGAGAATACGCTGTATGAGTGGATTTGGAGTAGATTCCAGTAAAAGGGGTATCATTGCGATGCAATAAGCAGACGTGGCTGCTTGTATGCGCTGTTGCATTTGTTTACGAATTAAAGGATGTAATAATTGTTCCAGCCAGGAGCGATTCTCGGTATTATCAAATATTATTCTCCTTAACTTATAACGGTTTAGCGATCCATCTTCAAGTAATATAGCGTTGCCAAAATGTGCGACTATTTGTTGTAATGCTGGCTGATCAGGGGCAGTAAGTTGGCGTGCTATTTCGTCAGCATCAATAATAGTAATGCCATGTTTAGCAAACAGTCGGGCAACTGTGGATTTACCTGAGCCAATTCCCCCTGTTAATCCTACTACGAACATATAGTTAGGTAGAAAAAGTTTGTAAGTAGAAATGCCAAATTTCACGTCCCCAGGTGAGGCTAATCCACCCAGCAATCCCTAAATAAGGTCCAAAAGGAAAGGGAACACTTTTATATTGGTGTTTCATCACCATATGCGTAATACCAAAAATGATGCCGCATAAAGAAGAGATCAGAATGGTAAATGGTAGCATTTGCCAGCCTAGAAATGCGCCAATTGCAGCAAGAAACTTAAAGTCGCCTTGGCCCATACCTATTTTTCCAGTGATTAATTCAAAAACCCACTGTGTAATAGCAAAAATAAGATAGCCTAGTATGGCGCCGAGAATTGCATCGTGACTATTCGCGTAGATAGAAAAGACACTTAGGAGTAGACCTATCCATAGTAATAACAAAGTTAAATGATCGGGCAATATGTGATAATCGATATCAATAAAAATTAAGCTAATGGTGACCCAGGTGAATAAGAGGGCGCCAAGTGTTTGCCATGAAAAACCGAAGCGCCATGCTACGTACGTAGATGCAAGACAAGTGAGAATTTCTACTAGGGGATATCGTAAAGAGATATGCGATTTACAATAAGCGCATTTACCAAATAAAAATAAAAAACTAATAATGGGGATATTATACCAAGGGCTAATATCTTTTTTACATGCGGGACAATGAGAAAAGGGCAACCAAAGATTTAACTTTTCCCTGCCGTCTTCGGGTGTTTTCAAGCCTAAATAAACGCGACACTCATCTCCCCAGTTTTGCTCAATCATACGTGGTAAGCGATAGATGACTACATTAAGAAAGCTACCAATAAACAATGAAATCACAGCTACGATAATGAGAAAGATATCGGAATTTGTTGCTAAGAAATAGGTAACATCCATTACATTATTGTCCCTAGTTTAAAAATGGGTAAATAAAGAGCAATGACTAGTCCACCGATTAAAGCACCAAGTACAATGATAATCAAGGGTTCAAGAAATTGCTCCAGGGTGAGTAGAAAATCATCAACTTCAGATTCATAAAAATAAGCTGTTTTAGTTAACATTTCCACTAATGTTCCAGATTCTTCCCCTGTTTTTATTAATTGTAACATCATACTAGGAAAATAGTATTGTGTTTGCATTGCATAATGTAATGATTCTCCACTTAGAACCTTTAAGCGTAGTTGTTTAACGACAGGGGTGAGAGGAGAGTGAGAGGTATGGATGAGTAGGGTTAATGCATCAGCGATGGCAATGCCTGCGCTAAGTAATAAAGATAAATTTTCTAAAAAGCTCACCAATGCAATCTTTTTGAAAAAAAGATTGCTCCACGGTAAGTAAAATAATATTTTTTTAATTACACTATCCTTGTAGCGTACATAAATAAAAATGATGAATGTGATCAGCACTAGGATAATCCAGCTATAATTTCTTAAAAATAACGACACTGAAAATATAGCAGCAGTGATGGTGGGTATAGGGGTGCGTAGCTCTGTGAATAATTGAGCAAACTGTGGAATTGCATATACAAGCATAATGAGCATGGTAATGCATGCTACACAAGTAATAATTGCCGGGTAAAATAATGCTTGTTTTATTTTTTTAGAAAATTTATACATTTTTTCTTTATTAGTTACTATTTTCTTTAACATGATATCAAGGGATCCTGTTTGTTCGCCTATTTGAATAAGCTGGCAATATGTTTTGTCGAAGTAATGAGGATGTAATCTCATTGCTTGAGAAAGACTTATTCCTGTTTCTAATTCTTTTTTAATGGCTAGTAATGCATGGCGTAGTGCAGGCTTTTTCTGGCTATAGGATAAGATATGATAGCATTGTACGATAGGTAGGCCGGCAGATAGCAATGTAGCGAGCTGATAAAGGAATGCGATAATGTCTGGCGTAGTAACTCGATGATATTTGATTTTATAGAAAAGAGCATTGAATGGTTGCATAGTTAACAGCCAATGACACGATGTATTTCTTGCATATTAGTAATACCTTGTTGAACTTTTTCATAAGCAACTTCTTGCATAGATTTAAATCCAGCTAATTTAGCTTTCTGTACAATCTCTATGGGGGAAGCATGCGATAATAATAGACTTATTATTTCCTCGGTTATGGGTAACAATTCAAAAACTGCGGTTCTACCGCAATAACCATGGCGACAATAGGAGCATTTTGTCGTGTGCTTTAATTCTAACTGTGCTTTCTCAATGATATTGTTACAGTAAGTACATAGTTTACGTAGCAGGCGTTGTGCAATAATGAGAGTAACAGCGCTGATTAAATTGTGAGGAGAAATTCCCATAGCTTGCAAGCGAATAATAGTGTCTATCGCATTATTGGTGTGTACAGTAGACAGGACTAAATGCCCTGTTTGCGCGGCTTGCATGGCAACGGTTGCTGTTTCGTAATCACGAATTTCTCCTAACATGATTATATCTGGATCTTGTCGAAGCAATGCACGTAATGCCGAAGAAAAAGACAAGCCAATTTTGGGGTGAACATTGATTTGATTGATGCCTGAAATTTGTATTTCAACGGGATCTTCAACAGTAGAGATGTTTTTTTCTGTTTTATTTAGGTAGTGCAATGCTGAGTATAGGGTCAGAGTTTTCCCGCTTCCCGTAGGGCCTGTTACTAATATCAATCCTTGCGGTTGGGATATCTTGGTAATAAATAAGTGTTCTTGTTCTTTGGTGAAGCCTAAGGTATTAATATTTATATTGGTGTGATTAGAGTTTAAAATTCTTAGCGCTATTTTTTCTCCAAGTAATGTTGGACAAGTATTAATTCGTATATCAGTAGTTTTTTCTTTCTCATCGATTACTTGTATTCTGCCATCTTGTGGCAGGCGTCGCTCGGTAATATCTAGTTTTGCCATAACTTTTAAACGAGTAATGAGTCGAAGGGAGAGGGATGATTGTATATCAGTTATGTTAGTAAGAATGCCATCTTGTCGGTAGCGAATGCGATAAGTCTTGTTATAAGGCTCAATATGAATATCAGAGGCGAATTGTTGGATGGCATGTAGAATAATGGCGTCAACTAACTTGATAATAGGTTCATCATAACTAACCGTATTATCTTGCGCTGAAAATTCCTCTTCATGATTAATAGTGATGCTTTCTAAATTAAAAGGCGTTTGTGGGCGATTTTTATCTTGGTTATAAGATTCAATTAATTTAGCTAATTGGTTTTCTGGAGTGAGTACAGGCTTTATTTTCCACCCAGTATGGAAAGATAGAGTTTCAATAGCAGTAGCATTGGTTGGGTCAGAAATGGCTAAATGTAATTCATTATTGATTAATATTAGTGGGTAGGCGTGCAGATGTTGGATTAGCTTGGGATTTAATGCTATTTGCTCGTTTTGATTAAGTTGTTTGTGATAATCATTTATTACAGGGAGATGGAAATTTTTTGTGCAATAATGAAAAATAGCTTCGCTAGATAGAATATTTTGTTGGACGAGGTAGCTTACTAAAGGCAAGTGCATTTTTTCTGCTTGCTGCATATATTTTCTAGCTGATGATTCATCTAATAATCCGTTATTAATAAAATGATCAGCTAAGCTAGGTAGTGTAACGTGGTGCGATTTAGATTGCATAGATTTAGCTCGCACATAAACCAACTTTTAAACAAGACCCGCTTACTGTCCACTGACTTCCATCCATATTTGGAGTTAAAATCAATGTGGCTTCTCCAGCTGAGCTAGTTGATGTTGCGGTAATGACACCTTTTTCTACAGTGAGTGTAGCCAGGTTTTTTGTTGCTGCGGGTGCAGATGGAATATCATGAGTGTTTATCATTAACTCATTGATCGGGATGCCTTGTTGTAAGGCAAGTGCAATGGCTGTTTTAAATGGTGTAGTGGCAAGAATGATCTCAGTAAATCTTGCGCGCTGCGTATACTGTTGATAAGACGGGATAGCCAGCATAGATAAAATGCTGATGATTGCAATAACAATCATGAGTTCAATGAGCGAAAAGCCGTTAATAGGGTTCATAGGATGCTCCATAATATTGAGTTACAGGTATAGATACCGGGAATGGGAAAGCCGATGTTGGTTATAGTGAAGTAGCGATTTTTTGAATGTGCGATTTTCTTGACAAGATAAGCTGTAACTATTGAAAGTTATAAAAAGAATGTTGCCGAAAACAGAAAAATATAATATTTTTTCTAGTTTTGCAATAGGTTATATTGCTTTATTTGAGGGAATTTTTATGCAAAACAATAAATGGGTTGTAGTGGCGTGTGCGCTTATAATTGCATTAGGTATTTTCGGGGCAGGATATTGCATAGGAAAATCACTATTTTTATCTAGAATTCTTAATCGTACTGTTACAGTTAAGGGCCTAGCTGAGCGAGATGTGCAGTCTGATTTGGGTATATGGGAGATAAATTATCGCGAGGTGGGTGATAATCTTGTCGGATTAAATAAAAATCTACAACATGACCAAGAGTTAGTGATTGCCTTTTTAAAGCAGAATGGATTTACTGCTCAGGAGCTTATTTTACAACCTGTCAAAGTTGAAGATCGGTTAGCTAATGTGTATTCTTCCCCGAGTTCAACTTCAGGTTCCCCTATGCCGCGTTACGTAGTAGCCAGTGGTATCCGTGTTCGTTCAGTGCATGTGGCAATGATTCAAAAGGTTAGTCAGATGACGGGGATATTATTACAGCAAGGCCTATCTTTGTCTTTTGATAGCATTACCCTCAGCCCTAACCCCAGTTATTATTTTACTAAACTAGATGCGATACGGCCTGAAATGTTGGCGGAGGCGACACGTAGTGCACGTTTAGTTGCTGAGCAGTTTGCAAAAGATTCTGGCACTAGATTAAATGGGATCCAACATGCAAGCCAAGGGATATTCCAGATCATGAATAGTGATGCAAGCACGATGAGCGCTGATTGGAGTAGCAATCAAAATGCATTGGGTTCCATTGATAAAAAGATCCGACTGGTTACTACTATAGATTATAGGTTGAGATAGGATTTACCGTGGCTGTCCCTTTCTTCTAATGACTGCTTTGATTATACTTGTGTCCCCTGTTTAGGTATGTTACATGCCGACGTAGCTCAGTTGGTAGAGCAACTGATTCGTAATCAGTAGGTCCGCAGTTCGATTCTGCGCGTCGGCAGTAGTAGAAACAATAGGTTACAAGATAAAAATCGAAAATTCACATCTTAAGTAAAAAATCTGGAGTGCAACTGGAGTGCAGAATCAATGAAGCGCAGTCCATGGTAATGAATCAATTGGGGCTCTATTTATCATGAAAAAAATATTATTTTTGATTGTAATGATGTTGTTTAATCAATTATGTTTTGCTTACCCAATGCCAAATCCCTTTCCACCTTTTCAGATTGCTGGGAATTTGTACTATGTAGGAACTGACGATCTTGCAAGCTATTTAATCGTAACTCCTAAGGGAAATATTTTGATCAATAGTGATCTTGAAGCTAATGTTCCTATGATTAAAGCGAGCATAGAAAAGCTGGGATTTAAATTCAGTGATACTAAAATTTTATTGATCAGTCATGCTCATCTTGATCATGCTGCGGGTAGTGCATTGATTAAGCAGCAAACAAAAGCAAAATACATGGTAATGGATGCTGATGTCTCTCTGGTTCAGTCTGGTGGAAGATCTGATTTTCATTATGCCAATGACGCTAGCACGTATTTTCCGCCAAGCACAGTAGATAAGATACTTCATGATGGCGAGCAAATAAAATTAGGCGGAGCCGTATTAACCGCGCACTTGACACCTGGTCACACAAAAGGATGTACTACATGGTCAATGCAGCTAATAGATCATGGGAAGCAATACCAGGTTGTCATGGTGGGCAGTCTTAACGTAAATCCAGGATATCAATTAGTTCATAATAAGGCTTATCCTACTATTGCTCAGGATTACGAGCGTGCCATAAAAGTATTAAAGTCACTTCCTTGTGATATTTTTCTAGGCGCACATGCTGGGTATTTTGATCTCAAGAAAAAATATTTTTTACTGAATATTGGCGCAAGCAATCCCTTCGTTGATCCTGCCGGATATAAAAAGCACGTTGCTCAAAAAGAGCAGGAGTTTTACAAAGAGCTAGAAATGCAAGAATCTTAGAATGAAAGACTTATTGAATCCTTTTCAAGGTGATTTTTATCGATTCAGCAGCTTAAGCATTCCTTAAGCATTCCTTAAGCATTCCTTAAGTATTCCTTAAGTATTTCTTAATTTAGGCGCCGTGTTTTTTTTGATATACTGTGCAATTATTTAATACAATAAACGAGGAAAATCTAAATGGCTGCGAGTAGACCAACATCATTTAGTGCTCTAGATGATCAACCACTAGAGACAAGAGAACTAATATGCTCCCACCTCTCACCACGAGACCTTGGTATATTTGCACAAGTATCGCGCCAAGCTGAAGAAGTGAGTGCTGTTGCACGGCTACTGCCTAGCGTAGTGAGTGCGGAACCGGAGTCTTATCAACAAGCAGATGAGACGAGATTGGCAGCAATTGCTATTTTGAAAAGACACCCTGAGTTATTGTTTACAGAAGCGATAGTAACCGATCACTTTGGTCGAAAGATAAAAGCTTCTCCCTATCAACTTTTCTTGGGTGCGGGCGATGTATGGGCATTAAAGCAAGTGCGCGAAGCCATCATACCGAACATAGAAAA
>MGYC01000014.1 GCA_001801575.1 Gammaproteobacteria bacterium RIFCSPHIGHO2_12_FULL_41_20
TTATTAGACGACAAGATAACAACATAAGCTTTCATTTACATATCCATGAAAGAGGTAGTTCGCAAATTAAACGCCATGTTAACTTTAGAGATTATGTTATTCAGCATCCTGAAGATGCGAAAGCTTACGCAGCACTAAAAATAAACCTCGCAAAGCAATTTTCCGATGACATGAACAGTTATGTATTCAGCAAAGATAAATTAGTTCAAGAAATCGACGCAAAGGCAAAGCTCTGGCCTAAAAGAAAAAATGATTACCTCAAAGAAAATACTGGAACAACAGCCAAAGCTTGGTCGCATGAAAGATTAGTTAAAGCAATGGTAACCAATCTTAATGTGCATATGACACACTTTGCGCAATACCTAAATCAAGTTGACCTGATACGCATACCAGGGTTTACTATCGTCAACTCTGGTCTACCTGACGACACCTTTAATGTTGGATTAGATGCTGACTTTTCTTCGGCAGATGCTGATAAAAAAATTTCTGAAATAACAAATTATTTTACTCAAAAAAATATTCCATTTTCTTGGTGGGTTAGTCCTTTTGATAAACCTGATGATTTACCAGAGCAATTAGAGCGTAACGGTTATCAAAATACAGAAAACAATACTGCAATGTACTTCGATCTAGACGCATGGAATGGTCATGCTCCCTCCATTCCGCAGCTAGAAATCGTTCGAGCAAGCGATGAAAAAACATTGCGTGATTTTGCACTTGTGCTGGCTAATGATGAAGCAGCGTTTAAAAAATATTTTTCCTGGATTGCATCGATTTTAACTGATGATGATCCAATTGAATATTACGTTGGATATGTCAATGGAAAACCGGTAGTGCGCGGCTTATCTTGTTACTTCGCACAAGTAGCTGGGCTACATTGGCTGTCTACTGCTCCTGATGAACGAAGAAAAGGTTATGGTGCTGCTATGCAGCAATATCGTCTTAAAAGAGCAAAGGAGCTTGGCTATCACATTGCTGTGCTACAGGCTTCAAGTGAAGGATATCCTTTATATCAACGACTGGGATATAAAGAATGCGGGACCTTTAGGGAATTTAAGTTGAAAACATAAACTAACTAAAGTTCTATCGATGGGAAAATTCATAAATGTACCAAAACAGAAGATGAATCAGGACTATTTAATTAGAAATTCCAACAAGGGAGGCAAATTCTAATTCTTTGATAAATATGGCGCTCCCTACGGGGGTCGAACCCGTGTTACCGCCGTGAGAGGGCGATGTCCTAACCACTAGACGAAGGGAGCAGTAATAAAAAGCGGACATTATACGCAAAGCCTTGTTAATGCAAGCCCAGCTAGGCCTTATATAGTCGAGTCCATATAAGCCCCTAGTAAGACAAGGCTCTCCTGCTCTACTCTCACCCAAAAACATGCTATCATAGGTAAAACTTTGAATTTATTAATGATGAAAGTCATCCCGCGCTCACAACATAATATCTCCCGACAAGCGATCAATCCAAACGCATTAAAAGTATTATACCGATTACATCACGCAGGTTATGCAGCTTATCTTGTCGGCGGCTGTGTGAGAGACTTATTATTAGGCCGCCACCCCAAGGATTTTGATATTGCCACTGATGCTCACCCTGAGCAAATCCGCGCGCTTTTCCGTAATTGTTTGTTAATAGGTCGACGCTTTCGTCTTGCACATATTCGCTTTGGCAAAGAGGTGATAGAAGTGGCCACCTTCCGCGCCCCACATAATATAGAGCATACCCATAAAGAAGGCATGGTACTGCGTGATAATGTTTACGGCACCATTAAAGACGACGCTTGGCGACGTGATTTCACTATTAATGCTTTATATTACAATATCGCTGACTTTTCCGTTGTGGACTACATGAATGGCATGGAAGACTTGCAAGCAGCGCGATTGCGCATCATCGGTGACCCAGAACAACGCTACCAAGAAGACCCTGTTCGCATATTACGCGCAGCACGCTTAGCTGGAAAATTACATTTTACTTTGAGCCCTGAAACTGCCAGCCCAATTCGTAAATTGAGCAGTTTATTACAACATGTTTCTACCGCACGTTTATACCAAGAAGTAGTTAAGTTTTTCCAAGAGGGAAAAAGTCTACCCATCTTTAAACTGCTACAAGAGTATGCGCTCTTTCAGCAACTCTTTCCCCAAGTTGCGCCTTATATAAACAATCCGCTCATGCTTGCCTTTTTAGAAAAAATACTTGCAGAAGCTGACCAACGTATCGCCGCAGACAAAAACATTTCCCCAGCTTTTTTACTGGCCGCCTTTCTCTGGCATCCTATTTTTCAACAGATCCAACAATTAGAAGAACAAGGAGAAGAGTGCTACTTCGCCTACCAAAAATCCATTCGTCACGTACTGCTTAAACAAAGAGAAACATTAGCGCTACCGCGCTATATCCAAGCAACTATCCATGATATTTGCATTTTGCAATATCGCATGGATAAGCAAGGAGAACCCTTCTCCAAAGGAGTGCTACGCCATCCACGCTATCGAGCAGCTTACGATTTGTGGGTAATACGGAAACATCATCATCCTCTCGAGCTTGATGAGCGATGATGTCGAACAGAAGGCCCAGGATTTTCTTTTGGCCTAGTAGTCGCCTCTCTTAGCCGATAACCAAAATATGTCTCTGCAAATCTTACTCGAGGATATCGCTCTTGCTGATTCTTAATGGTTTCAATACACTGTGCAGCCATTTCCTTAACTTCATTAGCATGGCTATCAGTATCAGCCATTTTTTTTACCTGTTGTGCATGCCAAAGTGCTTCATCAAGACAGCGTCTTGAGTGGTCTTGTTTTTCTATTTTCAGCTGATATGCTATTAACAAATTCGCCATCAATAAGTGGTATTCAGGATAAAGCGGTGCATGCTTAGGAATATAACGCATAAGCTGCACCAGGCAATAATCCAACAGCGCAGCATGGGGCTTTGGTATATCTTTACTAATCTCCTTAATGCCATTTAATAAATGGATAAAATTTCCTGCTTTTACCCACGTAGCAATAACCACATTCAGATATTGATCACATAATGCCTGCCTATCCTGCAAAGTCAGGAGACTAGCTTTATCCTGCAATATGGCCCTTACTGCATAAATACAAGCCTCTAGTTTTCCTGTGGCAAGATCTCGCTCACATACAGATAATTGCCCAAACAATGTCTCATCTGCTGCCTGTAATCGCAATAGATACTGTTGCATCATGTGGTGTCTTTTATGCGTTTTTTTATTTAAATGGTTTAATAACTCCCTTACTTCTCTATCAATCCACTTATGAGTAAAAACAGCTGTCTCTAACCGCTCTAAGATACGTTCCCTACCACTACCCACTGCCCCGTCTCTCAGGTCGCTCTCTGCGCCTCTCAACACTGCATGCAATGGCGTAGATCCGTCAATATCAACACATTGATCAATAGCCACATTCATTTTATCAATCAAAAAATCAACAACTGCCGCATGACCTGCATAACAAGCCAATAGTAAAGCTTGCCGTTGATCTTTTTGTTGAAATTGATACTGCCATAAATCAGGATTTATCTTGCCAGATGCCGCCATACGATGAAGCTGCTGCACCCGCACACCGTCTACTCGAGGTCTACTCTCCATAATGGCGCCTTTAAAAATAGTGTTTTTAATTGAGTATACGCCAAAAAAATACAGTGAAATAAAATAAAAAAATTTGCATCAAAAAAGAATATATTTACAAATTATGGTTATTTTATTTTCTATGCGGAAGCTTCTGGAGATTTTAGTCAACCTGATGAGCCTCTCCCGATAAAAAGAACAAAACCCTCGCGTCTTGCGCAATTGCTTTATCAATACAAAGAAATGCGGTATGTTCCAATTTGTCAGAAATCGCATGGATCATAAAAGAAATGTCTTCCAACGGCCTAACTTCGCCACGCTCATTCATAACTAAGATAGGATCATCTTCTCCCGAGTAAACTCGATGTGGTGTTTGTACAAAAGACAATTGCCAATCCTGAAAATGGTGTTTATGTTCTTTTTTAAAGGCCGCCAATTTTTTTTCTACCTGCGCCAAGTCCACATGATCAAGGCGAATAATTTTTGGCATTTGCCTATGTTGAATGCGCCTAGCTAACTCCACGACAGGATGTGAGTTATCTAGCTGTGCTAATTGTTGCATCACTACTAAAACGTCATAATCATTTAAGGATTTATAATTTTTATAGTTTTTTTCAAGAAACTCTTGTTTTAATTTTTCATGATCGCGACTGGTTTGTGCACGCCGATTAAAATAATTGACTTCTTGTAAAAACAGGCCTAAACGTGTATCCCGTACCGCTGAAAAAACAGCCTCTTTATCTAAGCTCTCTGCTAATAAAGCAAACCATTTTATCAAAAAAAACTCTAATGCCAATTTTTTCTGGCCATGATAAATATTGCGCGTCATTAAACGACGCGCCATCAGATAATGCTCTACAACACCAATACCTTTATATGTTATTCCTAAACGCTCACCTTCTGGAGATTCGACGATGGCCAGACAATGCAACATCCAGCGAAAATCAAATTCACCATAAGCAACGCCACAAAAATGACTATCACGTAATAGATAGTCCAATCGATCCGCATCTAACTGCGAAGAAACCACATCCGCAAGCACATGATTATCAATAGGTTGATGGCAAATCATTTTTTCAATAATGGCAAATTTATCCGTAGAAATATGATGGCGCGGATTGAGCCTATTATAATGGGTAAAAAAATCTGCGTCACGATACTCAGCAAGAAAATACGGCGTCCAATCCTCATGGCGCACCAATTTTTGATAGAAAACCCCCTCAAACGCGTGTGAGAAAGGCCCGTGACCAATATCATGCAAGAGGGCGGCAATCATTACTAATTGCCGCTCTTCCTCTGCCAAACCAATCTTTTGGGCAATTTGGCTTGCCACATAACAAGCACCTAGACAATGATTGAATCGCGTATGTACCGCACCAGGGAAAATAAGGTCGCCCATGCCTAATTGCTTGATATAGCGCAATCGCTGAAACGTAGGGCTATCCATGAAAGGCTTAACCCAATGATCTTCCACGGCAGTAAACTGCATGGTGCCATGCACCGGGTCTTTTATAACGTGATAGCGATCAATCATGATTAAGAGAATCTAAGGCATGATGATAAGCATCATAAGCACTATCATCAAAACAAACAAAATAAACCATTTCTATTTGGTCATGCTGTTCAAGAAAATCTGCGATTTCTTTCATGGCAATTACCGCTGCTTGGCTAATGGGGTAGCCATAAACACCACAGCTAATAGCAGGAAAAGCGATGGTTTTTATCTCATACTGTAAAGCCAGTTCAAGACAAGTCTCATAACAAGATGCCAATAATTGTGGCTCACCTTTCGCACCTCCCCGCCAAACCGGACCCACTGCATGAATAATATAACGCGCGGGTAAACGATATCCCTTGGTTAATTTAGCCGATCCTGTTGCACAACCATTCAGTGATTTACACTCTTCTAACAACTCTGGTCCTGCTGCTCGATGAATAGCCCCATCCACTCCACCACCACTCAATAGAGAAGTATTTGCCGCATTTACCACGGCATCCACTGCCATTGTTGTAATATCTCCCTTAATAATTTTGAGCTTTTCTTTGACCATTACAGTCACTCCGTTTGTGTAGCAAGTGTTGCTGATTCTAAGCGCAAAGTAGAATTTGTGCTAGGGTCTTATATGGGCGAGTCCATCCACGTCGCAAAAAACGCTCCTCAAATGACAAATCCTCATTTTCAGTGGAACTCCTGCTTAAGAGACAGAATTCCTATTTAAGAGACTAGCCAATTTTCACTTGATTGATTAATATGTAGGCTAGCAAATGAGTATAAAGGATTCTATACATGGCCAAGAAACGCGGATTAGGTAAGTCTCTCGACGCGCTACTATCCTATGCAACCCATGCAACAACCATTACAACAGAAGAAAAAGAACCATCCCAAAGCGAAAAATTATGTCATCTTGCACTGGAACAGATTCATACAGGCAAATACCAGCCTCGGCGCGATATCGACCCTGATACCCTGGAAGAACTAGCAAACTCCATCCGTGTTCAAGGCATCATCCAACCTATTGTCGTACGTCCAGTAAATGAAGGTTATGAAATCATTGCCGGAGAACGACGCTGGCGTGCAGCTAAACTAGCTGGGCTAACAGAAATACCCGCACTTATACGTATGCTCCCTGATGAAGCCGCCATGGCTATTGGCTTAATTGAGAATATTCAACGAGAAAACCTTAATCCCGTCGAAGAAGCCTTTGCGTTACAACGATTAATTGAAGAATTTGAGATGACACATCAGCAAGTTGCTGAAGCCATAGGTAAATCTCGTACTACTGTAACTAACTTATTGCGTTTATTGAACTTGCCCGAGAAAATCAAATTGTTATTAGCTTCGGGTGAGTTAGAAATGGGCCATGCTCGAGCTTTGCTAACCTTAACTGAAGAGTTACAGCTGCAAGCCGCACAAAAAATCATTGAAAAGAAACTCTCGGTTAGAGAAACAGAGGCCTTGGTGCAACGGCTGCAATCTCCTAAAACCATCACTACCTCACGACCAGTGGATCCAGATGTGCAGCGCCTACAACAAGACTTATCACATCATTTAAAGTTAGCCGTTGCTATTCGCCATAATGCCAGAGGCCGTGGTAAAGTAGTGATTCGCTATCGTTCCCTATTAGAGTTAGAAAAACTTCTAGCCTATCTCTATCCCTCCAGACAAGAACAAAATGATGAGTAGGTCTACTAGGGTCTGTCGTCGTGTCCCCCGCGGCTTGTCCGGCGTTGCTGCAGATTTTAGCTCAGCCACGTCGTACCGCGCGAAATTCCTAAGCAACTGAGTGGCACAGCAGCAAGATTGTCTTCGAAACTAACAGGCACACTCCCTGTATAAAGTATGATCCCTTTTGTTTTTGGACCAAATGCATCCTGCATATCACGTAATCCCGCAAAATCTTTGCTCGTTACACTGTCTGCCCATTTACATTCAATCCCACATAATTGCGCTCCCTTTTGTAGGAAAAGCTGTCCGACCCTCAGTAACTGCTATAATTTAAAGAAACGCTGGAGGGACACCACTGTGTTTGATGCCGACCGCCCTATTCTTAAAAGTGAGCATGACAAGCTCAATAGAACGTTATTTTCCAAATACTTAGCTCGCTGTATCTTAGACCACAAAGAACCAGAAAGCCTGGTTATCGGACTAACTGGCGGCTGGGGAGTAGGGAAAACCTCCGTCATTAATCTTACCTTAGAAGAGTTACACTTTGCCGCTAGTAATATGTTAGAAGAAGAAAAACCAATTATTCTTAATTTCAGTCCATGGAGTTATTCAACCCAAAACCAATTAATCTATAGCTTCTTTCGACGCCTCTCATCCGCCCTACGCGACAGTACCAATCTTAAAAATGCAGAGCAAATCATTCATTTACTTGAGTTATATGTTTCTTTTTTCACCCACTTACCTATTCCCAAAGCCTTACGTAAAAAACCCTCTTTTTGGAAAAAATTATTTCACCATAACCATGAAGATGTTTATGGCTGGGAATCCGGACGCGATCTTACACAGATCAAGGCTGAATTAAACATATTACTCCGCCAACAAAACATTAAAATTATCATTATAATCGACAATATTTCACGCATGCTGGACATAGAAATTAAACAGATTTTTCAAATTATTAAGTCCATGGGTGATTATGCTAACACCGTGTACTTGTTAGCCTTCGACAAAGAGCAAGTAATCCATGCAGTCAACCGTGTTGATGGGCGAGGTGGTGAAAACTATATTGAAAAACTAGTACAACTTCCTTTCGAAGTCCCACCCATTATGCAGCAAGATCTAGAAAACATTCTGTTCGATCGTCTTAAGACTATTATTCAAACCGTACCTGAAAACTCGTGGGATAGAGAGTATTGGGCTAATATTTACTACTCATCGCTAAAATTCTTTTTTAAAAACTGTCGCGACATCACCCGCTATGTGAACACGTTAAGCTTTCGTTATCCGCGTGTTAAAGATGTTGTTAATCCGGTCGATTACTTTGCACTTACCGCTATAGAGGTGTTCTGCCCGGCTATTTACAGCGGCATTCGTGATAATAAAGATTTATTTACTGCTTTGGTTGAAAATGTTTACACTCTCAACCCAGAAAAATCATCCAAAGATAAACTACGCTACAATGAAATCCTACAACGTAGCGAAGGCATGTCTCGAGAAAAACTGCACGACCTCTTATTAAACTTATTTCCACGCCTACATCGTGTTTTTTATCCTGATACGCCACTTTACCACACAGAAGCTACTGCACGTAAAAATCGGCGTATTTGTAGCCCAGATATTTTCGATGTTTATTTTCGATTGTCGATGACAACCGGCTTTATTCCTGAGTCTGAATTTAAAACCATTTTATCGCTCGCTGGGGATAAGGAAGGTTTTTCACAAGCACTGACGCGTTTAAATCAAGACAATCGTATTCTTAAATTTTTAGATTTATTAGACAGTACAGCAGCAAATGAAATCTCTCCAAAAGATATTCGTACTGTCGTTTGTGCCTTATTAGATAATGGTGATCTTTTTCCAGAAGGAGAAAGCAGCCCTCTTAGCTTAAATACACCCATGCGCATCCACCGTATTATCCATCGTCTCTTAAAACGTCTAGATGAAACCGAAGAACGATTTAGGGTTCTAAAACAAGCCATTCAAGAATCCACCAAGAGTGTACATAGCCTTGTTCATGAGTTAACCACACAGGAACAAGAGCATACAGAACACTCCGATTCATATGTACCTGTTGAATTTCGTGATTTAACTCCACCGCAATTACAAACCCTACAGCAACTCGCCCTGGAACGTATCCAATTTTGGGCAAACGCAGGGCGGTTAGTAGAGCACCCTAAATTACTTACTATTCTTTATATATGGAAAACATGGGGCGATAATGAAGAATATAAACACCAAGTAGAAGAAATAGTCAAAACAGATCGCGGACTCATTGCGTTTTTACTTGCAACATTAAAAGACCCTATTGATCAAGCCATGACGAAATATGAAAAAACTCCAGAATGGAAAAAATCTTTGAAATATATTGAAGACTTTATCCCTACGCTTGCCTTACAAGCGCATGCAAAAGCATTATTCGAAGATATGTATTTTGAAAAATTACATGAACGTGAACAACTAGCTTTAATGATTTTCCTCGATTTAATACAAGCACAAACTACCAAGGTTATCCCGAAAACAACCGTGTAGTTATACACTCCTACCCAGATTGCGTTGAGAGACTATCCTACTAGGAGTTACTGCCGAAGAATGCTATCATTTGGGCCATTCAAAATTCACGTTATGGAAGAATAATATTATGCAAAATGAATTTTTATTTACTTCTGAATCCGTCTCCGAAGGGCATCCTGATAAAATTGCAGATCAAATCTCTGATGCTATTCTTGACGCCATTATCGAAAAAGATACTCATGCAAGAGTTGCCTGTGAAACGCTAGTAAAAACTGGCATGGTATTCATCGGTGGAGAAATCACGACAAACGCATGGGTTGATATTGAACAAATTGCCCGTTCTGTGGTACGCGATATCGGATACAATAGCTCTGACATTGGTTTTGACTGGGAGTCCTGCGCTATATTATCCGCCATCGGCAAGCAGTCCCAAGACATTGCTATCGGCGTTGACAAAAAACACCAAGAAGAACAAGGCGCTGGCGATCAAGGTTTAATGTTCGGTTACGCAAGCAATGAAACCGACGTATTAATGCCTGCCCCCATTACTTACGCACATCGTCTTATGCAACGGCAAGCACAGCTGCGAAAAGAAGATGTACTATCTTGGCTACGCCCTGATGCAAAAAGCCAAATCACTTGCCGTTATGTAAATGGGAAACCCATGGGCATCACCAGCGTTGTCATATCAACTCAACATCATCCTGATATTAAACACTCAGAGCTTAAAGAAGCCGTCATCGAAGAGATCATTAAACCCACTCTTCCTGAAGACTGGATTACTAAAGAAACAAAATTCTATGTGAACCCTACTGGTCGTTTTGTCATCGGTGGTCCACTAGGCGATTGCGGCCTCACTGGACGAAAAATCATAGTAGATAGCTACGGTGGCATGGCACGCCACGGTGGCGGGTGTTTCTCAGGCAAAGATCCTTCCAAAGTAGATAGATCTGGCGCCTACGCTGCCCGCTATGTGGCTAAAAACATTGTGGCAGCCGGCCTAGCTGATCGTTGTGAAATTCAAATTTCCTATGCTATCGGTATTGCCGAACCCATGGCTATTTATGTTGAGACTTTCGGTACAGGAAAAATACCGACATCCAAAATCATTACTCTAATCCGTGAACATTTTGATTTGCGCCCCTATGGTATTATTAAAATGCTGGATTTACTTCAACCTATTTACCGACAAACAGCCAGTTACGGGCATTTTGGCCGAGCAGACTTAAATTTAAGTTGGGAAAAAATGGATAAAGCAGACACATTAAGAGCAGCTGCACAATTACAAATGGAGAAAATATAAATGACTATGCAATTAGCAAAAACTTTATCCCCCGATTATCAAGTAGCAGATCTAGCTCTTGCTGAATGGGGTCGCAAAGAAATCAATATTGCTGAAACCGAAATGCCAGGGTTAATGGCATTGCGCAAAATGTACCAAGGTAAAAAACCGCTGAAAGAAGCACGTATCGCTGGATGCTTACATATGACAGTACAAACCGCTGTCTTAATTGAAACACTTGTTTTACTTGGAGCTAGCGTACGTTGGTCTTCCTGTAACATTTACTCTACCCAAGACCATGCAGCAGCAGCCATGGCTCAAGCCGGAATTCCCGTTTTTGCCTGGAAAGGCGAAACTGAAGAAGAATACTGGCGTTGTGTAAAACAAACGATTTTTGGTCCCAATAACTGGCGCCCAAATTTACTTCTTGATGACGGAGGCGATTTAACCTTGGTCGTGCATGAGCAATACCCCGAGTTATTACCAGAAATAAAAGGATTATCCGAAGAAACCACCACTGGCGTACATCGCCTGTATGAAATGCATAAGAAAGGCGCATTAAAAATACCCGCCATGAATGTGAATGACTCGGTGACCAAATCCAAATTTGATAATTTATATGGCTGTCGTGAATCCCTCATCGATGGCATTAAACGCGCAACGGATGTAATGATTGCTGGCAAAATTGCTGTTGTATGTGGCTATGGCGAAGTAGGTAAAGGCTGCGCGCAAGCATTACGCTCGTTTGGTGCAACCGTACTGATTACTGAAATTGATCCTATTTGTGCTTTACAAGCCGCCATGGAAGGTTATCGAGTAGTCACTATGGAAGAAGCGGCGCCCCTCGGTAATATTTTCGTTACATGCACGGGTAATATTCATGTCATCCGCCAAGAACACGTGCTGCAAATGCCAGATCAAGCCATTGTTTGCAACATTGGCCACTTTGACTCAGAAATTGATGTGGCCTCTCTACGCCAATATCCATGGACCAATATCAAACCACAAGTAGACCAAGTTCGTCTTCCTAATGGCAAATATTTAACATTATTGGCTGAAGGACGATTAGTAAATCTGGGTTGTGCCACAGGTCATCCTAGCTTTGTGATGTCCACGTCATTTACTAACCAAGTACTGGCGCAAATTGACTTATGGCAACACCATGAGCGCTATCCGGTAGGCGTCTATGTATTACCTAAAAAATTAGATGAAATGGTCGCACGACTTCACTTAGATAAACTAGGTGCCAAGTTAACAACCATGACTAAAGCTCAAGCTGAATACGTTAGCACCCCCATCGACGGGCCTTATAAGCCAGAGCATTATAGATATTAGGGGCACGCGATTTAAAGGAGAATAATGTGTCAGACTCAATCTCAGCCCATAATAAAGTGGGGTATAAAAAAAATTTGTTACAAAATAGTAACAAGCACTCAGCGCATCCATTGCAAAACCATCCACAGCTACCGCTACTTATTGATGTGTTAAGCCGCAAAGAAAAACATCATCTTATTTTAGTCATGGATTTTTCAGAAAAAATACAACTCGCCTTTCTTGAGGCCTTTGCATACTATTTAACAACGCATACTCCGCCGTTTGCACTTAATAAAATGGATTTTTTTTATCTCGACATACGACAAAATCTCTTCGCTGAAAAGCAATACCAAGATATCGACCGTTATAGTCAAGAAATTCTGGATACACAACAACAAGATAAATGTACATTATTGGCAATCAATCAGATTTCATGGTTAGACAATAAAAACCTACTTACCTCTTCCATTTACAATAAATTATTGCACCAACTATTGCATGAACAACAAGGTAGAATTATAGTTATTACTAATCAGCATGATTATCAAACGTTTCTCAAAAAACATACCTTACCTGCTAGCTTTGTAAACTTAACCATCGTGTCACCCAGCGCAATAGAAGCCTTCGGTATTTTAAAATTTTTTCGCGATGAATTAGCAGATTTTCATCAAGTCATTATTCCAGAAGAAATCTTATCTCATGCTTACGAATTAGCGCAGCGTTATTTAAACCATACGCATGCTTTAGATCAAGCATTATTATTACTGGACAGTAGTGCTGCAAGGACTAGTCAAGTTGAAAAAGGGAAAACAACTAGTGAATCTAAACCACTTGTTACGGCCGCTACCCTTGCGAATGTCTTATCAAATTGGACAGGAATATCATCCGCACAATTACAACAAAAAATCTTTAAACTTCCCGAGTTTACTAAGGAAATGCAGCAACGCCTGTTTGGCCAAGATACTGCCATCGCGACCATTGGTCTCGCGCTGCAACAAGCACATATTGCTTTACAAGAAAAATCAGGCCCCTATTGCAGTTTTTTATTTGCCGGCCCTGCACATGTTGGAAAGAAAACGACGGGTTATAACTTTGCCGAACTCCTATTCAAACAACCACATACCTGCTTTTATGCTAATCTACATGCATCAACTACCGCTACCGCCCTTGCTAATATCAAAGTCAGATCTAATAAAGATCACCGCTATCATGTGTTAGCTGACGTTATTCATGCTACCCCTTATGCCATTATTTTCTTTGACAATGTAGAGAATGCGTCAACTGAAACGCTCTATGCATTGGAAGAGCTTTTTTCCTCCGGTTCTTTAATAAATCAGGATGGCCAATATGTCGACTTTCACCAGACTATTATTGTCTTGGCAACCACAGTGGGAACGGAACATATTGTAGAATTAACACAATCAGCGCAAAACATTGAACAATCAGACGCCATAGACTTGATGCAATTAGTGCTTTCAGAACAGCACTACCACAAAAAATCTAATCACCCGCTGTCCAGTGAAGACATTATTACAACACTCACCCCCATTTTAAATCAACGCCTTCCCTCCTCCCTGTTACATTATTTAACCATTGTGCCATTTTTTCCTTTGGATAAAACCGCGTCGGAAAAAATCATCCGCATTAAGCTAAGAAATCTGGCTAAACGTTTAGATAGTCAATTTGGCATAGAATTTAGTTACGCCCCTGAAGTAATTCGCTATCTCATCCAGGAAACAATAACCAAAGAAGGTCAACAGCGATTTTCGCAATCTATAGAAAAAACCGTAGAACAACGAGTGTATTCCCTAGTAGGGCAATTGTTATTAACAAAAATAGATGAACGCCATCGCTTTACACAACTGTTTTTGCAATTGAATGATAACGGGCAATTACTGCGCTGCGAATGGTTGAATACTGCCACAACACGCCAACCTGCTTGAGCCCCTAGGAATGTCAGCTACAACATGCGACGTAAAATATCATCTTTCTTAATAAAGTGATGGTACAATGCAGCTAAGAGATGTATAGAGACAACAACTAAAATAATAATAGCTAAAGAACCATGCACATCAAAAGCACTGCCCGCTAATTCTTTATTTTTTTCTATAGGTAAATTTAATGGCATCGTCCCGTAACGAGGCGGCCTACCGCCGGCAACAGATCCTATCCAACCTGATAATGGCATGGCAATCAATAAGAGGTACAATAATCCATGCACGGTATGCTCTGCCCAGCGCTGCCAATGCGATACATTTAGCAATGACGGCTTTGGGTTCTTCCAAGCCCATACCGCACGCAATACCATGAGCGCTAAAATAGTCAATCCTAGCAATTTATGAAAATTAACAATCACTCCCACTAAAATCTTATTAGTGGAAATATCCTCCATAAAATAGCCAATAAAAAACTGTAATAAAACAAAAACAAAAATGAGCCAGTGGAAAAATTTTGCCACTGACCCATATTGTGTGGAAGTATTATTGAGTGACACCGTTATCAAACCCTACAAAAATCAACTGGTAGAGCTATAAGTATAAGTTAAAGCTGCTGCCGCACTGCTACAACTCGAGGTCACAGAATAACGTGTACTTGACATCAGCTTACTAATAATTAAAGGACAAACATTAGCAGGAACACTAGCAATAGATACTGTATAGCTCGTCGCTGTCTGCCCGCTGATAGTAACCACTCCACCCCATGGTGTAGATAAAGATGCACTACCGCCGGGTAATACGTTCTGTATATTAACTGATGTTGCATTAATATACCCACCGGTCGTACCCATAGAAATATTATCCGCCGCTGCAGTAATCGCCTGGATTTGCGACATAGTACTATTTGCCGCTTCAGAAGCGCTAGCCGATTGATAGTAACGAATGGACATGATAATGATCATAGCGGCAATGGCTAACACCAGCATGATCTCAAGCAAGGTAACACCACTAAAGGATTTGAGTGAACGTTTCATTGCATTACTTCCTTTTAAAAAAAATAATGAAACTAACTGAGTAACAAGCTATTTTAAGATACAATGAGCATTATAAACAATGCAAGAGGAAAAAGGCTAGCAGTTCCCGCTAACACTGTCATCCTGAGCGTCAGCGAAGGATCTTCTTAATAAACACCGAGGATTTATTAAGAAGATCCTTCGCTGACGCTCAGGATGACAGTGTTAGCGGGAACTGCTGGAAAAAGGCCAGGGATTGATTGGAAAATCAGGAATTTCTTCTCACAAAACCTGTCCCCCTCGTCTTTAGCGGGGAAGCACTCCGGGAGAAGGTGAGAGTGGAGTGAGGGCTAAAAATAATACACTAAGTCACGTAAGGCTTATTCATGAAATCAAAGCTGAATGGATGGCAGCAAACATTTACCATTTTATTATACGCTAGCATTGCCACTTTTCTTCTAATCCCCATTGCATCCAATAGCAAAATCCCTTACATGTTGGATTATTTCAATCATCTCTCGGCAATTATGCAGGCTAAGCTTGCACTCATCGAGGGTCAATTTCCACTTCGCGTTGCCCCAACAGGAAATCACGGGTGGCGCTATCCTTATTTTCAATTTTATTCGCCCCTTAGTTATACTATCGCCGGAGCTATTTATCAGTGGGTAACACCGACCCAACCTTTTCTCGCTTATAAAATAACTCTTTGGTGCAGCATCATGCTTGGCGGTGTCTACATGAATCGCCTATGCTATTGGTTCACACAATCACTATCCATAGCACTATTAGCAAGCATAGCGTATCTAACTGCCCCTTATTACGTTATCACTATTAACCATCTTGGCAGCTTTAACGAAACCATTGCATTAGGTCTTATTCCTCTTGTCCTTTATTACACCTTACAACGTTTTTTATTCCCCTCGAAAAATATAACTTTATTGCAAACCTCTTTTGTTTGGTTTGCCCTTGCCACCATACATCTCATCACCTTTATCTATCTTTCTATCTTCGTTGCTATTTTACTATTACTAATCACGCTAAAAAATCAACGCCACTGGTTACACCTTGTTAATACAGGTATTGCTTATGGCTTCGGCTGCACATTAGCCATGTGGTTCTTAGGACCCATCATCGTATTGGGAAAACATCTGATTGTCGCAAAAACCTTCGTCCCCTTAGCCAAGTCGGAGATGGGCACTTCTCTAGCTACGCTGCTCTCCCCGCTTGCGCACATTTCTGCAGTTACAACTCAAGCCATCAGCTCCAATGGCACAATTGACACATTGTCATTAATTCACCCTAATCTTGGTATCGCTATTCTATTAGGAGCGAGTGTGTCTTTATATGCCATAGTGCGTAAATCATTTTCTGGCAATAAGCGCTTTGATTATTGGTTACCTTTTTTATTTATCACCTTCATCATCACATTTTTTGCCACTTGGTCTCCTATCCATTTCTGGAAATGGCTGCCTACTGGCCTCAACATAACACAATATAGCTGGCGGTTACTCGGCCAAACCATGTGGTTAGGCACATTATTATTTTCCTGGTCTGTTTATTGGTTATACAAAAATACCCTTAGCACAAAGCATCTACTATTAGGGATAGTCGCGCTATTACTACTGGCTAGCTCCTGGTTTGCCTCACCCGAAACCAAGAAAATAAGCACTGACAAAATAATCCTGCCCACTTCTATCATCTTTAATGCCGACGCCTATTTACTGAATCCTTATAAAAATAGCAGCATGATTACCTTCATCGATCATCTAACCTTACCGAGTACCCGCCAAACAAAAAATAACTCCGCCGTGATAAAATTAGACGCACTTCACTCCATTGCAAAACATTTTACACCGACTACCTCTCCCACTTACATGACCTTGCAAGGTAAAATAACATCACGAAAAAATGCCACACCGATAGCCCTCATGGTCTATCTAAATCACATGCTGGTAGGAATATACACAGTCATGCCAGGACACATACAGCTAGACATCCCCTTTGCTAAAATAAAGAAGCTAGTGCAAAATCATGGGGCTACATTGCAGTTATTTGCTATAACCAATCATCCAAAAGAAAAATTACAACTTCTCATTCAAGAAGTCGCTCTCTCGGGATTTTTAACGCCAAAAACAGTCATCACAGCAAAGCATACTGCAACGCTCTGCCATCAAGAAAAAACCGAAACTATTTGCTCTGTTGCAACGCATGCAGATACCCGCATTATTGAGTTACCGCTCTATTATTACCCCGAGTTATTTACTATTATGCTAAATGGTAAAATAATCCCTTATTTTAGTGTGTTATATGGTAATAAAATGATTATTGGTATCACGCCAATACCTGGGGAAGTGAACCATATACAAATTCAATTTCACGGCTTAGCCTGGGCAAATACATTAAGCACGCTCAGTTGGTTTATATGGGGCATGTTTTTAATATTTATTCTATTGCGTAAATTGTCAACAGACCCTATATACTGCTTGCAGCAGTTTCCGCTAACACTGTCCTCCTGAGCGTTAGGCTGTCCTCCTGAGCGTTAGCGAAGGATCAGCATCCTTGTCACAATACAGTCAACAAGGATGCCGATCCTTCGCTAACGCTCAGGAGGACAGCCTAACGCTCAGGAGGACAGTGTTAGCGGAAACTGCTGTACTACTTGGAGAAACATCATAGATCATGACAAACCAACTCAAAGACTCGCCTCTACCTTGCATAGAAATCAACCCATCCACTCCGGCACAACATGGCATTATCTGGTTACATGGCTTAGGTGCTGACGGACATGACTTTGTTCCCATTGCACAGGAACTCAAACTACCAACTCATTTGGCGATACGGTTTATTTTCCCGCATGCGCCCATACGCCCTGTTACCATCAATCAAGGACAAACCATGCGCGCATGGTTTGATATCAAATCCTTCCAAATTGACCGCGAAATCGATGAGCTGGGGATTCAACACTCTATACAACAGGTAGAAACATTGATCGCGCACATGGATCTACCTACTGAAAAAATCATACTGGCTGGATTTTCACAAGGCGCCTTAATAGCACTACGTACCGGTTTAAATTACGATAAACGTTTAGCCGGTATTATTGCTCTCTCTGGCTTTCTTCCGCATGGCGAATCAGTCATCGCTAACGCCAATTCGATTAATTATAATTTGCCGATTTTTATTGCACATGGCATGGAAGATACGCTGGTTCCCTATATGTTAGGAGAAATGACAGCCACTATCTTAAAAAAAGGGGGTTATGGCGTAAGTTGGCATGATTATGCAGGCATGTCACATAGCGTCTGTGCAAGAGAAATTCAAGATATTCGTTACTGGATAGAAGGGGTGTGGGAAGGAGCCTCCCCATCCTTTCCTTCCCCCACAAAAGACGGGGGGAAGGGATGATCTAAGCTGTTTTTACTTAATTTTGCCTATGCCATGCATTACCAATTTTTAGAAGTGCCCTTAATAATCAAATAAGAAAGAAATACCGCCAGACAACAAGTTAAGATTTCCCGTTTGACTATCACCTTGCGCGCGCGCCCACTGCATATTCACGGCCATTTGCGGATAAACATAATATTCTGCGCCGGCACCTAGATATAACCCGGTAGTATTATGGCTACTGGATGTGAACCCTATAGAAGAAGCCGCCGTTGTATTCGAAATCCGCTGATTGGAGTTTAGGCCCGCGATACCGAGCTTGGCAAATACCTCAATACCATAATCAGCCAGCGGTAATATGCCTTTTGCCGCTAAATCATAAGAATAATGATAATCATGACCCGCCGTACCGCTTGACGCATCAATATTGGCCTTGTAGTAATTGGTATAGCCAATTTCCGCCCCTAGATACGGCATAAATTTATAGCCGCCATTCACATTCCAGCCAAACCCGGATGTTTGTGCCGAACCCGGATACGATTTATTCTGCACTTGAGAATTACCCGCATTGGCTTCTAGATACCAGCCATATGGCAATGGCATCGCTGCATGAGCAGTCGTCCAGCTCAGTAATGCTAAACCGCTAACAATAACTAGGGTCTGTTGATAATTTAAATTTCGTAACGAAAAAAGAGGAGATCGAGACAAAATGAGTAGAAATTTGCGGAGAATATTGAACATATTTGACGAAAATTTTTGCATATTTTGGCCGATATTCCTCTTTTTGCAGTCGAAATTTAAATTATCAATAGACCCTAATTGCCTTGCTGTCATCTGTTTCACAAATAGTCTCCTTTAAGGTAAATTTTTACTCCTGTAATAACGCAATATCCGCCACTAACAAAAATAAAGCTCGCAATTTACTTAGCAACGCCAACCGATTCTCTCGTAATGCTGGATTATCCACCATTACCATCACATGATCAAAGAAATCATCGATTGGCTTACGTAATCGCGCCAGCTGCGTTAATACATCCACATAATGTGCCGACTGATATAAAGGCGTAATCACTTTCTGCAATACCTCTAATTGTTCGGCTAATGTGCGCTCCGCGTCGAATTCAAATAACTGCGGATTAATTATTTCTGTTTTAATACTCTTTCCATGCTGTTGTAGAATATTACTAACGCGTTTATTCGCCAAACTCAATGCTTCTGCTTCATTTAAATCCTTAAATACCCGCACCGCTTGTATGCGACGATAAAAATCAAATGGCTTGGTCAAGTTCAATGCAGCTACAGCAGCAAATACATCTGCAGTAATCCCTTGCTCTTGATACCAGGATTTTAATCTATCTTGCATAAAATCGAAAATTTGCGGTACTACCTGCACGTTTTCTAACGCGCATTGATATCCGGCCTGGGCGTGCTCTAACAATACAGCAAGATCAAGATTCAATTCTTTCTCCACCAAGATACGCAACACCCCCATAGCTGCTCGGCGCAAGCCAAAGGGATCTTTATCTCCTGTTGGTGCTTGATTAAGCCCAAATACACCTACCAGCGTATCAAGACGATCAGCGAGCGCTAGCACACATCCCAACATGGAAGCAGGTAAATAATCTTTCGCAAACCGTGGAAGATAGTGTTCTTTTAATGCCTCAGCAATTTCGCGTGGCTCACCGTCGTGTAAAGCATAATAATACCCCATCACGCCTTGCAACTCTGGAAATTCCCCCACCATATCTGTGGTTAAGTCGGTTTTCGCTAGCAAGCCAATTCGCGCTGCTTGTAACTCGCTTTCTCCTATTTCTTTAGCAATAACCATAGCCAATCGCGACAACCGCTGTGATTTATCATATAACGTACCCAGCTTGGCTTGAAACACCATACCCTTTAACCGCTCTAAGCGTTGCTCAAGGCGCTCTTTTTTATCCACATCAAAAAAGAACACTGCATCTTTTAAGCGCGCCCGCAATACACGCTCATTACCCTGTATAACGACCGCCGTATCCTGACTAGCAAGATTACTAATTGTCACAAAGCCAGGCAACAATTTCCCTTCTTCACTGACTATCGGAAAATATCGCTGATGATCTTGCATGCTGGATATCAATACTTCGGGTGGTAAAAGAAGAAAAAGCGGATCAAACTGACCACATATCGCTACCGGCCATTCAACCAGTCCAGTCACTTCATTCAGTAAGCTTTCCTCAAGTAAAACTCGCGGCTTACGCTGTTTAAAATCACTTTGCAGAAGCAACGCTGTGGCTTGCTCACGAATAATCTCTTTGCGCTCAACAAAGTCTGCAATCACATACCCCTGCTGTTTCAATAACAAGGAATAATCTTGCGGACAGGGAATTTCAAGCGGCTGAGACGCATGGACTCGATGGCCGTAAGTCACACGACCAGCACGACAACCTATGATTGTTGTTTCAATCACCTCATGCCCATATAACATGATCACAGAATGCACTGGTCGTACAAACTCGACTTCGCCTTGTCCCCAACGCATACGTTTAGGAATAGGCAACGCTGTTAACGCTTGTTGAATCAACACCGGTAACAAAATAGCTACAGATTTTCCCGCCATAGTCTGACGATATCCTACCCACTCACCTTGTTTATTCTTAATGGTTATGAGTGCCTCTGGGGATACCCCACATGAACGTGCAAATCCTAAACAGGCAGAAGTAGGATTACCTTGTTTATCGTAAGCAGCCGCCAATGCCGGCCCCTTGCGTTCCAAGGCTTGGCTAGGCTGCTCGCTCGCTAGATTATGAACCAACACTGCTAATCTACGCGGCGTCATATACACGGTAGCCGCATCAAAAGCCAACGCCATTTCTCGCAAACGCTTTGTTACTTCCGTGAGGAAACTTTCACCTAATCGAGATAAAGCTTTAGGTGGTAATTCTTCGCTTAAAATTTCTACTAAAAAATCGTGACGTGCAATCATGGCATTTCCTTCTGTAACAATGGGAAACCCAATGCTTCACGTGCGTAATAATAGCTTTCAGCAACGGCTTTGGCGAGACGACGGATTTTAAGAATATGGTGTTGACGCTCCGTGACAGACAATGCACGTCTTGCATCTAATAAATTAAAAGTATGCGATGCCTTCAAAGCCATTTCATAAGCCGGTAATGGCAACTCTTTATCGATTAATCGCAAACTCTCACTCTCATAAATATGAAAAAGCTTAAATAAAATATCAATGTCAGCCATTTCAAAATTATATTTCGACATCTCTACTTCATTTTGATGAAACACATCGCCATACGTCACCCTCCCTTGCGAAGTGTTACTCCAAACCAAATCATAAATATTATCCACCCCCTGCAATGACATGGCTAGGCGCTCTAACCCATAGGTAATTTCGCCCGTCACTGGCTGACATGCCAATCCACCAACTTGCTGAAAATAAGTAAATTGGGTCACTTCCAAGCCATTTAACCACACTTCCCAACCCAGCCCCCACGCCCCTAGTGTCGGTGATTCCCAGTTATCTTCGACAAAACGGATGTCATGAACCCGTGGATCAATCTGTAAGGCATATAATGACTGAAGATACAATTCTTGAATCATCTCCGGTGATGGTTTCAACGTCACCTGGAACTGATAATAATGCTGTACCCGATTGGGATTTTCCCCATATCGCCCATCTGTAGGACGCCGGCTCGGCTGTACATAAGCCACACGCCAAGGTTCTGGGCCAACTGCATGTAAAAACGTGGCCGGATGAAATGTCCCCGCACCCACCTCCATATCCAACGGTTGCATAATCACACAACCTTGTTGTGCCCAATAAGCCTGCAGTGAGGCAATTAAGCCCTGAAGAGTTTTCACATCATGTTGTTGCTGTATTATCATGAGAGTTACCATTGATCAATCATGGTAGGATTATAGACTGGTTCCACGCTCCTGAGGAGTATTTTATATGAATGATACCACCACTATGCTCAAGGAATTACCGACATTCAGCGCCATTCAACCCGAACGAATCGAACCCACTATCAAACAAATCCTCCAACATAATCGTCAAAAGCTTGCCAAATTACTCGTACAAGAAAATTTCACTTGGAATAATTTATTACAACCGCTAGAAGACATGGAGGATGAACTTAGCAAAACATGGTCACCGATTTCACATCTCTATAGTGTCATGGAGTCAGAAACCTTACGTGCCGCGTATCACGCAACGTTGCCACTCATTACAGAATATCACACCGCATTATTACAAGATGAGCATTTGTTTATGGCGATTGAATCCATCGCTAAAGGCTTAGATTGCAATACCCTACATGATGCACAACGTAAAATTATAGAAAATGAAATTCGTGATTTTAAACTCATCGGCATTCATCTCGTCCCCGAAAAGAAAAAACTCATGGCTGAGCTACAAAAACAACTTAGCCTAGCCTCAACAAAATTTTCTGACAATATATTAGATGCTACCAATGGTTGGATATTCGCCGTACCCAAAGAGAAAGGCCAAGCTATATTAAAGGGGCTACCTGAGCCTATGCTACAGGCTGCCGAAGAAAATGCCAAAGCACGCGGTTTAACTGGCTGGGTCATCACATTAGAGTATCCATCTTACTCCACCGCCATGAAATTCGTAGATAACCCTGACACACGCCGCCAGTTATATGAAGCTTATGTCACACGCGCCTCTGACTTAGGGCCCAATGCCGGCCGCTGGGACAATTCGCCACTCATGGAAGAGATTTTGAAAATCCGCCACAACATTGCGCAACTTGTTGGCTTCCATAATTATGCTGAGTATTCGCTGGCTACCAAAATGGCAAAAACCCCCCAAGAAGTATTAACTTTCCTGCAAAACCTCTTAGAAAAATCCAAGCCTTTCGCCGCAGCAGAAATAACTGAATTAGCTAAGTTTGCCAAGTCGCATGATGGTTGCAAAAAATTACAAGCCTGGGATAGCGCTTATTACTCGGAGAAACTACAACAATCTAAATTCCACTTTACTCAAGAAGAATTGCGCCCGTACTTCCCTTTGAAACGTGTACTTTCAGGGCTTTTCACTATTGTAAATCATTTGTATGGTTTGGAAATTCGTGAAGAGAAGGATGTCAACACATGGCACCCCCAGGTGCAATTTTTTAGTATTTATGACGAACAAGGCAAACTACGTGGCGGCCTATATATGGATCTTTACGCTAGACCACATAAACGTGATGGCGCTTGGATGGATGATTGCCGAACACGCCGCGTAATTAATGGGCACATTCAATACCCGGTTGCTTTCCTTACCTGTAATTTCATGCGTCCATTAGCAGACAAACCCGCCTTATTAACCCATGATGATGTGCTTACTCTGTTTCATGAATTTGGTCACTGCCTACATCATCTATTAACCCAGGTAGATTATGCGTCTGTTTCTGGCATTCATGGTGTACTATGGGACGCAGTAGAGTTTCCCAGTCAATTTATGGAACAGTGGTGTTGGGAAAAAGAAACCTTACCCCTAATTTCAGGCCATTACCAAACCGGTAATCCTCTGCCAGAAACTCTCTTCAAGAATTTACTTGCGGCCAAACACTTTCAGGCAGGCATGCAAATGCTGCGGCAATTAGAGTTCGCGCTATTTGATTTTCGCTTACATTTGCAAGACATTACCCACGCAGGGCAAATTCTTACCACATTGGAGGAAGTACGCAAGCAAACTGCGCTTATCGAAACACCTACATTTTATCGCTTTCCGCATAGCTTTTCGCATATTTTTAGCGGAGGATATGCTGCAGGGTATTATAGTTATAAATGGGCTGAAATATTATCTTGTGACGCATTTGGGCAATTTGAAGAAAATGGGATTTTAGATAAAGCAACTGGGCGCGCTTTCTTAAAACACATCTTAGAGGCAGGTGGAGTGCCTGATCCTTTAGCCGCATTTACGGCATTTCGCGGCCGAAAACCACAAATAGATGCGCTTTTAAAGCACTGTGGATTAGCCGAACATAGTAATTCCCATTGACCCCAGAAACAGCTGGGCTGTCATCGTAAGGAGAATAAAAATGTATAGTTCACAATCACATCACCATCCGCGCGCGCTGCCATTTCTCTTTTTAACAGAAATGTGGGAGCGCTTCGGTTTTTATGTGGTACAAGGTTTGCTGATTCTCTACATGACGCAATATTTTGGTTTTTCTGATAGCGCGAGTTATACCATTTTAGGTACCTTCACCGCTTTAGCTTATATCGCTCCCATTGTTGGTGGATTTTTAGCTGATCGATTGCTTGGGTTCAAACAGGCGATTATTTGGGGTGGGCTATTCTTAGTTCTTGGCTATGCGTTAATGTCTTTATCAACCAAGGCATCTTTTTATCCTGCTTTAGCCACTATTGTTGTCGGCAATGGTTTATTTAAACCAAATATTTCTAGCTTACTCGGCACCCAATATACTATTGACAATCCACGTCGTGATGCGGGCTTTACCATTTTTTATGTCGGCATCAATATAGGTGCCTTACTAGCGGGACTCAGTTCCGGTTATATTAAAGATTATTTTGGCTGGCATGTAAGCTTTATTCTGGCTAGCTTAGGCTTAATCATTGGTCTATCCACCTTTACCTTTGGATTAAAATATATCAATCTGCCTGAATCTTTATTGCCATTACAAAAATATCGGCATTTACATTCCCCATGGCTGATCGGCTATGCCATCATTGCCATACTATTGCTTAGCCTACTACTAGGAAATGATGTGGTTGCAGATTGGTTACTACCGAGCCTAGGTGTCGTGTTATTAGTGTTTTTAACCTTACTAACACTGCGCCAACAACCGCAATATCGCTATCCGTTATTTATGTTAATTATCTTAATTCTTTCTTCCATCACCTTCTGGATGTTATTTTTGCAAATGTTTTTTTCTGCGAATTTGTTTATTGATCGTTTAGTCAATAAAAATTTGGCAGGGTTTCACATATCCACCACTGTGTTTTACGCACTAGAAAGTGTATTTATTATTTTACTAGGCCCATTGTTTGCTTGGATCTGGCAATATCTCAGCCAACACAATAAAAATCCCTCGCCCATTAATAAATTTGCCTTGGGTATTTTTTGTGCTGGCTGTGGCTTTTTAATACTCGGCATCAGTACCTTATTTGCCAATGATATGGGCTTAGTTAATCCCCTGTGGATTGCTGCCGCTTATTTATTAATTACTATAGGTGAGCTATTGTTATCGCCTATTGGCTTATCCGCTGTAACACTATTATCTCCACCGCATCTTATCGGCATGATGATGGGCATCTGGTTTGTTGCCACCGGATTTGGTGGTATTTTTGCTGGTTGGTTAGCAAAATTGGCTAGTGTTCCAGAAGCAGTAACCACCTTATCTATAAAGCTGGCTATTTATCAACACGCCTTTCTCTATTATGCTTACATTGCTTTTGCTATGGCGGTAATATTATTTTTTGTGCAATTGATGTTAAAAAAATCAGTAGGAACCCGTGTATGTCAGTCTATAACATGAATGAAGTTAGAAATGGAACAAAAGTTATCCTGGATGGCGATCCTGGTGTGGTGTTAGAAAATGAATACGTGAAACCAGGTAAAGGCCAAGCTTTTAATCGCGTTAAAATTAGAAACTTAAAAACTGGGCGCGTTATTGAGCGTACATTTAAATCCAATGACAGTATTGAAGGCGCTGACGTGGTCGAAGTGGAAACTCAGTACCTTTATAACGATGGCACACTGTGGCATTTCATGGCCCATGACAACTATGAGCAATACATTGCTAATGAAGTGGAAATGGGTGATGCAAAACAATGGCTAAAAGAACAAGCAAATTGTGTATTAACCCTATGGAATGGCTCACCGATTTTAGTTGCGCCACCTATTTTTGTTATTTTGAAAATTGCGGAAACAGATCCGGGTTTACGTGGAGATACATCGTCTGGCGGTAGTAAAACAGCTAAGTTGGAAACCGGCGCAGTGATTCGTGTTCCATTATTTTTACAAGAAGGTGAATTAGTCAAAGTTGATACGCGCACTGGAGAATATGTATCAAGAGCTAAGGAATAATGACTACTCGACCCTGGCAACCCTCTGCTTCTATCGACGCACTACATAAACGCGCAAAAGTTTTGCGTACTATTCGCGATTTTTTTACAGAACGTGGTGCGCTCGAAGTGGAAACACCCTTATTATCACAGGCTACAGTAACTGATCCGCATATTCACAGCATGCAAGTACAGCCCTCCTCTTATTATCTGCAAACCTCCCCTGAATACGCCATGAAGCGTTTATTGGCAGCAGGCAGCGGCCCTATTTTCCAAATTACCAAGGCTTTCCGCCAAGACGAAGTAGGACGACTGCATAACCCTGAGTTCACATTGCTCGAGTGGTATCGACCTGGCTATGATCATCATGCGCTCATGGATGAAATGGATGCGTTATTACAATTAATTTTACATTGCACAACTGCAGATCGCATCAGTTATCAGGCCATTTTTCAACACTACTTACAACTTAATCCCCATACAGCCGCGCTGGAGGAGCTACAACAATGCGCCTCTCAACAAGGGATTGTGGTAAAAGCCAATATCACACAGCGCGATACATGGCTACAAATATTACTCAGTCATGCTATAGAGCCACAGCTAGGCCAAAAACAACCCCTATTTCTTTATGACTTTCCCGCTTCGCAAGCTGCTTTAGCAAAAATTCGCGCTGGCAATCCTGCGCTCGCTTCACGCTTTGAGGTCTATTATAAAGGCATGGAACTTGCTAATGGGTTTCATGAATTACAAAATGCTGTTGAGCAACGTCATCGTTTTGCAAAAGATTTAGCAATAAGACAACAATTACAATTAGCGCAACCCCATTGTGATGAAAATTTTTTGGCTGCTTTAGCTCAAGGATTACCGGATTGTGCCGGTGTCGCTTTAGGCATTGATCGTCTATTGATGATCGCCACCTCTGCCATCACGCTCGCGGAGACAATGAGCTTTGATTTTACGAGAGCTTAATGTTTCCTATTCACCGGGCGTTTCGCAAAAAACCCATCAACAATTCGCGTTACCAACAAAAATGCCTCGCCTCTGCGGTATTTTGCTGCCACAATTTAAAACAAGCTGTTGTATCTGATAAAGTAAGAGGCGGATTTAACTCTACTCGTTGACCTATGATTAAATAAGCTTGGTTCATCCACCAATCATTCGAACCTATCGTATTAAATTGTATTCGGAATGCTTTTTCATCTATTGTCACCTCTGGAATATAATGTCCCTCTACTGGATCCAATGCATATAATCCACTACCCCCTTTATATTGATTTTTTCCACCAATATAATTCGCCACGAGTGTATAAGCTTGAGCATATTTCGCCACGCTATACCACATTGTCATGGTGTGTTGCGGATAAGGATGCATCAATAATCCTGGATCCACATAGACTTCCCGCCCGTAATCTCCTGTCCAGGCAGTAGGTATAATAATGATATCCGCTCGTTTCATGGCATAGATATTTGTTATATCTGGTACACGAACCTCATCCCCTAACATAAAAGCAATTCTACCAAGAGAGGTATCTACAACAGGCAATACATCACCTGCACGCGCCCAGTTTTTATCTACTTCATTTAAATGCGACTTATGATATAACGCTATTGACTTGCCGTTAGGATCTATCATCATCACAGAGGCATAATAGCCAGAGGATGTTTTTTCAGGAAACCCATATACAAGATAAACATGATATTGCTGCGCAATATCAACCATTGCCTGAAAGGTGTCACCGTATGCGTCTTCTGCTAAACGACGTAATGACTGAGGATCTTGCGTTCCTAACAAGCTGTTTTCAGGAAGCACAACCAAGTCAAAATTATTTTTCTTTTCTGCAAGCAATAACTCTTTAATTTTTTTAAGGTTGGTATCTTTGTCATTCTCTTTGGGGGAATACTGTACCACTAAAGCTTGCACCTTATGCGATTGTGTTGATGCATCGGGATCCAGTGGCGCACGATACAAATTCATAACAGAATATAATTCGGGACGACGGCGCGTGAGGAGAACTTGTTTAGCGGAGTTATTATATAACTGCGGATCAATTTGTGCATAAATCGTTTCTGGATTGCTTGGCTGATTAAAAAAAGAAGGTGCTGCTTGTGCCAAATTTTTACCATCAGGATCCCAGATCGAAGCTCCACCCACATAATGTGTAATGGCACCCGTAAGCGGGTTTTTTTCTAATCCCGTCCGGCTTGAGCCAATAATGTAAGTCCCCATCCAACCAGAGAAAGTAGCAATATTTGCAATTGTAGAATGATTATAATGCCACCCCATCTCCGTTTTTGGTAAACGATCAGATGAAGTCAAATAAGCAATAATGTTGGCACCGCGCACAGCAGGAAGAAGTAAAGACTGTAGATAACTATCATCATAACATATCACTAATGCTATTTTGCCTAACTCCGTATCAAACACCGGGAAGCCTAAGTTGCCACGCACAGCCCATTTTGTATCGTCAGAATTCAACCCATTTTTACGATACTTCCCGATATATCCTTGCGGCCCAATTAATGCAGCGCTGTTATAAGCTAAACGACTATTTTTATCAATTTCCGCAATCCCAACCGCAATATAAACATGATATTTTTTTGCGATAGGCGCAAGAATAGCAGTAGTTTTTCCAGGAATGGTATCCAAATAAGGCATTATTTGTTCACGATTCGCGTAGATATAACCAGAAGTAGCCATTTCAGGCAATACGATCAGCTTAGCGCCTTGCTTGGCTGCACCTTCCGCAACCGCTACCAATTTCGGTAAATTAGTATCAAAAGCCAAAAATTCAGGATTGAATTCAATCGCTGCTGCCTTGAACGGCGGGATGGAATAAGCTGTTGCTACGAAAAACAATATGCTTATTATGAAAAATAACTTTAAAATAATTTTCATTTATTGCGCTCCTTCGCTATTCGTCTTCGCGTGCACGGAGACGAATGTTTTATCTAATCCTAAGAATATGCTGATAAATAGCAGCTAACGTAGAAGACTCTTTTAACTCCTTAGCGTGCTGTCGACCAAAGTCTTGCATAGACTCCCGACGCCATAAGGAAAAATCCAATTGCAAAGCAACCCCTTGTTTATCTTGATAATGCGACGCTCGCGAAATGAGTCGCTCTTCAGAACTAGACTCTACCGATTCACTTTTCTTTGCAATGCCACAGCTAGTCTGCGTCTTATGTTGTTGCCTTGCACAATAAGCATGGATAGCTGCAGAAAGCAATCCAGTATAACAATCGTCATGTTTATAGGCATCGAGTTTTCGTAATGCCCAGGTAAAAAAATGACTACCCCCAATGAGTATGCGATATAGTTGCTCATCAGAAAACATTAACAAAAAATCGCTTTGGGCTTGCCGATCAAGTTGTTTTAATATGGCAGCCAACTTGGTCAAGTCTAATATTAATGTTAGCTGATCTGTGTTTATATAACGTAACAAAAGTAATTTATTCTCTTCGGTTTTCAATACATTTAATCCGCGTATTAATAAATTAAAATCGGGCAAAAGCTTATAAACATTATCTCTACCTAACCATGCAATAAATGCTAGTTGCTGCTGAGAAGATAAAATATCTAATACTCCACTAAATGTAGACAATGTTTCCTTCCGCCGCATCATCCATGCAGTAATGTCCTGTGCCAACCATAATGTTATAAAATCCAGTCGCTTCTCTATTGGAAGACATCGAGTAACAGCATAGAGAGCGTGAGGACCATCCACTATACTTGGCAATTGCTCTTTAAGCATAACAATTAACCACAGGCGATCTACTTCATCCAAGCTTTCTAAGATTTTAACCAAAGCATCGTCTGGATAAGCAATATTCCGCAGATCATGTGGTGTTGCGCCTTGCTTTATTGCCTCGAAAAGACGCTGCATCCCCAATAATACTATCACTGACTTACGGTCTGCTTGCGGGAGAAGAGTCAGCACATCCAAATAATACTGGCTAAATAAATTCCTCTGCTTTGGAGTAAATTGTTGCCTTAAAAAATCCGCCCTTGTCTCGGAAGGACATGCCTTTAATAAAGAATATAAATTCCATTCTCCCCGCACATTATGAATTACCTCACTTCCTAGCGCGGTTAAAAATGGAATACGGTTTTTTATAGCAAGGGCATCTAATAATGCAAGCAGCTGATGTGCTACTTGCATTACTGACCTTATCCTGCTTATGCCTATCTGATTTAAAAAAGCCAATTGATGCATAGGCAACAGCAAGCGTAAAATAATAGGGATGGAATATGCCATCTGCTCGGTATCCAGCCTCCCTATAATGGACCTTAAAACACCATCTGTTACCCAGTACAATATCTCCCTACCCACACCTCGCTGCAATTGAGCTAATAACTCGACAAACTCCTTGTTATTCAGTGCTGTCCTGCCACTCTCTTGATTTTTTCTTTTCTCGTATTCCAAAAATACTATATGGCTTATGCGCACATTCGCAGACATAAAACTAATCAATGCATCATTGTCTAACGCTAGACAGACTTGCTCTATCATTTCATCAGGAAGATCAAGAAGCTCGGTTTGGTTGACTGTACTGGTATCCGTAAGAAGTGAATATCGTGATAACGCCATAAGTCCCCCTCGCTTTTATTTTTAACGAGAGTTTCTGCCTATCATCCTGAGTTCGTGAAGGATGACAAGTAGAACTCCTGTTTTTTTATGAGCAATACTGCGCCGCGCTTATATAGGCTGTAGTAGCATTGAAAGGATTAGCCAATACCCTAACTGGCGTATTTTTTAAAATAACAAATTCGCTTATCCCATAGGCCTGGCTTGCTTGTGGATTCCAATTATACGTATAGCCATACGCTGTCCATGGCATGCCACCATTTAATGTATAAGCAGCCATGCTGGTATTAATAAACCAGGTTTTATAATCCGCCGCAATAGCAGCATGCGGATTCATTCTCTCAGGGCAAATTGGTGACCCATCAGCATGTGGCCCAATACGTGGATCGGCACAAGGACGAAAAATGCCGATATCTTTTGCTGGGGTACCGTAATAGGCTTGTATCACTGGTATCCGTAAAACTACAAATCGCCGTTTATCTACTTTATTCGCAGACACTCCTAATAATTGTGCTATCCATATATTTAACTGATGCGTCGTTAAGTAAGCTTTATTTTTTGCTACATATTCAGCACACAATTTCTTTATTTCGGGCTCTACGGTGACCCAGATTGTGCCGGTTAACGCCTTATCTGTCAATTTATATCCAGAGAAGGTCGTAAATACTACCATATTTACATAAGTACCCTTGAGTAATTGTAGTGGTTGAGGAGATTGACCTAAAACATGTAAAGCAGCGCGTGTTACAGCCAAGTTATAATCCTGGCTATCACCAGCAAATACACTGAATGTCGCTAAAAATAATATGAAAAATAATAGAGCCTGTCTACCGTAGCTTTTCAAGTGCTAACTTCTCTGCTACTTCATTGGTTGCTTTATCTTGTTGTGCTGCTTTTTCAAAAATACCCAACAAATTATCGTAAATATGCTCGACTTGCTGCTCTACTCGACGTAAATCACCATGATCATACAATACTGCCACATGAATAATCCCACCTGCATTGGCAATAAAATCTGGAACATAAAGAATCTTACGCTCGTGCATTAATGTACTATAATTATGATGCGCTAATTGATTATTTGCAGAGCCACAAACAATAGGCACGTTTAAGCGATTGATTGTATCTAAATTAAGTATTGCACCCAAAGCACATGGGGCAAATACATCGGCCTTCACATCATAAATGGCCTCCGGCGAACAAGTTGCAACACCAAACTTATCTACACAGTGTTGCAAAGCCACTTTATTGACGTCGCACATAGTTAAACGCGCGCCTCTTGCCGTCAAGTCTTCAGCTAAAAAATACCCTACATGCCCCGCACCTTGAATCGTCACATGTAACCCATCTAGGTTATCTTTGTCGAGTTTAAACTTAACTGCTGCCTCAATGCCGCGCCGCACACCTAATGCAGTATATAATGAAGGGTCCCCATAGGTTGTGGTACAAGTAACAAACTTAGTGCGCCGCGCAATGATATCCATTTCTGTCGGGCTAGTACCACTATCTACCGCAGTAATATAACGACCACCCAACGCCTCTACAAACTCACCAAATTTCTCAAAATAGGCTTCGTGATTACGCATACGCTTAGGTTTAATCAGAACTGCCTTACCACCGCCATGTGGCAAATTATTTGCTGCGGATTTAAAACTCATCATTTGCGCTAAACGCAATGCATCTTCAATGGCTTTATCAGCTGTTGCATAAGTAACAAATCGACATCCACCAATAGCGGGCCCCAACTTAAGATTATGAATAGCCACTATGGCCTTAAGTCCCGTCGCTTCATCCACTTTAACATGCACTTCACCGAATTTAAGAAATTCAGCGTAACGAAATAAACTGTCACAAAGAGTATGATGGCGCACCGGGGTTCTAGCAACTACAGATTCTACCATGACGAATACCTCTCTGAGGCTGTCATCAAATTAAAGTTTTTTTGCCTTGTCTTTAGGATCTTTTGACAAACTCTAAAAAAACCTTAATTTGACGATAAGCTCTCTAATTATAAGAAAGAAGACGCCGCTTGAATTGATCAGGATGAGTCATCCTGACTCACCCAACTATTTCTAGCTGGGTCCCTGATCAATTTAAGCGGCGTCCGCAAAATGTTCTGCTCTTATAACGGCAGACAAACATAAACTACTTTGCGCGCTTCTTCAAGCGTTGAATCGCGCGAATTTGCGCGGCAGCTTCAGCAAGCTCAATTGCTGCTTTAGCAAAATCAATATCCACTCCTTTTTCAGATAATACTTTCTGTGCATGCTCTTTGGCTGCAAAGGCTTTTGCCTCATCAAGATCTTTAGCTCGAGCAGCTGTATCTGCTAGCACTGACACAATAAATGGTTGCACCTCTAACATGCCACCAGACACATAAAACACTTCCTCTTCTTTATTAGGCAACATAACATAAATGTGTCCTGGCTGTAGAGAGGTAAGCAAAGGTGAGTGCCCAGGAGCAATACCCATCTCTCCTAATTCCCCTGTAGCATGCACCATTTCCACCTCACCAGAAAAGATTTGTTTTTCAGCGCTGACTATATCCAAGCGCAAGGTCATTGATGTCATATTTTCTTCGCTTTTTCTACTGCTTCATCAATACTGCCAACCATATAGAAAACTTGTTCAGGAAGTTGGTCATGTTTACCTTCGACAATTTCTTTAAAGCCGCGAATTGTTTCTTTTAATGGCACATACCGACCAGGAGAGCCAGTAAACACTTCCGCAACAAAGAACGGCTGTGACAAGAAACGTTGGATTTTACGTGCACGCAATACAGTAAGCTTGTCTTCTTCCGATAACTCATCCATCCCTAAAATAGCAATAATATCTTTTAACTCTTTATAACGTTGCAAAGTTTTTTGTACCGCACGCGCTACATCATAGTGCTCCTGCCCTACAATCAATGGATCAAGCTGACGACTAGTAGAATCCAATGGATCAATCGCAGGATAAATACCTAGCTCGGCAATTTGCCGTGACAATACCACTGTTGCATCTAAGTGAGAAAATGTGGTGGCTGGTGAAGGGTCTGTTAAATCATCTGCGGGCACGTAAACAGCCTGCACCGAGGTAATAGAGCCTTTCTTGGTAGACGTGATACGCTCTTGCAATGTCCCCATTTCTTCTGCCAGCGTAGGCTGGTAACCCACTGCCGAAGGAATACGCCCTAATAATGCGGAAACTTCCACGCCTGACAAGGTATAACGGAAAATATTATCAATAAACAATAAAACGTCGCGACCTTCATCACGGAAATTTTCTGCGATGGTTAATCCCGTCAATGCAACACGCAAACGGTTACCTGGTGGCTCATTCATCTGTCCATAAACCAAAGACACTTTATCTAATACTTTTGATTCTTTCATTTCTAGATAGAAGTCATTACCTTCACGGGTACGCTCTCCCACTCCAGTAAATACAGAAAATCCTGAATGTTCGATGGCAATATTACGAATCAATTCCAACATATTTACGGTTTTGCCTACACCTGCACCACCAAACAACCCTACCTTACCACCTTTCGCAAATGGGCAAATTAAGTCAATTACTTTAATACCCGTTTCTAATAGCTCTTGTGCAGGTGCTTGCTCTGCAAAAGAAGGGGCAGGACGATGAATAGGTAAGCGTTTATCTACTTTCACCGGGCCCGCATCATCTACTGGCTCCCCTAGTACGTCAATAATACGTCCTAATGTTCCTTGCCCAACTGGCACAGAAATAGGGCTACCTGTATTCGCCACCGCTACACCACGACGCAATCCATCTGTCGATCCCATAGCAATAGTCCGCACAATGCCATCACCAAGCTGCTGCTGCACTTCCAGCACCAAGTGTTCTTTTTCTACTTTTAATGCATCATAAATCCGCGGCACGATATGACGAGGAAATTCAACGTCAACCACGGCACCGATAATTTCAATTACCTTTCCAGCATTTGCATTCATGACTTTCTCTACCTCCTCGATTACACGACTGAAGCGCCAGCCACAATTTCTGATAACTCGCGCGTAATGGCAGCTTGTCGTGCCTTGTGATACACCAATTCTAATTCTGCAATGAGATCTGACGCATTTTCTGTCGCATTTTTCATTGCTATCATACGTGCCGCTTGTTCACAGGCAATATTTTCGATAACACCACGGTATACTTGTGACTCCACATACCGTTTTAGCAGTTTGTCTAATAACTCCGGAGCACTATCTGGCTCATAAATATAATCCCAATGGTGCTTAAGACGCGTATCTTCCGAAGGTTTAAGTGGAAGCACTTGCTCAATCAATGGATCTTGTCGCATCGTATTTACAAACTCATTGGAGCAAATAAATAATGCATCAATCGTTCTTTCCAGATACGCATCGAGCATCACTTTAACTACACCAATCAAATCTGTTACTGAGGGTGCATCGCCCAAATGTGTAGCCTGAGCAACAACCTTGCCTCCTACCCGCTTAAAAAAAGCACTGGCTTTACTGCCCAGCAAACATAGATCAACATCAATTCCATCATCTTTCCATTTCTTTAGGCGCAACAACGTGGTTTTTATTAAGTTATTGTTTAATCCACCACATAAACCACGATCCGTGGACACCACAATAAATCCAACACGTCGCACATCACGTTCCTGCATAAACGGATGCTGATACTCAGTATTACTTAAAGCAACGTGACTAATCACTTGCATGATTTTTTGCGCATAAGGCTTAGCACGCTCCATGCGATCCTGCGCTTTGCGCATTTTGCTCGCCGCCACCATTTCCATCGCACGAGTAATTTTTTGTGTATTCTTGATACTGCGTATTTTAGTGCGAATCTCTTTCGCTACCGCCATATTGCTATCCTCTTATTCCCACGAATGGCCGGCCTTGAAGGACTCAATGATGCTACGCAGTGTTTTCACAATATCATCACTGTAATCACCCGTTGCACTCACCTTTTCCATAAACTCACGATGATGCGCATGCGCATAACGCAGTAACTCACTCTCAAACATAGCGATGCGATTAATCGGCACCTCGTCCAAATATCCTTGATCAGCAGCAAACAAGATTAATGCAATTTCTGCAGTTGACAGCGGCATATATTGTTTTTGCTTCATTACTTCCACAATGCGTTGCCCACGCTCTAATTGCTTACGCGTTGCCTCATCCAAATCAGATAAGAATTGAGAAAATGCCGCCAATTCACGGTATTGTGCTTGCGCGATACGCACACCACCCACCAACTTTTTAATCAACTTGGTTTGTGCAGCACCACCCACACGCGACACAGATAAACCGGCATTAATTGCTGGGCGTACGCCAGAGTTAAACAAATCCGTCTCTAAGAAAATTTGCCCATCGGTAATAGAAATCACGTTGGTGGATACAAAGGCTGACACATCACCGGCTTGCGTTTCAATAATTGGCAAAGCCGTAAGCGAACCCGTTTTTCCTCGCACTTTCCCATGCGTCATTTTTTCAACATACGCTGCATTAACACGCGATGCGCGTTCTAATAAACGTGAATGCAAATAGAAAATATCGCCTGGATAAGCTTCACGACCTGGCGGGCGACGCAACAGTAGAGAAATTTGTCGATATGCCCAAGCTTGTTTAGTCAAATCATCGTAAATAATTAGCGCATCTTCACCCTTATCACGGAAATATTCGCCCATCGCACAACCTGCGTATGGAGCAATATATTGCATTGCTGCGGTATCTGACGCTGGGGCAGCAACAATAATGGTATGCTTCAAAGCATCCATTTCTTCTAGCTTACGCACTACAGCAGCAATAAATGAAGCTTTTTGACCAATCGCCACGTAAATACACTTTATACCTGTGCCACGCTGATTAATAATCGCATCCACTGCAATAGCAGTTTTACCCGTTTGACGATCCCCAATAATTAATTCGCGTTGGCCACGCCCAATGGGCACCATGGTATCAATGGCTTTTAACCCAGTCTGCATAGGCTGAGAAACCGGCTGCCTATGAATTACCCCTGGCGCTACTTTTTCAACTGGTGATGTCATGCTCGCGGCAATTGGGCCTTTGCCATCAATAGGATTACCCAAGGCATCCACTACACGGCCTAATAATGCTTCGCCCACCGGCACTTCCAATATACGACTAGTACATTTTACTGTCTGGCCTTCTAGCAAGTGATCTGCTCGACCCAACACCACGGCGCCGACTGAATCGCGCTCTAAGTTAAGCGCCAATCCATATGTTTGCCCAGGAAACTCGATCATTTCGCCTTGCATCACATCTGCAAGACCATGAATACGCACAATGCCGTCCTTGAGACTAACAATACTTCCTTCGGTCCTTACTTCTGGTTTCAGCTCAAACTGTTCGATACGCTGCTTAATAAGTTCACTAATTTCTGTTGGACTGAGTTGTTTAACTGACATAGTATCTACCTTTAAAACTAATTATTACCCTAAAGAAAAGGCCAATAAACGATTTAACTTTCCACGCACAGAACCATCTATTACGCGATCACCAATACGAATAATCGCCCCGCCCAGAATGGAAGGGTCAATCTCGCATTCTATGGCAATATGTTTTCTCAAGCGATTAGCCAATGCATCCATTAATTTATGACGATACGTATCATTGATAGCCACGGCTGTTACCACGCGCACTTTTACCATTTTTTCTGCTTCAGCGTAATAGGTATTAAATAGTGCCGCAATATCTGGCAAAACAATTAACCGCTTATTATCCGCAAGCACATGCAAAAAATTCTTCTTTTTTGCATCTAGCAACGGCATTAAAATGTCACAGATAAAATGTAAAAGCTGCGAGGATGATATCGCAGGATTAGCAATTAATGACACCATGCTATCATTTCTAATCAAATAAGCAGCAGAGTCCAGAAAAGCCTTCCAACCGGCAAGTTCTTTTTTGTCATGCGCATACTCAAATGCAGCTAACGCATAAGGACGAGCAATAGTAATCATTCCAGCTGTCATGATTAAATCTCTGCGACTAATTCATCAAGCAATGCCATATGTGCAGAAGCATCAAGATGCCGCTGAATCACTTTTTCAGCACCGGCCACTACCAAAGTGGCTAACTGCGTTTTTAACACTTCTTTAGCTTGTGTTACCTCACGCGAAATCTCATGCTGCGCTAATTCTATCATGCGCGCCCCTTCTTCTTTCGCTTGCTGTTTGGCTTCCTCAACGAGTAACACAGAATGCCGACTCGCTTCATCAATAATATGCGTAGCCTGTTGCTTAGCATCGCGGATAATAGACATGGCTTTACGCTCAGCCATTTCCAACTCGCGCTTACTGCGCTCCGCAGCTTCTAATCCGGCCGCAATTTTTTTCTCACGATCATGCATAGCCTGAGTAATAGGTGGCCACACATATTTCATGGTAAACCACACCAATATAGCAAACGTAATAAATTGGCCGATTAAAGTGGCATTAATTCCCATGGGCTACCCTCAAATTAGCTTACTGCTGGTTGTGCGACACTCAATACCGCCGCAACGAAAGGATTCGAGGCAAAAAATAAATACAACCCCATCACAATAGAAATAGCAGCAAATGCATCAACCAATCCCGCCATCATGAACATACGCATCATTAACATAGGCGCAAGTTCTGGCTGCCTTGCCACACCTTCTAAAAACTTACCGCCTAACAAACCGAAACCAATACCTGTACCTAATGCGGCCAAACTAATCAGTAAACCTGCTGCAACTACTGAAAAGCCTTGTATCTGACCAATGACACTTGCGATTTCCATGGAACCTCCTCAAAAATTAAAAAATATTGAACTATACCCGAAGCGTTTCACTTTTAGGTATATTAACCCTAGGATCTGTTTACAATTCAACCCTCGACCCACTCTTTTTACAGCTGAGGATTAAATTTTAAACAGACCCTAATGCGTATCATGTGCCATGCTCAGATAAACCACCGTGAGCATCATAAAAATAAACGCTTGCAACGTGATCACAAGAATGTGAAAAATCGCCCAAATACCGCCTGGCAACCCTTGCCCCCACCACGGCAGCAAGGCAATTAAAATAAACACTAATTCACCGGCAAACATATTACCAAAAAGTCGCAACGCTAAAGACAATGGTTTTACACATTCTTCAATTAGCCGAAATACCAGATTCAGCGGAAATAAATAACCACCAAATGGAACCGTCAGCATTTCTTTAGCTAAATGAAATTTTTTAATTTTGATATTGTAAAATATAATTAAGAAAAACACGGCCAAGGACATAGCAAAAGTTACATTAGGATCAGCAGTAGGTACGTTTTTAAAATAAGTCACACCAAATAAATCCAATATCCGCCACAGCAAATCCACAGGTAATAAGTCCATCGCATTCATTAAAAACACCCACATGAATATTATCAAGGACATGGGAGCCAATAATTTACTTTTACCGTGATACACCTCGCTAATGGATTTATCAACAAACCCCACCATGATTTCAACGAAGTTTTGTAACCCACCCGGCACTTCTCGCATGCGCACAGCAACAAAGCGCAGAAACACCACTAAGCCAATCCCCAATATCAATGAAACCAGAAATGTGTCTAAATTAAGCACCCAAAAACCCTGGGCTTCTTGAAGATCTCCTACCCTAAAGGTTCGTAAATTTAAAGTCAGATGCTCTAAATGATGCTGCACATATTGTGCAGGAGTAATTGCTGCTCCTGTATTCACCGTATCGCCCCCTGAGCTCGAGACAGGCACATAAAACATGCTATCCAAAATGCAAATGTCGCCCCAACATATCCGCCTAGGGCCCATACAACATTAATCGTAAAATGATTAACGACCAATATAAACAATACCGCGCTTATAATTAGTTTCGCCATTTCGCCAATGAAAAACGCGAAGATAAATCGCTCTACCTGCCTTGCCCCAACATAATTAAAAACGCGCCAAACAAACACGATGTTGGGTAATACATAAACAACCCCGCCCGCTAGTACCGACAAACCATTTTGCAACCCAGTTATTAGCAATGACACAACAGCTAGTATCACTACCATTGCTAACTGCCAGTACACAATGCGATACGCTTCACCTTTTACCAAGCTGGTTAATTTATTCATTGGCATCTTTTAAACGTATAGCACCGCACTAAGCAAGTGCGGCGCAGTATAAAGGCTTTCGCTAAAGGGTGCAAGATCGATCAGCCATAGAGTTCGGAGCACTAACTACTGACAGAACTTACATAACCTACGCATTTTGCGTTATAATGCTTAAGTAACGCAGCATAGGGAGATGCGAAGATGGATTATACATTGCTTATCCAGCAAATCGCTCATTTTTTGATTGGGTTTTATTTCTTGTTTTTTGGCATTTGGAATATTTATCACTGGCGCCCTACTTTATCCCTATTAAACCAAAAAAACCTTCCACACCCATGGCTATTACTACCTTTAGCTATAGCATGGCAATCTATTGCTGGAATTATGATTATCTGCGGCATCTTCATTAAATTAGCCGCCTTATCTCTTATACCCTTTACACTGATTTCCATTTGTATTATTCACCAGTTTTGGAAACATACAGGAGAGTTGCGTAATTTAAACTTGATTATCTTCGTGGCCAACCTCACGGTAACTTGCGCATCATTGCTATTATTACTTAATAACTCCACAGCACTTACACAGCTTTAAAAATAAAGGCGAGCGGTGCATATGTCTATTTTATTTCAAGCAGGGACAATCACCGGACTATTACAAGGAGTATATGACGGTGACATCAACTTTAGGCAACTAGCGCAACATGGAGATATCGGCCTGGGAACCTTTAATGGTGTTGACGGTGAAATGATCGCACTAGATGGCGTATTTTACCACATGAACAAAACTGGCTTAGCAGAAAAAGTTAACTCCGAGAAACTCACGCCTTTTTCTCTCGTCAGTTTCTATAAACCAACACTGACATTCTCTATTGAAAAAGTAAACAACTGCGAAGAATTAAATCAGCTTATTATGGCACGCCTGCCCACCAAGAATATTTTTTACATGATCCGTACCGAAGCCTCTATTGACCAGGTAAAATTACGCAGTGAAGGCTGTCAAACCTTACCCTACAAACCCCTTGTCGAAGCTTTATCTACAACAGGATATGCCTTTGAGTTATCACAACTCAAAGGTACGCTCGTAACAACATGGTGTCCCAACTATAGTGCTGGGATAACCATCCCTGGCTTTCATCACCACTTTATCAATCAAGATAAAACCCATGGCGGACATCTATTTGATGTAAAACTACACGATGCCCAAGTGACAGTAACACCATTGCGCCAAATCAATATGTTGCTAATTAACAGCCACGAGTTCGATATGGCCAATCTAGATATAGACACAACCGCTCTTCTTAAAAAAACGGAATAATTCTTATGAAAACAGGTGCGCAATTATTTGTTGAATGCTTAGTAACCCATGGCGTAAAAATCATCTTCGGCATTCCTGGGGCAAAAATAGACTCGGTATTTGATGCTTTACTCGACAGTCCCATCAAACTCATTGTTTGTCGACATGAGCAAAATGCTGCATTTATGGCGGCCGCTTATGGTCGGCTTACTGGAAAACCAGGTGTAGTACTTGTCACTTCCGGCCCCGGTGTCTCTAACCTCGCTACTGGCTTGTTAACCGCCACTACAGAAGGCGATCCTGTGATTGCCATTGGCGGCAGTGTGCCACGCAATATGAAATTAAAAGAGTCTCATCAGAATACCGATAATATTAAATTAATGGAAGCCGTGACTAAAGCCAGAATGGAAGTGCTCATGGTAGAAAACATTCCTGAAGTAATAGAAAATGCATTTAGATCTGCAACTAGACCACGCAGTGGCGCCGTCTTTATTAGCTTGCCGCAAGACGTTTTAAAAGAAACCACACGCACCATAGCACCTATCCCTCTTCCATCGCCACATGGCGGATACGCGCCAGATACTGATATAGACTATGCTGTTAATATTTTACATACAGCTACTTTTCCAGTATTATTTTTGGGTGCAGAAGCAAGTAAACCAGCAAATACCGCAATGATTCGCACCCTCTTAAGCCATCATCCGTTACCTACTATTAGTACCTATCAAGCTGCTGGAGCAATTTCTCGTGATCTAGAAAAGTATTTTATTGGTCGGGTTGGTTTATTTAAAAATCAACCTGGGGATAAAGCACTAGAAGCAGCTGATGTCGTTATTACCGTTGGTTATAATCCTGTGGAATATGACCCGGAAATTTGGAATACCTCAAAACAGAAAAAAATCATTCACATTGATTATAATCCTGCAGTGGCTCATGCCACCTATTTACCAGCAAGAGAAATCATCGGTGATATTGCATTAAATATCGAAAAAATTCTGCCTTTGCTGGGAAAGTCAAAACCATATAACTTACCGTCTCCTGTCAAAAAAGCGCAAGAAGCTTTATTAGCAGACATTCAACGCGGTGCAACCTACTCTGGAGAGCGCATTCACCCTCTACGTTTTATTCACGATTTACGGACCGTTACTTCCGATGCAGACACTGTGATTAGCGATATTGGCTCGCATTATATTTGGCTAGCACGTTATTTCTATGTATACGAACCACATCATCTACTATTCAGCAATGGTCAACAAACATTAGGTGTTGCTCTACCCTGGGCAATAGCAACTCGCTTTGCCCGCCCACATGGCGCTATTATTTCCATCTCTGGTGATGGTGGTTTTTTATTTTCAGCTACAGAGCTAGAAACTGCGGTACGAGAAAAAATTCCTTTAGTACATTGTGTTTGGTGTGACGGTACTTACAACATGGTTTTAGAGCAAGAAATAATGAAATACAAACGTGAAAGTGCCGTGCGATTCGGGAGTGTAGATATCATAAAATTTGCAGAAGCTTTTGGTGCACAAGGATTTAAAATCCAGCATGCAGATGAACTTCTGCCAACACTTAAAAAAGCCATCGGTCTTAAAGCACCTACCCTCATTGAGGTACCTATCGATTATTCAGATAACCCTAACCTGTTTAAGACTGTGCATGAACATGTGGGGAATTAACCGCTGTTTCTAATGTTAAGTAAAATAGGGGCTGTTGACAATTTAAATTTCGCAACGAAAAAAGAGGGGATCGAGGCAAAATGTGTAGAAATTTGCGAAGAATATTGACGTTAACTTAAGGAGGAAGCGCTTGCTTGTAAAAGCTGAGGCCTTTGAAATAGAGGGGTCACTATCAGATTCTCTACTTTGTCACATAATTCAAAAAAAGCAAAATTACGGTCTGACCCTTCTGAAGAAATAACAGTCTTAGCTAATAAAGCATACTCAGGAACTAAGCTTTGGAATAACTTGGCCAGTGCGTAATAATCAGAACGAAACCCGACCATGCAAATATCTTTCTTCAAAAATGTGTTTTACTATATTTTTTGCCTGATCACTACTTAAGAGAGCAACAATGTCAACTTCATGAGAATGTTTCATGCCCTGGTTATCTAATGGAGAAGACCCCATAAGAAGAAGTTCATTATCTATGCAACAAAATTTAGCATGCACACGGCAAGGTCCATATTCTTCCGACAATTGACACGTTTCTAATTGCGTTGCCCAGCGTAAATGTAAAAAGCGACGCTTATCAGGAAGCAACTTTGCAACTAATTTCTCTATGCTACTACTATTCGTACCACCCCATAATTTTTCTTTTTTTTCATTCATAAACTTACCCATCATCATGTACACCTGTACACCACGGTTAATTGCGTTAGCTAATGCGGCAATCACATCAGAATCATTAAGATTAGGCGTCATGAGATAAATAATAGATTGAGCCCGAAAAATACCTTGTATAATAGCTATTTTAAAAGGACTCCGCTCTGAGCTAATTGGACTTTCTGTTGCTTGAGAAGATACATATAAAACGTCAACATGATCAGTGTTTATCTGTTGAATCGTCGATTCTAATTCTTCTTGTTGTAGAGCATCCTTCACTCTGCTCTCAGAATCAACGAGAGTGCTTTTCCACAATACATCAAACTCTCTTCGAGATGCAGTACAAAGTTCATGGCTTTCTAAAGAAAGTGCGGTTTCATAGAGTTTCAATTCCAAGCCAGAATCAGGATCTCCTCCGCAGATAAAAAGATAACGATCATCAATAGATATAACTTTTGCATGATAAGAACCAAAAGCAGAAGTAGTATGATAGGCAACTTCTAAATGAAAAAATTCAGAGTTTAATTGTTTTTGTAAAGTTTCTAACCCCGTACCCTTATTAGATCCATAGAATAAAGCAGCTATTTTCCCTCGTCTATTTAGCAATATTCGAATAGTTATAGGCTTTTTTTCCTCATCTGCATAATGCTTTACCTGTTGTAAACTCATTGCTATTTGCGAACCAGCATAGGAAGAAATAGTAAATTTGTAAAAACGAATTTCAGCATGTGTTTGAGTGGTCGCTAGTAAGCGAGCCGCCTCTTGAAAGACTTCTATTTCTTTAAAAACACCTATAATTCGAGCCTTGCCAGGAACAGCATGTAAATATTTATTATTAGCCTTAGCCGATGTCAACACAGAAGTAGCAACATCGTCTATTTTGCTTTGCATAGTTTTTCTTTGCATGATATTGACCTGCACGCTATGTTTTATAATTAAACATTTTATATGTTTTGGCTTAATAAATGCTTAAGCTTGGCGTGAATATAGGCAATACGAATAGGATTAGTAATTTCCAGAAGCGTCGTCCTTAAGGACACCTCTAGAAATTACCATTTCGACTTTTGTCATTCTGAGCGAAGCCTCTGTACGGTACAAAAAATCATAGGGTTACGCCAACCTAGCGGCGTTGTTGCGTAA
>MGYC01000015.1 GCA_001801575.1 Gammaproteobacteria bacterium RIFCSPHIGHO2_12_FULL_41_20
ATGCTGATTACTAGGCACTGTTGTAACATCTGGAGGAGTTTGAGGTAGTGGTCTGCCCATCAAGCGAATTCCAGCATAAGATATAGGTGCCGCACTACGAGAAAAAGGCACTGCTACAGGTTGCAGTGACTCATGAGAGCTCAACGGTGGTGCTGAGGCTTCAGGCATATCATGAAGGCTCAACGGCGGTGCTGAGGCTTCAGGCATATCACGAAGGCTCAACGGCAGTGCTGAAGCTTCAGGCATATCATGAAGGCTCAACGGTGGTGCTGAGGCTTCAGGCATATCACGAAGGCTCAACGGCGGTGCTGAAGCTTCAGGCTTTTCAGCAAGCTTCAGCCACTGCGCAAAGTTATTATCAGCTAGTAATTGTTTCCCTTCTAGCGTCTTAGCTAAAAAAGCCGCGGCAGACATCCCTGCACCCGGCCCAGCAGTAATAATGGCATTCAATCCTCTCTCCGATACCAGAGAACGCAACCGTATATCTTGCAACAATAAGCGTTGTCCAGCTTGCGATGCTGCTAATATTGACAACACAGATATGCCATCCATATCTATTGCATTTAATCCTTCTTGCGATATTTTTCCACGCAATACTTCATCGCGGCATAACAAATCAATACCCTGTGGATCTTCTAGCAGTAAACGCAAAGGAGACACATTAGGATCTTCTTCCTCCCCCATGGCCATCCCTACATACGGCGTATTTAAACCCACTTCAGTAATTTTTTCCTGTAGTGAAGCATCGTGATACACAAGCTCACGCCCAACCTCACTACGCATCAACCAATATAAAACGGATGCGCCTCTAGCTGGACCATCGAGACTAATGGAATTTAAGCCCTCTACGGTAAGCTTGGCGCGCAACTCTGACTCTGCAGCAAACACCGCCATCCCCTCATCACTGCTCAGCAACCACCAAAAAGCATGCGTGCCTACTTGCTTATGCTGACAAATAGAATTCAATCCCTCTGCTGAGGCTAGATCACGCAATGTTTTATACTTAATTAATAAATCACTGCTGGCTGCCAACCAATGCATACCCGTCATACCTGCATAAGGTCCTTGTTGAGGGGCAATATTTAATCCTCTGGCACTTAACTTGCTACGCAGTTCGGCATCATTATCTACTAATTGACGACCTTCATGGATAGACATCAGTAACCATGCACCAGAAATACCGTCTACTTGGGAAACAGCCTCTAATCCTTGTGTGCTCAATCGATGCCGTAATTCTGGGTCCAGGATCAGAAACCGTAATCCATAACGGATTAATAAACTGGCAGCCGTTTCACCAGGATAGTCACCTGATCTTGCCGCCACATTCAACCCATCTTCAGATGTATCTGTGGCCTTTATAAACCAGCGCAGTAAGTAATGTTTTATTCTCTCAATACTCTCCTCATCATTGTTTAACACACCATCTAACACGGGAAATAATAAGTGAGGATAATCTCGATAAAGACTCTCTAATAGCGCATTAATAATAACAGGGTTGCGTACAGCTAAATGCACTTCTGTACCACAACTAGGACAGCGACAAGATCCCTCGCGGTGACGCTTATCTAACACATTGGCTAAATCAAAAACATGGCCACAATCTGCAACCACTGGAATCACTAAAGGAAGTTGCGTGAAAGGACAGCATAATTGATTAAGCTCGATATCAATCACCACTTCGTCCGTTACTGCCGTTGAAGACTGCTGGGAAATAACAGCAAGCAAGGGTTTTAACATCGGTATCTGGTACAATGAGGCATTGGTAATGGGTGTTCTACATGATGGACAAGGACATGCTCGCACATACTGCTGTTGCCAACTATCCAGACTCTCTCTTTCAAAACAATGTCCGCATGTCGATATAACAGGTTCACGCATTAATGCAGTAGTAATAGGGCAGCTAAAATCTTGCAAATTAACATGAACTTGCACACGACCCCGATCATTAGGCCGAGATTGTGACATGACTTACTCCTCGTGATTTTAATATTTATGTCTGTAATACTCGACTTTGGCCATTTTTAAAAAATGCTCAACAACACCGTCATCCTGAGGGCGTTTTTTGCTCGAAGGATCTCTTTTTATACATCTTGAGATCCTTCGCTACGCTCAGGATGACAAATTTATGACCATCCCTCACAATTGGCCAAAATCGAGTAATATTAATATACATAAATAGGCCAGAGCAAGGCATCTGTACAATATAGCCACCTCTAGATCCACTTTTCCATTTACCAGAACAATGGAATTTTCATATAAAATACAACAATATAATAATATTTCGGACTGCCTTCATGTTGTTTTAAGTGCTTCCTATTATCCTTATATAAGGGAAAGACTATTTAAGGTAGTAACTAACATGAAAAGCCGCCCTCTAAATGTAAATACAGATACTGCAATGATAAGAAAGCGCATGGCTGAAGCAGGAATCTATGTCGTTGAGTACGGTACGGATTGGAATTATAGTATAGGCACAGCAATTAATGATGCCGCTGCCATCCCTACCGTCATTTTGCCAGCTCAAACAACCTTAGGCATTGCATTAGGCTGGAATTACGCTGATAGTGTTTACTCGATTACACAAGGCATCAGACAAATACTCGATGAAGAAGATTACCGACAAACACAAAATAAAATAAAAGGCATTGTAAACATTATTTCTGGTATCGAAATGTTTGTGTTTTCATACAACCCTGCCTTAACTGCAGCCCTGGGTTTAGCAGGAGGTGCAGCATTGGCCTCACCGGCTTTCGCTTTAGCTATGCTCTGTGACTTAATCACTGCTACTATTGATTTTTATAACGCACAAAAAGAAGTGGAATTTCAAGGCTGGCTAGAAGAAAGAATAAAAGAAATAAATTATTTAGAAAAAAGAATTGAGACACTCAGGGAAAAAATTATGCGCCCCTCGTCAAACGAAAAAACGGATTTTTTAAATGACAGTACTTTGCAAACAATCGACTATCTTGCTAAAGAAAAATTGCGATTAATTGATAAAAGAAATCAATTAATCGCAGTCATGCAAAGCCGTTGTCGTGTATATTGCCACGACACAACCGTAAGTACGGATGAACAAACAGCACGAGCAACATGGGTAAAGCAAACTCTAGATGGCTTAACGGAGAAATCCATTTCTATTGATTATCAATCCAAGCCTACGGATATCGATACGCGCATTAATAATCACGTGCAATCGCAACTCACTAAACAATATCAAGAAAGTCGTAATAATCTTGCTATGAAAGCACTCAGTTTTGTCGGCATGACGTTACTTGCCGTTGGTACGTTTGTAGCTTGCCCACCCTTACTCATTGTTGGTTTAGTCGTAACATCAATAGTCGCTGCCTATTATCTATATAAGAATAAAGAACGTATCGCTGCAAAAATCAAAGAAATCCGCCAACATGGCCTCTTTAAACCACATACCGATAATATCACCGCGCAATGCTCCGCACTTGCACTTTCATTAGCCGCACATTAAAGGCCCCTAAAGAAAGAGCACCTCTAGAAATTACCATTTCGACTTTTGTCATTCTGAGCGAAGCGAAGAATCTGGTTTGGTGCACATAATCAGATTCTTCGCTTCGCTCAGAATGACAAATTATAGTGGTGCCCTAAACACGACGCACAGGTAAAAACCGTGAGAGCACAATACCACCCTCATACAATAACCATATTGGTATTGCTAACAAGGTTTGTGATAATACATCTGGCGGAGCGAGTAACATTCCGACAATAAACGCGCCGACAATCGCATAAGGACGCATTTTTACAAAACGCTGCCGTGTCATCACCCCACTCCAAATTAATAACATCATGGCAATGGGAATTTCGAATAATCCGCCGAAAACAAATAACAATTGCATAGTTAAATCGAGATATTGCGTCATGTCTGGACTCAATACCACGCCGTGCGGTACGGTTTGTACAAAGAAATGGAACAGTAAAGGAAAAATCACCCAGTAAGCAAATGCCATCCCGCTATAAAATAAAAGCGTACTTACAAAAATTAATATCCATAGTAAACGTCGCTCATGGTGATATAAAGCCGGCGCCATAAATGCCCACAATTGATACAAGAAAAAGGGCACAGTCACTAATAATGCAGCAATAAATGCGAGTTTAAATGGCACTAAAAATGGCGCCATAATCTGTGTTGCTATCAAGTGACCTTGTGGTAAATGTTTTAATAAAGGTAAAGCTAGAAAAGTATATAATTGATTAGCAAATAATAATAAAACCAAAAACACCACAGCAACAACAAAAAAATAGGTTAAAAATCGTCGCCGTAATTCGATAAGAAACGCGAGAATTTGCGCATGGCTCTCATTTGGACTGCCGTTCATTCGACTGCTCAATGGCATGGATAAACGCATTTACTTCGCCTTTCACTCTGCCCATGGATGATCGTAGCCATTGCATGCAACGCCCTAATGTAAATGCGACCTCGGGTAATTGTTCTGGCTTAATCACTAAAAATGCCACTAGCAAAATAACGATAATTTCACTAATACTCACGATTTTTTCCCTTCTTCATCATCTTGCAAGCCTTTACGAAAATTACGAATAGCTACGGCTAAGTCATTCCCGACCTCACGTAATCGCTGCGTACCAAATAACATTACAAAGATTAGTAACAAAATTAACAATGAGCCAAAACTACGAAACCCCATCATAAACACCTCCAGCTACAAAGGAATGCGGTGTAATCCACCCCATAGCAAACGCTATCATTAGTAAAATAAATAATATCAAGGAAAGTGCAATACGCCATGTTAATGCCTTCACTACGCGTTTCGATTCTGCTTTATCCATCACCAAATAATATAAAGCGCTGGCTAAGGCGAAAAAAATACCAATAAATAGTAGAATTACTACTGCTTTGACGAAGAGAATCATTTTTATTTACAATCCAGTCCGGATAAAAGTTGTGTATTATAGTTGGTTTAGATAATGATTTCATCAAGTATTACAAGTAGCCTGAAAAGGGTATTCCTCGCTCTTCTCCTTATCCTCGCATTTTGCCTACTCATAAGCCTCGGATTCTGGCAGCTACAACGCGCACAACAAAAACGCCTATTACTCGCCACCTTTATCGCCCGTACCCAGCAAGCACCGCTACAAGTTCATGAACTTCTATCTAAAAAAGATCTGCGATACTACCCCATCACCCTTGCTGGTAAATTCGATAACCAACATACCTTTTTATTAGATAATCGCACTTATCATGGGCAAATCGGCTATGAAGTGTATACCCCATTTCGTATTAAAAGCACAGACACAATCCTACTAATAAACAGAGGCTGGATTCCGCTTGGAAAATCACGGGCATTACTCCCCACCATCCCTGCGCTCACCCAACCCACCATTACTGGCATACTCATGCTGCCAGCTAGCTATTTCAGCTTAGGTACACTCATGGATACGCCTAATCATCACTGGCCAATGCGCATCGAGTTTATTGACTTGCAAATCTTGTCCAAACTGCTAGGCTACCCGTTATTTTCGTATGTATTATGCGTTAATATGCCAACTATGGATAATTTTAAATCTAATTGGCAAGTTACTATGACCATTACCCCCGAAAAACATACGGCTTATGCTATACAGTGGTTTGCGTTAGCCATCGGGTTATTGGTAGTATGCGTGGCCTTCATGTGTAACCATAAGAGAACATAACCACTCTATGCGGTTTGCCATTAAAAAAGTGAGCTTTTACCCCAAGATTGCCTTGCTAGCCAGTCTGCTAGCATTTATCGTCATTGGATTAGGCGCCTATACGCGCCTCACTGATGCTGGGTTATCTTGCCCCGATTGGCCTGTGTGCTATGGCTATATCACCGCCCCTCATACACCCATGCAAATAAAAAATGCGGCACAGCTCTATCCCGCTACCCCAATCAATACTACAAAAGCCTGGACAGAGATGATTCACCGCTATCTGGCCGGCGCAGAATCCTTGTTAATCATTTTTTTGATTCTTACTGCACCACGTCAACTTCGCGCCTCACCCTGTACCTTGAATGGCATTCGTTTAGCCTTAGTCTTGTTACTAGGTAGTCAAGTGGTGCTCGGCATGTTAACTGTCACCCTAAAATTAACTCCGGTTATTGTATTAGGTCACTTGTTAACAGGGTTAACATTAATGAGTGTATTATGGTGGTTGTTTTTAATTTCCGTACAAACCCCGCCTGTACAAGCCGTGAGAAATACCTCGGTTACTTTCTCCGGATCTCGCTATATAACTATGGCAATCTGGCTAGGATTTATTATCTTATTCACCCAAATTAGCTTAGGAGGCTGGGTAAGCACGCACTATGCCGGACTTGCTTGCATCGACTTTCCTTTCTGCAATGGCCAATGGATTCCACCGCTGCATCTTCAACAATTCACTAGTGATCTCATTACTATTCATATGTTACATCGCTTGGGTGCTTTGTTGACGGCTGTTTACTTAAGCTTATTAGCTCTTGTATTACTATGGAAAACCACATTTCGACATGTGGGATCCGTATTATTGGCCTTGCTTATTACGCAAGTCTTGTTAGGCATTATCAACATCCTCTGGCTGCGACCAGTATGGATTGCCTTAGCGCATAATATGGTAGCTACAGCTATGTTAATTAGCTTGGTTACCTTACTCGTGCGCAATCACCAAAAACAGCAGCGCGGTGCGATATGACAGAACAAATTCGTTATTACGTCACCTTATGTAAGCCACGTGTAGTCGCGCTGATGATTTTAACGGTATGGGCCGGCATGTATCTTGCCACCACCTCTGCTCTGCCATGGAGCTTATGGATAGCTGCAACATTAGGGATTACACTGCTGTCAACTTCTGCGGCTACAATTAATCACATTGTAGATAGACGTTTTGATGCCCTGATGGATAGAACTAAACAACGTCCCCTCGTCACAGGAAATCTCTCGACGCGCGCTGCTTGGTGTTTTGCTATAACGCAAAGTGTCATTGGACTGCTTATTTTGATCTTTGCCGTCAATACCATGACAGCCATTTTGACATTACTTTCTGGTATAGGTTATGCACTGGTGTATTCTTTGTATTTAAAACATGCTACACCGCAAAATATTGTCATTGGTGGGCTAGCAGGCGCAATGCCGCCGTTATTAGGCTGGACTGCAGTCACAGGCCATCCTGACGCGCAAGGCTGGTTGCTTGCTTTGATTATCTTTACTTGGACTCCTGCGCATTTTTGGGCATTGGCATTGCATCGTTATGCGGATTATGAGCGTGCTACCATTCCCATGTTACCCATCACTCATGGTATTACCTATACTAAGCTCCATATCATCTTATATAGCACGCTCACTATGGCGGCTAGTTTACTGCCTTATGCCGTTGGCATGAGTGGTACCTTATATTTAATCAGCGCCTGCCTGCTGGATGTGGGAATGATGGTTTATGCAATACGCTTATTTTTTTCCAAGGATAATCATTTAGCGTTAAAAACATTTCATTATTCGATTATTTATTTAACGGTATTATTCGTTATGTTATTGCTTGATCATTACTTGGCAATGACATGAAGGTATATCAGGAGTTCCCGCTGAAGACGGTAAGCTGATCCTTCGCTAACGCTCAGGATGACAATTTGGCAATTAAACTATCAAATTGTCATCCTGAGCGTTAGCGAAGGATCAGCTTACCGTCTTCAGCGGGAACTCCTGAGGGTATATACAAAAGCTTTATAATTTAAAAGGAGTCATCCATGCGCCTACAAAAACTACTGTTTATCTTTATCCTTACATTCAGCACGCTAGGTCTCTGTTATGCACACGCTGGAATAGAAGCAGTGAACGACAGTTACACCGTGTTTTCTACACCGCGTAACCTTCAACCTTTTCAATTAACCACCAATAAAAATACGGCATTTACAGAGAAAAATTTACAGAATCATTGGACTTTATTATTTTTCGGTTTCACACATTGCCCACGTATTTGCCCCGTTACACTAGCGAAAATGGAGCAAGTCAATAAGCAACTTCATGCTAAAAATCCTTCCGTACAATATGTATTAGTCACCGTAGATCCAGATCGCGATACGACAACCGTACTGGATGAATACGTGAATAAATTCAACTCGGCTTTTGTTGGTGTCACTGGCAAAGAAAAAATGTTGCAGCAGTTAGAAAAGCAACTGGGTGTGGTTGCTCAGCGTGTGCCGGAAGCGAACGGTGATTACAGCATGGAACATAGTACATCTATATTGCTAGTGAATCCGCAAGGACAATGGGTAGGGATATTGCCATATAGCATGAGCTCAAAGGCAATAGCGCAAGCAGTGGAAAAAGCGATAGGGTAGTTTATATTATACCCCCTCACCCATGAAAAACTCATGGGTGAGGGGGGGTAAATACCATGGCCAAATTCCTAGTTCTACTCCAATATCTACTCCCACAGCATCTGCTAACCCAGTTTGTCGGTTGGTTAGCAGAATGCCGCTGGCCGTGGATAAAAAACACCTTCATCCAATGGGCAATCCGACATTATCGCATCGACTTAACTAACGCCCTCATTGAAAACCCGCGAGACTATGCTACGTTTAATGGTTTTTTCACTCGCCAACTAAAACCAACCACAAGACCGATTATAAAAAATCCTCACCATATTCTGTCTCCCATCGATGGCTATGCTACACAAGCGGCTTATGCTAAACAAAACCAATTGCTGCAAGCTAAAAATAAGTATTTCTCATTAGAAACATTGTGTGGCGATCAAGTGTTGGCAAAACAATTTCATCAAGGTGCTTACGCTGTTTTGTATCTCGCTCCACATAATTATCATCGTGTACACATGCCGATGGATGGCCAATTAACGCAAAGTATTTTCATCCCGGGCAAATTATTTTCGGTCAATCATATGACTAGTAACCGTATCCCTAATCTATATGCACGCAACGAACGACTGGTTACGTATTTTGACACTGCTCACGGCCCCATGGCTATCATCCTGGTTGGTGCTTTAATTGTTGGTAGTATACAAACGGTATGGCAGCCGTGTTTCCGTTCCACCACCCTCCAACGTTACCCGGTTCCAGATAAACCTGCTGTCACGCTGCAACAAGGTGAGGAATTGGGGTTATTTAAAATGGGATCGACGGTGATTTTGTTATTTAGCCAAGACGCACACCTATCATGGTCCATACCATTGCATACAGAATTGCAAATGGGACAAGTAATAGGACAGCTTTAGCGCCCTACAAAGTCCAGTATAACTCACCCCTCCATACAGATATATTTTATCTCCACATAATCCTCGATGCCGTATTTTGATCCCTCACGACCTATCCCTGATTCTTTATAACCACCAAAAGGAGCTACCTCTGTCGATACGATACCTGTATTCACTCCCACCATGCCGTACTCTAATTCTTCAGAAACACGCCAAATCCTAGACATATCTCGCGTATAAACATAAGAAGCCAACCCAAACTCCGTGTCATTCGCCATCTGTATTGCTTCTTCTTCAGTGTGAAAACGAAACAATGGCGCAACAGGCCCAAATGTCTCTTCTTTTGCCACGCGCATGGCTGTAGTTACCTCCGTCAATACCGTCGGCTCAAACAATAAACCACCTGGGGTTACCGGCTTGCCACCGCATTGTAACGTAGCGCCTTTGGCCACTGCATCGGCAATATGCAATTTTACTTTCTCTAATCCTGCTTGATTAATCAGTGGGCCTTGTTGCACGCCGACATCCAAGCCATTCCCTACTTTTAGTTGCTGCACTGCTGCTACTAATTTTTTGCTATAGACTGCATAGATGCTATCTTGCACTAAGATACGATTAGCACACACACAGGTTTGCCCGGTATTTCTAAACTTCGCCATAACCGCGCCGGTAACAGCCGCATCCAAATCTGCATCATCAAACACTATAAATGGTGCGTTACCGCCTAGCTCTAAAGAAATTTTCTTCACTGTACCCGCGCATTGCTGCATCAGCAACTTACCCACTGCCGTCGATCCAGTAAAAGATAATTTACGCACTAAGGGGTTAGCCGTCATTTCACCGCCAATCTGTTTCGCAATCCCGGTTACCACATTGATTACTCCGGCAGGAATGCCTGCTTGCTCTGCTAAATAAGCCAATGCTAAAGCACAAAACGGGGTGTCTTCAGCAGGCTTAATCACTAGCGTACAACCGGCAGCTAAAGCGGGTGCGCATTTACGCGTAATCATCGCAATGGGAAAATTCCATGGGGTAATCGCCGCCACTACCCCGATAGGCTGCTTGATGACAATCAAATGCTGATTAGGTTTATTGGAAGGAATAACATCGCCATAAAGACGCCGCCCTTCTTCGGCAAACCATTTGATAAAAGCATTACCATAATCCACTTCACCGCGCGCCTCCGTAAGTGGCTTGCCCCCTTCTAATGTCATCAGCCGCGCTAAATCTTCTTTGTGCTGATCAATCAGGTACGCCCATTGCCAGAGATAATCAGCACGCTGCTTTGCTGTCAACGCCCGCCATCCCAGCCAAGCTTGCTGTGCCGCATCAATCGCACGCCGCGTTTCTATGGCGCCGCATGCTGGGACATGGCCGAGAAGTTGGTTATCATAGGGATTAACCACAGGGACAGTTTTCTTCGAATCCGCATGTACCCATTGGCCATTGATATAGCACACTTCACGAAATAATGTAGGCAGTTGCAATCCATGCATAGATCTTTCTCCCGATAAGACAGGAGTTTCGCGCATTGCGAAACTCCTGTAAGACTCAACCAAGTACTGCTGATTTTACACTTGCCACGCAAACATAAACAGCATAGCAATTCGGTGAAAGCGATTGTTGCTGAAACATAAACAGAGGTTCACTAACACTGTCATCCTGAGCGTTAGACTGTCATCCTGAGCGTCAGCGAAGGATCAGTATCCTTGTCACAATACAGCCAACAAGGATACTGATCCTTCGCTGACGCTCAGGATGACAGTCTAACGCTCAGGATGACAGTGTTAGTGAACCTCTAAAACATAAATAGGCTCCTTGACGGCTGTGCAACAAATCAGATAGGATGGCCGTTCTTTATTAATTTTAACCAAATCGAGGATGTAATTATGAACTTACGCCGACTTTTAGGGCTACCAGAGCAACAAGAAGAACAAGCAGAACAACCCGCAGCAAACGATGCTGAAATGCAAGATACCAATACTTCTGCTGATGAGTTAGCAGCAGCAAAGCATAAATTAGACCGAGCGCACGAGCTTGTTCATGTAGCTTTGGATGCTGTAAAAACATTAAACAACGCATTAACAACAGCTCCACAAACAACAGAAAACACCTCTGAAGAACAACAACCGGCTATGTCTGCTGAACAGCGATTAATATTAGCTCAACTTTCTGCAACAACATTATCAGCTGCACTTGTTGAACTACATGCCGTTGTTGAACCACCACAAGCACAGCTGTTTGCAACGCTATTACGACAACTACTCGGCGGTAATAATGGTGGCAATGTGCAGGTAGTATCGTTCGGTCGCGATGGCATGTTTAGCGGTTCTCGCTCTCCTTCTCCTGCTACTAGTGGCGCTTCTACCCCGCGTGCTGATGCAGCAGAAGACCAGGCTCCATCATCCCCACGTAGCCGTCGCTCAAGCTAAACGGTAAGACAATAGTGATACTTTGGATTGCTCTTCTCACAATTCTGTGAGAAGAGCAGCCAATTAAAAAAATCCCCTCAGCTAGGCGTCTGTTGATCATCTAAAGGTCAAACTATGTAGGAAATTCCCAGTTACAACAGGAGTTCCCGCTGAAGAGGGTGAGCTGATCCTTCGCTAACGCTCAGGATGACAATTTGGCAATTAAACTATCAAATTGTCATCCTGAGCGTTAGCGAAGGATCAGCTCACCCTCTTCAGCGGGAACTCCTGCAGTTACAAACTACTCCTTGAATTTTAAAAAATCCGTGGTAAGATAAGAAAGTTTGTGTGCCGATTTCTTACAATCACTGCTAGAGGAGGCATTTCACCGTGCAAGACTTATTTAGCTATAATCATATTATTCGCGAATTACGTCATTTTTTCCAAGAAAAAAAGGGCTTTGTCGAAGTGCCAGCGCAATCACGTTTATCTATTCTCGCTGCTTGCGAAGACCCAGAAACCATTAGTCAATTTGTTTTTAGCGGGGTAAATTACCCTCTGCCGCAAACTGGCCAAATGTGGCTAGAAGCAGAGATTCTAAAAAACCCCGGCATTCCCGGGGTTTTTTGTACCACCACCAGTTATCGCAATGAGCCATTCCCCATTGCCGGTCGTCATGACAAAATCTTCCCCATGTTTGAATTCGAAGCCAGCGGCGGCATGGATGGTTTAAGGCAATTAGAAACAGAATTACTCGAGTTCTTAGGCTTTCCCACACCCGTTTCTTGTTTATACGAAAGCATGTGCCAACGCTATACCACAGAAGAGCTTAAGTCTGAACATGAACTCAAACTGCAGCAAGATTTTGGCAATGTGATTAGCCTTGAACACTTTCCACAGCGTACCCATCCCTTCTGGAATATGAAGCGCGGCCAAAATGGTCTTTATAATAAAGTCGATGTTATTCTATACGGCATGGAAACCATTGGCTCAGCTGAACGCTCTTCAAATGTAGAAGAAATGCGCCATAACTTTTACACCATTTCCAACGGTCAATACGCCAAGCTATTATTTAACGCCTTCGGCGAAGAGCGCGTGAAAAAAGAGCTCGACGAATACTTGGCATTATCCATGTTTCCACGTTTTGGTGGTGGTATTGGCATTACTCGCATGGCACGCGCTATGAAATTAGCTGGACTCATTCCTGCTTCGCAGCAAGCGGAGGAAAAGCAAACAGCGACAGCGTGATGAAGTAATTATTTCATACATGTCGCTTATGCCAAAATCGAGTAAAAACGTATGCACTTCATAAACTCGCCTATTATCGCCACACTTTACAAAATTGGCGCGATTCGCTTTGGCCAATTCACATTAAAAAGCGGAAAAATCTCGCCCATTTACCTTGATTTGAGGCGCATCATTTCTTATCCAGATCTGCTACGCGACATAGCCAACTTGCTACGGGAAAAAACTCAATATTGTCATTTCGATTTACTTTGTGGGGTACCTTATACCGCTCTACCAATCGCCACTGCCCTATCACTGCAACAGGATATTCCCATGGTCATGCGCCGCAAAGAGCAAAAAGACTATGGCACTAAACAAAAAATCGAGGGCATCTTTCAACCCGGCCAGGTATGTTTAATTATTGAAGATGTAATTACCACCGGCAGTAGCATTTTAGAAACCGCCAAAGATTTAACAGCCGCCGGCCTCGTTATCCATGACGTCGCTGTACTGATCAATCGCGAACAAAGCAACCAGCCACTACCTTATCACCTGCACTCTTTATTTACTTTAACCGACATTCTGCACCAGCTGATAGAAGCAGAAATTTTATCCGCAGAAGAATCCAGCATTGTGCACCGATTAATAGCTGAGAGCAGCGCATGAATAAGCCCCCTCTGCATTTCACCGCGCGCGCGCAGTTATGTCGAAACCCCTTAGCAAAGCTATTATTTACATTGATGGATGAAAAACAAACTAATCTGGCTCTGTCTGCGGATGTAACCACTACTGCTGCTTTATTAAAGCTAGCGGATCAACTCGGACCAGAAATTTGCGTGCTAAAAACCCACGTCGACATACTGGATGACTTCACACCAGCCTGCATTGACACCCTAACCCAGCTTGCACAGCAACATCGGTTTTTGTTATTTGAAGATAGAAAGTTTGCTGATATTGGTAACACCGTTAAACATCAGTATGCGGGTGGACTTTATCATATTGCCACGTGGGCACACATGGTTACTGCCCATTCTCTACCTGGCCCAGACATTATAAAAGGCTTAGCAGAAGTAGGAGTGCAATATGGCCGTGGCTTATTATTACTAGCAGAAATGAGTTCAACGCAGCACTTAATGGACCCCACTTACATTCAACAAACCATTGCTTTCGCTGAACAGTATCCTGAGTTTGTAATTGGGTTTATCACACAGCATAAACTATCTTCTCAACCACATTGGCTATACTTTACGCCAGGCATTAAATTACAAAAAGGTAGCGATTCACTAGGGCAACAATACACCACACCCGAAATGGCTATTATTGACCAAGACTGCGATATCATCATTGTTGGCCGCGGCATCTTGCAAGCAAGTGACCCTGTCGCTGCGGCAAAGCAGTATCGACAGCGTGGCTGGGAAGCGTATTGTCAACGGCTCAAATACAGCAAGCCACTGGCATAACACAGCCTAATCGAGTACAGTGTGATCCCATAAGAATACGACCAGGGCCTGTTGATAACAGACCCTAAACCGCTTGCGGAGGAAATCTACTAATGATATCCATTGACACCATGACGGCAGCCAATAACCCAGCGCATACCAATTTATCTAGTCAAGAATTAGTGGAAATAGCATTAGCACGTGGCGAAGGCGTACTAGCCTCAAACCAAGCCCTAACTGTACGCACCGGTACACGCACCGGCCGCTCCCCCAAAGATCGCTTCATTGTAAAAGATCCCCTCACGGAGCATACGGTCGATTGGAATACTATTAATCAACCGCTTGCTCCCGAAAAATTTGATACTCTATGGCAAAAAGCCAGCCGTTATCTTGAAAGCAGAGATATGTATTTTGTATCCCATCTACGTATCGGCGAAGATCCCACCTATGGCATTTCTGTCAAAGTTATGACCGAGCTCGCATGGCAAAATTTATTCGCTCACGTTTTATTTATTCGACCAGCACAACCTCAAGATGATCCTCAACAATGGACTATTCTCTGCGCTCCTGGCTATAAAACCTCACCCGAACAAGATGGGGTACACAGCGATGCGGCCATTGTTTTAAACTTTAGCAAACGTCGCGTATTAATTTGTGGCACACAGTATGCCGGTGAAATGAAAAAATCCATGTTTTCGGTGCTGAACTTTCTGTTACCACAGCATGATGTACTACCTATGCATTGTGCTGCCAATAAAGGCAAAGATGGTAACACTGCACTGTTTTTTGGTTTATCCGGTACAGGGAAAACTACGCTCTCCGCAGATCCAGAGCGCTTTTTGATTGGTGATGATGAACATGGCTGGAGTAAAGAAGGGGTTTTTAATTTTGAAGGAGGATGTTATGCAAAATGCATAGACCTCTCCGCTGAACGCGAACCTTTAATTTGGAATGCTATTCAATATGGCGCCATCATGGAGAATGTTATGCTAGACCCACAAACGCATACTCCTGATTACACCGATGTAAGTCTCACACAAAATACACGCGCTGCTTATCCACGGGAGTTTATTTCTCCTCGCGTTGAATCAAATCGCAGCGGACAACCCAATGCGGTTATCTTTCTCACTTGTGATTTATACGGTGTGTTACCGCCGGTAGCCCGCCTCAGTCGTGAACAAGCCGCCTACTATTTCTTAAGCGGCTATACTGCATTGGTTGGCAGCACAGAAGTAGGCCAAGGTAGTGGTATCAAACCTACCTTTAGCACGTGTTTTGGCGCTCCCTTCTTTTCACGTCCGCCGCAAGTCTATGCGGATTTATTGATGAAACGGTTGGATGAAACTGGCGCACAAGTCTATTTAGTTAATACGGGCTGGACAGGTGGTGCACATGGTCAAGGCGGACAACGCTTTTCTATTCCTACTACCCGCACAATTGTCAGCGCTATTGTAAACAATGAATTACGACAGACCACGTATCAAACCCTACCTGGTTTTAATGTGGAAGTTCCTGTTAGCATCCGCAATGTGGATAACCACTTACTTGATCCACGTAAAACATATGCTAACCCTCAAGCATACAAAGAAAATGCTGCCTTATTGATAAAACTGTTTATTGACAATATGGATAAGTTCTCTATCAGTGATAGCATTCGTCACGCGGGGCCGTCGTCTCTATCGTCTCGGGTATGACTGACTCGTGATTAATGTCATCGCCAATAATTTAGCCCATATACAACAGCGTATTGGCGAGTATGAAAAAAAATACGCTAAGCCTAGCAGCAGTGTACGTCTACTTGCCGTCAGCAAAGGGCAATCCTTAGAAAAAATCCATCAAGCAATGGCTGCGGGACAACACTATTTTGGCGAAAATTATTTGCAAGAAGCGTTAGACAAAATCACCACCATTCATAATAACAACATTGCATGGCATTTCATTGGCCAGGTACAAAGTAACAAAACACGCAAAATAGCCGAACACTTTTCTTGGGTGCATAGCGTTTGCGATCCAGATATAGCACAACGCTTAAACGACCAGCGGCCTCCCCATCTCCCACCCCTTTCCATTTGCATCCAAGTCAAGATAAGTCAGGAAACAGCAAAAGCTGGAGCAGAGTTTGATCATGTTTTATCTTTAGCAGAGTACTGCGCTACTTTGCCTAATTTACGGTTACGCGGCTTAATGGCTATTCCTGTGATCACACAACATTTTATCGAACAACGGGCAGAATATTATAAACTTCGCCTCATGCATGAGCTCTTATACAACCATGGCCTCCATCTCGACACCTTATCTATGGGCATGACGCACGATATGGAAGCTGCCATAGCAGAAAACTCAAATATGGTTAGAATTGGATCAGGTATATTTGGGGATAGAAAATAGAACTTCTTTTCAACCCTCGACCAAAGCAAGAAAGTTGACAGCAGTTCCCGCTAACACTGTCATCCTGAGCGTTAGCGAAGGATCAGCATCCTTGTTGACTGTATTGTGACAAGGATGCTGATCCTTCGCTAACGCTCAGGATGACAGTGCCTAACGCTCAGGATGACAGTGTTAGCGGGAACTCTGCTACAAAGTTGAAGAAAAGTCGCTATAACAATAGAAATAAAGTTTTACTTTTTTAAAATATTAGATCTGTTTTAATACAATCACATTTTTCCTTTTCTGCACTACACTTAAAATAAACCACAAGAAGAGGAAGTGTCAGATATGATTCGCCCACTGCAATTAATACTCATCGCCCTATGCTCGCTTACCCTAATCCATACTAGCTTTGCCGCAAGACTTGTAAAGGGAATATACATTACACAAGGAACAGCCGAAAATACAGCCTATCTAAGCTATCTTATCAAACAAGCCAAAGAAGTGGGAATTGATACTTTCGTTATTGACTATGAAGTACCCTCTAAACGCTATCAAAATAATATTGCCTTGGTAAAAGCCAATCACATTAATTATGTGGCACGCATCGTGGTATTCCCCCACGGTGGCACACCGGAGCAAATTGCTTCGCAAGCGTATTGGGAAAAAAAATATGGATTGATAAAAAAAGCGGTGGATATAGGTGCGGATGAAATCCAATTAGATTACATTCGCTACAATGCGTCACAAAAAGCTTCTGCAGAAAATGCAAAAAACATTTTGAAAATTATTCGCTGGTATAAAAACAAATTAGCTGCTCAGAATATTCCATTACAAGTGGATGTATTTGGCATTACCAGCTTTGGTGCTTCTGTGCATATTGGGCAAAATCTGCAATTGTTTTCGCAAAGCATGGATGCCATTTGCCCCATGGTTTATCCATCACATTATTTCCCCTATCGAGAACACTCCGAAAAACCTTATGAAACCATTACAGATTCTTTACGCAGAATCAAAGCGCAATTTGGGGGTAACCCACCTTTTAAAATTTACCCTTATATCGAGGTATATAATTTTCGTTACCCATCATTGTCAGGCCAAAAATTACTTAATTACATTCGCGCAGAAATTCGTGCAGTACAAGACTCCGGTGTGGATGGGTTTTATGTATGGAGCCCACATAATAAATACGATAATTTATTTAAAGTATTAAAAGCCATGAATAAGGAAACACCACAAGAGCCGACCTCGCTGGCTGCTGATTAAACCCCCCAAATGGGCGCGAGTTTTAAACGTAACACTTTGCTCAACCCAGAAACGGCAGTCATCCTTTTGTTATGGCAGTCATCCTGAGCTTGCGAAGGATCCATATCCTTGTTAAATATCATGATAAGGATATGGATCCTTCGCAAGCTCAGGATGACTGCCATAACAAAAGGACAACAACCATGACAACACCAACGATAGCCATCATTGGCACGGGAAATATGGGACACTGCATCATCAATGGCTTAATCGCTAACGGTCATCCCTATGAAAAATTATGGGCTAGTGACCCTAGTATAGAAAAGCTGGAACAAATGCAAAAAAAATTTCGCATTATGCTCACCACTGATAATAAAGAAGCTATTCGTCATGCAGACATCGTAATACTGGCCATCAAACCGCAAGTGTTTTTGGACGTACTAAAAGAAATACGGGCATTACTAAATACCTCTCACCCCTTAATTATTTCTATTGCTGCGGGAATAAAAACAACCACTATACAACGTTATTTAGAAAATCATCCGGCAATTGTGCGCTGTATGCCGAATGTCGCTGCCTTTATCAGCTGTGGCGCTACAGGCTTATATGCCAATCCACACGTCTCCACAAAACAGCGCGACATGGCAGAATCCATTATGCGTGCTCTGGGAATGATTGTGTGGCTAGAGCAAGAATCACATATGGATATTGTCACTGCACTGTCAGGCAGTGGACCAGCGTATTTCTTTTTGATTATGGAATGCTTACAAGCTGCAGCAGAAAGACTTGGGCTAGAATCGGAAACAGCAAAATTATTAACCTTACAAACTGCGCTCGGAGCAGCGCGCATGGCTTTGGAAAGCGGTGAATCACTGCATGCATTGCGCCAACAAGTAACTTCGCCTGGAGGCACGACTGAGAAAGGTGTAGAGGTTTTACAACAAGCAAAAATTGATCAGTTATTCTTTGCGGTTTTGCAAGCAGCAAAACAACGCGCCGAAGAACTGGAGAAATAATTAAAAAGTTAATGCTTTATCCAATAATTGGCTAGCAC
>MGYC01000016.1 GCA_001801575.1 Gammaproteobacteria bacterium RIFCSPHIGHO2_12_FULL_41_20
TTACCCAAACGCTTACCTATGATGTGGCCATCCTTCCGCAGCTCAAGAAAAAACCTGTTCTCTATGCTGCGCGTGCTGAACATACAGTCGAGTACCCAAAACAGCCAGCTGATTGCTGCCATGAAATTCATCATGCAGTATCAGAACACCCGCACTGATCTGCTTCCCGCCACCATCAATATCAGCTTTGCACCCCGCAAGTGGCAGAAGATGATCACAATCACTCAGGGCAAGAACAGGTTTTACTCGAAGAAATATCTGGAAGTCTGTGTCTTCACCTGCCTTGCAGACGAACTCAGGGCAGCAGATGTCTATGTAGAGGGCTCAGGATCGTGGCCAGATTTCAGGGCAGAGCTCACTAAATGGAAGGACTGCCTCCCGCTGATTGATGAACACTGCACAAATACGGGCATCCCATCCACAGGAAAGGAAGCGGTTGTTCTCCTGAAGGATCTATTGGAAACGCGTTCAAGAGAAATCGATCAACGCTACCCCAATATTGACGAGCTCGTCATACAGGAGGATGGCCGACCCCTTCTGAAAAAACGCAAGCGCGCCGCCATCGAGGAAGAGGATCTTCAGCTTGTAATGATGATCAAGTCAAGGATGCCAAAACGAAACCTGATTGACATTCTTGTAAACATTGAACATCACGCCCAGTGGACGTCCCCTTTTGGTCCAGTTTCAGGCTCTGATGCAAAAATAGAAAATCCAGCCGAGCGATACATTCTGATGACCTTCGCCTATGGAACCGGCATGGGTCCCAAGCAGACTGCCCAGCATATGCGCCACCAGATATCCCCCCATATGCTGTCATGGGCCAACCAGCGCCATGCCACACTCCAGATACAGAACAAGGCGATGGCGAAACTCATCAACTTGTATCGCAGGCTTGGGATTACAAAATGTTGGGGAGATGGCACCAGGGTAGCGGCGGATGGCACCTTGAGAAAGATCCGTGCCGAAAACCTGACTGCAGAACATCATGTCAGATATGGTAGTACGGGAGGTATCGCATACCATCATGTCGCGGATAATTACATCGCTCTCTTTTCTACCTTCATTCCGTGTGGCGTCTGGGAGGCGGTAGAAATCATTGAGGGACTGCTGCGAAATGAGTCTGATGTCCAGCCGAAGATTGTCCATGCTGACACGCAGGGCCAGTCATCAGTGGTGTTCGCACTGGCATGGCTGTTTGGGATCAAACTGATGCCAAGAATCAGGAACTGGAAAGACCTCAAGTTTTACCGGCCATCGAAGAAAACGCGATACACGCATATCGACAGCCTCTTCAGCGACAGCATCAACTGGCAGCTGATCGAAACCCACTGGCAGGACATCATGCAGGTTGTGATCTCAATCAGGCAGGGTAAAATATCCTCCTCGGCACTGCTGAAGAAATTCGGTTCGTACAGCAGACAGAACAGGCTCTGCGTTGCCATGCGTGAGCTTGGAAATGTGATTCGGACCATTTTTCTTCTCGAGTACATCAGCGATGCAGATGTTCGTGAGGAGATCACCGCCCAGACCAACAAGGTCGAATCCTACAATGAGTTTTCCGGATGGATTTCGTTTGGCAACTGGCATGCTATTGTCGCGAGCAACGACCCGGAAGAGCATGAAAAAGCCGTCAAGTACAATGACATCATTGCAAACGCGATCATGCTACAGAACGCGATAGACATGTCGGTGGTAGTGAAAGAGCTTGTGGCAGAAGGGTATCCCGTAAAGCGCACTGCCATGCGGTTGACGAGTCCATACCTGACGGATCATCTTAACCGGTTTGGTGAATTTGTGGTCGATATGGGCATTGCTACTGAGGATATTCAGTCGGTGATGGATCTTCCCGAGCTCGAATAACTGAAGACCAAAATATGAACATGATGTGCGATTAAATATATTGAAAACAATTAGTTATTGAATGTTGTGTCTGATTTAGCAGGTATCCCGGCTTAACCCGTGAAACGGAAGAAATGAAAGAAAATATCTCATATAGTGAAAGTTCCATGCGATCTGGTATTTCTATTTCAAACCAACGGTATCAAAAACAAATTATCGGTCCATCCGAGATTATGCATCTAAATGATCTGGAAGCTTTTATAAGGTTGCCAGGGAATTTTCCTTTGACGAAAATTAAGCTTGATTACAAATCGCGAGAGAATGTAGCGGATGCTATTATTGCAAAATATGCAGTATAAAAAGAAAACTATTTAATTGGTTTTTTTCTAGCAGAAGCATGTCTTTCACGTAACTCAACATCAATATATTTATCCGTCGTTGTCCCTGATCCATGTCCTGCATCATCTCGAACATGTTCACGAGGACGGCGTTTCACATCTTCAGAAATACCAGTATGACGAAGCCAATGAACGGTCGCTTCAAGTAGCGCATCGGCATCTTCATTAAAACCATCTTCCTGCAATCGAATAATTGCTTTGTCAAAGCATTGCTGAACGATTTTTCTAATGTAAGTTGTACTAATAATAGGTCCTTTTCCTTTATTCCTTGGTAAAAGAGGAGATTTGTCAGTAGGTGAGGGCAGTGGAGATAAATCCATTGCTTTACGATATCGCTTTAGTGCTGCAAGCATGGCATCGCTAACAGAAATTTGTCGCGCTTTATTTCCTTTTCCAATCGTAGTAAACCACCATAATCCATCGTGATCACGATAAAAATCACACATTTTAGGCGTCCACCGTTCACTTGCTGCTAATTCAGAAATACGCAAGTACATAGCGTAAAGAGCCGTCATAATAAATAAAGTGCGATGATGCTTTTTATTTCGTTTAGCCATTAACTCGGCTGTTTCAATGACATATTCCCACTGTAATTCAGATAAACGTCTAATTCTTGGTTTACCTTGTTGTCGAGAAATATATTTACTTTTTTGGCGAATATACAAAATAGGATTGATTTCTGTGTAATCTTCTTGAATTAAAAAATTATAGAAGCTACCTAAAATAGCAAAGATGTCTTTGATAGCCGTGGATGATAACGCGTAATCTTTAATATCTGGTTTCAAGCCATGACGAAATGCAGATTTTGAAACTGTCACAACAAATGGACGCCATTCTAAATTAGGAATTCTCTCACCATTTTTATCGATAAAACGTGGAGCTTTTTTTATACCTATCCATTCATGAGGTGGTGATTGACAAAAAGAAAGATACGAATCGATATCTAAACGACGTAATTCTTTAATTGATTTATTTGCCACTAGCCAAGACCAGTGGAGTAGACGTTCAACTTCGCGACGGTAAGCATTGAATGTTCCAATGCTACCTTTATAGGATTTTAAAAATGCTGTGGTCTGTTGATAGTCTTGTAATTGGTTATCAGTTATGCTGGAAAAAATATTAGTGTTTTCTATGTTTTCTAAAGTATCGAATAATGGAGTAGGAAGTGTAGCATTGCTTGTCATGAGCTACTCTCCCTAAGAACGATTTTTTCAGTTACACCAGAAATTGTCATTTTGCCAATCTTTAACAAATCCAATCTCATAGATGGGTAATGTTTTATGTTTTTCTAAAAGCGATTTTAGGTGTGCCTTCCATTTGCTTTCTGGAGATACTTTTTCTAGTAATTTATTTAAAATAATTAAATGTGCATAACAAGTATTTTGTTTATTAAAATTATCGCCAAGCATAAATGAAAGAGCTGGACTAACAACAAACCATCGATTCCAAACTCTTGCATGATGCGCACATAGATTTCTCATGTATCTTATGGCGTATAGCCACGATTGCATAGTGGTAGGATGTTCTTCAAAAATCTTACAGATTGCTTTTCTATCTTTAAGATTTTTTATATTACAAAAAGCGCTTATACATACACCAAAAGATAAACACTCAAATAAAATCCAGCTTGGAGGATATTTTGGATCATTATAATGGCGATAATATTCTTGGATAGGTGAATTATGTTTGTCTTGACAAGCAACATCAATTTGGTTAATAAAACCCGTATATCTATTTGCATCTTTAAAAATATTTTTCTCTAAAAACCAATATGGCGAATATTGACAACTCATTGTTTCAGAAAGTGACGTTCTAAAGGCTACTTCAATTCTTTCGATAGCATCATTAATAAGCAATCTGAGTTCTCGATCAAAACAATATAATTCCCATGCTTTGTCAAAATTTGGATGATAGGCAGTGCTATGGTTTTTAAGGATAGATTCTAAATACGGCGATAATCGATGATAGCTAACCGTTCGAAGATAAAAACCAGCTTTTTCAGGGTCATTAATAACGATTTGCTTTGATCGAATTAATCCCAAAAGATCAGTAATATTAAGAGCCGGTTTATTATAATTTCTTTCCATAAAACAAATAGCCCACCGTGGTTCGCATTGTTAGGAGGCGTGGCGGGCTTGGTTAAATACATTATACGATTATCCGCCATCCTTTTCAATTATTTAATATATTCCAACATATTAAATAATTCCATAAAAAAATCAATAAATTAGGCATTAATATAGCCATAAAAAATGGGCTTGTCAAGGGTTGGTAATATCAATTATCACGCCTATCTTTCTTTCAAAGTCGGTTTCTTATATCGGGTCCTGTGGAGCAACCCCAATAACAATGACTTGTAAGTGCATTAATTTTTTCATAAAGATTTATTTTTCTTAGCCTTTATTCGAACTGCAAATTTACGCTTATGATTTATCTCATCGATTAATTTTTCATGATCATTCCAAATTGTAGTAAATATTTCCTTACCAAATTCTTTCGCAATAAATTCTTTGTGTGTAGTAATGTTTTCCAGTAATTTTTTAACATAACCAAGGAAAATTTGGCTATCATCCCTAAAGTCAATATCGATGAATCCTGTTTTTTCTAAAACTTGGCTATATGTTTCTTGCGTTTCATTAACAAGGGGACTTGAATCATCGGTGACATTAGCTTCTAGGTAAATCCAATCAGCAATCACGAATAAACCATCTGTTTTTAGCACTCTATTAATTTCTCGAAACAAACCATCCTTATCCCGTACATGATTTAAGACCCCTTTGCTATAGACCAGATCAAACGAAGCTGTTTCAAATGGAATTTCACCTGCTTCATTATAAGCTGTGAATTTCAATAGATGAGTAATATCTCTAGGCGTTTGTGCTTCTGCATGTTCAACCATCCAATTATTAATTTCTATCCCAGCAACTTCTATTTGATATTTTTTTGCAAGGTAAAATGCAACACCGCCTAAACCAAATCCTATATCTAGTGCTTTTAATCCCTTTAAATCAATATCAGAAAACATATTATCGACAGCATCTAAACCGCCTAATGATATTAAATGTTTTCCATAAATTGCTTCAAACAGCGGAACATTTTCTGGTGTGTATATGGGATCAGATGTTTGATTCATAACATCTCCTAAAATTCATTTTTTTAAAAATAAGATTTTAAAATGGTGTACCTAAATTATCATCTGTTTCAACACGAAAAACACCAAGTAATTCCCCTTCTGCAACTTCTTCGATTCTATCGTGCCGAAGTTCATTGTTTTTATTTTCTCCCGTGGATGCATTCTTTATATATTCCCATAATCCTTGTTCTTCTTCTTTATTAGTTACCCATGTTATACCTACACTAATGATTTCTTTCGGATCGTTGTTATTGATAGCATTGATAACACGTACAGGTGTTTCAAAATGTTGTTGATAAACCTGTCTTCCCATTTCAATTTTTTTACACATATCTTCTCTTGGAAACCAAGCTTGATAAAAATCTCTAAAAGATTGATTATCATGCAATCTTCTGCGTAATACAGAAACCATCGCTGGCGTACGGTGATATTCACTTTTTTGAAATAACTCTGCTAACACAGCTTGCTTGTTATTACTTTCAAGCGCATCGAACTGCTCTTGTGCACTGCTAAAATCCTTGTTTCGAAAACTTTTCCAAAATGCGATTAATTGACTTGACATATCCATCCTCCTCTTAACCTCATTCACTAAACTATTTTTGTATTTAATGTAAGCAATGTATCACCCCTTTTCATTATCAAAAAGGAACGATAAGACTTACAAGGTCGCCATCATTTCGTTAATACCTACGGAACCCAATAATAGTTGCCCTGCTCTTTTCGATTAATGAAAAACAATATTGGATTATGAAATTGTTCCACCCTACACTTTTTTTACAAACTGAGATTTCAACTTCATAGAGCCAATACCATCAATTTTACAATCAATATCATGATCTCCTTCAACCAGTCTGATATTTTTGACTTTAGTTCCCACTTTTACCACCAATGAGGAACCTTTTACTTTTAAATCTTTTATGACTGTGACCGTGTCACCATCCTGAAGCGTATTTCCGTTTGCATCTTTAATAGTTAAAGCAGTATCCGCTATTTTTTCTTCCGCTTCATTCGTCCATTCATGTGCACATTCGGGGCAGACAAAAAGCATACCATCTTTATAAGTATATTCCGAACCACATTTTAGACATTTTGGTGAAGCATTCATGATTACAACCCTATTTTTAAATTAATTACTACTAGATTTGACCGGTCTCCCATTGTTTACTACAGCGAGTTAATGGTAAACGCTATTACACTTTTGACAGAATGGGATTAATCAAATTTTATTGTGCAAACTCTAGATCAAGGCAATGAGAAAGTTTTCAAGTAGAACACGCCATATCTTGTCCGCAGCAAGTAGGTGATTTAATCATCCCACAACCCTTTGGACATTTGGCAACTTGCACTTTACTGCCATCGTTCGCCGTAATGATATCTTTAACTAATTCTGAATTACATTTGCTACATGTTAAACCTTTTACTCCCATACCACATTTATTGCATTTGCATTCCATAAACTTTTCCTTAAAAGTTTTAATACAGTAATTTAATGACTAATATTTTAATTGATAATTGTCCCTAAAAACTTGTTTTATTATATCATAATTTAATTGCTCCAATAACAACAAACCCACCCTTTCTATAATGATCTCGCCCCGAATTGATAGACACAGTTATACGACCTTCTTGC
>MGYC01000017.1 GCA_001801575.1 Gammaproteobacteria bacterium RIFCSPHIGHO2_12_FULL_41_20
ATCCCATCTCGAACTCAGAAGTGAAACTGCTTTACGCCAATGATAGTGTAGCTGTATGGTTATGCCAAAGTCGGTTATCGCCAGGCTCCTTTCCTTAAAACCCTGTTAGCTAAATAAACTAGTACGTTATCCATGTGATTTTGATATTTGTCTTGCGGGGATCCGACGCCTGCGCCACCCCGTGGCTTCGCCATCGGGGACCCCGGCTCCGGCGTCACCTCCTCAGACAAAATCAAATGGACGCTGTACTAGCTAGCAGGGGTTTTTTGTCTATGAGATAGTTATCAACAGTAATGTGTTTACTTAGGTAGAAAATCTTCTCTATCATCGATTTTTATTTCTCGCTGTAGTGCTTGGGCAACTGGGGTAAATATCATTTCTTGTAATTTTCTTTTTAGCTCAATACTGTTTCTTCTATTTAGTTCTTCCTCATAATATTTTAGACATTGATATAGTTTGTTATATAGATTTTTTGTATTATCTATATAAGTTCTCTTGCTAACGATTTCTTCTGATGAATCTTCTTGATATACTTGGTTAGTAACGCTAATGTCTAAATGATTTTTTGTAACGTAAAGTTGAAAGTTTCCTAAAAAATATAAAAGTAATATATCTCTTTCCATTTCTTTTGCTAAACTAGTATGTGCTTTAGAAAAAAACAAATAACGATTACGACTAGTATACTCTTCAGTAAGTTGACGAATACCTGGTAAAATAATGCGATTTATTATTTGTCCCTGAACAGAACCTTCCCTTATTCTTGCAAAGTGAGAATGCGCATTGACTGACATTTCACCGCCTTCTGCATCTACCTGGTAAGATTGCATTGACATGCCGTGATAACAAGCTGCATCTCGAACAGCAGTTAATGCAGGGTTTTCACGGTGTTGAGAAGCCAGTGTTTTTAGCTTATCGATATCAACTTTTTTATCATACAATTGAGAGTAATAGGAGAAGTGGCTTGCTAGGGCGCTGATTATTAATTGAGTATCGCTAAGTGTAATAGTTTGACTTTCCCCTAAGAGAGATTTTTTTGTAGTTTGACTTAATTGAATACTGTATTTTATTTCAGTTTCGCTAATCCATGAATTAAGGGAGTTATAAAGTTTTTCACATAACTGCAAGAATTGTTGAACGGCAGTATGGTTATTAAGATCGAGGGTATTTAGAGTTTCAATTAATGTTAGTATATTCATAACTAAAATTATAGATAATATAAGATAGTTTAGGGGTATTATGTTAAATAAATTATTTTTTTCTAGTTCATTGTTTTTTCTGTATAAACGCACACGTTTGCTCGAAGATATCGATCCCTATGTGGGGTTAATGATACTATTCATAAATCAATAAAAATACATTTCCGTGATGTACAGTTAAGCGAATGACAGAAGATACGGTACGGTTAAAACAAGACGTTTTTCCAGGAAAGGCGAGTGCATAGTGGTCTAGTTCCCAGCGTAATCCTTGAGATGAAATAATGGCAGAAGGAATTCCTAAAACAGATAGTTTTGTGTTTGTAGGTAATACAAACTCTTTACTTTCATTTTCTTGAATAGACAAGCCAATGAGAGGTGGCGCATAGCATAGGTTTTTTGTATGCAAGAACAAGTTCACATTATTTAAAACATGATCTAAATAACCGCCATTGATTCCAGTGATAATCGTAGGCAACCATTGTTTTTTCTCGAGGTAATCAAGACATTTTTCAAAGTCACAATAATTTTGATCAGGAAAGTGAAGGCTCGGTAATTGATGTCGTAGCGGAGCAGAAATGCTATCAAGATCACCGATGACAATATCTGGACGTATACCCATCTGCATTAAGGTATTGGCTGCACCGTCTGCAGCGATAATAGGTAAATGACAGCGAAAAAACAAAGTATTGGGAAGTGCCCCATCCAAACAGAGGATACTTTTATAATTTGAAAAATCAATTAACTTTGTCATAATGATACTTCAAGATTATTAAAACCACATTACTCATTAATCCCAGCACGTTACTCAAGATGACATAGTTTTCACGTGTGTAAATGCCGTAAATAACCCATGCTAAAGAACAAATTAGATAATTCATTAACATCAATAAAGAAAGATCTTTTGTTGAGCGGGTATGAACCGCTTTCACAATTTGAGGAAACAGACCAATCAGGGTTGTGATAAAGGCGATAAATCCAAAAAGTGTAATGATAGACATGTTGGTACTTATTAAACCTAGAGGCGGTTTACTATAGCACAGGCTAATTAAAATAGGATAAAATATTCCATATAAAATAGTTAATTTGGCTGTTATACAGGGGTCATGATAATAAGGCTATTACAATTAAAAAATTCAGGGGTCAGGTGCTAACATGCAACAGCTGAATTCTACTGTTGAACTCCTTGGAATAGTTAATGATTTTGATTGTCAGTTAGAAGGGAAAAGTTATGAACAGAAACAAGCTGACAGAAAAAAAGACCTGTACGACGTATGGCATGTTTTTTGATTGGGGCAGCATGAGCATAAACAAATTTTAGCGTAAAAGTCGTATCTTGAGGTTCTTTGATGTGGGGTTTGTAGCAGATAAGGATGTTTTTTATCATGCGAATCTTACTAATAAAATGTATCTTCTGTGGTATAATACCCACGTAGTGAAAAATCCAGGGATGCCAGATGAAGATAGTGGCTCTGATCAGCTTCCTATACGAATTTATACTCATGTGAAAATGAACAATGCGTTGAGTCTATGGCCAATATAATTTAATTTAAATTTAAGAATAGCTATGTCGCAACCTTTAGTTTCTATATTAATTCCTAATTATAAAACGCTTGAATTGACCAAGCTTTGTCTACGTTTATTGCGTAAATATACACGTATGGAAAAAATAAAAGTGATTGTGATTGATAATGCCTCACAAGATGCATCGCTAGACTATTTACGTACGCTAGCTTGGATAGAGCTAATTGAACGGCAGGCAATTTCAGGTGAATCTCCTGTCCAAGCGCATTCTCGAGCATTAGATTTGGCGCTCGCGCGTGTGGCGACTCCGTATGTATTGTCAATCCATACAGATACATTGGTTAAGCATCCAATGTGGCTAGAGTTTTTAATTAGCGAGATAGAGCACAGTCCTAGAATTGCTGGGGTGGGATCATGGAAGCTAGAATGCAAACCTTATTGGCAGCAAGTATTAAAAGCTGTTGAAAGTAAAATGCAGCAATTTTATTATCAGCTAATTGGCAAAACTCAACATGGATTACAAGGTGTGGGAGAGAATTATTTTTATCTTCGTAGTCATTGCGCGATGTACCGCACTGAAATTTTGCAGGAGCTTAATCTACATTTTTCAGATGGCGATGCTGTAGCAGGTAAAGTTATGTATAAAAGTTTAGTAGATGCTGGCTATGAAATGGTTTTCTTGTCTCCTGAAAAATTAGTGCATTATCTAGAACATATTAATCATGCGACAGTGGTATTAAATCCGGAATTATCATCGCGAAAAAAAAGTGTGACAAAAGGGTTGCGGCGAATTAAAAAGACCCTGGCTGATTTAAATGCAGATAAAATTTTACAAGATGTACAATTAGATAATTAAGCTCCTCAGCGCATGACAAAAATTACTTAGGCCACCGCTCGTGGGAGGAAACGTACGAAGTACGCTTACACTTCGTACTTAAACCCTAAGCGTTCGAAATGCCCTTCTAACTCATCGATATTATTAAAACGAATTCTCACATAACCACCACCGCGATTTTCACACTCAATCTGCACATGGTTGCCTACATGCTCCCCTAACGCGACTTCCAAGCGTTGTATATTCGTGTCGCTATAAGGCGCATTTTTTTCATTTTGTGTATGTAGTATTTTTTTTGCTTCTGTTTCAATTTTACGTACACTCCAGCCTTTGTGTATACAGCGTTCGGCGAGCTCAAATTGTATGGATAGTGGTAACCCAGCGAGAATTTTTCCATGCCCTTCTGAAAGAGTGGCAGTGACTAATAATTTTTGTACACGGGGATCTAATTTGAGTAACCGCAACGTATTGGTGATAGCGGCGCGAGATTTTCCTATTGCTGCCGCTACTTCTTCATGTAAATAGTTAAACTCATCAATCAGACGTTGATAGGCTTGCGCTTCCTCGATGGGATTTAAATCAGCGCGGCTAATATTTTCAATGATGGATGCTTGTAATGCTTGCTCATCAGTATAATGACTAACAAGACAACTTACATCGAGTAAGCCGGCCAGCTGCGCGGCTCGCCAACGGCGCTCTCCAGCTACTATTTCATATTGCCCGGCTTTTTGTGGTCGGGCAATAATAGGCTGTAACAATCCTCCAGTTGATTTAATAGAATCGGCTAATTCTTGTAATTGCTCAGGATCAAAATATTGTCGTGGTTGATATTTGCCGCGTACTAGCTGATCAATGGGTAACTGTTTTAATTCAGGTTTGGATTTGTTCATTAATAGTCCATTATTTAGTCAGTTATTTAAAGAAATATCTCTGTACACGATAAAAATAACTTTATGTCATCTTGAACCCTTCGCTTCGCTCTAGGGTAAACTCCGTGAAAGATCTATCTAGTTGATTAAATAGATCCTTCACGGAGTTTACCCTAGAGCGAAGCGAAGGGTTCAAGATGACATAAAGTTATTTTTATCGTGTACATAGAAAAAATATTTTTTTATCCATATAAAATGCGATTTTTTGACTACACTAAAAATATAACAAAAAAAACGGAGTGGATGCTATGCATAATGGACAGCTATATATTGCATTGCCTGTGTTTTTACTGTTAATGGTTCCTGTATGTTCATATAGTGATCCTTATGAGCAAGATGAATGGGCTTATGTTAGCATGCCAGAGGAGACATATTATTATTCAGATGATTCATCTTCCACAATAGAAACTTACAATCCTCCACGCGAACATCGTTCTGCGCAACGTTCTCATGAGTCTCAGCAGTTTATTGATACGGATTCCACAGAAGATAGGCCGCGTCGAACTACATCTTCTCCTCCGCGCCATACTAAGCCATCCGTATTTACACGCTTGCCAGAACAAATTTCACCGCCTGGGGAGCGTTTAATTATCATTAATCCACACGCGCATGCATGGGGTGCTTATAGCCCTAATGGCTCTTTAGTGCGTCAAGGATTAGCTACCTCTGGAGGGAATTGGTGCGATGATATTGATCGCCCTTGTCGTACTCGAGTAGGTAGTTTTCGTATCACCTCATTAGGTGATGAGGATTGTGTTTCTACTATTTACCCGGTAGGGGAGGGTGGCGCGCCTATGCCGTACTGTATGTTTTTTAATGGCGGGCAAGCGCTGCATGGTTCTAATGGTGTCGTGGATGGTAATGTGAGTCATGGCTGTGTGCGCATGCGTGTCCGAGATGCGGAATGGCTGCGTTATAATTTTGCGGATGTGGGGACTCGCGTAGTGGTGCAACCGTATTAAAGTCTGGATAAAGTAAGTATTTTTTGCGGATTTTCTTAAATTTATTCAGCTGTGGTTGCCAAGTTTGTCTAATTTGTTGTTCACTCATGCCTGCTTTGATTTGTTTTTCTAATGAAGTATTTCCTGCAGATGCACTAAACCCAGCAAAAAAATGTTTTTTATCGGGAAATAATTGATAGGCCCGTATCAAATACTGAATACGTAATTGACCATTTATTTGTTTTAATGTTTTTTCAGGAGTGCCAGCGAGATTCCAGCCATGGCATAGTTTATTTTTAAAGAGAGGAGATTTCGAAGCAACGGTTGCTTGGGGTGTGAAAGTAAAGGCAGTCCGCAAACGAGGATGGCCAAATACTTGGAACGGTGTTGCGGTACCACGCCCTACACTTAATGCCGTGGCTTCCATTAAGCCTATAGAGGGATACCAATAGATAGATTGAATAGAGGGAAGATTAGGTGATGGCTTGATTGGCGGAATATAGCGGCTTTTGTGCGTGTAATGTGCACAAGGAATAACCGTAAGTTGTAATGGCAGCGATTTAGGTTTGATTTTTAGCCATTGCTCACCGACTAGCATTCTTGCATATTCACCTAGGGTCATACCGTATACGACTGGAATTGGCTGCATGCCCGTAAAAGATCGATATTGCGGCTCTAATACCGGGCCATCGATATAAAAGCCATTGGGATTAGGCCTATCTAAAATAATTAACGGTTTATTATTTTCAGCAGCTGCTTCCATTAGTTTTTGCAGGGAAGAAATATAGGTATAAAATCGCACGCCTACATCTTGGATATCAAAAACGATAATATCTATATCATATAAGTCTTCTGCAGAGGGCTTAAACTTTTTTCCATAGAGAGAGATTATAGGTAGGCCGGTTTTGGGGTCAGTACTATTCAGGATGGTGCCTTCATCGTTTCCATAGATACCATGTTCAGGAGTAAAGATTTTACTGATGTGAATATGCTGCTTAAGCAAGGTTGTGATTAAGTGTGTACGGCCTATATAGGAAGTGTGATTAACAAAAACAGCCACACGCTTGTTTTTTAATAGCGGTAAATAACGAGGTAATTGTTCTGCACCAGGTTGGATTATATGCTTAGCAGCAAGTGTGATAGTCGACGCATAGCATAGGCATACTGACAGCAGTAGTGAAATGACTCTTTTCATTACCGCATAATATCCTAGATAGTAGAGTTCGATTATGTCATCTGTACACGACAAAAATAACTTTATGTCATCTTGAGCCCTTCGCTTCGCTCTAGGGTAAACTGGCAAATTCTAATTAGAAGTGCGACAGTCAAAAATGCTGTATATTCATGTTCTTGGGAAACTTGAATAGCAATAGCAAGGAGACTGTCGCATGGGAAAGTATACCCATTTGTCGATTACAGATCGACGTCGTTTGCATATTTATCTTGAAATGAAGTTATCGATAGCCGATATAGCTCACAAACTATCCAAGCATAGATCAACGATCTATCGAGAACTCAGTAGAAATCAGGAAGAAGACACTTATTCACATGGTATTGCTCAAGAAAAAACAGAAGAAAGCGCACAACAAAAACGCCCTACTAAACTAGAAAGAGACGGTGTGATACGTGATTATGTGATCAAAAGCTTAAAAAAAGGATGGAGCCCAGAACAAATTTCAGGGCGGATGAAGCATAAGAAACTGAGTTTTTATGCGTGTCATGAAACAATTTACCAGTTTATCTACAAATCAAAAACTAAAGACCTCTATCACTACCTAGCTTATAGAAAACCAAAACGACGACGGCATTTTGCTAGGATAAAACAGCCCTGTCGCTATGGAAAAATCCGCTTAATTACGCAGCGCCCTCAAGATATCACAACAAGAAAACGATTCGGTCATTGGGAAGGAGATACAATTGAGTTTAAGGGTACTAAAGAAAAAGTAGTCACTACACTAGTCGAGCGAAAATCTAGAATGGTTTATTTAATAAAAAATAACGGTAAGCATTCACACGGCGTGATAGGTAAAATAAAAAAGAAGTTTGAGAGCCTGCCTGAAAAAATGTTTAAAACAATCACATTTGATCAGGGAAGCGAGTTCGCTGCTTATAGAGATCTTGAGCATCAACACCAGCACAAAGTTTATTATTGTGAAACCCATTCACCTTGGCAAAAAGGAAGTAATGAAAATATGAACGGAAGGTTGAGGCGTTACTTGCCTA
>MGYC01000018.1:0-25199 GCA_001801575.1 Gammaproteobacteria bacterium RIFCSPHIGHO2_12_FULL_41_20
AGACGCCTTAAAAATGGCAACTCAATTATCTGTTGGACGATTAAATGGAATTTATGTGCCAAGCCAAGAGAAAGCCCTAATTATTTCTCATGAATTATCTAAAATACTATTTAATCGAGATATTAAAAACGTATTATTAATTCACCTAAACTCCTTTACAGCGGAGATGCTTGATGAGCTTTTAACTAATTATGAAAAACAAAATGTAAAATTTATTTCTTTAAAAAATGCCCTAAGTGATCCCGCTTATCAAATTAACCCTAACGTTGTGCGCGAAAGAGCTTACACTTTTTTAAATCAAATTCGATTATCGAGAAGACTAGAAAACCCAGAAATCGTAGAGAACCTTTATAATACTTTACCCGAAGATAAACTCGATCAACTGTGTAGATAAAAATATTAAGGCTGCCACATGAAACCATCTTGTATTAAAAATTTCTTGTTAACAACGGCAATTATTTTTGGTTGTTATCACACAACCTTGCTTGCGAGTACTAATAAGAATGCATCCTCACTGATAAATGAAAAATTTAAAAATCTTGAAACATCTTTAGAGGGACGAATTGGTTTATATGCAATTAATACAGCGAATAATCAATCCATTCAATACCGCGCATTAGAGCGCTTTCCAATCCAAAGCACATTTAAAGTAATGGCAGTTTCTGCCATTCTAAAACAGAGTGAAGCAGATAATAACTTACTTAAACTAAAAATAACTTATACAAAACAAGATTTAGTTTTTTGGTCACCCATTACAGAAAAATATGTTGATGATGGAATGACGATATTTGATCTATGTGCAGCAGCTATGATGTACAGTGATAATACCGCAACAAACCTTATCGTAAAAAAATCAGGTGGTCCTGAAGCTGTTACTGCCTTTGCCCGCTCTATTGGCGATAACACATTTAGAATAGATGACTGGGAACCTGATTTAAATTCAAATCCTAACGATTTACGCGACACCTCTACACCTAAAGCCATGGAAAAGAGCTTGCAAAAACTAACTCTTGGAGATGTTTTAACATCATCCAAACGAAACCAGTTAGTAACCTGGATGAAAGGCAATACTACTGGAGATACTCGAATTCGTGCTGGCGTGCCAAAAGGATGGATTGTTGCCGATAAAACTGGCGCAGGAAATGATTATGGAATTTCCAATGATATTGGAATAATTTGGCCACCGAATTGCGCTCCCATCGTTATTGCAATCTATTTTGGACACAATAAGAAAGACACAACTCGTCGTGACGATATATTAGCTTCATCCACACAGCTAGTAATTAATGAGTTTGCTAAAACTGATTCTTGTCTTAAAATAAACAACTCTTCAATTTAGAGAGATAACATGTAGCGAAGATACTTCTTCATCGTTCAAAACAGTGAAACTTCAGTAATAATAACCCTAATGAAAGGAAAATATATTTATGCTAAATCCAAATCTCGTACTCTTTTATGTTAAAAATCCGATAGAAAGCGCATCTTTTTATGAGAAAATTTTTGAACAACGACCTGTGGCCACTTTCCCGACTTATGTGGCATTCACGTTCTCTAATGGTTTCACATTTAGCCTCTGGTCAATACAGGCAAAGGATTTTGTTTCGACTGGATCTGGTAGCCGATCGGAATTGGCCTTTATGGTTTCAGATGATAATGAAGTGCGCCGTCTTCGTGATCATTGGAAAAAATTAGGAGTTTCTATAGAGCAAGATCTCCATGAGGCGGTATTTGGATTAACTTTCGTTGCACTAGATCCAGATGGTCATCGTATTCGTGTTTGTATTCCCGACAAAGTGTAACGAAACACCAAAGCTTCTTAGTTTATATCGCGACTGGTTACCTAATTCAGGAAAGGAATTAGCTGATTTATCAAGCTCTTCTTTCATTGCACAATTGGACCAAATCCTGTTTTAGGGTCAACCGTTCTTTGTACAGAAGCTGAGAAAGGTATAATAGTAACTTCAACAGTTAACCCTACCTTTGTGGTATTCACATGACCTGCAATACCATGAAATTTCTTATCCGCTAATACTGCATGGGCATGAGTGTAATATTTACCGGAATTATTAGTAATATTCCCATTAAAACCCGCCAACTCATAATACCCAGGAAACGTCGTTAAAGTAGGTTTATCATCAGGATTACTCGTAAAATAAGCAAGAGTAGGATTATGCACCTGACCCAATCCACTGATGGAAGCACCCATTAATTTTGCATCTTTAGCACATTGGGTAATACTTGCGAGCAAATCATCGCCACTGTTCAAAACAAGAATAAAGGGTTGTGTTGTATTCACCAATTTACCACAAGAAGATTTGCCAGCAACAGCAGAAGAAATAACAGCATTTTCTGAGGCTATAGCAGATGTCGCTGTCATCGCCATGCCGAATGTAAAAAATACCGCCGTTAAGGTACTCAAAAAAGATTTCATTTGTTTATTTCCACTATTTCATTGTTAAGTTTATCTATTTATAAAACATACTCTAGCAGGCTCAAGAAGGTAACCCATCCACTACGGAAAGGATAATCAATTATATTAATAGCAATGATAAGCAAACCTTATTGACCTGCAATATTGATACCAATTGCAGTAGCGTTTAATACAACAGCAATCCATACGCGCTCGCAGTAGATTTCAATTGCCGAATCTAGGTTCAATGCCACTTGTTGTATCCCATCAACAAATCATCGCCATTTATCAATTTGCGGTAGGACTTGATAACAGGCTGACAAAAATACTGAGGAGCTACACAGATCTTCTTGATTAAAACTATAACCCAGAGCAAGATATATATTGGCTGTGGGTCATTGGCTAAGGAAATTCTCAGCACCGAGAAGGAAATCTATGCGATACGGAATTTATACACTTTTCATAGCATTATGGACCACCGCTTGTTATGCCGCGCCTAATTTCACTGGAATCTATAAATGCAAAGGGTTTGACCCTTACCTAAATAAGGAATATTCCGGGACAATCCGTATTATCCCGCAAAACACAGTTTACAGTTTAGAAATGGAATATAATACTGGTGACAAAGCTATAGGCACCGGCGGACTATATGACGACAACACAATTGCCGTAGTATTTCAAAACGTAAAAGATTTAAAAAAGGTAGGATTGGAACGGTACAGCTACTCCCAAGATCACTTAAGTATACAAGGATACTGGGTTTATTTAGGACAAGACAAATTAGGTAAAGAAGTATGCGAGAAAATGTAATTATCTCCTATAGAAAAGAAAATAAAAAAATTAATACGCTTAAACTAGAAATAGTAATAACAATACCCGAAATTTGCGCGTGTGATTCCACAAAATGATCCGCATTATTACGCATCAATTCTAATTCCTTGATTACTCGACGCATGGAATACCAGTGATTAAAAAATAAATTTAACTTTTTTATAAACACAGGGTTAAATATCAATAACACACCTAACAATATCGCCCATATACTATTAAACATAAAAAAGATATAAACACCCTGAGTAACCCACTCAACAACAACGTGATTCTTCTCTCCAAAAAAATTAACAAACTCTGTTGCAGAATAGTTAGCCCATAGCAAATATAAGCTTGTCACACCTATAGCACACAACACCGATCCAATTAGTTTATTATGTTGGAAGAAAAACTCTTCCATATCGATAGGTTTTCCAAAAATTAAACCCGTCTTCCTGGTGGAAAACCAAATTCTAGAATAATCATTAAAAATAAATATCCAACGCGGAATAAGCACCAAACCAAGACCCACTATTAATGCCAACAAAACCAATCCAAGCCCAATTATTAGCAAAAACTGACGCATGAGCTCATACTCAATATTCATGATTACTCCGCATATGTTTCTTCTATTATCTGTAATTAGTATAGGATAATTCACCAGATATGCCACACGAGTAATACCTAAAGAAATAAGCCCGTAATTAAAGCCATCAATGTACTAGGATTGTTATATATGCACTCACATAATCGACAAAATCATCAAAACTATCTAACATAAAAAAATGGCCTGGAACATGAAAATGCTTCATTGCTAATTTATTTTCTTGCAAAAATTCGATCGTCTCATGACATAATGTATCGCCATAGCAATATACTCTAGGTATAGATAATTCAGCATATTTTTTACCGATCATATGAGTATACTTTCAATGCCCTGTTGATTCTGCAGATAATCGATATGTTTAAGGATACCAGTCACTTGACACTGAAAACTATAATCTGTTGAGGCTGAACTCTTGCCGTACCCCAACAAATCAGGAATCAATATATTATAATCTCGTAATTCTTTAGAAAAAAGGAAATTATAATAACTCGCTCCAGAGTCACCTAGTCCATGGATAATTAGCAGAGTAGGACGATGAGAGAGTAATTGTGAATGCACCATGTGATGACATAGATTTTCGTGAAGAAAATAAGATTCTATTACCATTTTCATCCTACTCGCATCAGTAAATCTGGCCGATCAGTAATAACCCCATCCACGCCTAAGGCAATAAGTTTTTTAATTTCTGAAAGGTCTATATCTTTTCCATAATATTCCGCGGAAGACCATACAGAAACCTTTAACCCCAATTGATGCGCTTCCTGCAAGTTTTTTTGTGTAACTTGAATATCTTGTGGGTCCCACAATTTACCGCCTAGTACAGCAATCATATATGGCAAAGAATAATAATAATCCTTTAGCAGATAGCCTGCCGTCCACATTCCAGCAATACGTGGATTTCTGTCATACATAAGCTGCGTACGTCTATCATCCGTTAAATAGGCTGTTGGAATAGTAGGTGTAATTTTTTGCAGTGCCAATAAACAACGCCAATCAAAAGATTGAATCTCCGTACGCTGACTAATACCTTCTGCTTTAATAATTTTCGCCACTGCAGTAGCCATTTCTATAGGAGAATAGCCACGCTCCGGTTGAGAAGGATCTAGTTTAATTTCAATTTGGAACTTTATAGTAGGGCTGGCTATTTTCTTAATATAGCGAATGGTTTCTGTTAAGGTTGGAATAACCGCACCGTCTATAGGTTTTTGGTTGGGAAATAATCTCGCATATTTACTGAATGGATTAATCCGACCAACATCGTATTGCAAAAGTTCAGTATAAGATAAATCTTTCACAAGAATATCGTGTGTTTTTAACCATCGCTTAGTTTTATCGCGTGTAATATCTGGGTTTAAAGCTAAATCATGATAAACAACAACAGTATGATCCTTGGTCATAACTACGTCTAAATCTACATAATCAACACCTGTTGTTATACTCACGCGATAACCAGGTAGCGTACTTTCTGGAGCCAATCCACGTGCGCCACGATGGCCATAAACTTCCACGCCATAAGCGCAGAAGCAATAGCTACAAAAAACCCATGCTAAACTAAAAAACAGCGTATTTCTCATACTGCTATTAATTTTTCCCTAAGTCTCAGCCATAACAGTATAACAGCTAAAATGAATCCACTCATAAATCCCAAACGTAAGCCAATCGGGCCACCATGCAAATAAAATGCAACAAAATAGCAACAAGGCAAGGACACTAACCACAAACAAATAACACCAATGCGCATTGGTGCTTGCGATTCATGTAATCCACGTAATGCACCAGACAGCAGATTGCGAATACCATCAATAAACAAAGTTACAGCAGCAATAGCTAAAAAGATTGAGGTTAATGTGATTAATTCCTTATCCATAAATTTATTTGTGCCTACATATAAATGAATCAACATTTCTGGCATGCCAAAAAACAAAAGGAAAATTACTGCAAATGCGATACTTAACACCCCCATGCCAGCATAAATATATTCCGGTGTTATATTCAGTGCTTTTTTGCCATAGGACTCGCTAGTCAATACCGAAATTGCCTGCGATAATCCCAAAATAATCATTACTACCAACATAGAATACTGTGTCGCAATCTGTGATGCAGCTAAGGCGGTCACACCAAAATATCCCATAAAATACGTGGCTACCGCCATCGATCCCAACTCAGCACCAAATTGTACACCGATCGGCAACCCTAAAGTAAAAATACTCTTACATAATTGCCAATCCAACCCAATACCATTAGAAAAAACCTGATACTTTTCCAGCGTGCCGCTTAAATACATATAGATAATAATACAAAACATTACAACAAACTGCACAAAAAAATTGGCGGCAATCACTCCTGCTAACTCTAATCGTGGCAATCCAAAATTTCCTAATACCAATCCATATGAGAATAAAATAATAATAGGTAACATAATCATTGCAACAATAAAGGTAAAACGCGGGCGCCCAATACCTGTGTAAAATTGTGCAATCACAGTATTAATTAGCAAAGGGATAACAGCAAATGCAGCAAAGTGAAAATATTGATGAGTTAAGGTTACCAAATACGGATCTTGCTTAAACAGTAATAATATTTTATCTAGATGCCATACAATACATGACCCAGGAATAGATAGAAGTATAGCAAGCCAAATGCCATTTTTTACTATGCGACCAATCTCAGCGGGCGTTTTTTCCCCACGTTGATGGCTAATCAAAATGCTTACTGCATAAAAAATTGTACTAAGAATGGTTAATACAGTAATAAAACTGGAAACCGCCAATGCCGCTGCCGCTAATGCCTGCTGCCCTAACCTTGCCACCATCATCATGGCAATAAAGCTAGCCAACATATTAATTAGCGCCCCGATGCTAATAGGTAAAGCAAAAATAGCAACCTTGTACATGCTCTGGTGTAATTTCATTGACTCTGCCATACTCTAAAATCTCCCAGGACGTGTCGCGAGCCCTGCGTTATTTACAGGGTGCGGCAAAATCCAAAGTGTACAAAAACTGGTTTGCCACGTCGCAAAAAGCGCTCCTCGCAGCCTAACAAGGCACCCTTTGACAGGCCATCCCAATATATAAATGACAAATTCTCATTTTCAGCAGAACTCCCGCCACTTGCTTTATAGATCATACTTAAGCTACTATCAGAGATCATTGTTGAAAAATAGAACAGATCATGTCCGCAGATAATGCCGCTACAGTAGATACAATTATACAAGAGGAAGCCTCTGGCTGGCAAAAGCAAGATACTATATGGGCACTTAGCCTATATGGGACAGCAATCGGTGCTGGCATTTTGTTTCTACCTATTGACGCTGGGTTAAGCGGTATTTGGCCAATGCTAATGACAGCGCTACTTGCCTTCCCCATGACATATTTTGCCCATCAAGCACTGTGTCGTTTTGTACTTTCCGGGTCATCTGCCAATGATAATATTACAGCCGTAGTGGATGAACATTTTGGGAGCCTGGCGGGCAAATGCATCACACTTTTATATTTCTTTGCCATCTATCCCCTGCTACTTATGTATAGTGTAGCTATTACCAACACATCGATTAGTTTTCTGACGCACCAAATGGGCATTACCCCTCCTGCGCGCGCATGGGTAGCGATTGTTTTGATTATGGGCTTAATGGGCATTGTGCAGTTTGGACAAGAAATCATTGTTAAAACCATGAGCACACTTGTATATCCTTTTGTTACTATCATTATCTTGCTCTCACTCTACTTAATCCCACATTGGAATGGCGCTATTTTCCATGCCAATCATGCTACCAATGGAGGTCATAGTTTACTAATGACACTCTGGTTGGTGATTCCTGTCATTGTATTTTCCTTTAATCATTCCCCCATCATTTCCTCCTTTGCAGTTAAACAAAAACAGCGTTATGGCAATCAAGCTGACCAAAAAAGCTCAAGCATCTTAAAGTATAGCCATCTTCTTATGGCTACTACCGTAATACTCTTTACATTCAGCTGTGTCTTTAGCCTATCACCCGATGATTTAGCATTAGCAAAGCAACAAAACATTTCCATTCTTTCTTATCTTGCTAATCACTTTCATACACCCCTTTTAGCTTATATTGCCCCACCTATCGCTTTTCTAGCTATTGCAAAATCATTTCTCGGTCACTACTTGGGGGCAAAAGAAGGTTTACACGGATTATTAGAAAAATCTCTACCATCGCTAGCTAAACCTACCAACAAGAAAACCTTACAACGCATAATTGAATTATTTATTCTACTTAGCTGTTGGATAGTTGCCACTATTAATCCCAGCATCTTAGGTATGATTGAAACCTTGGGCGGTCCCGTCATTGCCATGATTTTATTTTTAATGCCCATGTATGCTATTGCCAGAGTGCCCGCACTGAGAAAATACAAGGGCAAAATAAGTAACCTCTTCATTACTATTATGGGATTAATCACGATCTCCGCTATTTTGTATGGTTTATCCATGAAAGGATAGGGTCTATTTATAATTCAAACCTCAATGCGAAAAAAGAGGGGATCAAGGTTTGAATTATAAATAGACCCTAATGCTATATATTTTAATTTGCTTCCTCAAACGGATAGCATAAGCCATGAAACATAACCCTATACAGCTACCATTCTATAGTTTCTGGTTATCGCTGATTGTGCATCTATTATTGTTAATCAGCTGCATCATAATCATTACACGACCCCAACAAACCATAAGGTCACCACAATTATATGCACCTGCTTATATCCCATCCTATGTCTACACCAGAGGGATAATGCAATCCACTCCGCCACATTCAAATAAACGCAATATAACGCCAGCCTCATCTGCCGCTGATCGGCCAATAGATAAAAACATCAGTCTGGCATCCATCTTGGCATCCACAAAAACAGTACTACAAAATAATCGTGCTAATGCTTTTAATACAACTAAAAATGCCGAGCCTATTTACCTAATTGGCGACATGAATCAAGTTGCCGATCCCTTGATTAAATTACTAGGCACAGCCTTATCAGCAAACTTCTCCTACCCGAAAGTAGCTGGAGAGTTAGGAATTAAAGGCCGAGTTTTAATAAGCTTAACCCTTCACCCTGAGGGACATTTCAGCGACATACAAATCCTGCAGTCTAGTCACAATCAAGACCTCGACTCAGCTGCATTATATGCAGTAAACAAAGCACCCACGGTCATTGGCGCTAATCGTTTTCTTTCCGAACCTAAACATTTTGTTATTGGTTTTATTTTTAGATAATCAACACACCCTAAACCTCCGCCATTGTCCCATATCCCAGTAACCTAGTAGTTGAAGGGGTATAATCCGTATAAGCATGTAACACAGTATTACATAGTGTCGCTGCTGTATCTGGATGCTCATATGCTTGTTTAGTGTCATAGAATTGCAGTATTCCTTGCGCTAAAGCAAGCACAGAAATCATGCTAAGGATGACACAATTGCTTGGTGTAATAACTGAAAAAGTTAATAATTCTGGGTTTGCATACACTTGTAGCAAGATACACTCTATAAAGTGGCTAGATACCGCCATCAAGCCCTGTATAAAACTTACCGGATATTTGTCAAGATTACATTCAGTTGCTTTAAATAGCTTTTCCCATACCTCCTGCAAGTCATCATCACTATTCATCGACCAATGTGCTACTCGCTCAATATCAGCATCATTGATATGATGTTTTTGTAAGAATCCTCTTGCCTTGTCCATATCTTTCTGAAACTCGCAAGCGATAAGACTAGTAGATAAATTCCGTTGCCGTTCTTTTAATTGCAACTTTACTGCTGGCGCCTGTGGGTCAGATGCACGGTAGTCCATCCTTAGTCGATAAAAAAATGTGACTAAAGAAGCAAGAAATGCCGTAATCACAGGCCCATATCCAGATAGAAATCCCTTAATAGGAACAGTAAATACGCTCCCTAAAGTAAATATAATTCCAGCCACCGCCCCAGCCATGCCTTGAGCGTAACGTGCTGCTCGTGCAACCCCTGGCAATTGTAATCTACTTCTTAACCAAGTTAACATATGCACCTCTTTTAATTGCTTACCTATTGCGGGAATTCCCATACCTATTACAATAAAGTTGTAGCTTAAACCAGATAACATTGCTACGTAAATAACCCAGGGTCTTTGTTAGCGGCCTTACACAATTAAATATCATTTACCATAAAATAGCAGGAGACACATATATGTCTATCCCAGAAATTTCCGTACAAGAACTTGCTGCTTTACAAAAATCCGGAAAAGATCTTCTGATACTGGATGTGAGAAATCCAGATGAATACGCCATTTGTAACATCGGTGGTTTACTCATCCCCGCCAATGAAGTTTCTGCGCGCCTACAGGAGCTTAATCCTGACAAACATACCATCATTCATTGTCACGGTGGAGGCCGCTCGCGACGCGTAACAGAATTTTTAATTAATCATGGATTTAAACGCGTTTTCAATCTTAAAGGTGGTATTACCGCTTGGGCAAAAGAAATTGACCCTACCATGCCAACATATTAATGATAGTTTCAATATTCTAGGGTCTGTTGACAATTTAAATTTCGTAACGAAAAAAGAGGGAATCGAAGCAAAATGTGTAGAAATTTGCGGAGAATATTGAACATATTTGACGAAAATTTTTGCATATTTTGGCCGATATTCCTCTTTTTGCAGTCGAAATTTAAATTGTCAACAGACCCTAACTTAAGCCGCTTTTTTAGGTGGAGGAATGGGCGGTAAAGGCCTGGGTTTTTTAGGAGGAATAGGTGGTAAAGGCTTATTCTGCCGAGTAGCCTGTTCTAATAAGGCTTGTTGTTCAGGCGGTGTCAACGGTAAAGGCCTTCTAGATAAACCCGTTACAGTGGTAGATGAAAATAAACTGTGGGCACTAACTACTTGCCCCGCTGACAATAAAGCCATCTGCGATGCTCGTTGTTGCAATGCATGTTTTAATAATTCAACTATTTCTGGGTACTGATAATAAGCAGCAATTTCTATAGCAGTCTTCCCACTAGCGAGTGCCATGCTAGTGGGATCAGCTCCTGATTCTAATAAGGCTTCCACGGCCTGTACATGGCCCTCCAACGCTGCAATATGCAATGGCATAGCCTTTCCATACACCTTATTAGGATCACAGCCTCTTGCCAATAACTCCCAAACTAGTCTCATATGACCATGTTGTGCAGCAATAAAAAGTAATCTACCATCAGTTAATTCTGAAGCCGAGCCAAGATCAAGCAGCTGTACCGCAATCGCCTCATGATTGCCCCTCACTGCTACATGTAGCCACGATGCGCACGCAGAGTCACGCCGATTCGATTTTTCAACCGTTGGGATATGCAATTCACTCCATATAGGATCGTCTAATAAAATAGACACTTTGCACCTATAATGCTCCCGATAATTTTCCTGAATAAATACTTGTGCAGAAAACGCAGCAAACTCATTGCCAGAAAACCCCGATAACACAGCAGCAGCCACTTCCTGATCAGATAGCCCCTCTAGATAAGGTAATTTATTAGGATCAACAAGAATCCACCCTTGACTACCTGAGCTCCAAGCCACCACCATAACATGGTCTCCCGACGATAAAAACAAAGTAATAGGATAGGAAACTTCAGAAAAACATTTTCTAAGAACACCAAAATAATTATTTAATTCCAATAAATTATACACGCCTGAAAATTCATTTACGCTGCTAATATGATCTATAAATAAAGTGGGTTTGGCTAATGGAAAAGTACGTAAAAAATCTTGGCCAATCGGTTTTGCCTCCTCCCCAAAAAGATGCGTATAAAAAAGGGAGGCATAATAATATAATCCAATCCCATCAAAAAACGGATAGACCGTTAATAAATCACGCTCTTGCTGGGTAAGCGCCGCATCAACCTCTGCCCGCACGTGATTTTTGACTTCTTCTGATAGTTCCTCCCATTCTTTATGGTATACACTCTTAGCCTGCTTCTTTGCAGCAATAAACCTTGCGTTTCTTGCTGTTTTTGCCGCCTCTATCGCCTCCTTAAGATTAGGGGTATCGCGTATCGCCAATAAGCGCCGTTTAAAATCTGCTAATCCTCCCACTAAAATAGCTTGTAATGCCATAGCAGCAATACCATAACACATCCCCTCTTCATCCACAGGATACCCTAGCTCTTTTATCTTCTTTATAAGCCAACCTTGCTCATTTATAAAAGTAGAATTAGTCATAAGCGCATCATTACAATAAAAAAGTCTTAATATTAGTATAGTTATTATTAGTTAAGTTTTAATTAAGCACAGCCCCCGTTGCAGCAATATGCTAAAATTGGATAAATAAATTAATTTTTTAATGTAATCAATCTACCTATGAGCAAACCTACTCGTAAATTGCAATTTTTAGCAGATGGCACCGTCGATACCATTGCATGGCTGGAAAATATTAAAACCGCACATAATCTTAAAGATATCAGCACCTTAGAAAAATCTAGCGAATTCACTAAAAAATTAACCCACGGTCTCACCACTCTCTATGGTCAGCCTTGTATTGAATTCGGGCTAGAAGTCGCGGAAACTCTATTAACGCTAAACTTAGATCAAGAAACTGCTTCAGCAGCTATGTTAAGCAGCGCGATTCCGACTATCACTCCCGTCTATGAAGAATTAATCAAACAACAATTAGGTGAACCCATTACTAAGTTAATTAATGGGGTAAAACAAATGGATCTTATTTCAACCACACAACAGCTAGCGCTACATAATAAAACACAAATTGATAAAATAAGAAAAATGCTGCTGGCTATGGCTACCGATATTCGTGTGGTTATTATTAAACTCGCAGAACAACTCTGCTTTATCCGTGGTATTAAAACCATTCCAGAAGAAGATAGAAAACGCTATGCACAAACAGTATTGGATATTTATGCCCCACTAGCTAATCGCCTAGGCATAGGCCAGTTGAAATGGGAATTAGAAGACTTAGCATTTCGTTATGTGGATGCCGACACATACAAAAAAATTGCTAGCTTTCTTGCGGAACGACGCACTGATCGAGAAAAACGCATACAAAACATTGTTATCACTTTACAAAAAAAATTGACTGCCGCACACATCAAAGCAGAAATCAGCGGACGAGCAAAACATCTATATAGCATTTATTTAAAAACACAACGCAAAGACTCCGATTATCAAGGCATCTATGATTACAGCGCAGTCAGAGTCCTTGTTCCAACTATTGAAGATTGCTATACCGCACTTAGCATGGTACATAGCTTATGGCCGCCTATCATGCAAGAGTTTGATGATTATATTGCCCATCCTAAGCCTAACGGCTACCGCTCTATTCACACTGCTGTCATTGATGAAGATGAAAAACATTTCGAAATACAGATTCGTACTTTTGCTATGCATGAAGAGGCTGAGCGCGGTGTGGCTGCGCATTGGTTATATAAAGAAAAGCAACCAGTGTCTGTCGGTGATACAGAAAAAATCTCTTATTTACGACAACTTTTAGACTGGCACAAAGAAATAGCAACTACTGATATGGCAACCAACACCAAACAATCTACATCTACCGATGACCAAGTTTACGTGATTACTCCGGCTGGAGAAATTCTTGATTTACCCTGTGGCGCTACACCTTTGGATTTCGCTTACCATATTCATAGCCAGCTTGGCCATCGTTGTCGTGGTGCAAAGATTAATGGCCAAATTGTTCCACTAAATTACACCCTGCGTACTGGAGATAAAATAGAAATTACCACTATTTTACAAGGTACGCCTAGTCGTGATTGGCTCAATCCAGAATTAGGTTATCTTAAAACTAATCGCGCACGCAGCAAAGTAGTGCATTGGTTTAAACAACAAGCATTAAATACAGATATTGCAGCAGGAAAACAATTATTGGAACGTGAGTTAGCCCGCAGTGGCTTAGCAAAATCTATTTCACTCACTACCATAGCTCGCCACTTCAATTGCAAAGATGAAGAAACCTTATTAGTTGGCTTAGGCCGCGGCAATATACGCATAGGCCAAATTCTTCAAGCTATTCAGCCAAAATCCAGCGAAAAACCTGCCGCCACTATATCATCATTTACTACTGAACCCTCGCGAACTCACACTAGCTCAGCTATTCTTGGTGGTGCAGACTTGCTAACACGGTTTGCTAAATGCTGCAAACCTATCCCCGGTGATAATATTATCGGCTATATTACATATGGCCGTGGGATATCTATACATAAAAAAGCCTGTAAGAACATGCAAAAGCTCACTGCCTCACCACGTTGCATGGATATCAGCTGGGACATGAGTAAATCCGCCATGTTTAATACAGACTTAAAAATTATTGCCGAGGAAAAAAGCCAGATACTTAATGAAATTACATCCTTATTTGCTAACGAAAAAATAAAATTAATTAACTTTAATTCCGCATTAAGTAAAAATCATAATCAATTATTTATTTCAGCTACCGTGCAAGTACAACATAAAGAAGAGCTGCAAAAGTTACTGAGAAGAATTGAGCAGTTACCTGGCGTACTTGAGGTTTCAAGAGAAATGGCATCATAACTTGTGCTTGTTCAAGGAATTATTTCACTGGTAATTTATTCGTAACAGCAGGCACTTTATCTACTGGTACTAATAAACTATTTTCAGTTTTTGACACGACACCATTTCGATAAGCAGGATTCAATTTATGCAAAGTTTTAATACTAATACCAGTAGTTTTTGCTACTTTATTTAAACTAACTGATTTAGTTACTTTTACCTCAGCAAAATAAGGTTCATTAGTAACCGGTGGTAATTGCATACCATATTTTTCAGGGTTTTCAATAATTTCAGCAACAGCAAGCAAGCGAGGAACATAATACTTTGTTTCTCGTGGCAAGGGTAACTTCCAAAAACTATCGCTACCACTGCGCCGCATAGCAGAAGTAACTTTTCCTTGCCCGCAGTTATAAGCAGCTATAGCTAAATACCAATCACCATCAAAGTTGTTACCCAGGTCTTTAAAATAAGCTAAAGCAGCTTGCGTGGAGTCAACAATATTCCGGCGACCATCATAACCTACCCGCATCTTTATACCCAAATCATGCGCTGTCCCGGCCATTAACTGCCATAGTCCTAATGCACCCTTGTTGGAATGATCATTAGGATTAAATTCACTTTCAATAAAAGGAATCAACGCAATCTCACCAGGCAATCCACGTTCGCGTGTTTGTTGGTAGATAAAATAAATATATGGCGATGCTGCTTTTAAAATTCGATAAAATTTATCTTGGTCAGCAACCAAACGACGGATTTCAGCTTGCACCGAAGGTGTTTGCGTCTTATGGTCAAGCTGAAATTCATTGCTGATACTGTACCAAACAGAATTCGCCAATCGACTCTGTGAATGAGTATTAGAAGAGTCCAACTCTGGAAATATAATATTATTACTATTTCGCCAAACGATGATCAGGACACAACTTAATACCAGCAACAGCAACCATTTTGATTTATTAGTTAGTATTAATTGCATCGTGCTATGTTACTAAAAAAACATCTCCACGTCCACTACTTTGTTTAATTTTTTTTATTTTACAATACAATGTATTACCTTTATTCAGTGATTTACTGAAAAATTAACCTTGTTCTACAACCGTGTAAGAGTGATAATTAAATTAATTATTGTACGAGGTTAAAGGAGAAATTAGTGATGCGATTACTTCTGCGTTTTATTTTAATAAGTTTAATTCTCATCCATACTATTGCCTTGTCAAGCTGTCAAAATACCGTAAAAGGTTTTGGTCAAGACATGGAAAATACCGGCAAAGATATTAAGCAATCGATGAATAATAATTAAAAAAACTCGGGCAACCATCTCCTAATACGATTTAACAACTACCTTCGTACCTACATGCACGAAATTAAATCGCAACCATTCAGCATCATATACATGCATACGCACACAACCATGACTAAGATTTGCTTCTGCTAATGCATTTTCCGGTGAACCATGCATACCTTGGTTGCGATTAAAAAACATGCAGTAAGGCATAGGTGCGCCACCGCGTGGTAATGGATAAATAGACGATTTACAATGATAGCTTCCTAAGGAAAACACGCGGAATGTACCTGCTTTCGTATGACAACGCCGACCAACATCAGGACACCAATCTGCACCTGCTGTCACCAATCCCGCTCTAACTAAATTACCATTAGCATCATAAGCACCCCACACATGGAGATCAGGGTCAATCAATACCATTCTTTCTCCACCTGTATCTCGATGCTGCGGAAGACGTGCTGCATAATCAGGCTGTTTTGCAATAATAGCATAGTCTTCGTTTTTAGAAGCAGCATTAGGAGAAACAGCTGAAGTATGTATCGTTGCACAAGCGCATAGCAATAACATAGAAAAAATGCATCCAATAGACGCAACTACTCCTGTCCTGCGCATGGCTTTGCTCCTCGTTTTTTAGTTATATATTAAATTATACTTTATTAGGCACAAAAAACAGGAAATGACTTTTTTTATTCACTTGATTTTTTTTGATTTTAGACAATAATTAGAAGATGCTGACAATTCACGAGAAATTAATCGTGATAGAAAGATGAATTACCCATCGCATAAAAAAACTGTATATTCCCCTGCCTCGTTATATTTAATTACTATTAGTTTACAAGCTCGTAATTAAGTTATACTGAACCGAAACTGAGGGTTTTCTTAAAAGAAATGCAAGAAAATGACAAATAAAGATAAAAAACTTTGCCCTTGTGGATTAACAAACTCTTACAGTAATTGTTGCGGCACATTTATCAATAACTTACGCCAAGCTCTAACCCCAGAAGAACTTATGCGCTCCCGCTATACAGCCTATACCATGGCTAATATTCCCTATATTAAGCGCACCATGCGGCCGCCTGCTGCGAATAATTTTGATGCCACTGCAGCACGCAAGTGGGCAAAACAAGTAACATGGCTAAAGCTAGAAGTGATTGGTACCTATCAAGAAGGCTTAACAGGCTTCGTTAAATTTAAAGCACACTATTTACAAAAAAATAAAAAATGCGTTCTACATGAAATCAGCGAATTCCATTACAACCATGGACAATGGTTTTATGTCGATGGAAAGTTATTATAACATTGTATACAAATAACTTTAGACGATTGAGTAAATGGCTGATCAGCAGCGTCAATCGGTCCCTGGCAAACCTGGCATTGTAATGTACCCGTTTTTTGCATATCGGGGCCAAGTGCAATACGCCCATCAAAAACAAAGCATTCGCCTTCATAATGTGTACCCCCTACCGCAGAAAAATATCCCAAAATTCCTCCCTCTAGTTGATACACTTCTTGGAAGCCTTTCTGCAACATATAAAAAGCAGCTTTTTCACAGCGAATACCTCCCGTACAAAACATAACGATAGGCTTATCCCGCTCTACCTCATTAACTACCTGAGGAAATTCTCCAAAATGATCAATATGTAAATTTACTGCGCCCTTAAAAGTACCAAAGTGCACCTCATAATCATTACGTGTATCAAGAAGAGTAATATCACGTTCTTCATCTAACCATTGCTTCAACTCTATAGGGGAAATACATGGTGCACGCTGAGTATGGGGATTAACTTCTGGCTGTCGCAAGGTAATAATCTCCCCTTTTAACTTCACTTTTAAAGTGCGAAATGGCAAGGCATTGGAATATGTCTCATGAAACGTCATATCACTAAAACGATCATCTGCTTGCAAAAAACTCTGGAATGCCTGTATGTCTTGAGGTTGCCCTGCTAAACTTATATTAATGCCCTCCTGACTAAGCAAAATAGTCCCTTTAACTTGTTGTTTACTGCATACCTCTAATAACAGACTTTTTAGCTGCGCGAGCTCATTTAAAGCAATAAACTTATAACCAGCAATATTAAGAATTAACATAATTACACCCATTTCACTGCAAGGAGGCAAATTTACTGTACATTAGGGTCTATTTACAATTCAAACCTCGATGCGAATAAAGAATAGCAACTTCTTGCCTATTCTATCCCATTAAGGAGAGCCGGCCTGTTATTCTGTGTGTCCCTATTGTCCTTAACAGGATAGGATTCTTTTCATTGTTTATTTTGATAAACTATGCAGCATGATAACATTACGCAACATAACAATAAGACGTGGACCCTATCTACTTTTACAAAACATCCATTGGGCCATCTACCCCAAGCAACGCATTGGTATTGTGGGCGCAAATGGCTCTGGGAAATCCACATTGTTCTCGTTATTACTGCGCGAGTTTCATGCTGACTCTGGTGATCTAGATATTCCTGCACAGTGGAAATTTGCCCATGTAGAACAAGAAACGCCTACGTACAATAAGTCTGCATTAGATTTTGTGCTAGATGGCGATACTGAATTACGCACATTAGAAGAACAATTATACATAGCAGAGCAAGAAAATAATGGCTTAAAAATGGGTGCGTTGCATGAAAAAATGCATATTATCGATGCCTACACCGCTCCCTCTCGGGCAGCACAATTATTAATTGGCTTGGGATTCACACACCCCCAACTACAACAATCCGTCAATACATTTTCTGGCGGATGGCGCGTACGCTTAAACTTAGCTAAAGCCTTAATGTGTCGATCTGATATTCTACTGCTAGACGAACCCACCAATCACTTAGATTTGGATGCGGTATTATGGCTAGAAGAATGGCTAAACAAATACCCAGGTACATTGCTATTAATTTCTCATGACCGAGAATTTCTCGATCATGTTGTTGAGTATATCGCGCATATTTCCCAACAACAGCTTGAATTATACACCGGTAACTATACGGAATTTGAGAACTTACGCGCCAATAAATTACTACAGCAACAAGCCATTTTTGAAAAACAACAACGTCAACTCGCGCATATGCAATCTTTTGTAGATCGTTTTCGCTACAAGGCTTCTAAAGCTAAACAAGCACAAAGCCGCTTAAAAGCCATGGAACGCATGGAGAAAGTTTATGCAGTACAAGCAGAAACACCGTTTCAATTTGAGTTTCAAACACCTCATTCTTGCCCTAACCCACTGATCACTCTAATCCATGCCAATATGGGCTATAAGGAGAAAATCATACTGCGCGATGTCAATCTCAGTTTATCCCCTAAAGACAGAATAGGCATACTTGGACCCAATGGTGCAGGAAAATCTACGTTAATAAAAACACTGGCTGGGGAAATCACTTCATTATCAGGCAACTGTGAAACAGCTGCGGGTTTAAAAATTGGTTACTTTACACAACACCACCTAGAACAATTACATCCACATGAAACCGCGCTTGCACACTTGCAACAATTAGCAAAACACGCACCCGAATTGGCATTAAGAAAATTTCTGGGTAGTTTTGGTTTTTCAGGCAACAAAACGATGGAGCCAATAAGTAGTTTCTCTGGTGGAGAAAAATCACGTTTAGCACTAGCCTTGCTCATATGGCAACGGCCTAATTTATTATTACTGGATGAGCCTACCAATCATCTGGATTTAGAAGTCCGCAACGCACTCAGCATTGCTTTGCAACAATATACAGGTGCGATGTTACTAGTCTCTCATGATCGTTTTTTACTCCGCACTACGACAGACCAATTGCTACTCATTGCCAATGCACAGGCCCGCTATTTCACCGGTGATCTCGATGATTACCAACGATGGTTACTACAATTTCGCAAACAACAATCTACTGCAGAGCAATCACATCCAGATACGCCGTCTAAAAAAATGCAACGCAATATCCAGCGCAATCTACAACAAAAAATAAAACAGCTAGAAAATGACATAGATAAATTGCAGAAATCGATAACCACTCTTGAAGCACAATTATCCGACCAGCAATTTTATGCATTAGAAAAGCAAGAAAAATTATGCGCCCAATGGGAAGAGTTAGCTGCACTGAAAAAACAATTAGAAACTACCGAGCAGGCTTGGCTAGAGGCAACAGACAATCTTGTCGCTTTGGTCAAGGTTTGGAAAGAAGTCTAATGAATCTTGCTTTGCCTCCTTATACAATGCGCTATAGCAAAAAAGCCAAATACTTACAGATTAGAATCGTAAACTGCTCCCTAGAAATTGTCATACCCAATAAAAAAAGGGTGACTAGCCAAGATATTATTACATTTATTCAAAAGAAACAGGCATGGATAAATAGAAATATAACTTTAATACAAGACCCTACACTCCCTACCGACATTAGCTTGCCTGCCATACAACAAGCTTGGCAAGTAAAATACCTCGCAACTGAGCATCCTGGTATTACTTTATTAACTAATCCCAGCCAACAACTGACCTTAATAGGAAATACAACAAATATTCCCCTATGCTTTAAAAAACTGCGTGAATGGTTGCGCCAATTGGCTGGCCATCATCTTCCTCTAACACTACAACAACTCTCTCAAGAAACAGGGCTAACCTTTCAGCGTCTGCAGATACGTCATAATACAACGCGATGGGGAAGCTGTTCTAGTAAACAACATATCAATTTATGCTGTAAATTATTATTTTTACCACCGGCACTCGTGCGCCATATTTTACTACATGAACTCTGCCACACGAGAATCATGCGGCACAATAAAGCTTTTTGGCAACTATTAGACTCATTAGACAACTTAACAACTCTACATAGAAAGCAAATTCACACCGTAACAAGACAGTTACCGAGCTGGACTTTGTGAGGCACTATAACCCTCGGGTATACTTATGATCCTAGATCTGGCAGTTGAAATCTACTGCGATAATGACGCAGCAGGAACTCGTTGTTGCAACTGCCCTTGAGTGGCTACTATATAGTCTTTGAGATACCGTTTTGCCGAATTAATCCAACACTGCTCAAAAGTGTGTATTGGCACACCACCTGACAAAGTAAGGTATCGCATCGTATCTCTTGCATCTGCATCTATCTTTTCCTTCTCAATACCAAAATGACCACATAGACCTTCTAGCAAACGTAAGCGTAATTTAACACTGGTATCTAAAATACCACTTGCATCAGCACACACGTCATCCCACACTGCCTGAGCGAGATCGTTATCACTTACCGCCTCAAGGCTTGTCTTATATGTAATTGCTCTATCATGCCCCGTTTGACCTACACGCTTCTTAGCATAGAGCGCGAACCGCTGTAATAGACCTAAACCAGGCTGATATGGATTATCAGTGGATAAATAGTAATCAATTTTTTCATTTATAACTGTGCGTAAAGATGTTCTTGGTTGCATAACAAAATCCCTCTCATATTGATTTTTAGTAACAAGCTTAGGGTCTATTGACAATTTAAATTGTCAATAGACCCTAACAATGACGCTAGGAGAATATGCAGCCTCCCAATGGCAATACTTCACGACTATTACATAAAAACCGGCTGCTTTCCACAGTCAGTCGCAAGGTTAGCCAGAGTAAACAAACTCTTGCGCGCGTTCATATTCTTCAGGAGTATTAATTTCTAGTGTTTTGCCTTCTGTTAAGCAAACACGGATTTTATAGCCATGCTCTAATACTCGTAATTGCTCTAAACTTTCGCTCTTCTCCAATGGGGTAGCAGGAAGCTTTCGATAATGCAGCAAGAAATCCCGACGAAATGCGTACACACCCATATGATGGTAAACTGGCGCAAAGAATTGAGTACGAAAATAAGGAATAGGCGCTCGAGAAAAATACAACGCATCACCATGCAGGTTTACAATAACCTTTACTACGCCTGGCTCATGGTGAAGGTTATGATCAAGCGGTGTAGCCAATGTGGTCATTTCTGGGGATTCGCCCATCATATAAGGCGTTATCAGTTGCTGCAACATGGCCGGTTTAACAAAAGGCTCATCCCCCTGTAAGTTTATCACCACATCCATGTCTGGATAGTGCTCAGCAATCGCTGCTACACGATCAGACCCCGTAGGTAATAACGGATCCGTCATTGCCACTTTGCCCCCAATATCCGTAACAACACGTGCGACTTCTTCGCTATCGGTAGCGACAATAACATCAGTTAAGATGGGACAACGTTTGGCATTTTCATAAGCCCATTGAATCATGGGCTTACCTTGAATAGGCAAAAGCGGTTTACGCGGTAATCGCGTTGAATGAATACGGCTGGGAATGACACAAAGTATTTTCATGCTGACATTGTAATCAAGCTATTACAGTGAATCAACACTCACTACAGGAATTCTCGGTGAATAAAGGAGAGAGGAGAGGGGTCAGGCCCCGATAAAACTGCGGGGCCTGACCCCTCTCCTCTCTCCTTTATTCACCGAGAATTCCTGCACTCACTACGCTTTTTGTACACTTAATAATTCTACTTTAAAAATTAATGTCTCATTGGGTCCAATAACTGGCAGTGCACCACGTTCACCATAGGCTAATGAGGCTGGGATATATAATTCCCATGTTGAACCCACCTTCATTAACTTTAAAGCCTCCGTCCAACCCGGAATCACCCCAGCCACAGGAAACGTGGTTGGCTGACCGCGCTTATAAGAGCTGTCAAATTCCGTACCATTCACTAATTTCCCCGCATAATGCACGGTAACCACATCACTATCAGTAGGCTGTGCTCCGGTACCAGCAACCATCACTTTATATTGCAATCCATCTGGCAAAGTAACAACACCAGGCTTATTTTTATTAGCCGCCAAAAATGCTGCGCCCATGGTTTGATTTTTTTCTGCTGTGGTTGATGACATAACGGGTTCACTCATAGTTGTAGTGGATAACATGGATTGATTATCTTGCGCATATACAGAAGCACAACACAAACCCAACCCCAAGAAAGTAGCCATAGATAATCTCATTATTTTTCTCCTTAATACTCCAGCGACTCACTCACAATCTTGGTAACTTTGCCGCGGAAAATATAATAAGCATAAAAAGTATACCCAAGTAATACCGGCAATAATATAACCGCCCCGACGATCATAAACAACTGTGAATCGGGTGGAGCTGCTGCCTCCCATATTGTCACCGCACGTGGAATAATATACGGCCAGGTACTAATGCCAAAGCCTACATAAGCACAAAGAAATATACCTATTGTCAGTGCAAATAATATTTTTTCATATTTCTTATACAAAGCATAAAGAAAAAACACCACCAAACAACCTGATACCAAAGGAAGAATTATCAGTTTAGGGAGATGTTGTGGATTAAACCAGATAGCCATGACACGCGGATCAACCAGCGGCGTCCAAAAACTAATAAGCGCCAAAAATACTGCAATAATAGGTAGGCAAGTATAGGCAATTTGATACATTCTTTCTTGTAACACACCGGTTGTTTTACCGATTACCCAGGTTGCTCCTAATAAACTATAACCAAAAAGTAAAGCAACTGCGCAGGCAATATTAAATGGAGCAAATAAATGGTAATGTAACACCGCACTACCAGACACATATTCATACCCTTTAACAAAACTACCTAATAATAGTCCTTGGCAGAGAGTGGCAAGAATTGAACCGATAGAAAACAATATATCCCAAACAGGTAGCTTAGTTTTGCTGTGAAACCGAAACTCGAAGGTAATGCTACGAAATAGCAATGCTAAAATCATCACAAACACAGGCAAATACAGCGCTGGCAATAACAAGCTAAAAGCGAGGGGAAATGCACCATAGAGCGATGCGCCGCCCAAAACTAGCCAGGTTTGATTACCGTCCCATAATGGCAAAATACTACTCATCATCATGTCTCTATCTTGCCGCTTAAAAAACGGAAACAAAATACCTACGCCTAAATCAAAACCATCCAGTAGCACATACATAATGATACAAAAACCAATAATCACAAACCAAGCAGAAGCGAGTAATTCCATAACCGCACCTCACTTTTTAATCGCGGATGGCGACATATACGCAAAAGTCCTATCTACCGTTTTCTCACTAGCAATAGGTCCAGCTTGCACTATGCGAAAAAAGTATTTAAAGTAAAATACTCCAAATATTATTCCATACACCACAATAATCATTGCTAATGAAATCAATACATGGTGTAAATTAATCGGGGAATGAGCATCCATCGTTCTTAAGTAATGATAGACAACCCAGGGTTGCCTGCCAAACTCAGCAGTGAACCAGCCGGTAATCACACATATAAATCCCAACGGCGCGGATAGTATGCAAAATTTTAAAAAAATAGGATAGTCATACAGTTTTTTGGCATAACGCAAAATACAGCCGGTTATCGCGAGCAAAAAGATAATGCCGGCTAACCCTACCATGACCCGAAAACTCCAAAACACTACAAATACTGGTGGTCGATCTACCGCTGGCACTGACTTTAATCCAACTAATTCGCCATTCAACTCATGCGTATTTAATAGCGAAGCTAGTTTTGGAATTTTCAATTCAAAATAATTTTTCTCTGCCGCTTGATCAGGTAAAGCAAATAATAATAAGGGTGCACCGTATTGTGTTTCCCATACCCCTTCCATGGCTGCAGTTTTTATTGGCTGATATTGATGCACATTCAATCCAGCGCTATCCCCAAGAAATATTTGTATAGGCAATAACACTAACAATGCCCACATCACAAAAGAAAAACACGTGCGCGCAAACTCCAAGTGTTGTTGTTTTAATAAGTAATACGCTGAAATCGCTGCAATCACCAACGATGTAGAAATATAGGCGGCAAGCAACATATGTAAATAACGCGGCCATAATAACGGGTTGAAAATTACATTCCACCAACTGGTCACTGCAAATTTATCGCCGTCTAACACCACACCCGCCGGTGTTTGCATCCAAGAATTAGCAGATAAAATCCAAAATGCAGAAAATGTCACGCCAAATAATACTAATAAAGTGGCTAAGTAATGTAAGCGTGGGCCCACGCGATTCCAACCAAAAAACATCACGCCTAAAAATCCTGCTTCAATAAAAAACGCGGTTAATACTTCATAGGTAAACAATACCCCCAATACATCCCCCACCATATAGGCAAACTTGGACCAATTGGTGCCAAATTGGAATTCCATCACAATCCCCGACACTACGCCCATGCCAAATGTCAGCGCCAATACCTTGGTCCAAAACTTACAGATATGCAGATAATGGGGATTACGTGTTTTCAGCCAAATCCCTTCAAAAATCGCAATGAATGTCACTAGCCCAATGCTGAAGGAAGGAAATAAGATATGAAAACTGACGGTAAAAGCAAATTGAATACGCGAAAGAACTTCAATGAGCATAAGCATCCTTACCTGTTCATAAAACTCTGATTATTCCATACCTTACACACTATTCAGCCTTCTGGCAATAATGACGAGGGGCATTCCTTAAGGAAAATCTAACAATTCTCTCCTATTCTTTTAATAAATAGGAGTTTTGCACTTTATCAGGAGTTCCCGTTAACACTGTCATCCTGAGCGTTAGCGAAGGATCTTCTTAATAAACACCGAGGATTTATTAAGAAGATCCTTCG
>MGYC01000018.1:25311-25455 GCA_001801575.1 Gammaproteobacteria bacterium RIFCSPHIGHO2_12_FULL_41_20
AAAAAGACGCTAAGAGATATAATAACCACATTTACTGAAAAAGGCGAAGCTAAGACACCCGTTCTATATAATGACAAGTCACGTATAGAAGCTGAAGTCAAAGCACACTCAGTAACACACTTAAGTGAATGGGAAAGAATTGCA